>NZ_JBISHH010000024.1:0-826773 GCF_045066735.1 Algibacter sp. Ld11 | reverse complement strand
TTACGTTACCGTTTTTAGCGGCTGCAAACTTACAACCTTTTATTAAACTCACAATGTTTTTTGATTCTTTTTTTAAAAGTTTTTACCTCTCTTAAAATCTTAATCAATCAACTTTTGTATGAACGTTTACACTAAAACACTGTTCGTGTTTTTAGCGGGTGCAAATATACAAACCTTTTTATTTCTGGCAACTATTATTGAAAATTTATATCAAGTATTTTTTAAAAAAATTTCAATTATTTGTTTTTTAACGCTTTACAGAATCAATTTTTACAGAGATTTAATTAAGGTTTATTTACTCCACCATATTGCTCAAGAAATCTTGTTTAATTTGGGGATCTTACACTCCTAATTCCTTTTCTGTTTTTATTTGATATAATTCTACTTTCTACATTTTTAATCAAAAAAAACATAAATAAAAACATCTGAACATCATGAAAATATTTTTTATTCAATATAATTTATATATCATAAATTGTTTTAGATTAACTGTAAAGCATGAGGTTCTAATGCTCTAGATACAAATAACACTTCTTCCTAAGTCCTCACTCTTACATTACAGAGCTTAAAACTTTACAACTGTATAGATAGTATTTTAGCTTTTAACAAAAATGGTGTAACTAGACCAAGCCCCGCGTTAGGGATTGAACGGTTTGTTTGAGCTCTTTTTGTGTGGTTGCACCTATGCAACACAAAAAAGCGAGTAGTGAAAGCCCGACTCTTGATGCACGACTAAGGGTGCAGCAAGAGTAACGCCCAAATTATTCTAAAAGAAATATACCTATATATAATGACTAGGTTTAATATATTTACCGCATGTTTATGAATTCGACTTTTTTAAAACTTAATAAGCAACCGTTTCTCCTTGCCCTTTTGTCTGGTTTATTGTATTGGACTTTTGCTTACGGTTTGGTGCGGACGGATTATTTAAAACTTATTGGACTTTATGTTGCCTTGTTTGCTTTATTTTACCGTTTGGTATCTGTTTTTAAAGACAACATGAAGCTTTTAACTTACCTGGCTTTTAGTTTCAGAGTCTTTTTTATTTTGGCTATACCTAATTTATCTCAAGATTTTTACCGCTTTATTTGGGATGGACGCATGATTTTCGAAGGTTTTAATCCCTATTTATTTACCCCTGAATCCTTTATTAATTCTAGGCAATTTCCTGTGGCACAAGCTGAGGCTTTATATGCAGGTATGGGACCACTTAATGGCAGTCATTTTACAAATTACCCACCGATTAATCAACTTTGTTTTTTTATTGCCGCCCTTTTTTCAGGAAAAAGCATTCTAGGTTCAGTGGTTGTTTTTAAGCTCATTATTATTGCCGCAGATTTTGGAACCTTCTTTTTTGGTAGTAAATTACTGAAACGACTTAATATTCCTGTTTTTAACATTTTCTGGTATATTTTGAATCCGTTTATAATTATTGAACTTACCGGGAATTTACACTTTGAGGGTGTGATGATTTTCTTTTTAATATGGAGTTTGTATTTACTGCATTGCGGAAGATGGCAATTTGCTGCCATAATTTTGGCTTTATCGATTAGTGTTAAGTTGATCCCTTTGATATTTCTACCACTGTTTTTTAAATGGTTTTTATTGAACACTGATGATGGTGCTATAAAAAAACCAAATTGGCTGAGTGGTTTTTGGAAGCTTACTGGTTTTTACAGTCTTGTTTTGATTACAACACTCTTATTATTCTCTCCCTTTTTATCTGAAGCGTTTTTTAGAAACTATGCCAAAACGGTTGGCTTGTGGTTTCAGAACTTTGAATTTAACGCAAGTCTCTATTATATAGCTCGTGAAATTGGATATACATTTAGAGGTTATAATGAAATTGGTATTATAGGAAAGGTAACTCCGGTTTTGGTTATTCTATTTATTTTAATTGTTACTTTCTTTAGGAAGAACAAAACTATGATTGAGTTGATTTCGGCCATGTTGCTCGTTTTATCTTTTTATTACTTTACAGCAACTACTATACACCCTTGGTATGTTGCAACGCTTTTAATTTTGAGTATTTTTACTAAATATAAGTTTCCGTTAGTGTGGAGTTTTGTAATTATACTAAGCTACTTGGCTTATGTTAATATTGACAAAGCTGATAAATCGGAAAATTTATGGGTAATTGCTATAGAATATATTATTGTGTACGCTGTTTTTATTTGGGAAGTATTCCTGAAGAAGGATATTATAAAACTCAAAGCAACTTAAAAAGCTGTCTTTATAGTATGTTTTGATTCTGATTTTTGAATAAAAAAAATATCGATCACCATTTTCATGATGATCGATATAGTATATTGAACAAGCTAAATACTTGTTTGACTTATTCCTTATAATGTTTTAGCAACAGTATTTATTGCTGCAATAGTAAAATCTAAATCTTCGTAACTCAAAGCATCTGTAATAAACCAAGTTTCGAAAGCACTTGGAGCAATGTAAACACCTTCATTTAGTAAACCGTGAAAAAACGCTTTGAAAGTATCGTTGTTTCCTTTTGCTGCTGAATTAAAATCGACAACCTCAGCTTCATCAAAATGAATAGAAATCATAGACCCTACTCTGTTAATGGTGTGTGTGATATTATTTTCAGTTAAAACCTTAGCAATGCCCTCATGCAAGTAAGCTGTTTTCTCTGCTAAACTTGTGAAAATTTCAGGCTTATTATTCAACTCAGTTAACATTGCCAGACCTGCAGCCATAGCTAAAGGGTTTCCGCTTAATGTTCCTGCTTGATAAACGGGACCTATTGGCGCTAAATAATTCATAATTTCATTTCTAGCAGCAAAAGCACCTACAGGCAAACCCCCACCGATAACTTTACCAAAGCATACTATATCGGCATTAATATCATATAATTCTTGAGCACCACCTTTTGCTAAACGGAAGCCCGTCATGACCTCATCGAAAATTAAAAGGATGTTGTTTGCAGTACAAACCGCTCTTAAAGCTTCTAGAAAACCTTTTGCTGGAGGTATACACCCCATATTACCAGCTACAGGCTCTATAATAACACAAGCAATTTCGTTTGCATTCGCTTCTATTAATGCTCTTACATTTTCTATATCATTATAATTCGCCAACAAGGTATCTTTTGCTGTTCCTTTTGTAACACCCGGGCTATTAGGCGTACCAAAAGTACTTGCACCACTTCCGGCTTGAATTAAAAACGAATCGGAATGCCCATGATAGCATCCTGCAAATTTTATAATTTTATCTTTCCCTGTAAAACCACGTGCTAAACGCACCGCACTCATACAAGCTTCGGTTCCAGAATTTACAAACCTTATTTTATCAATATTTGGCACCATAGAAACTGCTAATTCTGCAATTTGTGTTTCTATTTCGGTAGGCATCCCGAAAGATGTGCCTTTTTTAGCCTTTTCAATTACCGCATTTACAACAGATTCGTGGGCGTGTCCTAAAATCATCGGACCCCAAGAATTAATATAATCTATTAATCGGTTACCATCTTCATCATATAAATAAGCTCCTTTTGCTTCTCTTACAAAAATTGGAGTTCCTCCAACACCATTAAACGCTCTTACTGGAGAATTTACACCTCCAGGAATTACTTTTTCTGCCTCAGCAAACAAGGCGCTACTTCGTTTATAAATCATATATATTATTTTGAACTCACCGTTAAAATTTGTCCTATTTTTATGTTATTATCTTCTAAATTATTTAGTGCTTTTAACTCTTCAACACTAATATTATGCATTTTTGATATATAATATAAGGTATCTCCCTTTACAACAACATGCGTTATTTGCTTTGGAACGTCGCGAACGCTAACCACATTTGTCTTCGCGTTAACAACAATCTTATCTCTTTCTTTTAAATTTGACGATGCTTTTCTGCTATCGTATTTATCCAAATTATAACGTTCTATTAAACTAATTAATTTAGCAGGATATTTAGGATCGGTTGCATAACCAGCTGCTTTTAAACCTTTAGCCCAACCTTTATAATCACTTTTTTTCAATTTAAACAAGCTAGCATAACGACTGCGTTCTGATAAAAACAATGAATGATCGCGAAACGAATTGCTGGCTTCATCGTATTTTCTAAAACATTCTTGTGCGGCATCATCATCATGATAAATTCTGTCGCCATCCCAAGTATGACATTTTATTCCAAAATGATTATTAGCCTCCTTTGCAAGACGTCCATTTCCTGATGCAGATTCCAATATGCCTTGTGCTAAAGTAATACTCGCAGGTATGTTATAACGCTCCATTTCATCTACTGCAACCCTTGCATAAGTTGCGATATATTCATCTGTATCATTTGCATACGTTGTAGTTGAAACTGTATTACCAGATGTTGTTCTAACCGCTTCTTTTTCTTTATTTTTTACAACACGTTCGGTTTTAGTCTTCTTCTTTTTAGTAACTACAGTTTTTTTAGATTTACAACTAAAACACACAGCTACAACACATAGCAACATTAAAAACTTCTTCATTTTTTCTCTATTCAATTAATGGTAATTTTTTCTTTTTCAAATTAACGTTCATTCCTGTAATACCTTGTAAACCTCCAGTATGAATTGCTAATATTTTTGACCCTTTCGGGAAATTTCCTTTTTCAACTAAATCGAAAATACCATATAGCATTTTCCCTGTATACACAGGATCTAGTGCGATGTTATTTTCTAACTTAAACCGATTAATAAAACTAACCAATTCTGAATTTATTTTAGCATAACCTCCAAAATGATACTCTAAAATTAATTCCCAATTACTTTTAGTTGCAAATCTACTAATATCTTCTTGTAAAAAGTCGCCTTTTAAGGCTGGAAAACCTAAAATTTGTTGATTTGATTTTGAGGTATTGATAAGCCCTGCTATTGTTCCTCCAGTTCCTGCTGCACAGCAAATAAAATCGAAACTAGCATCTTCTTCGGTTAAAATTTCTTCACAACCTTTTACAGCTAATATATTTGTACCACCTTCAGGAATACTATAGAAGTCTTTAAATTCTTCCTTTAAAATATTTATAAAATTTGTAGATGTTTTATTTCTATAAACTTCACGAGATACAAACTTAAATTGCATACCACATTGCTTAGCATAGCTTAAGGTTGTATTGCTATCAATTTTATTAAAGAGTTCCTCACCACGAATAACACCAATAGTTTTAAATCCAAAAATTTGCCCAGCAGAAGCTACCGCTGCAATATGATTAGAATAAGCACCGCCAAAAGTAAGCAGCGTTTTAAAACCTAAACTCTGAGCCTCAAGAATATTGTATTTAAGTTTTCGGTACTTATTTCCTGAAACAAAATCGTGAATAGCATCTTCTCGCTTTAAATAAAGCTCTATATTACTATTATTAGGTAATTTCACCCTTTGGTTTACGCTATTTTCCAATTGAAAAATCATGATATCAAATATACTTCAAAAATCTCCAAAACCGGCGGTCATTTAGATATTGTAGGTTCTTTTCATTTAAATATGCTTCTCTTTCAAATGAAATGTTTTTATAAGCTGCATGCCAATTTTTTAATTGGATGAACCGTAGTACAAACTCAAACCCATACCAAATATAAAAGGGCAAAACTAGCATTTCTATTTGTTGCTTTAAATGAATTTTTTCGTGATTAAGCAATACTATATTATTTTTAAGCGTTTTATGCTTCAAGAACACAAAGGGATAAAGCGTTATGCCCGTATACCCTTTTGGAACCAAATATTTAGAAATAAAAACCATACTTACCTTAAAACAAAAACCAATCCAAGATATAGAAAGTTTTCAGAAATAAATAATTTCATTTTACGTTATCTTTGTAATCTATGAAAAAGATTATCCCAATTGAAGATGGCGATTTTTACTGGACACCGGAAGGTTACCGTTGTTTTACGGCGCAATATTTATTAAAACGAGAGTATTGTTGCGAAAGCGGATGCCGCCATTGTCCTTATGGATTTAACGAAAAAACCAAGAACAGCAAACGTTAAAATAATTACAACCGATTAAAAAACAATATATTGGTATGATTATTGATAATTTAAAAAAACACAAAACCAACTTAAAATCAAGGTAATAACCAAAAAGTTACACTTTGAAATATAAAAAAAAACGCTTCCTTATGAAAACATTTTTAAAAACATTACCGCTTTTAGCCTTGTTGATTGTGGTTACTTCGTGCAGCTCAGTTAAAGTTGCTGCCGATTACGACAAAGACGCTAATTTTAATAGCTACAAAACTTTTGCTTTTTTTAAAACAGGTATTGATAAAGCTGAAATTAGTGATTTAGATAAACGTCGCATTTTACGTGCTATTGAAGCCGAACTACTTGCTAAAGGTTTCACTAAATCTGAAGATCCAGATTTATTGATAAGCTTATTTACAAAAGCAAACCAACGTGTTGACGTTTATAATAACTCTTGGGGCATGGGTGCCTGGGGTTGGGGTGGTTATGGTGGCTTTGGTCCTGGATGGGGCTGGGGATGGAATAGCCAACCAAGTGTATCAACATCTACCCAAGGTGTTTTATTTATTGATTTAATCGATGCCAAGAAAAAAGAATTAGTTTGGCAAGGTATGGGCACAGGTTACTTAACCCAAAAGATGGAAAAGAAAGATGAACGCATTAAAGAATTTGTTTCTGAAATTATGACGAAATATCCTCCAGGAGCTAATAAATAATTTGAAAAAAAGGCGATTCTAAAATTAGAATCGCCTTTTTTTATATCTCACTTTTTAATTCCTATTTTAAACTCAGCTTTAAAGCATCGTAAGATTGAGAATCAATACCTACTAAACCGTATTTTACCTCGCCCTGCTTTATTGTTGATCCTTTTATATCAAAATTTGCTAATTCAGTTTTAAACTTTTTATTAGCCGAACTTGCTGCTATTAAATTTCCTGCAGCTAAACCAGGCCCTAAAATTAAGCCTACCGGTGTTGAACTCGTTGTTTCTTGCAACCCATACTCATTTCTTTTAGAGGTGTAAAAATTAACAGGAGTTAATAACAAATAAAACAAATGCGTTGCTGGGCTTTGTTTTAGAGTTTTAAAAGTTTTCTCTTTATCCAAAATGTAAATCTCGTTTTCGTTTGCGTAAACTAAATTTAAATCTCTACCGAAAACTAAATCTTTATTAGAATTATTAGAAATTTTTACAGCCACCAATCGTATACCTTTTTTATCTTCTTTCTTAGAGTATTTTTTATCTAACAAATCGTACTTATACTCTAATGTTACCCCTCCCGTTTCAGACTTAGACACGTAATTTAAGTTATTTGGCTCAATCACGCTATAACGTGACGCACAGTTAAAAAAAGATAAAGCAAAGACAAATAGACAAAGTAGTTTTATAAATTTCATAAAGGTTCAATTTTTAAATTTGAGCGAAAATAAAACTATTATTAGTTTACTACTAATACAACTAAAGGAATTAGTAAAAGAACACTCTAAAACCTATCAAAACAAAAATCAATTAAACAAAATGCTGTTTTAATGAATAATTCGTATTTTCACGCAAGAAAAACGAACTATCTTTATGAATGCATCAATAGAACCTAATGCTATTTTAAATCGCTTACCCAAACATTTAAAGCAATTTATAAAACCACAGAACTATACTGATTACTCGGCAATAGATCAAGCAGTTTGGCGTTATGTAATGCGTAAAAACGTTAGTTTTTTAAAAAACGTTGCGCACAAAACGTATCTCGACGGCTTAAAGCTTACAGGAATTTCTATTGATAGTATACCGAACATGTATGGCATGAACCGTATTTTAAAAGATATCGGTTGGGCAGCCGTAGCCGTAGATGGCTTTATACCTCCAAATGCCTTTATGGAATTTCAAGCGTACAACGTACTAGTTATTGCTAGTGACATTAGGCAATTAGAACATATAGAATATACTCCCGCTCCAGACATTATTCACGAGGGTGCAGGTCACGCTCCTATTATTGCAAATCCGGAATACGCTGAGTATTTGCGCCGTTTTGGTGAAATTGGTTGCAAAGCAATTTCGTCTGCTAAAGATTACGAATTGTATGAAGCCGTGAGGCATTTGTCTATTATAAAAGAAGCTCCCAATTCTAAAGAAGATGTTATCGCTTGCGCTGAAAAGAAAGTAGAACACCTACAACAAAACATGGGGTCCTCAAGTGAAATGTCTTTAATACGAAATTTACATTGGTGGACTGTAGAATATGGATTAATTGGAAGCATTGAAAACCCAAAAATTTATGGAGCCGGTTTACTATCTTCTATTGGAGAAAGTGCATGGTGCATTACAGATAAAGTGAAGAAACTACCTTATACAATAAATGCGACATATCAAGATTTTGATATTACAAAACCACAGCCTCAACTTTTTGTAACGCCTAATTTTGCGCATTTAAGTTTAATCTTAGAAGAATTTGCAAATACCATGTCTGTTCGAAAGGGAGGTCTTTCATCTGTAAAAAAGCTTATTGAATCTGAGGCTTTGGGCTCAATAGAATTAAGTACAGGTCTTCAAATATCTGGAATATTCTCGGAAGTAAAAGATAGCGACGGACAAGTGATTTACATTCAAACTAAAGGAAAAACAGCTTTAGCCTACCGAGAACAAGAACTAGTTGGGCATGGCACTGAAAATCATGCTAACGGTTATGGTTCTCCTATCGGGAAACTAAAAGGCATAAACATTGCTATTGAAGATATGAGTCCGCGTGATTTAAACGCCTACAATATCTATGAAGAAAAAGTAACCACACTAGAATTTGAAGGTGGCATAACCGTTTCAGGAGAAATTATTACTGGCAAGCGCAATCTTCAAGGAAAAATAATTCTTATCAGTTTTAATAATTGTACAGTAACGTATTTAGACACTATATTATTTAGACCAGAATTTGGAATTTATGATATGGCCGTGGGCAAAACGGTAATTTCTGCTTTTTCTGGCCCTGCCGATTTAAGGAGTTTTGATTTAATAACACACAAACCTTCATCTGAAACTATTCATGTAAAAAAATCTAATACGCAATTAGAATTAGAAAAGCTCTACCAACAAATTAGAGACTATCGAGAAGAAAAAAACAAAACCATTTCTAGAACAAAAGTACTAGAAGAACTTATAGAAAATCACCCAACAGACTGGCTTCTACCAATAGAAATTTTTGAATTAGCTTTTATTGAAAATGAAACCAAACTTTGCGATAGTATTATTAAACACCTAGAAAACGTAAAGCAGAACAAACCAAATGTAGGTCAATTAATTGACGACGGATTAGAAATTGTTAGAACAGCTAAGCAGTTCGCTTAAATTTAACGAAAGCGTTTTAACGTTTTCTTTGTAAACTTACTAAGTACTAACGTTCCGCTAATTTTTGCACGTTCGTTCAATAAACGGTCCCAATCATCAGTCCCTTCCCACATTACTTTCTTCATTTCTGCAAGTGCTTTTGGATTGTAACTTGCTAATTTATTTACTAATGTTTTAACCGCATAATCGAGTTCTTCTACGGTTTCGAAAACTTCGGAAAACAAGCCTTTTTCTTTAGCAAATTCCGAAGAAAAAAAAGTTTCAGCATCAATCGTCATTTGCGACATCGCATTCTTACCAATTCTTCTAGAAACAGCCGGCTCTATAACAAAAGGCCCAATACCAATACTTAGTTCACTTAATTTAATGGCTGCATATTGTGTTGCCAAGCAATAATCAGTTGCTGCAGCTAAACCAACGCCTCCACCTACACTTTTACCTTGTACTCTACCAATAATTAATTTTGGACATTTTCGCATAGCGTTAATTACTTTCGCAAAACCAGAGAAAAACAAAAAACCAGTTTCCTCGTTTTCGATAGCTATTATTTCGTTAAAACTTGCACCGGCACAAAAGGTTCTGTCTCCACCACTTTTTAAAACAATTACGTTTATACCATCGTTACTGCCCGCATTTATAATAGTTTGCGCTAACAACTCTAAAATATCACTTGGCATAGAATTTCTATTGGGATGATAAAACTCAATATATCCAACTTTATTCTCTATATTTAACGTAACGTATGGCTCCATTTATTTAATAATTAAAGTTTGAATATACATAAAATTATTAAGTAACAGGTGTTACATTGTTTTAATAAAACATGAAGATCTTTGTGTAAATTTATAAAAATATGGGACTATTAAATTTTCTTTTTGGAAATACAAATAATGCAGTAACTGAGTTTAAAGAAAGAGGCGCAATAATTATTGATGTACGCACTCCTGGCGAATACCAACAAGGTGCTATTGCAGGATCTAAAAACATGCCTTTACAAACTTTAAACACAAAACTAGATTACATAAAAAAGTTAAACAAACCAGTTATTACGTGCTGTGCTAGCGGTATGCGTTCGGCAAACGCCGCAAGTATTTTAAATAGAAATAATATAGAAGCAACCAACGGAGGCGGCTGGAAAAGCTTACAAGGGAAACTATAATTTTATATTAAGTAGTTCTTCTGTTTTTGAAATTGGAGTGCTATTATATTGAAGTGTCCACCCCAAAGAATTGGTTAAAATATAGAATTTGGAGAGTTCGCTGATTAAACGATTCTGCGCGTTACTCTTTAAATCTGATGCTTCAAGTTTTTTATCTAAAGATTTTTTAACAATAGCCTTAATGTCATTATAATCTTTGGCTTCAAAGGGATTTAAAAAATCGGCTTGAATATCATAATACTCAAAATCGGGACTAATTTTTATTTCTTTCTTAGGAATACTTATAATAGTTAAGGTTTTGGAAGCTTCATCTATCTGGAATTCAATTTTACTTAAATCGTATGCAATAGTAACATCTGCATTAACCACTACTAACGCTTTTTTTTCTGAAGTTAAATAGTCTCCTAAAATTTCTTTAGAGTTTTTATAATTAAAAACCTCACTAAAATGCCCTTCCGTAACTATAAGTTTACCAACATTTTTTATTTGCTCCTGTATAAGAGCCGAGCTTTCCTTGAGCACAATGTTATCTTCTTGTTTTTCACCACAATATTTAAAGGTAAACAACACAACTAAAGTAATAATAACACCAAATAGAATTTTTCGCATATGGCTAAAATAAAAAAACATCAGTTTACTTCGACATATGAAGCCTAACTAATGTAATTTTTGCTAGCATTTGCTAACGGTACAAATATACACAGCTTGCCTTCTACTGGTGTTACATAAAGGTTAACACTACTTTAAATTAACATATTACATAAAACACCAAACAAAACTTAAGTATTTAATCCTTAGAAAAGTATATGTATAAAAAAACACCAATTGCAAAAATTATATAAAATTTGCAAGCTTGGTGTTTCTAAATGAACTGATTAATAGCAATCTAAAATTAAAGGAATCATCTTTATTTGTGGTAATTTTTCGACAAAACGCCATTTAAACAAGCTAAAAGGCAAACACAGCAACTTTTCACAACAATATTGAGGTTACAATTAAAAAAACTTAGAACAATGAAAATAAGCCAATTATAAAAACCAAGTACTCCGTTTTGTATATAAAAAACTACCTTTCTAAAAAACAAAATGAGGAACTAAAGCCTTTAGCCCCTCTTTTTTAACCTCAAGTTGTTTTTTAAATTTTAAATGCGCTGCGGAAGTTGGATTAAAAGGTTTATGCTGCATACCTTTTTGAACAGCATCAACATTGTGCATTATTTCGAGAGCATCATTAGACAGCCATACTTTCTGAAATTTTTCCCAAATATAACTTATAGCTGTGGAATTTGGATGAATCATATCTTCTGCGTAAAACCGATAATCACGAAGCTCATCCATCATAATTTCGTAAGAAGGAAAATAGAAAGATTTGTTTGCTATTACCCCATGTATAGCAGCTAATAAATGAGCTTTACTTTGGGTGTTTTCAATAAAACCATCTTTTAAATGACGTATGGGTGACACCGTAAAAACAACAGTAGCCCTAAAATTTATAGATTTAATTTTGGATAATATATTGTTTAAAGCACTTGACACCTCCTCTACAGATAATAATATTTTTTTAAATTGTTTTTGTGGAATTTTATGGCAATTAGCAACTACTTTATCTGTATCAATAAAATTATAAACCCAAGCCGTACCAAGTGTTATTATAATGTGTGATGCCGTATTAATATACCTTTCAGTAAATTTAACCTGGGCATTAAGTTTATCTATTAAAGTATTTTTACAGGAATTGCTCAATTTTGAATGCGCCTCAAAACAATGCCATTGCTCATTATGAAAAAACACATCGTCTTCAGTGTATATTTTATTATCAATAGCATTTTCAATTAAATTTTCAATAGCTCTTGGATGAAAAAGAATTCCAAACGGATTTTGATTGCTCCGAAACTTGAAATATTCCAATCTTTGTCCAATATTTTCAGAAAAACAACTCCCCAACAAAAGCACTTCAGAGCTATAATCAATTAGATTATTTTCGTTCGAGACAAATGGTACTTCGGTTTGCAATTTCATATAAATATTATAAATGTATTATTCAAAAGTAAACATAAATGAATAAACGTTTACTGTAAGTTTATTAAAAAAGCTTACATTTGTTTAACAAAAACTAAAATACGTTGAACGAAATTAAAAACAACTTCACTATTAAGGATCTTGAAAACATTTCAGGAATTAAGGCTCATACTATTCGTATTTGGGAAAAGCGATACAACTTATTAGCACCACAACGAACAGACACCAACATAAGATTTTACACCACCGAAAGCTTAAAAAAACTATTAAATATTGTATTATTAAAGGATAACAACTATAAGATATCCAAGATAGCAGAAATGCCTTATGAGGTTATTCAGCATACGGCACGGGAGCTGGCTAACAAAAATGCCCTAACCCAGCATTCCACACAAGCTTTTAAACTTGCCATGATACAATTTGATAGTGTATTATTTAACACCACATACGCCAAACTCCTTCAAGAAAACACCTTTAGTGAAGTTATAAAAACAAACCTAATACCGTTATTAAATTTTATTGGACTGCTTTGGCAAACAAACACCTTAATACCTGCACACGAACACTTTATATCTAATTTGATAACACAAAAAATATTAATTGAAACTGAAAAACTAGGCTACTCAAACCTAAGCGACACCACGACTTACGTGCTCTTTTTGCCTGAAAACGAAATACACGAAATTGGTTTACTGTATATTAATTATGAATTATTATTAAAAGGATACAAAACCATTTATTTAGGACGAAGCCTCCCGATGGATAACTTAAATTCTTTTTTTAATAGCGATTCCAAAATGTGTTTTATAACATCTATTACCGTAAGTCCTAGTGTAGACTTGGTGCAAGGATACTTTAATGAACTGGATAAACACTTAGCTATAAAACAGCATAAATTGCTCGCAGCGGGCTATAAACTGCAGAAACTTGATAAAACTGAGTTTAAATCGGATATTAAACTTTACTCCAATATACTTCCTCTTTTAAAAGAAGTTTAATTTATTTAAATTTTGTTTAACTTATTTCGTATATTTGTTAAACAAAATGAAAAAACAAATACATATTATCGGATCCGGTTTCTCTGCCTTATCGGCGGCGTGCTATCTTGCAAAAGCAGGGTACAACGTCGAAGTATTAGAAAAAAACGAATTAATTGGAGGTAGAGCACGCCAGTTAAAGAAAGACGGTTTTACATTCGACATGGGACCAACTTGGTACTGGATGCCTGATGTTTTCGAAAAATTCTTTGCCGATTTTGGCAAAAAACCATCAGATTATTATGAATTAGAAAAGCTCGGACCAGCTTACAAAGCGTACTTTGAAGGTGGATCAGCATTAACAATTCCTGGGACTCTTAAAGAAATTTACGAACTTTTTGAGCGTGAAGAAGCCGGAAGTTCTAAGCATTTAAAAGCTTTTTTAAAATCTGCTAAGTTTAATTATGATGTTTCCATAAACGATTTGGTTTACAAACCAGGCGTTTCTCCTTTAGAATTAGTTACTCCAACAACCATTAGCAAAATTACTCAGTTCTTCTCTAGCATAAGAACTCAGGTAAGAAAAGATATAAAAAGCCCGAAATTAATCGAAATCTTAGAATTTCCTGTATTATTTCTTGGTGCTAAGCCAAGTAATACGCCAGCTTTTTATAACTTTATGAATTATGCCGATTTTGGTTTAGGTACTTGGCACCCAAAGGGTGGCATGCATAAAGTAATTGAAGCTATGGAATTACTAGCAAAAAGCCTAGGTGTTTCATTCAAAACAAATGCTAACGTACAATCTATCGAGGTGGATGCATCTAACAACATAAAAGGACTTAAGGTTAATGGGGAATTTATACCTTCATCATTAATTCTAAGTGGTGCAGATTACCACCACACAGAAACACTTTTACCAGAATCTTACCGTCAATACTCAGAGAAATATTGGGATAAGAAAGTTTTCGCTCCATCATCATTATTGTTTTATGTTGGTTTAGACAAAAAATTAAAAAACGTATGCCACCACACATTGTTTTTTGACACCGATTTTGACACCCACGCTAAAACCATTTATGACAACCCGAGTTGGCCGAAAGAACCATTGTTTTATGCAAGTTTCCCTTCAATAACAGACGATTCATTCGCTCCTGACCACCAAGAAGCAGCTACTTTTTTAATTCCACTTGCTCCAGATTTAGAAGACACTCCAGAATTAAGAGAAAAATATTTTAATATTATAATAAAAAGGTTAGAACAATTAACCGGCCAAAACGTCACAGATCACATTCTATTTAAAGAAAGTTTCTGTGTAAACGACTTTAAAAAAGATTACAACTCTTATAAAGGAAACGCTTATGGTTTGGCTAACATTTTAACACAAACAGCCTTTTTAAGACCAAAAATAAAAAGTAAAAAAGTTAAGAACCTATATTTTACGGGACAATTAACGGTTCCCGGACCAGGAGTTCCTCCAGCATTAATTTCAGGAAAAATAGCTTCTGATTTAATTTTGAAAAACGATAATTAAATAAAACGACAACTATGAAACAACTGTTTGATGAGGTTTCTTACTCTTGTAGTAAGTTGGTAACCAAAAAATATAGCACTTCGTTTTCGTTAGCTACAAAAATGCTTTCGCCCAATATACGCTCGGCTATTTATAATATTTATGGTTTTGTTCGTTTTGCAGACGAAATAGTAGACTCTTTTCATGATTATGATAAAGAACTTCTATTAAATAAGTTTGAAGAAGATTATTACTCTTCAAAAGAGCAAGGTATCAGCCTTAATCCTATTTTAAATGCTTTTATTCATACCGTGAATGAATATAAAATTCCTGATAATTTAACACAGGCCTTTTTAAAAAGTATGCGTGCCGATTTACACAAAACGGAATATACCACAGATGAAGAGTATAAAGCATACATATATGGTTCTGCTGATGTTGTTGGGCTTATGTGCTTAAAAGTATTTGTAAAAGGAAATAATCAAGAATACAACAACTTAAAAGAAGCAGCAAAAAGATTAGGCTCTGCATTTCAAAAGGTGAATTTTTTAAGAGATTTAAAAGACGACATCAACGTTTTAAATCGCTCGTATTTTCCGAATATAAACTTAAAAGAGCTTGACGCGATATCTAAAAATATCATTATTCAAGATATTGAATCTGATTTTGAATTTGCTTACAAAAATGGTATATTAAACCTACCGGTTGAAGCAAAATTCGGGGTTTACATGGCCTATAGATATTACAGGAAACTACTTAAAAAGCTAAAGAATACACCATCAGAAAAAATTATAAACACAAGAATAAGAGTCTCTAACCCAATGAAAATAAACATATTGGCTAGGAGCTACGTGAAATACAAGTTAAACTTAATGTAATGTATTATTTAGGTATTTTATTGTTTTTATTTCAGACCTCAACACCTGAATATGTTGGTGAGTATCATGATATAAAAAATAAAACTCAAGAATTAGAATACATCGCAAAATATAGAGAAAATAAGAGCACAGATATTCAAGCCTATGTTATTTCACTAGAGATGAAACAAGCAGAATATAAAGCATTACCATGGCAAAAACTTGCCACCTTTAATAAAGGCAAGCATAAGTTAGAGTTACTAATAATTAAAGAACCAAAAAACGCCAATTTAAGATATGTTCGTTTGGTTATGCAAGAACAGCTACCCAAAATATTAAATTATAATTCTGATATAAAACACGACAAACAATTTTTATCAGAACTTTTAAAGATAAAAGATAGTACAGATTATTTGGATACATACATTTTAAATTACACAACCCTATGATCATTTTAACCTTTATACTCACAACATTAATCACTTTCGTAATTATGGAAGGTGTTACTTGGTGCACACATAAATACATTATGCATGGTTTTGGTTGGTTTTTACATGCAGACCACCACCAACCTGGCTACCCCCATGTTTTTGAAAAAAACGATGCGTTTTTCATCATTTTTGCAACACCTAGCATATTATTGTTCTTCTTTGGAATCAGGCCTGAACTGAATTATTTATTTTTTATCGGCTTAGGCATCTTGCTTTATGGTTTAGCTTATTTTTTAATACACGATGTATTAATACACCGCCGTTTCAATTGGTTTAAAAACACTCAAAACTGGTATTTACGCGGCTTGAGAAAGGCTCATAAAATACACCACAAACATTTAGACAAACCAGATGGTGAATGCTTCGGAATGCTTTTTGTTCCTTTAAAATACTTTAGAAAAGTACAATAATGCCATACCTATATCTCATATTGACATTGGGGAGTTTAAGTATCCCTTTACTGTATAGTGTTTTTGAAAAAAAATTTCACTTTATACAGTACGCTAAAAGTGCTTTTTTAAGTATTTTATTAGTGGCTATACCTTTTATAATATGGGATGTGCTTTTTACCAAATTCGGTATTTGGGGGTTTAACAACACTTACCATCTACCCTTTGACCTCTTAGGGATGCCGATTGAAGAATGGTTATTTTTCTTTTGTATTCCATATGCATGCTTATTTACTCATGAAGTTTTAACATATTATTTACCAAACTTTAAACTCTCGAAGGCAGCAACCATAATAAGTGGCGGTTTAATATTAATTCTAATATTTATACTTCTATTATTCCATTTTGGAAAATGGTACACGACTTTAAATTTTATATTTTTTATACTGCTTTTGGTTTATGGTTTAAAATCACATTTAGAAGTTTTGCAACGTTATTTTCTAAGTTTTTTAATTATTTTAATTCCTTTTCTATTAGTAAATGGCATACTTACTGGTAGCTTTATAAACGAACCAGTTGTTTGGTATAACGATAACGAAAACTTAGGTTTTAGAATATTCACTATACCGTTTGAAGACGTTTTTTACGCCTTTAACTTATTATTTTCAGTGCAATTAATTTTCAATTTATTAAAACAAAAGTTACATGGAAAATAACAAAATAATAAGGTTTACTATATTCTTGTGCATTAACATTTTAGCCTTAGGCGTTGGGGTATTATTAATGGACAGTGGGCAAACTTCACCTTGGTACGCATCGCTAAACAAAGCACCATGGACTCCAGAGGGCTGGGTGTTTAGTGTAGCATGGATTTCAATAATGATAGCTTTTGCCGTTTACATGACAGCTTTAAGTCTAAATTACCCATTTGGTTTTAAACCACTAATAAAGCTTTATGCGCTACAATGGTTTTTAAACATATCATGGAATTTTTTATTCTTTAACCAACACCTAATGCTTATAGCCTTAGTTTTTATTATTAGCCTTTGGTTATTAATTGGCTATTTCACCTTTAACTATTTAAAAACGGTAAAATATTATACCTTATTTATATGTCCTTATTTAATTTGGATGACGATTGCTACAAGTTTAAACGCCTACATTGTATTTAATAATTAAAAAGAAAAATCATGGCTAGAAAAAAAAATATTACCTCGGATAAAATAATAGACCTATACATGTCTACACTATTAATAGATAATAGTATTCCAAAAACGGTTTACGCTTTCGCGCATGCCAACAATTTTGAAGAAGCAGATTTCTATAAGTATTTTAGCAACTTCGATGTTTTAGAAAAACATATATTCTCACTTTTTTGCGAAAACACTATTGCTTTATTAATAGAAAATGAAGACTATGCTCATTATGCACCAAAAGATAAATTACTCAGTTTCTATTTTACTTTTTTCGAAATGCTAAATGCCAACAGGTCTTATGTTTATTTAAAATTATCGCAAAACAAAAACAAATTAGAAGCCTTAAAACTACTATCTAAACTCAGAACGACTTTTTTAAAATACGTTGAAAAAGAGATTTACACAACCAACATAGATTTAAAAAACAAAACACTTAATTCACTCAATAAAAAGGGAACCAACGAAACTGCTTGGGCACAATTATTATTCACCATACAGTTTTGGTTAGAAGACACATCTCCAAATTTTGAAAAAACAGATATTTTCATAGAAAAATCGGTACAAGTTAGTTTCGATTTGAAAGAAATAAAACCGCTAGAAAGCGTGTTAGATTTTGCTAAGTTTTTATGGAAAGAAAAAACAATGTCCACATGAAAACAATAGACAAAATACCAACATCAAAAATACAACGTGCCACTAAACTAGTGAGTACAGGCCTTAAGGTTGGCGTAAATTACGCCAAATATTATGGTGAGAAAATGGTAAAAACAGAGGCCGAAGCTAAAGACAATTTAAACGAAGCCAATGCTTCCGATATATACGACGGCTTAAAAAATCTAAAAGGATCGGCGTTGAAAGTTGCTCAAATGCTAAGCATGGAAAAAAACATTTTACCAAATGCATATGTAGAGAAATTTTCGCTCTCACAATTTTCTGTCCCACCATTATCTGCACCATTGGTTGCTAAAACGTTTAAAAAATATTTCAAAAAAACACCATCGGAAGTTTTTGATACGTTTACTGCAGAATCTGTAAACGCAGCGAGTATTGGCCAAGTGCATAAGGCTACTAAAGGAAACAAAAAACTTGCTGTAAAAATTCAATATCCAGGGGTTGCAGATAGCATCTCATCAGATTTAGCTCTTGTGAAGCCTATTGCATTGCGAATGTTTAATATAAAAGGGGAAGGCACTGACGATTATTTCAAGGAAATAGAAAATAAACTTATTGAAGAAACAAACTACACCCTCGAACTCGAACAAAGTATTGAAATTGCTGAAGCTTGTAATCATATTCCAAATTTAAAATTCCCGAAATATTATAAAGAATTTTCATCGGATAAAATCCTGACTATGGATTGGATGGAAGGTCTTCACATTTCCGAATTTACTAAAAAGAACAATGATACTTCCGTTTCAAATCAACTCGGTCAAGCATTATGGGATTTCTACATGTTTCAAATGCATAATCTAAAGAAAGTGCACGCCGACCCACATCCAGGAAATTTTTTGGTATCTCCAGACAACCAACTAATTGCCATCGATTTTGGATGTATGAAAGAAGTACCCCTAGATTTTTATGTGCCTTATTTTGAATTAGCTGAAAAAGAAAATATTGAAAACCCAGTGTTTTTTGAGAAGAAATTATACGAATTAGAAATTTTAAAAGCTACCGACACACCAGAAGAAATAGTGTTCTTTAAAAACCTGTTCCATGAAATGCTATCGCTTTTCACGACGCCACTGCAGCAAGAGATATTCGATTTTTCTAATCCAACATTTTTCAACAAAATAGCAGAACTAAGCACTAAATATGCGCAAAGTACAGAACTCAAAAAAATGAATGGCAATAGAGGCTCTAAGCATTTCATATACATTAATAGAACCTTTTTCGGTTTGTATAACCTTATGCACGATTTACAACCTAACCATATTATAATAAATAATTATAAAACCTTATAAATGTATTTTAGCCGTAATGATATTGATCAATTAGATCATATATACAAAATAAACTTAATCAATAGTATTACAGGCTATAAGCCTGCAAATTTAATAGCTACAAAATCTAAAGCAGGAATAACAAATGTGGCCGTTTTTAGTTCTATTGTACATTATGGTTCTGCCCCACCAATTCTGGGATTTGTTTTAAGACCAACAACGGTTAGACGCCATACTTTCGATAATATCATAGAAACCGGTTACTATACTATTAACCATATTAACGAAGATATTATTGAAGATGCTCATCATACGTCGGCTAAATATCCTCAAGATATTTCAGAATTTAACCAAACCAAATTGGAAGAGGAATACAAAAACGAATTTTACGCGCCTTTTGTAACACAATCTGCCATAAAAATAGGCATGAAATTTTTACAACAATTAGAAATAGAAGCCAATGGCACTATCTTAATTTTAGGTGAAATAACTGATTTATACATTAACGATACATTAATAGAAAAAGATGGATTTGTAGACTTAATGAAAGCAAACACGGCTGTCATTAATGGTTTAGACACTTACGCTATACCAACAAAAAACAAAAGATTAACCTACCAAAGACCAAATAAATAATTATGAAAAAACTAGTCATTATTGGTGGCAGCAAAGGTATTGGCCAAGCCATTATAAACACTTTAAAAGACACGTACAGCATTATAAACATAAGTCGTACTAGTATAGAAACATCTTCTACAATTACTCAGTACAATTTAGATATTTTAGAAGATGATTTACCTGAAATTGACACTATAGACGCTCTAGTGTATTGCCCAGGAAGCATAAACCTAAAAGCACTATCCAGATTAAACATCGACGATTTTAAAAACGATTTCAACATTAACGTTTTAGGAGCTATAAAAACTATAAAACATTACGAAAAGGCTTTAATTGAAGGCCACGGAAGTGTGGTTTTATTCAGTAGTGTAGCAACACAAATGGGTATGCCTTTCCACGCAAGTATTGCAACAAGCAAAGCAGCTTTGGAAGGTTTAACCAAATCGTTAGCGGCCGAATATGCCACCAAAATACGCTTCAATATTATTGCACCAACCATAACAGATACGCCATTAGCCTCTCGCTTATTACGAAATGATAAACAAAGAGAAACCATGAGCGAACGCCACCCTTTAAAATCTATTTTAAACCCAACTGAGGTTGCCGCATTAACCAAATACTTATTATCTAGCGATGCCAAATCAATTTCTGGACAAACTTTCCCCATAGATGCCGGTATTACAAGTCTAAAAATCTAAGTTATATTTTTATGATTACAATAAAAAAACACTCTGGAATCTATACCTTAGAAACAACACAAGAAATTAATATACCAATTCGCGAAGCTTGGTCATTTTTTAGTTCTCCTAATAATCTAGAAAAAATTACACCTTCAGAAATGGGTTTTAAAATCACATCTGAAGTTGATAAAAAAGCTTATGCTGGACAAATAATAACTTATAAAGTTGGTATTCTACCAGGCATAAAATCTAATTGGGTTACGGAAATTACACATGTTGAAAACGAATCTTTTTTCATAGACGAGCAACGTTTTGGCCCATACAAAATGTGGCACCACGAGCATTGGTTTTATAGCCAAACAAATGGAAAAACATTAATGAAAGATAAAATTTCATACAAAATACCGCTCGGTTTTTTAGGGCACTTAGCACAAACCTTGTTTATCAAAAAACAATTAATAACTATTTTTGAACACCGCTTTAAAACATTAGAAACCTATTTCGATGAAAAATAAAATCACAATATTTTGGTTTCGACGCGATTTACGATTAGAAGATAATACAGCCCTACATCATGCATTAAAATCGAGTAATAATGTATTACCCATTTTTATTTTTGATGATGATATTCTAGAGGCACTACCTAAAAACGACGCAAGAGTTTCGTTTATTCATGAAACCCTAGAAAGTATACATAACAAACTTAGCGAATTCGGGTCTAGCTTAATAGTAAAAAGAGGAAATACTCTACAGGTATGGAAAGACCTGGTTTCAGAATATAATATCGAAGGTGCTTTTATTAATAAAGATTACGAGCCTTACGCTATAAAAAGAGATCTAGAAATTTCAGAATTACTAAACTCTCATGGTATAGAAACAAAGTTATTTAAAGACCAAGTTATTTTTGAGGAAAATGATATTCTAAAAAACGACAACACACCATATACCATATACACGCCTTTTAAAAACAAATGGCTGAAGAAATTTGATGAACAAGCAGACCTATTTAACTTTGAAATAGATAATACTAGATTTTATAAACAAAACTCAACTTTTCCTTCTTTAGAAGATATCGGGTTTACTAAAAGCGATATACGAGTAAAACCATATAATTTAACGGCTTTGGATCGCTATGATGAAGTACGAAACTTCCCAGCACAAGACCAAACATCATACCTTTCACCACATTTAAGATTTGGCCTCGTTAGTACCAGAAACATGGTAAAATTAGCGTTAAAAACAAATGCTATATTTTTAAGTGAGCTTATTTGGCGCGAATTCTTTATGCAAATACTTTTTCATTTTCCAAAAGTAGTTACCGAAAATTTCAAACAAAAATACGACGCTATCCCTTGGCGCAATAACGAAGCTGAATTTAAATCTTGGTGCGAAGGCAAAACAGGTTATCCTATGGTAGACGCCGGCATGCGAGAATTAAACAAAACCGGATATATGCACAACCGTGTACGTATGATTACTGCTGGATTTCTATGTAAACACCTCTTAATAGATTGGCGCTGGGGCGAAGCTTATTTTGCTGAAAAGTTACTAGATTACGATCTATCTGCAAATAATGGAAACTGGCAATGGGCCGCTGGCACAGGTTGCGATGCCGCACCTTATTTTAGAGTTTTTAATCCCGCCGAACAGTTGAAAAAATTTGATAAAGAAGCCGTTTACATACGCCGTTGGGTTCAGGATTATGATGAATTAACCTATCCGCAACCTATGGTAGAACACAAGTTCGCAAGAGAACGTGCTATCTCTACATACAAAAAAGCGCTAAACCCTTAATTAAGGCTTAGCGCTTTTTCATTATTAACAATAAATTAAAATAATTCTATTTTATCCAATATAGGCTTTTGCTCCATCTAATGCTTTTGTAATACCATCTGGATTTTTACCTCCAGCAGTTGCAAAAAATGGTTGTCCACCACCACCACCTTGGATATGTTTTCCAAGTTCGCGAACTACTTGCCCAGCATTTAAGCCTTTACTAGCAACTAATTCTTTTGAGATGTAGCAAGATAATAGTGCTTTTCCGTTTTGTTCGGTTGCAAACAATAAGAATAAATTATCAAACTGCGATCCTAAGTCGAAAGCCACATCTTTTAGTCCGCCAGCATCTAAATCTAACTTTTTAGCTAAAAACTGAACGCCATTAATTTCAGCTAATTCGCTTCTTAATTCACCTTTTATATTTTTAGCTTTATCTTTTAATAAACCTTCAATTTGCTTTTTAAGATTGGTGTTTTCATCTTGCAAATTCTGAAGTGCTTTTACAGGCTCTTTAGCGTTGTTAAGCAAATCTTTCATTTCGAAGAATGTTCTGTTATTTTCAGAATAAAAATCTTTTACAGCATCGTTAGTGATAGCTTCAATTCTTCTAATTCCAGCTGCAACAGCACCTTCCGAAACTATTTTAAAATGCCAAATATCACCTGTATTTTTAACGTGTGTACCACCACAAAGCTCAACAGATTGTCCAAAACGAATAGCACGAACCGTATCGCCATATTTTTCTCCAAACAAACTCATAGCACCATCGGCAATAGCTTCTTCCTTTGGAACATTTCTTTTTTCAATTAAAGGTAACTTACCTTCTATTCTAGCATTTACAAAGTTTTCTACATCTTGCAATTCTTCTGTTGTTAATTTAGAAAAATGCGAGAAATCAAAACGCAAATACTTAGAGTTTACAGCCGATCCTTTTTGTTCTACATGAGTTCCTAAAATCTCTCTTAAGGCTTGGTGCAATAAGTGCGTTGCTGTATGGTTACTTTCTGTACGATTACGTTGTTTTGAATCTACTACTGCTTTAAAGCTTTCGTTAATATGCTTTGGTAAATTTTTAGCGAAGTGAATAATAACGTTACTTTCTTTTTTAGTGTCTAAAATATAAACAACATCACCATGAGCATCTTCCAAGTAACCTTTATCTCCAACTTGCCCTCCGCCTTCTGGGTAAAACGGTGTTAAGTTAAATACTAGCTGATACATTTCGCCATCTTTTTTAGAAACAACTTTACGGTATCTTGTTAATTTCACATTAGCTTCAAGAGAATCATAACCAACAAATTCTTCTTCGGAATCGTTACTTAAAATCGTCCAATCATCAGTAGACATTTCGCTAGCTGCACGCGAGCGATTCTTTTGTTTTTGTAATTCTTCATTAAAACCCTTTTCATCTAACTTCAATCCTTTTTCAGAAAGAATAAGCGCCGTTAAATCTATAGGAAAACCATAAGTATCATACAATTCGAAAGCGCGCTCTCCAGAAACTGTATCGCCTTTTGTAGTTTCTACAATTCTATTTAATAAGACCAAACCTTGATCTAAGGTTCTTAAAAATGATTGTTCTTCTTCTTTTATAACATTTTCAATAAGTTGTTTTTGCGCTTTCAATTCAGGGAAAGCATCTCCCATTTTTTCGCTTAAAACGGTAACTAACCTATAAATAAAAGGTTCTTTTTTCTCTAAAAATGTAAATCCGTAACGCACGGCACGACGTAAAATTCTTCTAATTACATAACCTGCACCAGTATTACTTGGCAATTGCCCATCTGCAATTGAAAACGCTACAGCACGAACATGATCGGAAATTACACGAATAGCAACATCTACCTCTTCGTCCTTATTATAAGTTTTATTAGTAACCGCTTCAATTTCGCGAATAATTGGTGTAAATACATCGGTATCATAATTAGATTGCACACCTTGTAAAACCATACAAAGACGCTCAAAGCCCATACCGGTATCAATATGCTTGTCTGGCAAAGCCTCTAAACTTCCGTTGGCTTTTCTGTTATATTGCATAAAAACGAGGTTCCATATTTCCACCACTTGCGGATGATCCATGTTTACCAAATCTTTACCAGAAACTTTAGCTTTTTCTTCCGCAGAACGAATATCTACGTGTATTTCACTACATGGTCCACATGGACCTTGATCGCCCATTTCCCAAAAGTTATCCTTTTTGTTACCTTTTAATATGCGATCTTCAGAAATATATTGTTTCCAAAAATCGTAAGCTTCGGTATCCATACTTAAATTATCGTCGTCATCACTACCTTCAAAAACAGTAACGTACAAAATATCTTTATCTACGCCATAAACATCAACTAAAAGTTCCCAAGCCCAAGCAATAGCTTCCTTTTTAAAGTAATCGCCAAAACTCCAGTTACCAAGCATTTCGAACAATGTATGATGGTAAGTATCGTAACCTACTTCTTCCAAATCGTTATGTTTTCCGGAAACACGTAAACATTTTTGCGAATCGGCAATTCTATTATTTTTAGGCTGCGCATTCCCAAGAAAATACTCTTTAAAAGGCGCCATTCCTGCGTTTACAAACATAAGGGTTGGATCATCTTTTAAAACCATGGGAGCCGATGGCACAATACTATGCTTTTTATCTTCAAAAAAACTTAAAAACTTAGCGCGGATATCTTGAGACTTCATATATAAAATATTCTCTTTTCAGTTATTTTCTATTAATTGCAAAACAATTTTTATCTTTACTTTTCAGTTTTAAAGCTACAAACAGAGGTTTTATTATTCGATTAATAATAAATGATTAGCTTTGTTCGTTCTGTTTTAAAATTTAAAGCACTGAAACAAAAATTGTAAAGCGCAAAAATAGTATAAAAATAGTAATGAGTAAGGTAAAATATTATTACGATTCTGATTCACTTTCGTATAGGAAGATTGAGCGCCGAAAAAGAACAACATTTAAGTATGCATTTATGTTTATTTTGGCATCTGCACTCTTTGGTTTCTTATTTGTTTTTATAGCAAGTCAGTACGTCGAGTCGCCCAAAGAACGCTCACTTGCAAGAGAATTACACAACATGCAATTGCAATATGAATTGCTAAATAAAAAAATGAACGAAGCTGAAAATGTTTTAGCCAACGTTGCTGATAGAGACAATAATATTTATCGTGTTTATTTTGAAGCTAACCCAATTCCGGAAGCTCAACGACGAGCTGGTTTTGGTGGAATTAATAGATATAAAAACTTAGAAGGCTTTGATAACTCTAAACTTATTGTTGAAAGTAATAAGCGCTTAGATATTTTACAGAAGCAAATTGTTGTGCAATCTAAATCGCTAGATGAAATTGCTGTACTTGCTAAAGAAAAAGAAAAACTATTAGCAGCAATACCAGCTATTCAGCCTGTTAATAATAAAGATTTAAAACGTATGGCATCCGGTTACGGTATGCGATCGGATCCTTTTACAAAGGCACGAAAAATGCATTGGGGAATGGATTTTACGGCTCCTCGTGGCACGCCCGTTTACGCTTCAGGCGATGGTATTGTAGTTCGTGCAGATTCTGGTTCTACAGGATATGGAAACCACATTAGAATAGATCATGGATTTGGCTACATTAGCTTATATGCCCATTTATACAAATACAACGTACGCAAAAATCAAAAAGTAAAACGTGGAGATTTAATCGGATTTGTTGGTAGTACTGGCAGATCGGAAGCACCACATTTACATTACGAAATTTTTAAAGATGGTGACCGCATAAACCCAATGAATTTCTACTACGGAAGTTTAACTGCGGAGGAATACAGCAAACTTTTAGAACATGCTTCATTAGAAAATCAATCTTTAGATTAATGCATATAGATTTACCAGAAAAGCGATATTATGCTATTGGAGAAGTGGCCAAAGCCTTTGGAGTAAACACCTCTTTAATACGTTTTTGGGAGAAAGAGTTTGATGTGCTTAAACCTAAAAAAAACGCAAAAGGCAACCGAAAATTCACACCAGAAGATGTTAAAAACTTAAAATTTATTTATCATTTAGTGAAAGAACGTGGTTTTACGCTAGAAGGTGCGAAAACACATTTAAAAGAAGAGAAAAAAGAAGCGCTAAGCAACTTTGAAATTATTGATACTTTAGAGAACATCAAAACACAACTTATCAAAATAAAAGAACATCTTTAACCATTTACGAAAGTTAAAAAAGCATTTAAATAAAATTTCACGTCTTAAAACGGTAACTTTTTAAGAAAGAATGGGTCTAACATATTGAGAACTAAAATCAACATTCAAATTATTTTATCATGAAAAAATTTTTACCATTAATTATAATTGCAATTCTTGCTATTGGGGCATACTCTTGGGGTAAAGGATTTAACAACACCGCTGTTACTTTAAAAGAAACCGCTACTAAAACTTGGGCAAACGTAGAAAGTAGCTACCAACGTAGAAACGATTTAATTGGTAACTTAGTTAAAACTGTACAAGGCGCAGCAGATTTTGAGAAAGGAACATTAGAAGCCGTAATACAAGCAAGAGCAAAAGCAACGTCTATCACCATAGACCCAACAAATATTACACCGGAGCAATTAGCGAAATTCAACCAAGCTCAAGGAGGTTTATCTGGAGCTTTAAAGAGTTTATTAGTAACTGTTGAGCGTTATCCTGATTTAAAAGCAAATCAAAACTTTTTAGAATTACAAAGTCAATTAGAAGGTACAGAAAACAGAATTAACGTTGCTAGAGATCGCTTTAACGCAACTGTAGAGCCATACAACATGCATATTAAAACGTTTCCTAATTTTATATTAGCAGGTTTATTCAATTTTGAACCATTAAATTATTTCAAGGCTGAAGCTGGAAGTGAAAAAGCACCAGACGTAGACTTTGAATTCTAAGAACAGCTTATTATATTTTATATTTCACCGAAGTAAATACAACAACCATGGCTAATAAAGTTGAATCATTTTTAACAAATGAAGAAGAACAAGACATTGTTGAAGCTATTCGGTTAGCCGAATTAAATACATCTGGAGAAATACGAGTTCATATTGAAAACACTTCTAATGGCGATGCTACACATCGTGCTTTAGAAGTGTTTCATTATTTAAAAATGGACAACACAAAATTGCAAAACGGTGTACTTATTTACGTCGCTATAGACGATAAAACGTTTGTAATTTATGGTGATGAAGGTATAAATAAAGTTGTTCCAAAAAACTTTTGGGACAGCACAAAAGATGTGATGCAATCGCACTTTAAATCTGGTAATTTTAAGCAAGGTATTATTGAAGGTATTCAAAAAGCCGGCGAACAGTTAGAATCTTTTTTCCCATGGAAACATGATGATATCGACGAATTATCTAACGAAATTTCAAAAGGATAGTACAAAAACATGCAACACTCAGTATCTAGTATTCGGTCGCAGTTTAAAATGAAAAATCTTTTTTTCGTTGTTTTACTCACTACACTTTTATACACTAATTTTTCTTTTGCGCAATATGAAATTCCTAAAACACCGGATTTTCAAACGAGTGTTTACGATTACTACAATCTTTTAAGTGCATCACAAAAAAGCAACTTAGAGCAAAAACTTATAAAATATTCCGACACGACTTCAACCCAAATAGTAGTGGCTATTATTGCTTCTACCGAAGGCGAAAATATTAACTATTTAGGTGCTAAATGGGGACAAGCCTGGAAAATTGGACAAGAGAAAGAAGATAACGGTGTACTTATTTTACTAGCTCGTGATGATAGACGTATTGCCATTAACACGGGGTACGGCGTTGAGCACTTACTAACCGATGCGATGTCTAAAAGAATTATTAACCTTGATATTATTCCATATTTTAAACAGAATGATTATTACGGTGGATTAAACAAGGGCGCCGATGCTATTTTTGAAGTATTAACTGGCGAATATAAAGGCACAAGACAATCCTCTAACCAAGAAGGTATTCCTGTTGGTTTTATTATGTTATTGGTTTTTATATTTTTTATTATCCTTATCTCTATTTCCAAAAACAAACGCGGAGGTGGCGGCGGAAACAATAGAGGAAATCGATCTGCAGGTTCCGATATACTCGAAGCTATTATTTTGAGTAATTTAGGCCGTGGCAACTACAGAAGAGGCTCTTCTGGAGGTTTCGGCGGTGGCTTTGGAGGTGGAAGTTCAGGCGGAGGTGGTTTTGGCGGAGGCTTCGGTGGCGGAGGCTTTGGCGGAGGCGGTGCTTCGGGTGGTTGGTAAATTTACTCCATAAAAAAAAGGAAGGCATTTATTACCGCCCTCCTTTTCTATATTTATTAAAACAAATAATCTTACTTCTTTAGAAGCCCACATTGTTAATATAAGCATCGACTTCCATATCATGGCCAACGAAATCTGTAAATGCTTTATTCAAATCTACACTATTACCAACAGATAAGATATATTTTCTAAAACGCTCTCCGTTTTCACGATTCATTCCTCCATTTTGTTTAATCCAATCATACGTGTTATAGTCCAATGTTTTACTCCAAGTATAGGCATAATATCCTGCAGAATAACCACCTCCCCAAACATGAGCAAAATATGGCGTATGGTATCTCGAAGGTACTTCGCTAACCAATAATCCATTTTTAGCTAATGCTTCTTTTTCAAACTCTAAAACAGATTTAAAATCCGATTCGTTTTCAACTGTGTGCCACATCATATCAATAACAGAGGCAGCCAACAATTCGGTTACATCGTACCCTTTATTAAACATTTCAGCTTTCATTAACTTATCAATTAAAGCCTGAGGAATGGTTTCTTTAGTTTCGTAATGTATTGCATAGTTTTTTAAAACATCTGGCTCCAAAGCCGCGTGCTCATTTATTTGAGAAGGAAATTCAACATAATCTCTAGGTACGCTTGTACCAGATAAAGACACATATTGTTGGTTAGCAAATAAACCATGTAATGTATGGCCAAACTCATGAAACATAGTATTTACATTATCAAAACTTATTAAACTCGGATTACCTTCCGTTGGTTTTATATAATTGAAGACATTGACAATAACTGGCTTTTGCTTTAAATAATGAGACTGATTAACAAAATTATTCATCCAAGCTCCACCTTTTTTGGTGTCTCGTGTGTAAAAATCTAAATAATAAAGCGCCAAACTAGAACCATCTTTATCAAAAACTTCATAAGTAACCACATCTGGGTTATAAACAGGTAAATCGGTACGCTTTTTAAAAGTAATGCCATACATACGCTCTGCAGCATAAAACACACCATTCTCTAAAACTGAGTTTAATTCAAAATACGGTTCCAGTTCTTTTTGGTCTAAATCGTACTTCTCCTTTTTAACTTGTTCTGCATAAAAATTCCAATCCCAAGGCTCTAATTTAAAACCACCGTTTTGAGCATCTATAATGCTTTGTATATTAGCTGCTTCCTTTTTTGCCTGAGCTACCGATGCTTTACCCAATTCTGACAAAAGATTTAAAGCTCGCTCTGGGGTTTTAGCCATTTGGTTTTGAAGTTTCCATTCGGCATAATTTTTCTTGCCCATTAATTGAGCTTTTTGCATACGTAAAAGAGCCGTTTCTTCTATAACTTTTCTAGTATCGGCATCATTGTTTTTTTCGGCCCTAGTAAATGAAGCTTCAAATAGTTTTTTACGCGTTTCTCTATTTTTCAATACGGCTAGTAAAGGCTGTTGGGTTGTATTAGACAATCCTAACAAATATTTTCCTTCGTGACCAGCTTCTTCAGCTTTAAGCTTTGCTCTTTCAATTTCATCTGCACTTAAACCATCTAGCGCATCAACAGTATCTACAAGTAAAGCGGCTTCTTTACGTGCTTTTAGTAACCTACTATTAAATTCGGTACTTAGCATGGAAAGCTTTTTATTAATCTCCATCATTTTAGCCTTGTCTTCAATAGACAAACTAGCGCCTGCCATTTCAAAACGCTTTAAATAATAATCGACTAGCTTTAATTTCTCTCCTTCTAATGTTGAAAAATCTAAGGCCTTTATTCGATTATAAATTTCCGAATTAAGATAAATTTTATCTGAGTGCGCTGAAAATATTGGTGCGTACTCTTTTTCTATAGCTTGTAATGTTGGGTTGGTACTAGACCCCGTAAGATTGTAGAATACATTTTTTGCTCTCCCCAAAACCTCGCCACTTATCTCAAGAGCTAAAACAGTATTTTCAAAGGTTGGAGATTCTGTGTTATTGGTTATTGCTTCAATTTCAGTATCGTGTATTTTTAAACCTTCTATAAAAGCAGGTACAAAATCTTCATCTTTTATTTTATCAAATTGAGGCGCTTGATACTGTAATGTGCTTTTTTGAACTAAAGGATTCTCGATATTATCCACTTTTTCTTTTGTATTAGAGGTACAAGAAAATAAGAGCGTATTAACAAGAACTAAGCAAATAGCAGGATAGGTTGTAAAGGAATTTTTCATTGTACTAGATTAAGTTATTTTAGTATATAAAAATACACAACTTAATCTAATACAACGATAAAATATATAATTTTGATTTACTTTTTACGCATATAAACGCTTATTGGCACACCTTTAAAATCAAACTTTTCACGGAGTTTGTTTTCAAGAAAACGTTTGTAAGGCTCCTTAACATATTGTGGTAAGTTACAAAAGAAAGCAAACTGCGGTTGTGGTGTTGGCAACTGCATAACGTATTTAATTTTAACGTATTTCGCTTTATATGCTGGTGGAGGGTAGTTTTCAATAAGTGGTAAAAACACCTCATTAAGCTTACTTGTTTTTATCTTTTTCGATCGGTTTTGGTAAACTTCTACAGCCGTTTCAATAGCTTTAAAAATACGTTGCTTTGTTAATACAGATATAAAAACTACAGGAACATCTGTAAACGGCTCCATTTGTTGTTTAATAACACGCTCGTACTCTTTCATAGACTTATGGTCTTTCTCTACTAAATCCCACTTGTTTACAAGAATAACGATACCTTTTCTATTTCTTTGAGCCAACCAGAAAATATTTTGAACCTGACCATCGAAACCACGGGTTGCATCTAAAACTACTAAACATACATCGGCATGCTCAATGGCACGAACAGATCGCATTACAGAGTAAAATTCTAAATCTTCTTTCACTTTAGATTTTCTTCTAATTCCAGCGGTATCTACTAAATTAAACTCAAATCCAAAACGATTGTATTTTGTATCTATAGAATCACGAGTTGTTCCAGCAACATCTGTAACAATATATCGATCTTCTCCTATTAAAGCGTTTATAAATGATGATTTTCCTGCATTAGGACGGCCAACTACCGCAAAACGAGGTAATACTTCCGCTTCAGCTTCTTCTTCCTTTTCAGGTAACGCTTCAACTAAAGCATCTAGTAAATCTCCGGTTCCACTACCATTTATACTTGCAATGGTATAATATTCACCTAAGCCTAAAGAGTAAAACTCTACAGCATCTGCAGCACGTTTACCGTTATCTACTTTATTTACAACAAGAAAAACAGGTTTATTTACTTTACGCAATAATTCTGCAACATCCTCATCCATTCCAGTAACGCCAGTTTCAACATCTACCATAAAAATAATGGCATCGGCTTCATCTATTGCTAATTCAACTTGTTTATCAATCTCCGCCTCAAAAACATCATCACTACCTAAAACGTATCCGCCGGTATCAATTAACGAAAATTCTTTACCATTCCAGTCACTTTTACCGTAATGACGATCTCTTGTAACACCACTAACGGCATCTACAATAGCCTCGCGACGTTGTATTAAACGATTAAAAAAAGTGGATTTGCCAACATTTGGTCTTCCTACTATTGCTACTATATTACTCATAAGTTTTGTTTTTATGCATTACATATCCTGTAAGCGGCTGCAAATATAGTGTTTAGTTCAATAGAAAAGAGTATTTTAACTTCCTAATGAATTTATTATGAATACACCGCTAAACGAAATTGTACTTAGACCTCGATTTAAATTAGAACTACCAAGAACAAATACCTCGGTTTTAAAGGACTTTCACGATAGCAAGACCTCTCAATCTCTTTTTATTGTATCTACGGTAGACGACCACGTTTTTATTAAACTCCCTAAAGAAAAACAACATTTTTGGTCGCCACAATTGCATTTAGAGATTAACGAAGTTGATGAAAGCAACTGTTTAGTACGCGGTTTATTTGGCCCAAGCCCAACTGTTTGGACTATGTTTATGTTTTTCCACTTTGCAGTTGCTATGCTCTTTATTGTTTTTAGTATTTGGGCCTATAGCAATTGGGCTTTAAAAACGCCTTACCAAACACAAATAATAGGGCTTGTTGCTTTAACAGGAATTTGGTTTGCGCTTTACTTTGCAGGTAGAGTAAGTAAGTTTTCTAACCAAACTGAAATGAATGCTTTATACGCTTTTATGAATAGTGTTTGTAAGGCATAAAAAAAGCTCTAATTGCTACCAACCAAAGCTTTTAAACTAAACTAACTCAAACTTTTTCAAAATACCACTTTTTGAATGGCACAAAAATAAACTTCAAGTTTTAACTAAAAGTTACCTAATTAAAAAGATAACGTTAGCTTTTATTGATTGTAACCAAAACGTCTTAACTGCTTTTGGTTACTTCTCCAGTTTTTATTCACTTTTACATACAGTTCTAAGTGAATTTGTTTACCGAAAAACTTTTCTAGATCTTTTCTAGCCTCTACGCCTACTCGTTTCAGAGCTGTTCCTTTATGGCCAATTATAATTCCTTTTTGAGTTTCGCGCTCTACCATAATTACAGATCGCATTCTAATAATTTTTTCTTCTTCAAAAAATTCTTCCGTTTCTATTTCTACGGCGTAAGGAATTTCTTTTTTATAATGAATAAGGATTTTTTCACGAATGGTTTCATTTATAAAAAAACGCTCGGGCTTATCCGTTAATTGATCTTTTGGATAAAAGGCAGGGGATTCTGGTAATAACTCAATAATTCTATGAAATACTTCTTTTACTTGAAAACCTTGTAAAGCCGAAATTGGAATAATCTCTGCACTTGGCACCTTCTCTGCCCAAAGTTGTACCTGAGCTTCTAATTGTTCTTGATCTGATATATCAATTTTGTTTAAAAGTAATAAAACAGGAATTTTAGAAGATTTAATTTTATTAAAAAACGCTTCATCTTTTAAAGCTTGCTCTCCAATTTCCACCATGTAAATTAATACATCCGCATCTTCAAATGCCGATTTTACAAACCCCATCATAGACTCTTGCAACTCGTAAGCGGGTTTAATAATACCAGGAGTATCACTTAAAACCACCTGAAAATCGTCGCCATTTACAATACCTAAAATTCTATGGCGTGTAGTTTGTGCCTTAGAAGTGATGATAGATAATTTTTCACCTATAAAGGCATTCATTAGTGTTGATTTCCCAACGTTTGGATTACCAATAATATTTACAAAACCTGCTTTATGGTTCATAGTCTTCAATTTATTAAGTTGCAAAGTTACAACCTTTATTTTTTTGAATTTACTAAAACAAAAAAGACTGCCGAAAATGGCAGTCTTTTTTATATATTTAAACGTTTCATTCTAATTATAAGTTGAAAATCTCAACACCATAATTAGTAGAATGCATTTTAAATTACTTAACGATTTCTAATAATTCAACATCGAATACTAAAACATCGAAAGGCTTAATTTTTCCACCTCTTGGAGTTGCTCCGTAACCTAATTCTTGTGGTACAAAGAATTTATATTTAGAACCTACAGACATTAATTGTAAACCTTCTGTCCAACCCGGAATAACCTGAGTTACACCAAAAGTAGCTGGAGTTCCACGATCTACAGAACTGTCAAAAATAGTTCCATCGGTTAACGTTCCATGGTAATGTACTTTTACTTGAGAAGCAGTTGTTGGTTTTTCACCTGTTCCTTCTTTTTCAACTATATATTGTAATCCGCTTGCTGTTACTTGAACACCATCTTTAGATTTGTTTTCTTCTAAAAACTTTTCACCAGCAACTTTTACTTCACCAAACTCAGCTTCTGCTTTTTTAGCTGCAGCTTCTTTTTGTTTAGCCATATCAGCTTGTTGTTTCTTTTGGAAATAAGCTTGCACCACTTTTTGAGCATCTGCTTGCTCTATTAACATATCGGTAGAATCAATAGCGTTCATAAACCCTTGGATAAATAAATCGTTATCAAATTCAGTAAAGCTAGTTTTTACATTTCTAGCAACGTCCATACCAATAGCGTAACTTACTGAGTCTAATTCTGTTTTTATAGGCTTTTTTGTAACTCCTGTATTATTACAAGATGCCATTAATGCTGTAAGAGCAACAAGGCTTAAAACTTTAATTGTTTTCATTTTTTTGTGTTAAATTAATTTGAAGCCAAATGTAACAAAATTATAATAGCTACAAAATAGCTTTAAGCTCTATTTAACAAAAAAACATGAAGCAAACATATGGTTACGCTTAAGTTAAGACCACCTAATCCAAATTAAAACCCCTTATTCTTAAAACTATTTATTAATTATATTTGACTATTCTGAAATTTTTACCCATCCAAAAAATGAAAACTATACGCACAACTCTGAATAAATGTTTCCTTTTATTATGCTTTTTAATAGTTTTCTCTAGCTGTAAATCTGCACGAATTACAAAAACAATAAATTCCACTTTAAAGAGTAGCTTTTACAACAACCAATTTACAGGCTTTTTGGTTTACAACCCTAAAACAAAAGACACCATATATCAACACAACGCACACAAATATTTTACTCCTGCTAGTAATACAAAAATTTTCACTTTATATACAGCATTACAGATGCTACCCGATAGCATACCGGCCTTTAAATATAACATCAAACAAGACACCTTAACTCTTGTTGGCACCGGAAACCCAGCCTTTTTACACTCGTTTTTTAACGATAGTACCGCGATACAGATAGCTAAAGCATTTAAAACAATAGCTATTGTAGAAACCAACCTAATAGACGATAAGTTTGGACCTGGTTGGGCTTGGGAAGATTACGACACTTATTTTAGCCCCGAGCGAAGTGCTTTTCCCACTTACGGAAATGTAGTTACCATAAGTAATTTAGATAGCCTATCCGCCACACCCAACATATTTAAGACGGATATTAGTTATGCTACTAAAAAAAAACGAAGAGCATTTAATACCAATGAATTTTATTACAACCCAAAACACACAGATACCATTGAAGTCCCTATGGTTTTAAATCGATTAACATCGGAAAGCATATGGAAAGACTTAACTGGAAACAAAGTGAGATTTACATCTGAAATTCCGAAGCATTTAAACACAGCCTACAGTATCCCATCGGACTCATTATACAAACGTATGATGCATGTAAGTGATAATTTTTTAGCTGAACAGATACTAATTATGGCATCCTCTACACAATCTGACAGTTTAAGCTCTAAAAAAGCTAGAGATTTTATGCTGAACACCCACTTAAACACATTAACCGAAAAACCACGTTGGGTTGATGGCTCTGGCTTAAGCCGATATAATTTATTTTCACCAAACTCCTTCGTTGATGTATTATCTAGAATGTATAAAAGTATAGACGTAACAAGGTTATTTAATTTATTTCCTGCTGGAGGAACATCTGGAACATTAAAAAAATGGTATGCTGGGCAAGAACAACCCTATATCTATGCCAAATCTGGAACACTAGGTAACAATTATTGCTTAAGTGGTTACTTAGTTACTAATAGTGGTGAAACTCTTATTTTTAGTTTTATGAATAACCACTACACAACATCAACCACGCATGTAAAACAAAATATGCAAACTATTTTTGAATGGTTGAGAAATGAATACTAATCTAAATGTAAAGTTTTCAAAATAAAAAAGCCTGCTAAAAAGCAGGCTTTGTGGGGAGAGTAGGATTCGAACCTACGAAGACGTAGTCAGCAGATTTACAGTCTGCCCTCGTTGGCCGCTTGAGTATCTCCCCAAAACTGACCGCAAATATATTACTGTTTATTAATTCTACAAAACAAATTTCAATTCTTTTTTATAATTCGTATCGAATTCTAAATGTTAAGAAGCGTGGCTGTATATAATATTCGGTTGCACTTACCGAAATTGCCCCCGCACTACTTTGGTTTTGAGACCTGGTATTTAATAAGTTAGTTGCTTTTATTTCGTATTCCCACTTACTATTTTCATCTTTTTTATAAGCTAAAGAGGCATCCCAAAATTCGTAAGAGTTTATTGTTTTTTCTTCATCTGAAAAATTATTATATGAATAATCTGTAGTAAAAGTAAAGCTTTTTAATATTAAAGCATCAAATTCTACCGATGGGGCTTTGGTATAAAACTTAGTTCTCTGCATACCTTGATCATTATCTTGAATACTGTAACGATATCCTAACTCAAAATTTGGCGCTTCTTTAAAATTAGTTCGCAATTCTGTTCGATAAGTCTGCGTGAAGTTTTCATTACTAAAAGGCAAATTATTAACAAACTGATTGTATTTAGTATAACTTAAATTACCCGTAGCCGTTGCTCTAAATTTCCCAATTGATTTTTGCACTCTAGCATTAGCACTTGCACTTTCATCGGCCAAATTAGAATTATATGGCGAACTAACCCTAATAACGCTTCCTATAGGTAATTCTGAATTTGTTCTAATACGATCAATAGTTTTACTATAATTTAATCGCGCCGAAACATTCGTGTAATTAAACATATTAAAACTAAAGTAAGAAAGGTTAAAATTGTGAGATAAGGCACTTTCTAATTCTTGATTACCAGAAAAAACAGAACTGTAATCGTTCAACACTAACCCTCTAGCAAGTTGATTAACATCGGTAAAATTAGTTTGCATATCGTAATTAAAAATAATACGTTCACTCTTTTTTAATTGTACTAACACATTAACATCTGGCAGTAACCTAAAAAAGTCATCGGTATAACTCACGTTAAACTGATTGTTTTTTGCACTATAAGCATGTGCAGAAAAACCTGGTGTAAACGTAAAAATACCAGACTTTAAACGGTAATGTGCTGCGGCATATACGTCGGTAAATGTGTAAGCAATATTGTTTGTATCTATACCATCATTTATTGTCGGGATCGATTCGAAATTAGTGTCGTCATCTAAAGTTTGAAATATATTTGAATCGAAATCTTGCTTACTATAAATAGTTCCTAAGGTAAAATTAACATCACTCTTTTGATTTAGAATATTCCAATAATCGACCTTAGCATCCATTTGATTGGATTTTACACGCTTATCTTGATTAATGTCGTATTGAATTTGATCCCTATTGAAACCTAAATTACTAGCTGTATCATCATATGCATCACTTGGATTAACTGGGTCGTCTAAATCATTATCATTATTAGTTGGGTCGTTTTCTAAAATCGCATTGTAAAAAGGGTCTTCATCTTGCCACAAATGTTGTACCTCTAAAGCAAAAATATTTTTTTCGTCTAAAGTATAATAATAATTCAAGTTTTGATTGATACTAAATGGCGATGAGCTTTCTAGCTCACTAACGTTGCCAACTTGAGATGATAATACAAATTGATCCTGCGATTCCTTAGACGTTCTTGCCAACACATCGTAATCTAATTGATTACTTCCATTCGGCTTGTACTTTGCACTAAACTTTAACATAGCCATGTCACTACGTTGGCGTGTGTTACTTTCTTTAGTCTCATCACGAGAGGCATCATCTAAAAATTGTACATCGCTAATTTTAGTTAAATCTGTACGATTACTTAACAGAATTGCAAAACCACTTAAATCTAAAGTAGATTTAGGTGAGTAGCTAAAATTAGCAGCTCCAAATTTGGTATTAATATTTTTCGCTCTATTATTCTGAAGCGATAAAAAACCTAAATTATTACTTCCTAAATCTATGTTTGTTCCACTACTTCTACTTGGCGATCTAAAACCACCTGTGAAGTTAAAATAATCGCGACGTGTAAAAGCTATTTCTCCAATATTGTTTAAGTCACCTATAACGTTTATACTGTATTCTGGGCTGTAGTAAAATAATTTTGGTTGAAATAAATAGAGTAAATCACTATCGGAAGTACCACCACCAGCAGTAACGTTCCCGAACCAAAAATTCTTTTTACCTTGTTTAAGTTTAATGTTTATAGCTATATTATCTTGGTTATTGGTTACACCACTTAACTGTCCAACTTCGGCATAATTTTTAAGAACCTCAACTTTATCAATGGCATTTGCAGGTATATTTTGAGTGGCGAGCTTAGAGTCTCCATCAAAAAACTCTTTACCTTCAACCATAACTTTGCCAACCTTTACGCCTTCTACTTCAATTTCTCCATCGTCATTAATCTCTACACCAGGTAGTTTATCTAATACATCTCCTAATTTTCGTTCTGTACCAGATTTAAACGAATCGGCATTATAAACAATAGTATCGCCTTTAATAGTTACGGGCATTTCATAAATTAATTCTACGGCATCAAGCGTATTATCTTCAACCAAAACAAAATCTTGAATAATTGCAGTTTCTTTGGTAATTACCTCAGCCTGGCCAGTTCTCATACCTATATAACTCACTTGTATGTTATACTTCGCATTTTTTTCTACTGAAAGCTTGTAACGTCCCTCTGGATTAGTAATTCCATAAGCATCGAGCTTTTGTGTATCTTGATTAATAGCTATTACGTTTGCCAACTCTAAAGGTTCTCCAATACTATCTCTAACAACACCTTCCAGCTTAACTTGAGCAAAGGTTGAACTTACCGCTAAAAGCAGCATAAAAACTAATACATTTTTCACAGAATAAATTTTCGATTAATTACTAAACACGCAAGACAGCTATTATTAGCGTCTTCCTCCTCCTCCAGGTCCGCGATTTCCTCCTCTACCGCGCATGGCTTGCATTTCTTCCATTTTTTTCTTTACAATGGCATCATATTCTGCTTGAGTAACTTCCTTACCTTTCGAAGGCACTTTCATTTCATCTTTTTCCGAAGGATTTAAAACAATTTTAGAACATAGAATTGTAGTTTTATCGGCATTAATCTCTAAAATTAAACCAGGCAAACCCCAATATGTATCGGGACCTTGATTTACTGGTATTTGCGGTGTGTACCAAGCTGTGACTATAATTTCTTTAGGCTTATCTTCCTCCTTTTTTTTATCTTCATCATCAGAAGGCCTTTTTCCAAAATTACCAATATCGAACCCCGTAGCTTCTTTTACCGCCGTAGCTTTAAAACAAGTATATTGGCCAATAGTTTTAGTTTCGGAACCTAATTCCCAGTTTAATTCTTGCAATTCATCTTTAATTAAAAACTGTTTGCCAAAAAATTCTTGCTCTTGCAAAAGCTCTTGACTTCTCACATTTTTATATTGATCGCCTCCAGTGAAACTCATGGCTCCAAAACGAGGGCCACGACCTGAACTAGGCGCTTCTAAACGCTCTTCTTCCTTGTATATTGATTCCGATTGATTAAAAGTTAAAATAAAAGTTTTTTCTAGCATACTTTTCATTCGGCTAGCAATTTCCTTTTTTCGCTCTTCACTGAGTTGTCCACCACCAAAATTACTCATATCTACAGTGGTTTTAGACTCGTAGTAAGCCTTACCCTGAAAGTCTTTTTGAGCAAAAGAGAATACCGTTATAAAAAGTAAACATGCTGTTATTGCCGGTTTTAACATTTTAAAATTCATCGTTATTTATGTTTTTATTTTGTTACTAAAATTAAACTTTAATTTTAGCTTAGACTCCAACAAACAACAAATAGTTTAATCTAAAAATGTTAAAATACTCTTAAAAGAAATACGCTTTTTTAATGCCTTATAAATTGGTTCAATTTTTGTAATTTTCCAATCGAATGAAACACCTAACATATATAATATTTTTATTTACCCTTTCGATTTTCTCCCAGGAAACGATTGAAGCGGCGCTAATAAAAAAAACATGGCTTGATGCAGAACATTTGGTTTCGGTTAATAATTTTGGCACCACATTTTATGTAAACAACAATATACTCCATAAAACTCAAGAGGATAAAACACTAACTTACAGCAATCTACAATTAGGAAATCTTAGCTCTGCCAATACGTTTAACCCATTAAAAATTAATCTCTTTTATAAAGATTTTAATACCTTAATAATTTTGGACAACCGCTTATCGGAAATTTTTAAAATAGATTTTAATGCCATTAGTAATTATAAAAATGTTTCTCATACCTCAACAGGGCATGACAATACCGTTTGGATTTTTAACCAAGACAACCAAAAACTAGAACTTTTTGATTATAAATCTAAAACATCTAGAGCGCATGCCCAACCCATACAGAGCGAAGTTCTGGATTTAAAAAGTAACTTTAATTACTGTTGGTTACTCACTAAAAACCAACTATATACTTATAATTATTTCGGGAGTTTAATAAAAAACATAAACAACGATAATTATACATCTATTGCTGTTGATAACGAAAATTTGATACTAAAAAAAGATAACACCTTATTTTACCTTAATAAAAACGACAAACAACCAGTACGCATTCTTCTTCCTAATTTAATAATAAATCAGTTTTTTGTAATCAATGAAACCTTGTATATTTACAGCCAGAAAACTTTATACGAGTTCCATTTAAAAATAACTTAACACTATGCATATTGCTATTGCCGGAAACATAGGCGCTGGAAAAACTACTCTCACAAAACTTTTAGCGAAACATTATAATTGGGAAGCTCAATTAGAAGATGTGGTAGATAATCCTTACCTAGACGATTTTTACAACCAAATGGAACGTTGGAGTTTTAATTTACAAGTGTATTTTTTAAACAGTCGTTTTCGCCAAGTGTTACAAATTCGCCAAAGTGGAAAAGCTATTATTCAAGATCGTACTATTTACGAAGATGCTCATATTTTCGCTCCTAACTTACATGCTATGGGCTTAATGACGAATCGTGATTTTGAAAACTACAAATCGCTTTTTGAACTTATGGAATCTCTTGTTCAAGGACCAGATATATTAATTTACTTGCGTAGTACCATCCCCAATTTAGTATCGCAAATACATAAACGTGGTCGTGATTACGAAAACTCAATAAGTATAGATTATTTAAGTCGATTAAATGAACGCTATGAAGCTTGGATACATGGTTACGATAAAGGCAAACTTTTAATAATTGATGTAGACCACTTAGATTTTGTTGATAATCCAGAAGATTTAGGATATGTAATAAACACTATTGACGCCGAAATAAATGGACTTTTTTAGAACAATATATTGGCGTTTTACGCTATAAATTGATTATGCAAGCCTAAAATCTACAATACAAAACCGCATTGGCGAGCATGCTTAATAGCGTCCTCGCTGGTTTCAACCAATAAAACAGGTGTTGTTTTATAATTATCAAACAATCCAGAAACACGAAGCATTTTCCTTTTATGTTTTACACTACGTAAATAGATTGCTAAAATTCTATCAGGAAAAAACTCTGCAATTTCAATATAAATATCTGGATCGTGCTCTCCACAATCACCAATTAAAATAAACTTTAAGTCTGGGTAAGATTTTAATAAATTAATAATTTCTTTTTGCTTCTCAGGCTTATCATCCTTTGGTTTTCTTTTAAAAACACTAGGAAACTTCCGCAGAATAATAGGTCCGTTGGGAAAATTGTTTTGCTTTAAAAAATAATCTAAATACCTATATAAATTCCAAGGACTGTGACTTACATAGAAAATAGGGTTCGCTTCATGTTCTTTTTTTCCTTCATGTAATAGTTTATAAAATGCAGCAGCACCTTCCAAGGGTAATCGCTTTCCGGCAGATTTTAAAAAGGTATTAAAAAGCACCCGCCATTTAAACATAGAAACAATACCTGTGTGCAAAATAGTATCATCAATATCACTAATAACCCCAAAAGAAGCTCTTTTAGAAGGTATGAGCATATGGGCTGAAAACTTATTTTCCGATTGAATTAAACGCTTAGCAATTTTATTCTTGAAAGAAAACTCAAACCTAACCCAACCTTCGTCATCTTGATATTTACTAATATCATCAATTGTTTCATCGAACAAAAAGTAACCTCTATTATCCGTTTTGGTGTAAAACACGTTATCTTCTCCAAGCTTAACAACAAGTTCTGCATGCTTAACTTCGTCTGTTTCGAAACGTTTCCAAGCATTAATAAGCAATTTTAAAACGCTTTTTTGTTCTAAATTAATGCTTTCATCCTCTATAGCCCGCCCACGCAAATATACACGGTTGCAAGTACCGTAAGTTTGAAATGCTATAATTTGAACAGGGTCTTTTTTAAACATAATAGATTGGAAAAATACAAAAAACCACGTTTCCACGTGGTTTTTCAAAATTACTAAAAAAAGAGGTGTAACCTAATTTAAAACATCTTCTTCAACTTTATTTATATCACTTTCTATTTCAAGCATAACATTTTTTCCATCTGCGCTTAAGGCGGCAAGATTTTTCTTCACTTCAGCTTCGGTACCTTCAAAATTTTCGTATGTGGTAGATCCTTCTCCATTTTTTGTAGTTACCGTTTTTACGATAGCTTTAATAGTACCATCATTATTTTTATGCATCTGTACATTCACTTCTTTTTTAACCTCAACTTGATCTAAAACATTTTTGTTATTTAAATGTGCCACAACACTATCACTAGATAATGCAATACTTGGCGCAATAACTAAAGCCACGACCGACATTAATTTAAGCAGAATATTTAACGAAGGCCCTGATGTATCTTTAAATGGATCTCCAACCGTATCACCAACTACAGCCGCTTTATGAGCATCTGTACCTTTCTTGCCTTGCTCTTCAATAGTTTTTTTTGCATTATCCCAAGCACCACCTGCATTAGACTGAAAAATAGCCATAAGTACACCACAAGTAGTTACACCCGCTAAAAGTCCGCCTAACATTTCGGCGCCACCAATAAAACCAACAGCAACAGGTACTGCAATGGCTAATAACCCAGGGAAAACCATTTCTTTTATAGATGCCTTGGTAGAAATATCTACACATTTATCGTATTCAGCATAACCATCCGCTGCATCGAAAATAGCACGATCTTCTTTGGTAGCCTTCGTCATATCCGAATCGTATTTACGCATCACTACTAATGCCGCTTTTAACTGCGGAATATCTCTAAACTGACGACGCACCTCTTCTATCATGGCCATAGCAGCACGACCAACCGCATTCATTGATAGGGCTGAAAATACAAATGGCAACATACCACCAACTAACAAACCTGCCATAATTGTAGGCCTAGACACATCAATTGCTGTTACGTTAGCCGTTTTCATAAAAGCAGCAAATAGAGCCAAAGCTGTTAAAGCCGCAGAAGCAATTGCGAAACCTTTACCTACTGCCGCGGTTGTATTACCAACAGCATCTAGTTTATCCGTACGATCACGTACTTCACTTGGCAATTCCGCCATTTCGGCAATTCCGCCAGCATTATCACAAATTGGTCCATAAGCATCTACTGCTAACTGAATCCCTGTATTTGCTAACATACCAACCGCTGCAATTGCAATACCGTATAATCCAGCAAAGTGATGCGATACAATAATAGCCGCAGCAATTAAAAGAATTGGAATAGCTGTAGACATCATGCCTACGCCTAAACCAGCAATAATATTTGTTGCTGCTCCAGTTTCCGATTGTTCTACTATAGACATTACCGGTCTTTTTCCTGTAGCTGTGTAATATTCTGTTACTTTACCAACAGCTAAACCAGCGACTAAACCAGCAATAGTTGCCCAAAACACACCCATAGCTCCAAATGACAATCCCTCTACAGATTCAGGCAACAAGGCATTAATAATAAAATAAGATGCTATAACCATTAAACCTGCAGAACCAAATTCTCCAATGTTTAATGCTGTTTGCGGATTTCCTCCGTCTTTAACTTTTACAAAAAAGGTTCCTAAAATTGACATTACAATACCGACGGCTCCAAGAACTAACGGTAAGTAAACAGCTCCTAAGCCATTGAAATCTGGCGTTAAAATAAACGCTCCTAAAACCATTGTTCCTATAATAGAACCAACGTAAGACTCGAATAAATCGGCTCCCATTCCAGCAACATCACCAACGTTATCACCAACATTATCTGCAATAGTTGCTGGGTTTAACGGATGATCTTCAGGAATACCTGCTTCTACTTTACCAACAAGATCGGCACCAACATCGGCTGCTTTGGTATAAATACCACCACCAACACGAGCAAATAAAGCAATAGATGACGCTCCTAATGAAAAACCTGAAAGCACATTTAACACCATAGCTAAATTTTCTGCACCTGGCCATAAGTTTTGGTAAACCATAAATAAGCCACTTAGACCTAAAATACCCAATCCTACAACACCAAGTCCCATAACAGCTCCTCCAGCAAAAGCAACCTCCAGCGCACGTCCTAAAGAAGTTCTAGCTGCTTGTGTTGTTCTAACATTTGCTTTAGTAGCAACCTTCATCCCTATAAACCCAGCTAAAGCAGAACAGATAGCTCCAATAATAAAAGAAACGGCTACTATACCACTCGACCCTACCTCCGATACACCTTTAAAGTATAACAAGATAGCTACTGCCACAACAAAAATTGATAATATTTTGTATTCAGCTTTTAAAAAAGACATAGCGCCATCAGCAATATTTTTGGCAATACGTATCATTTTTTCATCGCCTTGATCCTGCTTAGTCACCCATGCACTTTTAAGAAAGACGAACACTAATGCACCTACCCCGAAGAGCGGTAATAATTTAATTATTAATTCCATAAGAGTTAGTTGATTTTTGGTTGTTATTTTTTTACCAAGCTAAAAATAAGGAAATATAATTAATAAAAAAAGTCACCTTTAATTAAAGATGACTCAGTTATTATGTGATATTTTAAGAATATACTAATTAGATAGTAAAGGTACGCTTTTTCTTGTGCTCACTTTTATCATAACGATCTACACATTCGTGATAAATTTTAATTGCTTGTTCAGCATTACCCCAACCACCTGTATCAACTTTTTTCTTCTCTAAATCTTTGTAAACTTGGAAAAAATGTTCTATTTCTTTTAATCTGTGTGGGTTTAAATCAGCAATATCCATTTTGTTACTCCAAATAGGATCTGATACTGGTACACAAATAATTTTTTCATCTGGTCCTTTTTCATCTGTCATGTAAAACACACCAATTGGACGAACTTCCATTACAACCATTGGGAATGTAGGTTGATGCCCCAAAACTAATACATCTAAAGGATCTTTATCTAGCGCTAGCGTTTCAGGAATGAATCCATAATCGCCAGGGTACATCATTGAAGAAAATAACATACGATCAAAACGAATTTTATGTAACGTAAAATCGTACTCATATTTATTTCTACTTCCTTTTGGTATTTCAATTAAAACATCAAAAGTTAACGGTTGTTTCTTACTCATATTAAATCTTATTTTATTTCCTTCTTAATTAGAAGAATTTTATTTCTATAATCAAGATACAAATGTACTGAACACGAAAGCAGTAAACAAGATAAAAACATCAGTTTTTAACACTAAACTGAAAGCTTAATTCAAATTTCACGTTATAGTTATTAAGAAATAAAAAGAGACTAGTTGTAATTTATTTTCTTATTTATTTCAAATACTAAATTATAAGTCCATAAAAACCATGCATTAATTACGAAACTTATGCATAATTAGTATATTGTATTCTTTTACAACCATGATATCAAAATTATATAATATGCGCTTACTCCCTATACTTATCATCACACTTCTAATTAATTGTAATTTAAATGCTCAAAACCAACCTTGGCAAGGTAAATTTGAACCAATAGACCATTTAATTGCACCTCCAAACACTTACAGAACGGCTAGCGGAGCTCCAGGAAAAGATTATTGGCAACAGCGTGCTAACTATAATATAAAAGCAAGTCTGGACGAAAAAACTAACACCCTTTTTGGAGAAGAAACTATTACGTATTTTAATAATTCTCCAGATGAATTAGCATACCTATGGCTTCAATTAGACCAAAATGTGAATAGAAAAGAAAATGAAGATTTTGGTAGTATCAATAATGACATTAAAGACTTTATTACTACCCGCAAAATGCAATTTCTTACGCGTGCCATTGATTTTCCAGCTGGATACTCCATAAAAGAAGTAAAAGATACTAATAATAGTAATTTGAAAATTATGATTAACAACACCATGATGAAGGTAAAATTAAATACGCCCTTAAAATCTGGTGAGCAAATTAGTTTTTCAATTTCATGGTCTTACCCAATAACAGATAGAAGTATGTTTCCTTTATCTCGTGAAGGTTATGAATATTTCCCGGAAGATGACAACAGCGCTTTTTTAATAGCACATTGGTTTCCAAGAATGGCCGTTTATAGTGATACTGAAGGTTGGCAAAACCAACAATTTCAAAAACTTGGTGAATTTGCCCTGGAATTTGGGAATTATGATGTTGAAATTACAGTACCTGCCGATCATGTTGTTGCTGCAACTGGTACGTTAGAAAACAGCGAATCTGTATTAAACAAAACACAACTTAAACGTTTAAAGCAAGCCAAAACTTCTTTTGAAAAACCAGTAATCATTATTACTGAAGAAGAAGCCGAACTTAATAAGAAAACGAAATCTAGCACTAAAAAAACTTGGAAGTTTAAAGCTGAAAACGTGCGTGATTTTGCATTTGCATCTTCAAGAAAATTTATATGGGATGCACAAGCAGTAAAACTACCAACGCACACTGTTATGGCCATGTCGCTTTATCCAAAAGAAGGTTTACCTGTTTGGGAAGAAGTCTCTACGAAAGCTGTAAAAAATGCTCTTGAAGTTTACTCTAATGCAACTTTTGATTATCCTTATCCGGTTGCTATATCTGTCAACACATCTAATATAGGAATGGAATTCCCGATGATTAGTTTTAATGGTGGCCGCCCTAAAGATGGTAAAATAAGCGAAAAAGCAAAAGCTAGTATGATTGGTACTATCATTCATGAAGTAGGACACAATTGGTTTCCAATGATTGTAAGTTCTGATGAGCGCAAATGGATGTGGATGGACGAGGGTTTAAACACCTTTTTACACCAACGTACCTTAAAAGAGCGCTACCCATCTTACAGCTACGTAACTCCAAAAAAAATTGTTCCGTTTATGACGGGTGATAAAAATGTTCTACGCCCAATCATGACAAATTCTGACAATGAATTATTCAACCAATTTGGTGCTAATTTTTATATGAAGCCAACTGTTGGATTGCAAATGCTACGAAACACGATAATAGGTAAAGATTTATTTGATGACGCTTTTAGAGAATATGCCAACCGCTGGAAATACAAACATCCAAACCCAGGCGATTTATTTAGAACTTTAGAAGACGCCACTGCGACAGACTTAGATTGGTTTTTTAAAGGTTGGTTTTTTACAACCGACCATGTTGATATGCAACTACAAAATGTTAAATGGTTTAAAGTACAAGAAGAAAACCAAAACCAGGAATCGAATGCTAAAACAGACATAACTATTCCAGGTTCTAATGAAGCATTAAAAGATTTCTCTAATGGGCCAGAGATTATTAATATGATTTCTACTCCAGATCGCGATTACGGCCAATTTACTTCGCGCTTAGATGAAGTTGAAATACGCAAACAACTTGCGGGAAAAAACATTTATGAAGTTACCGTTAAAAATTTAGGCGGTTTAGTAATGCCCGTTGTTATAGAATGGATATACTCAGATGGTTCTTCGGAAATTGATAGAATTCCTGCTCAAATTTGGAGACGAAATGAATATGAAATTAAAAAGACTTTTGTAAAAGCTAAAACGGCCGTTAGAGTGACTTTAGATCCTAAATTTGAGCTTGCAGACGCAGATATGAACAACAACACGTTTCCAAAAACAGATTCTAAATCGGACTTCGATAAATTTAAATCCAAGAAAACTAACTAATTTTTTAATTAGTTAAAATCACCATCCAAAGAAATAATTTTATTTTTCAAAGCAAAAATAACGAGTCCAGCAACGTTTTTTACTTCTGTTTTTAAAAGTAAATTATTTCTATGGCCTTCTACTGTTCTCGGGCTTATAAAAAGTTTTTCTCCTATTTCAATAGTTGTAAATTGCTTGCAAATAAGGTACAAAACTTCAATTTCTCGCTTGGTAAAAAAACGTTTATCAAAGCTAGATTTTGTGTTTTTATCTTTCGGGTTTGTTAAACTTTCTTGAATATATGCCATTACCCGATCATCATAATAAAATCCTTTCTCTGCAACTTCCACAATGGTTTTAATCATTAGTGCCGGCGTACTATTTTTTGCTAAATAGGCGACAGCTCCAATAGAAATCATATTTAAAATAAAAGGCTTACTAAAATAGCTTGTAAGTGCAATTACTTTAATCTCTGGAAATTCTTTTTTAATAATTTTAGTAACCTCAACACCGTTTAGACCTGGCATTTTTAAATCAGTAATTACAATATCAGGAAGTACAGTTGCCGTTCTTAATTTATTAATTAAATCGTCGCCATCTTCTGCATCAAAAATAACATCAATATCAGTTTGACTTACCAAAAGCGACTTTAACCCTTGCATAAAAAGCAACTCATCATCTGCTAAAACTATTTTAATTTTACACTTCATATTTACATTGTATTACAAAAAGACTACCATTATTATTAGTACTTTCCATTTTAAAAGTTCCGTTTAAAATTTTCACACGGCTTATAATATTTTGTAAACCTATTCCAGATTTTTTATCTACTTCCTTAACATTAAATCCAACACCATTATCTTGGAAACGCACACTATACCCTAGTGGATTTTGCTCCATATAAATTACTAACTCGCTTGCTTTACCATGCCTAAGCGCATTATTAATTAATTCTTGAAAAATTCTAAATACATGTAATTGATTTGTTTTAGATAGCCTATCCAAATCTTCAATATTATACTCAATATGCAAAAACGTATTTGCAGTAAAAGCTTCAAACAACTCTTCAAGAGCAACTTTTAATCCAAATTTATCTAAAATTGGAGGTAATAAATCGTGAGCTATTTTACGAGAACTCTCCAGGGTTGCCGATGTAATTTCTAGTATTTGGTTTAACGCCGCCTTATGCTTTTTATTTAATGTATCATCTGTTAAAAGCACATTTGTAGACAAGCTAACAATATTGAGTTTAGAGCTTATAGCATCATGCAAATCTTGCGCTATCCGGTTACGCTCTATTTCTTGAATATTAATAGAGTTTTGCAATATTTTTTGTTGATTCTCTAGTTTTAAAGCAGCTTTTTCAAGTTCCTTTTGAACAATTTTTTGCCGAGAGTAATGAAAAAACAAAATAATCCCAGCAGTTATTACCACTAAAAAAACAATACCGTAAGTTAAGGCTTCTATTACGATTTGGTTGTTTTCCATAAACTCACTTTCCATTCAATTAAAATCAATACTAAATAAACCACGTAGAACACTTTATTAAGAAACCATATGTTTATTGATATACTATTACCTATATTATTAATTGATGTTCCCAAAATAAAAATTAAGGTGCTTACCGATAAATATATTAAAACAGATGCATTTACATACATGTATTTACCTGGCTTACCTAAAGCATTAAACAAATGGATTAGCGAATATATCACTAAAGGAAACGAGGTTAATAATATTTCGAGTAAGTTGAATTTATAAAACAAACTAGGCGTTGTACCATATTGCAAACCCAAAACTGCAAAAACCAAACCACTGATAATACGTACAAAAAGCCGTTGCTTTTTACCGAATTGCTCAAAATAAAACAGCGATAAAAAAACAAACTGAAAAATGAAATAAAAGTGAGATAAAAATAAATTATTAGGTTTATCTTTTACCAATAGAACAATTAAAAGACTAGAGGTTAAAATACAAAACATTAATATTAAATATATTACATAATACTTAAGGAGCTTACATCTTTTATTAAATAAATAGCTTTTTGTATACAAACAAGCATTTATAAAAAGTAATAACACACCTATATATGTAAATACCTCACTTAGTGTTTTCATTTCAATTTTTTAATGCCTTTTAAGAATTTAATTCACTGCTGAAATCACAATCACTTGGGCATGGTTTTGTAAAATCATAAACATCAGAATTTGCTTGCTCGGCTAACACCTTAGTTTTCACTTTATCATCACAACTGCAACCACCACAATCAAAAATATCTTTATAAACTATTTTATCGTCTATAATTTTGGGATTAGTGCCAACAACTAAAAGTTTTTCAGTTTGGGCACTTGGCTGTGTTTCTTCCGGTCTATCCGTAGCCATATAAGCACGTATTTTTTCACGGATATTAGATTTTTCTAGCTTATAAATATTCTCTCCTTCAGATACCAAAACTTCCATTTCCAATAAACAATTTAGAAGATCATCAACAGGAATTAAAAATGCTCTCGCATGTATTAGTTCACCAGCGGAGTTTCTTTGATAATTTTCCTTTTGCCACCGGTGTGTCCAAGTTATAGCTTCATTACAAGATACTTCATTTTTTGAGGGATTAATTTCCATAATACTCTAGAGTTTAGATTAATAAACACCTAAATTAGTAAATTAATTGTAAAAAAAATCAGGCAATTACACCTGATTTATATTTAAGCAAAACTACTTGCTAACTTTTAAAAATTATTATTTTAAGGTAAAGCAGATTCTACCTTAGAACTGTAGTCATATTTAATTAACCTCTTTCTTCTTTTTAAAACTCATAAAAACCAAAATAATCATTCCAGTTGTAACTGACAAATCGGCCATATTAAAAACACCTGTTCTAAAAACACCACCTAAATCTATAAAAAAGAAATCGGTCACAGAGCCATAAACTACACGATCGTATACATTAGCAATACCGCCACCTATAATACTTGCAAAAGCAAAAAGCGACCAATTATCCAAACTAGTATCTTTTAAAATATGACGTAAAACAAAAGCTAAAACAACAATGGGTAAAATCAATAATAAAATGATTCTTAAGGTTGGGTTCAAATCGCTACCCATACCTAAAAAGGCACCAGTATTTTCAACATTCATTAAAATAAAAGCATCTCCAATAAGAGAAATACGTTCTCCTGGATGAATGTCTGTACGACCAATAATACTATTTCTAACCCATATCTTAGAGATTTGATCGACAGCGATGGTTAAAACAATAACTAGAATAATGTAAATGGAGCGTTTTGTAAGTTTCATCTAGCTATTTGTATCTAACGTTGCAGAAGCCGTTTCCGAAGCTCTATTTATTTTTTTAACTAGACCTTGTAACACTTTACCTGGACCAACTTCTGTAAACAAGGTAGCACCATCATTTATCATTTGTTGCACAGATTGTGTCCAACGTACAGGAGCTGTAAGCTGAGAAATTAAATTTGCTTTTATTTCCGCCTCATCCGTAACTGCGCTTGCTGTTACGTTTTGATAAATTGGGCAATTTGGCTTACTAAATGTAGTGTTTTCAATAGCTGCGGCTAACTCTTCACGAGCAGGCTCCATCATTGGTGAGTGAAATGCGCCACCAACGGGTAAAACTAGAGCACGACGTGCTCCGGCGTCTTTTAAAGCCTCACAAGCTTTATTTATGGCTTCTACCTCTCCAGAGATTACTAACTGTCCTGGGCAGTTGTAATTTGCAGCAACAACAACACCATCTATAGATTCACACACTTGTTCTACTACAGCATCTTCTAAACCTAAAACGGCAGCCATTGTACTTGGTTGCAACTCGCAAGCTTTTTGCATAGCAATAGCCCGTTGCGAAACCAGCTTTAATCCGTCTTCAAAAGTTAATGCTCCACTAGCTACTAATGCTGAAAATTCACCTAAAGAATGTCCCGCTACCATATCTGGCTTAAAGCTTTCCCCTAAAGTTTTTGCTAAAATAACTGAGTGTAAAAATATAGCCGGTTGTGTAACCTTTGTTTCTTTTAAAGCTTCTGGTGTACCTTCAAACATAATGTCGGTAATATGGAAACCTAAAATATCATTAGCTTTTTCGAATAAACTTTGTGCTAAAGGTGAGTTTTCATAAAGGTCTAAACCCATTCCTGAAAATTGTGCGCCTTGGCCTGGAAAAATATATGCGTTCATAATTGGTTAATTTTTAGAGTTGCAAAAATAACAATTATTAACTATTATCTATAGTTTTAATCATTTTAGCGGGGTTTACATTAAAAAAGAAGATATTTACTAAGCTATAAATTATGCGTTGCTGCTTCTGCACAACGTTCTCCATCCATAGCTGCTGAAACAATACCGCCTGCATAACCTCCACCCTCTCCACAAGGAAATAAATTCAAAATTTGAGGATGCGCCAAATTTTCTTTTCGAGGAATAGAAACTGGAGACGATGTTCTAGATTCTACCCCAACCACGTTGGCTTCTTCGGTGTAATAGCCATTCATTTTTTGTCCAAACGCTTGAAATCCTTTTCGCAATCTACTTCCTATTAGTTTTGGTAAAAGTGAATGTAAAGGTGCCGAATTTAAACCTGGCTGATATGATGTTGCATTTAAGCTTGACGACAATTTACCTTCAACAAAATCGGTTAAACGTTGGGCTGGTGCCACTTGGCTTCTTCCTCCTGCTGTAAAGGCCAAACGCTCCAAATTCTTCTGATATTCTAAACCTTTTAATGCACCAAATTGTTCATATTTAGGTAAATCTCTATGCACATCTATTTCTACTACAATACCAGAATTGGCATATAGATTATTACGCTTAGAAGGCGACATACCATTAACTACAACTTCACCATTTGCAGTTGCAGCCGGCACTATAAATCCACCAGGACACATACAAAAGGAATAAACACCGCGCTCGTTAACTTGTTGCACCAAACCATAAGATGCGGCTGGTAAAAGCTCGTGACGTGGTCCAGAACAATGATATTGTATAGAGTCTATAATACTCTGCGGATGCTCTACGCGAACACCCATAGCAAAAGATTTCGCTTCTAAAGCTATATCTTTTTTATCTAGCAAATAAAAAATATCTCTTGCTGAATGTCCTGTTGCCAAAATAACCTTATCAACAGACATTTCCTCTTTATTTAAAAGCTGAATAGCCGTTATATTATTTTCTTTAATAACGAAATCGGTAACACGTGTTTCAAAATGCACTTCGCCACCATAATTTAATATAGTTTCCCGTATATTTTGAACAACTTTGGGTAATTTATTTGTACCTATATGCGGGTGTGCATCGACCAAAATCTGATCGGTTGCGCCATGAAAAACAAGGTTCTCAAAAATACGGCGAACATCGCCACGCTTTAAACTTCGGGTGTAAAGCTTACCATCACTATAAGTTCCTGCTCCACCTTCACCAAAGCAATAGTTAGAATCTTCGTTCACAAAATGATCTTGATTAATGGCTTTTAAATCGCGACGGCGATCTTTTACATTTTTACCACGCTCTAAAACAATAGGTTTAAAACCCAATTCTATACAGCGCAAAGCAGCATACATACCTGCAGGACCAAAACCAATAATATGTACCGGCTTCCCTTTAGACACATCTTGATAATTAAAGGTGTAATCGGAGGTTTTTGGTAACGCTTCTCGAATATAAACAGCGACCTTATAATTCAACATTATCTTCGCCTTTCGCGCATCGATAGACTTTCGTAAAATCTTTACTCCGGTAATATCTTCACGATCTATCTCTAATTTTAAAGCAGACTCCAAAACTAGAATATCACTACGCTCTTCTTCTTTTAATGTAATACGAAGTTGAATTTCTTTCACCATAAATATTGACGTTCTCTAAAGGGATAAACAAATTTGTTTTACTATTTTCTCTCGTAAGTTAAAAACGTAAATTCATAATCATGCTTATCATCTTTGTTATGAAATTTATGCGCCGTTTCTTTCCAGACTGAAGTATCTACCGTTGGAAAAAATGTATCTGCATCAAAGCTTTCGTGTACACGAGTAAGCTCAATTTTATCGGCTACCTCCATGGCTTGTTTATATATTTCGCCTCCACCAATAATATAAGGCTGAGCATCACTTTTAGAGGCGTCTATAGCTTCCTCCAAACTATTAACTAGTATTACGCCTTCTGGAACTTTATAATCGCTCTGTCTAGTAATTACAACATGTGTACGGTTTGGTAAGGGTTTTGGAAAACTCTCAAATGTTTTACGCCCCATAATAATGTGATGACCATTGGTTAGACTTTTAAATCGCTTTAAATCGTCACTTAAATGCCAAATAAGTTTATTCCCTTTTCCAATAGCATCATTTTCCGCGGCAGCGACGATAATAGTGAGTTCTTGCTTAGCTCTACTTAAAGTTTCTTTTACTTTTTGCTCACTCTTAAAAACCTCACTATTAATTATATGTTTTTCTTCTTTACCCAAATTACTTTTTAAAGCCTCAATACGCGCTTGTTGTTTCGCTACAAGTTTTTCCAATTGTTGTTTTTCCCAAACTTTACCCATAAATTTATGAGTAACAAACACATTAAATAAGTGATATATAAAGAAAAAAGACCAAGCTAAAATGGCATACAAAAACCACTCTTTACCAAAAAAAGTAATCTCTTTTCCAATACCCAAAACCGTGTTAGCAATAATTAAAAAAACGGCTCCAATAAGAAATATAACAAAATGAATATATAATCCTTTCTTTTGTCTAATGCGTTTTTGAGCATTTTCTATAAGCTCTAATTGGTCTTTATCTATTTGTGGAGTGGGTGTTTTTTTTCCGAACATGATGTAAAAATAATAGATGTAAAGTTATAACATTTTAATGATATGCCGAAGTTTATTTAATTTGTTGTATTTTAGAGAGACGTTAGCTTTTAAAACCTCAAAACTGTTTGAAAATCAGCTAAAAAGAGTGTTTTTACATTGCTAATTCTACAAAATTTACGCTTAATTTATTATTTACCGTGAATTTAGGAGAACGCATATTATTAAATTGATAATTTTTTGATGTTAAGGCATCTAAATGATAATGAGTATAATAAACTTTTATAAATTTGTATCATAAACAACATATTTTACTATGGCTATTAAAAAACAATATTTAAAAAGCAAACCAGTTTGTAAAGTAACTTTTACTTTAGAAGCTGAGGAAGCAAAAAAAGTTTCTGTTGTTGGAAGCTTTAATGAATGGAATGAAAAAGCAACCCCGTTAAAAAAACTAAAGAACGGAACATTTAAAGGCACTGTTGATTTAGATGCTGAGAATTCGTATGAATTCAAATATATAGTTGACGGAGATTACGTCAATGATGCTGCTGCAGACTCTTATGTTTGGAGTGAATTCGCTTCTGCTGAGAACAGCGTTGTTAGTGTTTAATAACATAACAATATTTTTTATAAAAAAGGGCTTCTAATATTTTAGAAGCCCTTTTTTATACTTTATACTTTACACATTTTAGATAGCAACTTTACCTTTAATATGTGGATGGGGATTATAATCTTCTAAAGTGAAATCACTAAAATCGAAATCGAAAATATCTTTAATTTCTGGATTCATTTTCATTATTGGTAACGGACGAATATCTCTAGATAACTGCAACTCTAATTGCTCGTAATGATTACTGTAAATATGCGCATCTCCAAAAGTGTGAATAAATTCTCCAGCCTCGTAACCACATACCTGAGCCATCATCATGGTGAATAATGCATACGAAGCAATATTAAACGGCACACCTAAAAATATATCGGCACTACGCTGATACAATTGGCACGACAATTTACCATTAGCTACATAGAATTGAAAAAACGCGTGGCACGGAGGTAACGCAGCTTTTCCGTTCGCTACATTTTCGCTAAACGACTTTGAATTATCAGGCAAAACAGATGGATTCCATGCGGAAACCAACATTCTCCGACTATTCGGGTTTGTTTTTAAACTATGAATTACTTCTTTAATTTGATCTATTTCATCACTATTCCAATTACGCCATTGATGGCCATAAACAGGACCAAGATCACCATTTTCGTCGGCCCATTCATTCCAAATACGCACACCGTTTTCAGTTAAATATTTAGTATTGGTATCCCCCTTTAAAAACCAAAGCAGCTCATAAATTATAGATTTTAAATGTAGTTTCTTGGTAGTCACCATTGGAAAACCTTCACTTAAATCGAAGCGCATTTGGTATCCAAAAACACTTTTTGTACCGGTACCGGTACGGTCTCCTTTTTCATTTCCGTTTTCTAAAACGTGTTTTACTAAGTCGTGATATTGTTTCATATATGTAAATTTTCCACGGCAGTGGAAACTTATAAATTAATAAATAAGAGCAAACTACAATGTAATTTGAGCGCAGACGAAATTAATCAAATTGTTGAAAATGAGGATTATTTCGATTTAAGAAATTATTATAAAGTTATTAACTAAACAGATAGCGTTCCATTTCAAGGAAATGTCCAAATCAACTTATTTACCCAATAATCATTCCTGCAATAGTTGCTGAAATTAAAGAGGCAATAGTACCACCAATAAGCGCTTTCATACCAAATTTAGATAAGGTTTTACGTTGCCCCGGAGCAAGAGAACCAATACCACCAATTTGGATACCTATAGAAGCAAAATTAGCAAAACCACAAAGCATGTAGGTTGCCATGATTATCGATTTCTCGTAACTTAAATGCGTAGCATTTGCCGCATTTTTTAAATCACGTAATTGTATGTATCCAATAAATTCACTAGCAGCCAATTTAATACCTAAAAGCTGCCCCATTAAAGCCATATCTTCTTTAGCCACACCAATAAGCCACATAAGCGGCGCAAAGGCATAACCTAAAATAAGTTCGATAGATAGTTTAGCGTATGATGTGTTACTAGCAATCCAACTGTTTACAGATGTTACATCTCCAACCCAGCCAAGAATACCATTAAACATAGCTATAAACGCCACAAACACTAATAGCATGGCACCAACGTTAACGGCTAATTTTAAACCTTCAGTAGTTCCATTTGCAATAGCATCCAAAAAGTTAGACCCTATTTTTTCTTGAGAAACAGAAACATCGGTATTTACTTCTTCCGTTTGAGGAAATAATATTTTTGAAATTACAATAGCGCCCGGTGCTGCCATAACAGATGCCGCTAACAAGTGCTTTGCGTAAAACAACCTTAACTCAGCATCATCACCACCTAAAAAGCCAATGTATGCAGCCAATACAGCCCCTGCAACGGTTGCCATACCACCAATCATTACCAATAGCATTTCAGATTTATTCATTTTCTCCAAATACGCCTTAATTAAAAGTGGCGCTTCGGTTTGACCTAAAAAGATATTTCCTGCCACACTTAAACTTTCGGCTCCCGAAATTTTTAATGTTTTAGAAAGCAACCAAGCCATAGCCTTTACGACGCGCTGAATGATACCTAAATAAAATAAAACAGATGTTAATGCAGAAAAGAATATAATAGTTGGTAGCACTTGGAACGCGAAAATGAATCCAAAAGTATCCATATCCACCACTAAACCTTCAAAAAGAAACTTACTTCCAGCTCTTGTAAAATCGAGTACGTTTACAAATAAGCCTCCAATAAATTCAAAAATAGTTTTTATGAATTCTACTTTTAAAACACCAATAGCAATTAAAAGTTGAAAAGCTAAACCGACAACAACAATTTTCCAATCTATAGCCTTTCTGTTACTACTAAAAAGAAAAGCAACAAAAATTAGCGTAATCATCCCTAGAATGCCACGCCATAAACTATTTAAAGTAAATCCTTGGCTCGGTATTATAGTTGAAGTCGCTACTTGCGGTTCTGTTCGTATAGGTTTGGAAACTTGTTCTTTACTTAATTCTGATGTGGTAACCACCACTGAATCTGGCATAGCCACGCTAACAGAATCTGCAGTTTGGCTTATTTCAGCAGTTATTGTTTCGTTTACATCCTGTGCCGTTAGTGTTGTAGTTAAAACTAAAAAAAAAGCAACAGTAATCAAAAACAACTTTCTCATATTATAGACTTAGGTATTATTCTCTTTTGGAAATTTCATCACGAATATGTGCTGCCTTTTCATAATCTTCATTCGAAACGGCTTCTTCTAATAAATTGTGAAGTTCTTCGATAGATTTTGCTTTGTAGTTTTCACCAGGCTCTTGAGGCTCTAGTTCATTTGCAACCAATTCATCCATCAAAATATTGTCTTCCGTTTCTTCATCTTCTTTTTTAGGATTCACTTTTAAGTAAATACCTGCTTTATCAAGAATGTTTTTAAACGTAAAAATAGGGGCTTGAAAACGAAGCGCTAAGGCAATAGCATCACTGGTTCTGGCATCTATAATTTCTTCAATTTTATCGCGTTCGCAAATTAAACTTGAATAAAAAACGCCATCTACAAGCTTATGAATGATAACTTGTTTTACAACAATATCGAAACGGTCTGCAAAATTTTTAAACAAATCATGTGTTAAAGGTCTTGGAGGACTAATTTCTTTCTCTAAAGCAATAGCTATAGATTGCGCCTCGAAAGCTCCAATAACTATAGGGAGTTTGCGATCGCCATCTACTTCATTTAAAATTAATGCATACGCACCATTTTGGGTTTGACTATAGGAAATTCCCTTTATGTTTAATCTTACTAAACTCATAATTAATAAAAACGCAAAGAACTGTTTAAATTAGGACTTTACCAACTGCATGATGGATAAATTCTAATTTAATCAGTTCTGAATAACATTACAATTTAAAAAAAAATAATTTATTGTTGCGCTTTAAAAGCTTTTAATTTCTCGATGAGTTCTGGAATAACTTGAAAAGCATCTCCAACCACTCCATAATCCGCCGCTTTAAAAAACGGTGCTTCTGGATCTGTATTAACAACAACCTTAACTTTAGAGGCGTTAATGCCTGCTAAATGTTGAATAGCTCCAGAGATTCCGATAGCGATATACAGATTAGATGCTACAGGTTTTCCTGTTTGCCCCACGTGTTCACTGTGTGGTCTCCACCCTAAATCTGACACTGGTTTAGAGCAAGCTGTTGCTGCCCCTAAAACATCCGCCAATTCTTCAATCATTCCCCAGTTTTCAGGACCTTTTAATCCACGACCACCAGAGACTACAATTTCTGCATCTGCAATAGTTACCTTATCTGTGGCTTTATCTACAGACACAACGTTTACAGCAAATTCGGGAATGGCTGGCGAAAAATCTTCCGCGGAAGCGCTAGCACTATTTTCTACTAATCCAAATGCATTATTAGAAACTCCAATAATTTTAACTTCGGTGTTTATTTGCGTGTTTTCGAAAGCTTTATTTGTAAAAGCTGGGCGTTTAACAGTAAACGGACTTGTGCTAGATGGTGCTGCTACAACATTAGAAGCGTAGCCTGCATTTAAACCAACTGCTAAAAGTGGCGCTAAATATTTACTATCGGCACTAGAGCTGATAATAATAACCTTAGCGCTTTCCTTTTCGGCTGCTTGCTTTATAACATCTGCATAAGCATTGGCATTAAAACTATTTAATTTATCATTATTAACATGTAACACTTTATCTACTCCGTAATTCCCTAAAACAGATGTATCTGCGGCATTTACACTAATAGCTGTAACAGTTGTGCCTAATTGGTCTGCAACGGCTTTTGCATAAGAAGCAACTTCTAACGCTGCTTTTTTAAAGTGACCTTGTTCTGATTCTGTATATACTAAAACTGACATAATATATTCTTTGTTTTTTTAATTTCCACGGAAGTGAAAATCTCATTAATGATTTTGTAAACTTGAAAAGACTCTGAAATTAAACTCAGACTAAATCCTTTTCTCTAAATAACCTTAGCTTCATTATGAAGTAAGCTTACCAACTCGTCTAAATTATCTGGAGAAACCAAAGTAACGGCGCCTTTTGGAGCTGGTTTTTCAAAAGAAACGGATTGTGTTTCATCTGAAGCTTCTACAGGTTCTGCTACGGTTAATGTTTTTTTACGAGCCATCATAATACCACGCATATTTGGAATACGTAAATCACTTTCTTCTACCAATCCTTTTTGTCCACCAATTATTAATGGTAAGCTTGTAGAAACGGTTTCTTTACCACCATCGATTTCTCTAACCGCAGTAGCATTTGTACCTTCTATTTCTAGACCAATGCAACTGTTTACAAAATTAGCCCCAGTTAAAGCCGCAAGCATACCAGGTACCATACCGCCATTGTAATCGATAGATTCACGACCAGCAATAACTAAATCGTAACCACCGTTGCTAACAATACTGGCCAATTGTTTCGCTACAGAAAAAGCATCGGTAGCCATTGTATTTACGCGTATTGCAGCATCTGCTCCAATAGCTAGTGCTTTACGTAAGGTAGGCTCGGTTTCTGGGCCACCAACGTTTACAACATCTACACTTGCACCTTGTTTTTCCTTAAACCACATGGCACGTGTTAAGCCAAATTCATCGTAAGGATTTATAACAAATTGAACGCCATTGGCATCAAACTTCGTATTATCTTCTGTAAAATTAATCTTAGAAGTGGTATCGGGAACGTGGCTAATGCACACTAATATTTTCATAATAATCGCTATTTAGTAAGAATATGTTTGTTTGAGTTTACGAAGTTAATTATTTTATTTCTAAAAATACTATGCATGCATAATAAATTTTTGTTTTTATTTACTAAATATCACCCATTATATATACGTATATAGAAAAATAAATCTCTCAAAAAACGAGTAAAATAAGCCTCTTCAGCAACTTATCGCTTCAACTTTTTAACGCCAAAAAAAGATTCAACTTAATACATGGCCTGACTAAGCAATTGACTTATAAAGTAGTACAAAAGCTACTAATTGCAATAAAAAACAATCTTTCAACAATTCAAATTCAATCATCCGTGTCTAACATTTGAAGAGCAACTAAAGCTACTAAAATTACTAAATAGCTAAGAAACCACTTTTTTTATTCTTGAGTTTCTCCCAAAATGGAATTTCTACTATTAATTTGATAAAAAAACGTCGTACTTACCTAAGACATGAAAATTTACATAAATCAAAGTGTAAAAAAGCATATTTTTCTCGTATAAAATTTTTAATTTAGCAACTTGATTTAAAATAGATAGAATGAAGACAATTCAATTTAGAGAAGCTATTTGTGAAGCCATGAGCGAAGAAATGCGTCGCGATGAAAGTATTTACTTAATGGGTGAAGAAGTAGCAGAATATAATGGTGCTTACAAAGCATCTAAAGGAATGCTAGATGAGTTTGGAGCAAAGCGTGTTATTGATACGCCAATTGCAGAGCTTGGTTTTGCAGGTATAGCAATTGGTTCTACCATGACAGGTAACCGCCCGATTGTGGAATACATGACATTCAACTTCTCTTTAGTTGGAATTGATCAAATTATTAATAACGCTGCAAAAATCAGACAAATGTCTGGTGGGCAATTTAACTGCCCTATTGTTTTTCGTGGACCAACAGGTTCTGCTGGACAATTAGGAGCAACACACTCACAAGCTTTTGAAAACTGGTTTGCTAATACTCCAGGTTTAAAAGTTGTTGTTCCATCTAATCCTTATGATGCAAAAGGACTTTTAAAAGCTTCTATTCGTGATGACGATCCGGTTATTTTCATGGAAAGTGAGCAAATGTATGGAGATAAAGGTGAAGTGCCAGAAGGTGAATACATTATTCCTCTAGGTGTTGCCGAAATTAAACGTGAAGGTACAGATGTTACTATCGTATCTTTCGGAAAAATTATTAAAGAAGCTTACAAAGCTGCAGACGAATTAGAGAAAGAAGGTATTTCTTGCGAAATTATCGATTTACGTACAGTGCGTCCGATGGATAGAAAAGCTATTGTAGAATCGGTTAAGAAAACTAACAGATTAGTAATTTTAGAAGAAGCGTGGCCTTTTGGAAGTGTTGCTACAGAAATTACTTATTTAGTACAAAGTGAAGCTTTTGATTATTTAGACGCACCAATTATTAAAATCAATACGGCCGATACACCTGCGCCTTATTCTCCCGTTCTTTTAGAAGAGTGGTTACCGAACAAAGACGAGGTTATTAAAGCTGTAAAAAAGGTTTTATACAAATAAAAACACATATTTTACGTTATAAAAACTTCATTAGCACAATTGTTGATGAAGTTTTTTGGTATAATAAAATAACCTATTCGCTTTTATGAAAGGAAAACTGTTATAAACAGACTATTAGCTTCCTTTCTTAAAACATATTAAATGCCCCGAATGAAAATAAAATTAGTTTTAATATTTTTCTTTTTTGGATTCCTTTCAATTGTAGCACAAACTAAAGTAAGCGGTTATATTATTGATGAATATAAACAGCCCGTATCTTTTGCAAACGTATTATTTAAAGGTTCAACCCAAGGAACAATAACAGATGAAAACGGTAAATTCTATTTAGAATCCGACGAAACATGGAGTAACCTTATTGTATCCTTTATAGGATATGAAACTCTAGATGTACCTTTAACAAAAAAAGTTAATTACGATTTAAGCTTTACCTTAAAAGAAGAAGCCTCTGCCCTAGACCAAGTATTAATTGTTACAGGAAAACAATCTAAAAAAAATAACCCTGCGATAGATTTACTTCGAAAAATATGGGAAAACAAAAGAAGTAATGGGCTAAAGCAATTTAAACAATATAAGTACGACAAATACGAAAAAGTAGAATTCGACATCAATACCATAGATAGTGCACTTATAAAGAGTAAACTATTTAGAGGTATGGAATTTGTTTTCGACCAAGTAGACACTTCTAATGTTACTGGTAAAACCTATTTACCCATGTTTATAAACGAAGCCGTTTCTACCGTTTACGGCGACAATATTTTAAATAAAGAAAAAGAAGATTTAAAAGGAAATAAAAACTCAGGCTTTAGCGATAACCAGATGATTATTGACTTTGTAGACGATCTATATAACGATTTTAACGTCTATGATAATTATTTAAAGTTCTTCGATAAAAGCTTTGTTAGTCCATTATCAAAAACAGGAATAAACACATACAACTATGTGTTATCCGATAGTTCTTTTATAGATAACAAATGGTGCTACAACATTATTTACTACCCGCGCCGTAAAAACGAACTGACTTTCAAAGGTGATTTTTGGGTTGCTGATACCACCTATGCTATTAAAGAAATTAATTTACAAGCTTCAAAAAGCGCGAATATAAACTGGGTAAAAGACATTTACATTGAACAAGAGTTTGAAGTACTAAACGATTCACTATTTTTAGTAAAACGCGATTACATGATGAGTGATTTCGCGTTTAGTAAAAAAGAAAAATCTCGTGGCGTTTACGGAAAAAGAACCTCTTTGTATAACAATTACATATTTGACGTAGAAAAGGATAAAAAATTCTACGACGTTGAAGTGTATAATTACGATAAAGATGTTTACGATCGTGACGATACCTTTTGGGCGGAAAACCGCTTAGAAACCTTAAACAAAGATGAGCAAGGTGTTTACAAAATGCTTGATACTTTAAAAACAGTTAAGAAGTTTAAACGCCTCTACAATTTAGGAAGCATTTTAACCTCTGGTTATATTGAATTTAATTCCTTACCCTTAGATTACGGACCTATTTTCTCAACCTTCGGGTTTAACGAAGTTGAAGGCTTACGCTTGCGTGCCGGCGGTAGAACGTATTTTGGAAAAAATGACTTATGGCGTTTAGAAGGTTTTATGGCTTATGGTTTTAAAGATGATAAATTTAAATATGGTATTTCTGGAAAATGGTTGGTTGATAAAAAGAGTCGATTAATTATCTCTGGAGGAAACCGTAGAGATGTAGAACAAATTGGAGCTAGTTTAACCACGAGTTCGGATGTTTTAGGGCGAAGCCTAGCATCATCGTCTGTAGTTGGTACAAGCACAAATGATAAGCTAACCTCTATAAACTTAACTAGTTTAGCTATTGAAGCCGAGCCATGGCGCAATGTTATTTTTAGATTAGGCGGTAATTATCGCACCTTAGAATCTGCATCACCAACTTTTAGTTTAGACTATAATACGCCGGATGGTTTAGAATCGGAAATTAAACAATTTGAATCTTCCTTATCTCTATCTTATTTTCCAAAACGTAAAATGACAGGCTTTGGAGTAGAACGTCAAAATGCTAACGATGATTATGCCCGTATTTTTGCCCAAATATCGAGAGGAGATAAAGCTATATTCGATGGTGATTTTAACTACACTAAACTTCAATTTTCGTATATTCAGCCATGGCAAATTGGAGGTTTCGGTCGCTTAACCACAACCGTAGAAGCTGGTAAAACGTTAGGTGAAGTTCCACTTGGTTTACTAAGTGTTATTCCCGGAAACCAATCGTATTTCTCAATATACAACACCTTTTCTCAACTAGATTTTTATGAGTTCGTTTCAGACACTTATGGTTCTGTACATTTAGAGCATAATTTTAATGGCCGTTTGTTTTCTAGAATCCCATTTTTACGCAAATTAAATTTAAGAGAGATTGTGAGTTTTAGAGGTGTTATAGGCGAGCTATCTGATGAAAACCTAGCATTGAGTAATACAGGGCTACCAAATAGTATTCCCCTAGCTGCGCCATCTAAAAAGCCTTATTATGAATATGGTTTTGGAATTGGTAACATTTTTAAAGTATTTAGAATAGACTTTAATTTTAGAGGAAACTACTTAAATGAAATAGATTACCCAGACGCTCGTAAATTTGGAGTTACAGGTAGTTTTGGGTTTAACTTTTAAAGTTATTCAAAACAAAAAAGCACAAAGACAACAATTGTCTTTGTGCTTTTTTTGTTTACGCTAAGCTTAATTTACAATTTTATCTTTTTAGTAAATTTTACGTTTCTGAAACCAAAGCCCTTCTAAACTCAGGTTTATAGAAAACAGATGATAATTCTCTTTTATTAACCCATTGGATATTGTCCCTTTATTTCCATAAGAATAACTAAAGTTAATCATAGAACTTGTATCACGTTTTAAAGGAATACCTATACCAAGATTTAATGCAGAATTACTGATTCTGGTATTATCTATTTCTATATTTCCGTTATCATAATTAAACCCTGCGCGGTACTCCAACCTATTAAAAAACTTTAATTGATTTCTAGTACTTTTAAATTGCACACCGGCTCCAAAGAAATTCTGATCTACAAAAGTTCCTATTTGATCGGATTGATTGGTATCATCCCAAAAACTTTTCTTGTAATCTAAACTTATCGTAAAAGCTTGTTTAAGGGTAGTTTGTAAACCAAAGCCAAACTCTAAGGGAAGTTTAAAATCATCAATAGTAGAATCGGTTTCATAAACTTCGGCGGTAACGTCGGTGGAGATGGTAGTTGTTCCAATTTTATCCCCGCTTAGGGTTGCAGGTAAATTAACCACCCCACCAACGGAGAGATTATTCACGATATCGTATTGAAAACCTGCCCCTAAACGCAATCCTGAATAACGACTATCTTCCTCTATTAAAATGGAACTATAACTATCGGCAAAAATATAATTGGTTTCTGTCTCCGTGATTTTTCCAAAAAGCGCAGACGCCGTAATACCCAACCTAAAATTCTCCGTCAAAGCGTAACCATAATTAAGTTTTAAATCGTTTATTCCACCTTCACCTTCAATAGCTGAACTAAATAAATTAGAACTGCCTTCAATATAACTTTCTATTCCAGAAATAGTATAGCCCACGCTTGTAAACGGGATTAATGTTGCCGCAAAGCCCGACTTTTCGTTAATAGGAAAGGCTATACCAATATTAGAAAAATTGGCTATTATATTAGAATTAGAAGTTCCTCCTTCCGCAGAAGTATTTGTTTCAGTTTTAAAACCAAAATCGTAAAAAAACGAATTTTGAGGAATAGCTCCAAACGATGCCGGATTAGAGTTATTTATAAACGTACTCGATGGCATGGCAATACCAGATTTACCTAAACCATTTATTTTACCGGTACCAATATCATTTGTTAAGCCCAAACCATAAAGGGAATATGGAGAACTCGATAAGGCATTAGACTGCCCTAAAACTGTACTTGAAACAACAAGTAAAACGGCACAAAGTGTTATATATTTAATCTTCATAAATGGCATAAGTTAATTCTAGTTTCAGTTTTAAATCACTGCTTGGAGATCCTTCTCCATTAAAAATATAGCGATCTACAGATTGGTTAAAACCCTGACCGTAAATAGCTAAATACAAATTATCACTGTATGCCGCTTCTAACTTCAAGTTTAAAAAGTACGTCGCCGGAATGGAATACGTTAAAGTTTTAAATTCCTCATCGATTTCTTCTAAAATACCATAAACAGTTTCTCCTACTGCATTAGTAAGCGTACTATAAACATCACCTTTTCTATCGATTAAAAAGACACTTAACGAATCGCGGATAGGTAAGTTTTCGGTAGATGAGTTTTGTTTTATAGACAATTTTAAATTCGCATTTAAAATGCTACCATTTCCTGCAATATCATTAATACGCTCTACATAAGGAATATCGATTCGAGTCGCTAAACCAGTTCCCGATTGCATAAAGCTATTATCGCCGGTATCGGTACTTAAAAGTTGTGTTTCTTCACTTTCTAATGTATCAAAATAAGTTCCAGAATAATCACTAGAAATGTTGTGAAAACTGTTGGTGCTATTTAAAGAGAACTCAATAGTCTCACTGTCTTCAACCTCAACCTCATCATCTACAGAATAATATAATCGTAAAAAACTACTAGTAGCAAAACCTAAAACACTTGTATTATTTTCGTCTGGTTTTACTAAAATACCCTTATAAAGATTTAAAAAATCATCACTAGTTGTAATTTCATTGTCTTGTATTCTTTGGTATAATTCTTTACCAAAAACATCGCTAATAGTGATATGAAGCGAATCTTCTTTTATTGGGTAAGCTTGAAATGTTTTAGAACCAATAGTTGTTTCACTAACATCAAAATTTGTAGTATTATAAAAATAATCATCGTCACTTTTAATATCATCTAAAATATTAAAAACGTTAATGGTTTGGGTTTGCGTAGTATCATTATAAAAGTAGTTATCATACTTTAAAATTAAGGCAATTGAGTCGTAAACGGCATCGTCATCAATACTCGAGAAAGGATATGCCAATTGCATATAACTTTTTGCGGTAGTTTTCCCAAAAACCGCATCGGTATAAGTACCAACTAAAAGTCTACTGGTATTTGAAACCGCAATAGAATCGAACTTAAAGGTAGAGGCATTAACAGTCAAAGAATCGATAAAATAGACTTTGGTATCTACTGTAATCCAATCTTCTCCTACGGGAACTGCAGTATCATCTCCTTCACAAGCCATAAAAAATGCTATGCTCAGAAAAAGTAGTATCACAGAAAATATCTGTTTCATATTCATATAAAATCTTTTTTTATGCGAACCTAAATAAAGACTTCATTTAAAAGAAACAAGTTATACAAAGGGCTTGTTTTAGTATGCCAAAACCGCTATTTGCACGACCAACACGATAGATGTGGTTTGGTATGGAAAATACCCTTGTTGGTATAGACTAATCCCGAGAATATCAATTATGTTTTTATATCGCATTGTTAACAGATAGTTTTGCTCAAAAGATTAATAAAAAGAAGAGATAACGAATTATGAAAAATAAACTAAACATCCTTTTAGGTTTAAGCGTTTTTTTAGGTCTATTTGTAAGCTGTAGTAGTGATGACGATGATGACGAACGCGGTAACTGGATAGAGCGCTCAATTTTTGATGGCGTTCCAAGAAGTAATGCCGCAAGTTTTGTGATAGACAATTTAGGATACATGGGTACCGGATATGATGGCGACGATTATTTAAATGATTTTTGGCAATATAACATTGAAGAAAATTATTGGTCTCAAAAAGCAACTTTCCCGGGTAGCGCACGCAGTTCGGCTTCTGGAATGAACATTGACGGTGATGGATATATTGGTATTGGTTATGATGGTCTTGATGAATTAAGCGATTTTTGGAAATACGATGTTTCTGCAAACTCTTGGTCTCAAATAGCAGATTTTGGTGGTGGTGTTAGACGTGCAGCTGTTAGCTTTGGCATTAACGGTAATGGCTTTGTTGGCACAGGTTATGATGGTGATAATGATTTAAAAGATTTCTGGAAATATACCCCAGGAACGGATACATGGAGCGAACTTGTTGGTTTTGGAGGAGATAAAAGAAGAGATGCCACGACGTTTACCATAGACGGTAAAGTTTACTTAGGTACAGGTATTAGTAATGGTGCTTATAAAACAGACTTTTGGGTTTTTGATCCAACAACTGAAGTTTGGTCTAGCTTAACTGATTTAGATGACGATGATGATTATAATGTAGTACGATCTAATGCTGTAGGTTTTAGCATGGATGGTTTAGGATATATTGCTACTGGCTATTACGGTGGTGCCATGACATCTATTTGGGAATACGACCCAATTAATGACGACTGGGAAGAAATTACTAACTTAGAAGCCACAGCTAGACAAGATGCTATAGCTTTCTCTACAGGAAGTCGCGCTTTTGTAAGTTTAGGAAAAACAGGTACTTTGTATTTAGATGACACATTCGAAGTGTTCCCTCAGGATGACTATGATGATGAAGATTAATAGCATATTCCATTTCATCCTTTAATCACAAAAAGCCAAAGCAATTATGCGCATTAATTTGTAGCGGTTACTTTGGTTTTTTCTTGTTAAAAAAACATAAATGATGTTTAAAAGAAAATTAATAGTAGTTTTAGCAATAACTTTGGTGTCGATTAGCGCTTTATATCTCGCTAATTCCGATATACTTAAAGCACCTAACCCTTATAAAACAGAGGTTTTTAAAGTTAAAAACGGCTTTGGATATCAAATAAATTACAATTCAAAATTACTAATTAAGCAAGATTATATTCCGGCTATAGAATCGAACCAAACATTTTGCACAATCGAAGATGCTAATCGTGTGGCACATTTAGTGAGTACAAAACTATTCAATAAAGAAAACCCTAAAATAACGCTAGAAAACTTAAACCAGTTAAACATAGCTCTTAACTGCAACAATTAAATGGAAACAACAGTTCAACCTTCTTTTTTTGGTATAAAGAACAGAAAGCAAATTTTGCTTCATGTGTCTATATGGACCATATTTGTCTTTATGCATTTAATACAAGCTAGACCTGGGCAAGATTTAATAAATTTTAGTAATAGCTCACTTTTTGTAATAAATATTATATTATTTTATCTCAACTATTTAATATTAGTTCCTAAATTATTACTTCAGAAAAAAACAGGGTTATATGTTTTCTGTGCTATTGTGTTTATTGCATTTTTTACTTTTTTATTTAAAGAACTAAGCTTTGAACTCAATAAAACATTTAATTTTTTCGATAAAGACCTTATGCAGTATAGAGGTCCAAGACCAAAACATTTTTTTTGGGGACTTAAAGGTGCTATGATTGCAATTAACAGCTTTTTGATATTAGCGATTGGTACTATAATTAGAATGTACACCGAATGGAGTAGCAATGAAATAACTAAAAAGCAAATTGAAGCACAAAAATCCTCATCGGAATTACACTTTCTAAAAAATCAAATTAGTCCACATTTTCTATTTAATTCCTTAAATAGCATCTATTCACTTACTACAAAAAAATCTAACGACGCACCAGAGGCTGTTATTACACTTTCGGAATTATTGCGTTACATGCTATACCAAACCAATCAAGATTTTGTATTGCTAAGCAACGAACTCGATTATGTTCAGAATTATTTAAAACTTCAACGTTTACGCATTGCTAATAATGAACACGTCACTATAAATATTCATGGAGGCATAAATAGCCAGAAAATAAGACCTCTTTTACTTATTTCTTTTATTGAAAATGCGTTTAAATATGGTACCGATTTTAAAGGCCACACTAAAATAAAAATTGAAATTTATGTTAAAGATGATGAACTTCAATTTACATGTGTTAACTTGATTGGCAGTAGAAAGAACGATAAAACTAGTTCTGGTATTGGATTACAAAACACTAAAGACCGCTTAGAATTGTTATACCCAGACAGCCATTGGTTAACAATAAAGGAAATCGACAATGAGTTTGTTGTAAACTTAACGTTAAAACTCGAGTAAAACATTAGAAGATGAAATGTGTAATTATAGACGACGAACCTTTAGCTATTGATGTAGTAGAATCTTATGTACAGCAAGTTGGCGGTATCGAAATTGTTGCAAAATGTACAAACCCGCTAGAGGCTATTATTCTTTTAAACAAGCACCAAGTAGATTTAGTGTTTTTAGATATTGAAATGCCAAACTTAACCGGTATCGATCTTGTAAAAACGATTGATAATATGCCGCAATTTATATTTACAACGGCATATCCAGAATACGCTTTAGATGGTTTTAACTTAAACGCTACAGATTACTTAGTAAAACCAATTCCCTTTCATAGATTTTTAAAGGCCATTTCTCGCGCAAAAGAAAAATATGAGTTGGAAAATAAAGTAGTTATAAGTCCGCAGATAACAGATACAGCAGCACCTATTGCAGTTGACAATTTTATTTTCGTTAAATCAGAATATGAAAACATTAAAATAAACATAGACACTATTGTTTACTTACAAGGCTTAAAAGATTATATTAAAATTTACACTTCCGATACTCAAAAGCCTATATTAACCTTATCTAGTTTTAAGGATATATTAGATAAACTGCCCCCTTCAAAATTTATAAGAGTTCATAAATCTTATGTTGTAAGCATCGAACACATAAAAGCTATTCAAAAATCTAAAATTTTAGTAGCAGATATGCGTATTCCTGTTGGAGAAACTTATAAAGATACCGTTATGAAACGATTAGGCGTTTAATCCAAATAAACTAAAAGCAAATCACTTACCTGGTTAGCAAGGACGTTTAAAGTTTAATCCCGATAAATTCAATCTTATTCATATCAAATAACACCAAAACAAATCATATTAAAAATGATTGGCATTGAGTGTCATTCCATGTAAAAAAAAATCAAATTTTCAACCCTTACATAAAAGTTTAAACCATATAAATTTTTAGTGTAATGGTAATTCTAGCTATACAGATACGATGCCTAATTTCTATTATTGCATCTTCAATAATGGTAATCAAAAACCTCTTTAAGCACTTCACTTAAAAAAATAAAAACAAGCAAGATTGGTAAAGATTCTATTAAAACAACCCTAAACAACCAGTAAATACAATGGAATGCAACAATTGTTTTAAAATTGGTCGATTTTGTTTCATTACTCTAAACGGCTTAGAACTACTTTTATTAAAAATAATATCACTACAAACTTGGTTTAAAAACTAATTAAAAAATCACATAATTATGACCAATAAATTATATAAACTATTTTTTACACTAATCGCTGTTATAGCATTTTTCAACTGTAATAACAATACAAAAAAAGAGGACTCTACTACTCTTAAAGAATCATTTAAAAACGACTTTCTCATAGGAACCGCCCTTAGTAATCTTCAAATAAATCAAACCGATTCTCAGTTAGCGTCACTTCTTAAAAAAGAATTTAATGCTATTACTCCAGAAAATGATATGAAGTGGGAACAAATTCACCCACAAAAAGACACATTCTATTTTGATGTTGCCGATAAATATGTAGAACTAGGAGAAAAATACAACATGCATATTGTTGGCCATACTTTAGTTTGGCACAGCCAGTTGGCTCCTTGGATGCAAAATGTAAAAGACAGCATTACCCTGGCAAACAACATAGAGAATCACATAAATACTATTGTAAAAAGATATAAAGGCAGGATAGAAACTTGGGATGTGGTAAACGAAGCTTTGAATGAAGATGGTAGCTTTAGGACTTCGAATTTTCATGAAGTTATGGGCGATAGTTTTATAGCCCATGCTTTTAAATTAGCAGCAGCAGCAGATCCTGATGCGAAATTGGTCTACAATGATTACAATCTTTGGAAACCAGAAAAAAGAGCTGGCGTAGTAAAACTTGTTAAAAACCTACAAGCCCAAGGTATTAAAATAGATGGTGTTGGCATGCAAGCACATTGGAGTTTAGAAGGTCCCTCTATCAAAGATATTGAGAATAGTATTATAGCTTACTCAAATCTCGGTGTTAAAGTTAGTTTCACTGAATTAGACGTAACCGTACTTCCAAACCCATGGGACTTAGATGGTGCGGCCGTTGAACAAAGCTATGAACAATTTGAAGGAGATCCTAAAATGAACCCGTACCCTGTTAAACTTACAGATTCAGGACAAACTCAATTAGCAAAACGTTATGAAGATATTTTCAACCTTTTTCTTAAGCATAAAGATAAGATAGACAGAGTAACATTTTGGGGAGTTAACGATGGGCAAACTTGGTTAAATAATTGGCCTATAAACGGAAGAACCAATCACCCCTTATTATTCGACAGAAATTTTGAGCCTAAAAAAGCTTATAACAGTGTATTAGCTCTAAAAAAATAATTAAAAAATTATGAGCACAAATACACAAAAATTATTAATATCAGAGAAAGTTGGATATGCTTTAGGTGACCTCGCTGCCAATTTAGTATTTCAAACGTTAGTTACATATTTAGCTTTTTTCTATACTGATATTTACGGTCTTGAAGCTAACCATGCTTCTGCAATTATACTAACGGTTGGACTTGTAGCTGCATTTGGGTTTAACCCCATAATTGGAGCTATTGCAGATAGAACAAACTCTAAATGGGGAAAGTTTAGACCATGGATTTTATGGACCGCAATTCCGCTTGGAGTTGTTGCGCTCTTAGCCTTTAGCACACCAGATTTTGAGTATAAAGGCAAAGTTATTTATGCGGTTGTCACGTACACATTATTACTTTTGCTTTATGCAGCAAACAACTTACCATACTCTGCTCTAAGCGGAGTAATTACAGGTGATATGGGCGAACGAAATAGTATATCTGCTTATCGCTTTGTTGCTGTAATGTTCGCACAGTTCTTTGTGCAAGTGTTTATGCTACCCATAATTGAATCTGCTGGAGGAGGAGATAAAGCGGTTGGAATAGAAATAGTAATGACATGGCTTGCCATTATAGGAACCCTTATGTTACTTATCACGTTTTTCACCACACGAGAGCGTATTATACCAAAACCCGAACAAAAGTCAAGTGTTAAAGAAGATCTATCAGATTTATTTAAAAATAAACCTTGGGTAATTATTTTAATCGTTACTACTCTAGTTTTTGTTACACTAGCGATGAAAGGAGGTTCTTATGTATATTATTTCAAAAACTATGTTGATGCCGATAGATTGACAAATTTTATAAGTCCGCTATTGGATTTTCTATCAAATATCGGTATAAATTTCTTTGGTGAAGATCCTGTATCTGCAGGGTTTGGGTTATTTAACGCTGGCGGCATTATTTTCATGATAGTTGGTATTGGTTTATCTAAAAAATTAGCCGATAAATATGGAAAAAGAGATGTTTTTATGACGTTTTTATTTATTTCAACCTTATTTATCATCTTCTTTTATTTCTTTTCACCAACATCTGTTGAACTCATGTTTGCATCACAAATTTTACATGGCTTTTTCTATGGCATCACAATTCCTCTACTTTGGGCTATGATTGCAGATGTTGCAGATTATTCTGAATGGAAAACCAATCATAGAGCAACAGCTATTATTTTCTCTGCAATGATGGTAGGCTTAAAAGGTGGCTTAAGTATTGGCTCTGCACTCTTAGCATCTATTCTAGCAAGTTATGGCTACAATGCAGACCTTACGCAACAAACAGAAATTACAATTACGGGAACTAAAATGCTTGTAAGCATATATCCTGCAATTCCATTTTTAATAGGCGTAGGTTTACTCTTCTTTTATGAAATTAATAAGAAAATGGAAGTGCAAATTGAAGATGAATTAAAAGAACGACGACAAAGTTAAAACTAACAAAACATAAAATTATGCCTGAAGAAAGTATCGAAAATATCAATTTTGATGATCTAAATAAACGTGCTATTTCACAACCATTAGTAACCAATATCTACACAGCAGATCCATCTGCCCATTTTTTTAATGGAAAAATATATATTTACCCATCTCACGATGTTGATGCTGGAGAAGCTTTTGACGATTTAGGAAGCCACTTCGCAATGGAAGACTATCATGTAATCTCAATGGATTCTATCGATAGTGAAGCCGTAGACCACGGTGTCGCTTTGCACGTAGATGATGTGCCTTGGGCAAAAGAACAAATGTGGGCTCCAGATGCCAATGAAAAAGACGGTACATATTATTTATTTTTTCCCGCGAAAGCTCATGATGGCACTTTTAGAATTGGAGTCGCCACAAGCAACTCGCCTATAGGACCATTTAAAGCGCAACCAGAAGCTATTAAAGGCAGTTTTTCTATTGACCCTGCAGTTTTTAAAGATGACGATGGGAGTTACTACATGTATTTTGGAGGTCTTTGGGGCGGACAATTACAACGCTGGAGAAGTGGAGAATTTAATGCAGCTCAACCCGATAGCCCAACGGCATTTCTTCCTGAAGATAACGAACCTGCATTACTCCCTTATGTGGCAAAAATGACGGACGATTTATTAGAATTCAGCGAAAAACCAAAAGCTATAGAAATTTTAGATAAGAACGGAAACTTACTGTTAGCGGGCGACAATAATCGTCGTTTTTTCGAAGCAGCCTGGTTACATAAATATAACGGCAAATACTATTTCTCTTATTCTACCGGAGACACACATTTTATCTGCTACGCTATTGGAAATAACCCTTATGGGCCATTCACTTATGGCGGACGTATTTTAAATCCTGTAGTTGGTTGGACCTCTCACCACTCTGTTTGCAAAGTTGATGAAAAATGGTATTTATTTTATCATGATTCTAGTTTATCTAAAGGTGTAACGCATTTAAGGTCTGTTAAAGTTGCTGAAATTACGCATAGGGAAGATGGAAGTATTGAAACTTTAAATCCGTATAGTAAAAAGTAATTTTTCAACCAAAACAATAGTTCAAATAAATTTAAAACATGAAATACACATTATTACTCGTACTATTTTTTCTTCAACACCTTGCTTATTCACAATCAAATAAGATAGAAGTTGCTTCTGAAAAAGGTGATGACAAGTTGATGTTAACCATATTTTTGAAACATGATCAAAGTATGAATTTAAATGAGATTGAACAGATAAGAACCGATCAAGGTTTTTATCAAAATTTCCCGCCAGAAGGGGTTTCAGTAATAAACTGGTATGTAGTTATGGGTATAGGTCAAATGGTTGTATTAGAACTTCCTGCCTCTAAATTATCCGCCGTAAATTTAGCAATTGAAAGAACAGCATGGAAAGCTTTTAAAACAGAAATTTATCCAACTTACAATCTTTACCCAATTATAGAAAACAAATTAAAGAATAAATCAAAGGTAGTTTACTAGAATTTACTTTACATTTTATTTAATCGTTTCAAGAATTGTTTGTCTAGCCAATTAAGATTAGAAACTTCTATTATTTAGAAGAAGTTAATTAGTTTTGTCTGGTATTAAATCGTCGTTTTTTTAGATATACCATCATGCACTCCCCAAAATAATTTTTAAAAAAAAGAATTTATTTTAAAACTAGCTTTTAGGATTGTAATGTTATTTTGAATGTACTTTTTTGAAATACATGAACTTAGTTTACTGCTCTATATTATAATAGACCGTAGAAACACCAAAATTCAAATAAACAACGATAGTTATAACCACTTTCATAACAATTCTCCGTTGTATTGTAAAAAGCCAGATTATTCAACTAGTTTATCTTTAATTTAAAAAATTGATTTGGTTAAACATTACTAATATTTACGTAGATGAAAACTCTTTTAATTTTCTTTATCTCTAATTGAATTAATCACCCTTAACCCAATAAATGGCTCCTAAAATGTGATTCAAAAAGTTTTCGTCTTTATAAGATTCAGGTTTATGACCTATGGCTGTATAAAATGACTTTCCTCCTTCATACTTTTGATACCAAGCCATTGGATGCATTTCACCCATGCCTTTTAACGGAATATCATCATAACCTGCGGTAAAATCATAAGAAGTTTCATCAACAGTCAATAGAATATTGAGTTTATCTAGATTAATCCCTTCAAAGTTATACCACTCATCACTACGTAGCCACTTTTTTGGTAGATGCCATGTTGCTGGAAAATCATTATTTTCAACTTTTACTATTGCTGCTTGTAATTTTGGATGACTAACAAACTTCGCTCCAACAAGACCATCAAACCAAGGGTTTTCTCTTTTACTATCTGAAGCAGCATGAATACCTATAAAACCTCCACCTCGTTTCATAAATGCTTTTAAAGCAACCATATGCCTTGTCTTTAAAGAATCGGCATTGGCATTCATAAATATTACCACATCATGTTCTGGTAATTTTTCTATAAGATCATTTGGCCTTTGCGTCCAATTAAACCTAAATTGATGTGCTTCTTCCATATCCTCAAAAGCTTGTATAGCAACAGGGATGGTATTGTAATGCCAATCATCATGTTGGGTAAACAATAATACACTAAATTGATCTTGAGCATTGGTTTTAATCATTGTAAGCATACATAGAGTTAATAAAAAATACTTCATTGTAAAGAGTTTCATAATAATACGTTTATTTTAATAATTCATAATAAATATACTCCCAAGCCAAACCAACACTAAACAACGGTGGAAAGCTATAATCTTCAACTTCAGATAAAATATATTGAACTCCAGATATTTCTTGATACCTAAATATATCTTCGAAATCTATTTTCCCACTTTCTCCTAATTCTTTATAGTCTTTAACATGCCAACTAATAAATCGGTTAGGATAGGTTTCAAAATAATGAACAGGATTAACACCTGCGACATGCATCCAATAGATATCCGATTGAAAATACACACATTCCGGATTTGTGTTTTGCAGAAAGTAATCGTAAACTCTTATACCTTCAACCATTAAAAATTCATCAGCATGATTATGAAAAATAAATTTTAAGCCATTGTCTTTACAAAGTTTTCCGATTTTATTATAATAATTACAATAATCTTGAAGCTCTCTAATTGTCTTAATACTTTTTATTTTACTATTTGAAGTTGAAAGATATTCGACACCCGCTTTTTTATGATCTTGTATAGCCTTATCCCACCAAGACTTGATTGCCACATCATCATTTTTATCTGCAGGATCAAAGAACGTCATGGAACCTAAAAACCTCATACCTGCTTTTTCAACTACAGCCTTGAACGCTTCCGGAGTATAACCATAAAAAAACCCTTCTTTATACACAAAAGTTTCAACATAACTATAACCCATTCTACCTAATTGTATCAAGGTTTTTTCTGGATTTTTAAGCATATCATCATGCACCGAAACTAATTGAATACCTATATTCTTATTTTTAGGATTATGCTTGATATATCTCGTTTTCCATAGACGTTTTTCGTTATTATCAAAGCCTTCCAAAGTAACATCGGTATAATTATTAAAGTTAAAATTAACCGTCATGGTGTTATTTCTATTAAGATCTTTATCCTGCATGGTACATTTTTTTTCTGAAGAAAACCTGCCTTTCCCTGTAAAAAAAGCACCTTCATTATTATGTCCGGCTGCAAAGACAGTATTCGTAACACGATCATAACCAATTATCTCCCTAAGTATTGGTTCATATTTACTGGCACTATTTTTTAGCAAAACCGTTATGCTAAGCGAATTATTATTAAAATTACTTATACTGCTCATTTTCAAAGCCGGCAGTGCTGCAACGCTATCTGTGCTAGAATTAATAGCACTTACCCATTGCCCACAATATTGCCTTAATCTATCTTTTTGAGAAGAAATACTATAGTCTGTTTGCCCAAAACTGAACGTAGATATTAATACAGTCAATATCTTAATGATTCTATTTCTTGTTTTCATTACAATTCTTCTTTTAAACCTTCTAAAACTCCAAAATAAGCTGGTTTTGGTTGTAAATTATCATCGTAAATTGTTGGCCAATCGGTTATACTAAAAAAGCCATCTATCCAGGAGTCTCTATCTGTAAAATCCCAAAATGTAATGCCGTATTGTTGTGCTTTCGGTACAATGGAACGGTACATTTTAACAAGGTTTTTATATTTTTCAGCTTGTGCCTTTTTCATATCTGTGGTTAATTCAGTGTAAATTTGTTCACCACCATATTGCGTATCGTTATGTGTATTAAAAATAATATCAACTTCAGATAAATGAATTTTTAAACCTGTATCGGCCGCTTTCTTCAAAGCATTTGCAATCACCTCATCTGGAATATCCATACGGATATGCATTTGAAAACCTAAACCATGAATTGGAACATTTTCCGCCCTTAAATCTTCTATTAATTTAAGTGTTGCATTTAGTTTTAAAGTGTCTCGCTCAATATTAAAATCGTTGTAAAACAAAACTGCATTTGAGTCGGCTTCATGGGCATAAGTAAATGCTTTAGCGATGTAATCTTTGCCCATAACGCTATACCAGATGGTCTCTCTCATGGCTCCTCCTGCAGATTCAAATGCTTCGTTTACAACATCCCAGCCCGCGACTTTACCTTTATAGCGGCTTACATAAGTTGTTATATATTCTTTCATAAAACCGGCTAACCACAAAGTATCTTTTAAAGCTTTCTCTTCTACCCATTTAGGTGTAGAACTGTGCCAAATTAAATTATGACCAAACAAACGTTGGTTATTATTTTGAGCGTAATTAAGAATACCATCTATTCTGCTCCAATTGTACACACCTTCGCTTTCTGTGATGCGGTTCATTTTCATGTCGCTTGCAGAGGTTATGCTATTGAAGTTTGATTTTTGTAAATCTTGAAGCTCAAAATCGGCATTTAAAGTTTCAATTTTAATGGCAGTTCCTATTGGAAATTCCGCATTAGCTTTTAAACCATTAATTTCTAATGTTTTATTTTTATCACAAGCATACAGAACAATTAACAGTAGGGTTATAAAAGTGATTTTTAAAATTTTATTGAAAAGCATATTTTAATTATTTGTTGGTTACTTTCGGTTTTTTTTAAAAAAGCAAAGCCCTAAAATGCTTAACAACTTAGGGCTCTCTAACTAAAATCTTAAATAATATTTATTACTCCAATCCTTCTAAAAACCCAGCATATGCAGGCTTTTTATTATAATCTTCGTCAAACATTAATGGCCACTCTGGAACACCCCAGAAATCTAATAACCAAGACTCATTATCTCTCACTCCCCAAACTGTTAATGCAAATTTATTATCCAACGGAATGGCATTATAGATTTGAACAACCTCTTTAAATTTATCTTTCTGAGCATTTGCTCTATCTGAAGAAAGTGAAGTTAAACTAGTATCTTCTTCTGGGTTTGCTCTAATATCTAATTCTGCAAAGTGTAATTTTAAATTTCTTGATACCGTACCATCTGCAACAGCTTGAATATTGGCAGCAGAAGGCCCGTTGTAAGAAATATGCATTTGTGCACCTACACCATCAATTAAATCTCCCAACTCATCTACCAAGTTAAACATAGCTTGACGTTTTGTTGGGCTAGATGCCATGTTGTAATCGTTATAAAAAAGAATTACATCTGGATCTGCGTTTCTTGCAAACTGAAAACATTTTTTAATATAATCATCTCCCATTTTTTGTCTAAAAACTGAATTTCTTAACGGGTGTCCTGTGCCATCTTCAAAAGCTTCATTCACAACATCCCAAGAACGTACCTTTCCTTTATAGTGATTTAAAGTTGTTGTAATATAATCTTCTACCATAGCTTCAAACTCTGCATCGGTTCCAGAAAAATTTTCTACCCAACTAGGTGTTGCATTGTGCCAAATTAAAGCGTGACCATGCACATTCATATCATTTGCTTGAGCGAAACCTACAATGGCATCTCCTGCAGAAAAATCATAATTACCTTCTGATGGATACATAATATTCATCTTCATTTCATATTCCGAAGTCAAGTTATTAAACTCATTCTTTAGAATTTCTATATGCTTACCTCCTGCCGTAACATAAGGCGATCTTGTAATTGTACCTACCGAAAATGTAGTTGCAGCACCTTTTAAACTCGCTGTATTTACACTTCCACAAACTGCATTAAGACAAATACCAATTTCATCTACAATAATATCTTTACTAATGGTGTTTGTAATACCATCACTAGATACGGTAAGGCTAATAGTATATCTTCCTGGAGTATCGTAAGTCACCTCTTTTACTCCTGCTCCATCGGCAATAGCGCTAGAGCCATTTCCGTAATCCCAAACTCCGGTATATGGTAGGTAATATTCGGTTGTATTATTTAAAATAAGCACTTTTGGATCTGATGGTGATATTGTGAAATCGAACGATGCTTGTATAGCATCTGGAAGTTCAGTTGGTCCAAATGTTGGAGAATCATCTGAAGAATTAGAACAGCTAAAAGCCATAAATAATACTACCAAACGAATTATATATTTAAATGTGTTTTTCATAGTTTTTTCGTTTTGTTTAGTTTTTAACAACTTTAATTGCATCTATTAAAAATGTTCCTTTTGTTTTCCCCATATCTAAAGCTATGGAAGATGTATCTGAATTTGCTGTAAATGTCCAATCATATTTTGTCCATTCTGCAGATGCGATATAACCACCAGCATATTGTTCGGTACTATTTGCACCTGGATTAGTAGAATATCTAACAGAAACAGCATCGCCTTTAATCCATAATGATACGGTGTAGTCTGCTCCATTCTCGGTTGCAAAACCATCACTTACCATTTGAGCTTCCCATTCGTTACCATCGACGCCGTTATTAACTCTAAGCGCTCTAGAACCACTTAAAACATCTACAGTTTCTTGAGTCATTCTATCTGCACCATTGTTTTGACTCCAATTGGTAAAATCATTTTCTTCACCTGCTTCTAAATCACCGTTTAATAATTCGCTATCATTAGAAGGTAATGGCAAGGCTACTTCGCCTGTTACAACCTCAACAGCATCTATTATAAATGTTCCTTTTGTTTTTCCCATATCTAGGGCTAATAAGGTTGTTGCAGAGTTTGCTACAAAGGTCCAAGAGTATTGAGTCCAATCGGAAGTAGCGGTGTAATTACCAGCATACTGATCGCCACCAACTCCAGGGTTTGTAGAAAAACGGATTGAAACAGGAGAACCTTTAATCCAAACAGAAGCAGTATATTTTTCACCATCTACGGTAGAAAATGCATCTGAAACTAATTGAGTTTCCCATTCGTTACCATCTACATCATTGTTAATTTTTACAGCTCTAGAACCTACTAATGGTTCGCTGCGTTCTTCCGTCATCCTATCGGCTCCATTATTTTTACCCCAATTAGTAAAATCATTACCTTCACCGTCTCCAAAATAACCATTAGCTAACAAATTCTCAGGATTTATTAAATGACGAATGTCTGATGGCGGTGGCAAGGTTACCGTAATATTTTGACTTGTATGTAAGTTTGTTAAAGCACTTACCATAGTTAATTTTACTGTTTTAGAACCTGAGCTTTTATACTCATATACAAACGGGCCATTTTGATCGATTACTTTAGAACCTCCAACTTCAAATTCCCAAAAGCTATAAAACTCTTCTTTATTTGGTGTTGTATTTTCGAATGTAAAAAAGCCAGACTCTCCTTCTGGAGCAGTTACCGTAAATTGAGGTTGTGTTAGTTCTATAACCGCATCGTCATCAGAACATGACCAAAACGCCAGACTTAAACATAAAAAACTTAAAATTTTAGTTGTTTTCATAATTGTTTTAATTAGTTTATTTAGTTATCAATATGTTTTCAACTACAGAAAAGTAACCTGAAATATTTTTTTAATTGAATCCATATTTTTGATACTCAAATTTATTCTTTAGCCACCTTTTTGAGTATAATAAATGTAGCGATGAATGATAAAATTGTTGCTTTTTACAGTAAAACCAGCGTTTTACCTCACTTTTACAACATCTAACGAATCGTTATTTTTAGCAATCAAAATATAGGTTTCATTTTTTACTGCTATGCTTTGCATATCCTTTGAATCTCCAGTAACAAAAAAGCCAGACTGATCAGCGGGTACAGCATTGAACTCACCTTGTCCATTTCCCTTTAAAAGCAATCCGTAACTAGCATCATTTCGTGGTGTTTCAACTTCAGACACATATAAGTTCCCTACTAAAAGGGCATCTAAATGCGTGTCTTTATCAAAATCTTCAACTATAATTTTATTGATACTAGACATCTGAGCCTCTATAGGTAATTGGTGCGTAACAAAATGATTGTTTTTATTTTCTAAATATATGCTAGCGAAAGATTGCACGCTGTAATGTAACGAAGATTCTAGCGCTTTTTTGGTGTAAACATCTACCAAAGTGGCTTTAGAAAAAGTTTCGTAATTTTTAAATTTACTTTTAATACCAGGTATTTGTTGAGATGAACACGACCTACCACGAACTGGGTATTGCCTGCCTTTATTGAAGTAGCTTAAAACAATATCGGTTTTCTGGTTATTATCAAAATCGTTTACAAAAATATCAAAGGTTTCGTTTTCTGTAGCTTTATATTTATAATTTAAGCCATTGTTGCCGAGTATATAATCTATATCACCATCGTTATCAAAATCTCCCGCTTCAATACTCCACCACCAACCTGTAGTATCTTTACTTAACCCCATGGTTTCCGATACGTCTTCAAAACCAGTTTTTATATTTTTATAAACCTTTATAGGCATCCACTCGCCTACCAAAATAACATCTGGCCAAGAATCGTTATTAAAATCGGTGATAACAGCGCTTGTAGCCATTCCTATATTTTCGAATACTTTGGAGTAACTTTCTTCAAATAAATTAAATTTTGGGCTGTCTTTTTCACCAACATTTCTTAATACATAAGAAGAAACTGGCATTGGATATTTACCCGGTATTTGTCTACCTAAAACCAATAAATCGTCCTTTCCATCTTTATTAAAATCTGCATTATAAACTTTAGATCCACTTACTAAAAACTCAGGTAAAACTTCAGGTTTTGCTCTTATAAAGTTTCCAGCTCCATGATTAATATACAATCTATCTTGTAATAATTTTGGTTGCGTAGCAAACTCATAACCGCCACTTACTATATACAAATCGTTATCATTATCTTTGTCTGCATCAAAAATGAGTGCGCTAATATCTTCATAGCTTTTATCTTCTAGCAATGCCTTTATAGATTGCTGCTCAAAACCACCTTCTTTATTCTGAAAATACATAGCTCCAGAATTTTTGTGAGATCCTCCAATAAAATAATCGTCCAAACCGTCTCCATTTAAATCACCTACAGCCAAAGCAGGTCCAAAAGCCGACATTTTGTGAGGCATTAAAACTTGATGTTCAAAATCATCAAAATTATTTTCAACGTGTTTATGTTTTGGAAAACGACTTTCTGAGGCTTTAGAAAATATTTTTTGATAGCTATCCGTTTCGTTGTTATTCTTTGCCTCAACTATGGCGTCAGCATAACTCAATACTAATTCTTGATTTGCTTTTAGATTTTTTAATTGCTGAATTTTTCCATCGGGCCAAACCACTTTTAGGACTTCTATATCGTTTTGTTTGCCTAATCCAAAATGTAATATTGGTGCTACGGAAGATTCAAAGCCACGAGTAAGCGTGAGCTCCTGCATTTGAGTTTTGTTCGCCGTTGTGATATAAACGCGCGCTCCCAAACCGAAAGCATTTGCTTTTTTCCCCTTAAATGAAACCATTAAATAATTATTGATTTCTGAGCTTTTGTTTTCAAAAACAGAAGCATAGTCGTCAACATTATTTGTCACAATTTCTAAATCGCCATCATTATCTAAATCTGCATAAATTACACCGTTAGAGAAGCCTTCGAACTCAATACCCCAATCTTTATTAACACGTTTAAAATTGAAATCACCTTTGTTTTGATACATGTAATTATCCAATTTCTCTGAAGGAATTTGTTCAACTAAATAAAGGACAGAATCGTTTGCAACCTTAAGTTCTTCTAAATTATTGAAAAAATCATTATTATGAATCTCTCTTCGTGAACCGTTAGAAATGTATAAATCTTTGAACCCATCGTTATCAAAATCAGCAAACAGTGGTCCCCAACTCCAATCTGTAGAAGATACTCCTGCTAATCTTGAAATATTTGAAAAATGAGGAATTCCATTCTGGTAAACTCCCGAATTAACTTGCATACAGTTTTGCATGTATTGGGTTTGAAATCCCGCATTTTCAATATTGGTGAACAACTGCGGATTCATGCTAGACATGTTTGCTTTTTGCCTTTTATTATCTTCCGCATCCATATCTGCTTGAAAAATATCAAGATTTCCGTCGTTATTAAAATCCGAAATATCGGCACCCATACCATAAAATGCTGTGTGCGATGTCGCTTGTTTTATAACCTCGCTAAACGTACCATCTTTTTGATTTAGAAACATTAAATCTGGTGAATCAAAATCGTTAGACACATAAATATCTGGCCAAGAATCATTGTTTAAATCGCCAACCGTAGCACTTAATGTTAATCCGAAATTTTTAATACCTGCTTCTTCCGATACATCGGTAAACGTGTTACCATCATTTCTATATAAATGATCGGATTCAATAGCTTTTACATTTCGCATATTCTGTTGATATACAAAGGTTGGCGAACCAAATTTTGTTGGCGGATAATTGGCTACATACACATCCAGATCTCCATCTTTATCATAATCGAAAAATGTTGCTTGTATACTATGGCTAACATCGTCCAATCCATAAGCAGTTGCACTTTCGGTAAATGTACCATCTTGATTATTGATGAATAATTGATTATTTCTAGGTTCAAACTTCCCGCTTACGGAACAATAAATATCTAAAAACCCATCGTTATTAATATCTACCATAGTTGTGCCTGTATACCACCTTTGATCTCCAGAAACGCCTGCTTTAGTTGTAATATCTTCAAAGTTTAAACCACCTTTGTTTAAGTACAATTTATTCTCTGCTTGGTTGCCCGTAAAAAACAAATCTATTAAACCATCATTATTAATATCTCCAGCAGAAACACCTGCTCCCATATACATGTAAGCATAAGTAAAGTAGTTTAACTTATCTGTTTCACTAAGTATATTTTTAAAATCTATTCCTGATTTTGAAACCTCAACTGAAGAAAAAATTTTACCATCTATAGATTTTACCTGTGCTTTCTCATTGGAACAACTAATAAGTATTACAAAGCAAATTACACTTACTACATGTATTTTTAAATGTTTGATTTTCATTTGTTAATATTTAATGGTTGATAATAAAATTCTAAAACATCATTATTTTACAAACGTTTTTTAAAGTTAAAAAGCAGCACAATTACATTGTGCTGCTTTTATCCAACTTAAAAAAACTATCACTAAACTAATTCTAAACTATTTTTAATACCCTGGATTTTGGTCTGCCACTGTAACGTTTGGATTTGTTGCAATTTCCTTATCTGGTATTGGCCAAAGCTCATGTTTACCAGCTTGAAAATTAGTGCCTGCTAACTCTGTAGCTGCGATGCCCCAACGAATCATATCATCAAAACGTACTTGCTCTCCACTTAACTCTACTTTACGCTCGTGCACAATAGCATCGAACACAGCCGGTTTAGAAAGCGAAGTAGATAAAGGATCTAAATCTGCACGTGCTCTAACTTCATTAATATACCCAACAGCAGTTGCTTGAGAACCGCCCGGTCTTTCATTTTCACATTCGGCCATCATTAATAGCACATCTGAGTAACGAATTACTTTCGGGTTAATTCCAGATTCCTGCACCTCACTAACTTGCTTATAATAATTTTGATATTTTTTCCAAGCAATAGGGCGAATATCTCCACTATTTTCAGCAAAATCTCCTTCTACAAAAGTATTAGCGCCATTGTTGTATGTATCACCAACAAAGTAAAAACTACCTTCAATTCTGTTATCTCCAGTTTCAAATTCGGCAACTAAATCATCTGATGGATATACGTTAAACCAATCTAACACACCATAATCTTGACCTCTATAAGTCGCATGATTTTTACCAAAACCAGCAACAAGACTAGACCATTTGTCTCCTGTTCCTAAAGATAAATCGTATTGAATTTCCCAAACAGACTCTATACCATTTTCTGTTTCTTCTTTAAAATTATCGAAATAATCAGGTTCTAAATCGTATCCAGACATTTTCTTGAAAGAGTTTAAAGCAAGTTCATATTCTTTTTGATATAATAATGCTTTTCCTAAAAATGCTTGCGCAGCTCCTTTTGTAGCACGACCAGTTTCTTCTTGAGATTTTGGTAATAAGTTTGCTGATGCAAAAGTTAAATCTTCAATAATTTGATTCATTACATCAGCTTTTGGACTCAATGGTTTTCCTTCCGGCTGTGTAAAATCTCCATTTCTTAAAGGCACATTACCAAATCTATTTACTAATAACCAGTAATATTGCGCTCTTAAAAACTTAGCTTCTGCCATAAATTTAGCCTTAGTAGCAGTCGATAATTCGTTTTCCGGAATCTTATTTATAGTAGCTTCATTACCTATAACAAAATTTGCTTTGTTTATACCTCTAAAACAACTGTCCCAATATTCTGCAATTTGTCCATTAGTGGAATCGAACGAGAAATCGTAAAATGTAATTTTATCGGCTTCTTGTTGTCCGTTAGGAGATTGCTCATGAGACATATTATCCATCATATACCAAATCAATCTACCGTATAATGAAATGGTTTGTAAATTAGCATAAGCTGCATTTACCGCAGATTCTACTTGGGTTTCTGTAGCAAAAAACGTTTCTGGAGACAACTGATTAGGATTAGCTAATTCAAACTCGCTCTCTGAACAAGAATTCACTACAAATATCCCAAACAACGCTGTAAGTATTAATTTATATGTTTTCATAATTTATTTCTTTTTTATTAAAATGATACTTGAAGTCCTAAAATAACAGATTTAGGTTGTGGATAAAGTCCACGGTCTATTCCAAATTCTTGATTTCCTTGTCCTATTTCTGGATCTAAGCCGCTGTAATCTGTTAATGTTATTAAGTTTTGCGCACTTACATATAATCTCAATTTTGAAAAATAATTTTCGAATACACCGTCGGTAAACGTATAACCTAAACTAATGTTCTTTAACCTTGTAAACGATCCGTCTTCAATATATCGATCTGAAACACTATGGTTTTGTGGAGCTCCTGGCACTCTTGGTTGGGTTGTTGATGGATTAGTTGGCGTCCAACTATCTAGTAATACTTTACTACCATTAAATAACCTATTGGCCCCAGCTTCTAAATCGTATTTATTAGTGTTATAAATATCTACACCTTCTATACCTGTAATGTATAGAGTTAAATCTAAGTTTTTATAATTAGCACTTAAGTTTAACCCGTAAGTAAAGTCTGGATAAGGGTTTGCTAAAATATCACGATCTTCTGATGTTATGTCTCCATCTCCATTTAAATCTTTATATCTAACATCTCCAGGCTGTACTGTAGTTTGCCCTGGGTTTGATGTAAACACCGCTGCCACCTCTTCTTGAGTTTGGTAAATACCATCGCTTACCAAACCATAAAAATGAAATAAAGATTCGCCAACCGTGGTTCTAGAGATATTTCCTTTTCCATCTTTCATGGCAGCACCTTCAAAAGCATCGAGGCTTCCTAAACTTAAAACTTCGTTTCCACTAGTTCCTACATTTAAATTCGCCGACCAAGTAAAATCACCTTCATAATCATTAAACCCTAAGGCTAATTCTAAACCACTAGTTTCTACAGAACCAACATTTGCTGTAATATTACCTGCATTAATACCATTTGATAATGGCGCTGGTAGGCTTAATAATAAATCGTCACTTTGATTTCTATAATACTCTAAACTTGCAGTAAACTGCCCATTATTTAAACCAAAATCTAAACCAACATTAAACATGGTAGTTTCCTCCCATTTTAAATCCGGATTTGCGCCACCATTTGCAGTTACACCTGCTCCATTACCATCGCCTAATGGGTACTCAAAATTCCCCGTTAACGTGGCACTGTATAAATAGTCTCCAATATTATCGTTACCAACAATACCGTAACTAGCTCTAAGTTTTAAATTACTAACATTAGAATCGTTTAAAAAGTTTTCTTTAGCAATGTTCCAACCTAAAGAAGCCGAAGGGAATGTACCCCAACGATTGTTTGCTCCAAACCTTGAAGAAGCATCTCTTCTAATAGAAGCCGATAAAATATATTTATCTTCAAAGTTATAGTTAACTCTTCCTAAATAACCTAATCTATTGGTTTCGCTCGACCCACTGCCAATAGCTTGATTTGTAGCGCCAAATTGAACCAACTCATTTGTAATTAAGTTTCTTGCACTTCCACCAAAATTAGTACTCTTGTTTTCTGTTTTTTCGGCAAGCGCTAATAATTCTAAATTATGTTTTTCGGCAATTGTAGTACTATAACTTAAACTGTTGGTAAAAATTAAAGTTTGTCCTTGAGTATGGCTTCTACCGTAATCTGCATAATTTTGAGCATGCGTTGTACTACCCTCTACACTATCATCACTAAATGATGGTGTAAATGTGTTACCATCAAAGGTAAAATAATCTAAACCTACTTGTGTTTTGTAATTTAAACCTTCAATAACCTCTAAATCGGCATATAAGTTACCGATAACGCTTAACGTTTTGTTAATGCTTGTAGGGTGTGTTTGAATACGTACTGGGTTTTCAGCATCTTGTCCATCTGCAGATGAAGAAGGCCCTTGAAAACCACCATCGTTATTAGAATTATAAACAGGTAAATACGGAGCCGCTTTAATAGCATGAGTAATTAAAGAACGTCCACCACCAGATAACTCTGGGTTTTGTTTTCCAAAAGAAAGCGCCATAGATTCACCAACTTTTAACTTCCCGATGTTAACAGAGCTGTTTGCCCTAAAAGAATAACGCTCAAAGCCTGTATTAACAATAATACCTTCCTGTTTTAAATATTCAGCAGAAAAATATTGAGAACTTTTATCGGTTCCCGCAGAATAGTTTAAACTATGATTTTGCATCATTCCTGTTCTAAATATCTCATCTTGATAATTTGTATTTATTTTATACGTAGATAATGGTCTGTTCGGGAATACTCCTAAATTACCTGCATGTTGTAAATACTCAATGGTGTTCATTGTGTTGTAGCGTTTTGTATTTTGCTGAAAACCGGTATAGGTATTGAATGATAATTGACTTTTACCACTTTTTCCTTTTTTAGTGGTTACCAGCACTACACCGTTAGAACCACGTGCCCCATAAATAGCAGTAGTAGATGCATCTTTTAAAATAGAGACGTTCTCGATATCACTTGGGCTTATTCCTGATAAATTACCAACAATAACACCATCTATTACATACAATGGTGAGTTGTTACCAAAAGTACCAAGACCTCTTATTAAAACTACTGGGCTAGAACCCGGTACACCACCATTTACAACGGTAACTCCTGGTGCACGACCCTGAAGCGCAGATTCTGCATTAGTTACTGGTAACGACGACATTTCTTCAGCATCTACTGTAGAAACTGCTCCTGTTACCGTTGCTCTACTCTGTTTTCCGTAACCAACTACAACAATAGCAGCTAGTGCTTCTACGGATTCTTCTAAGGTGATTTTCAATATATTTTGAGTACCTACGGTAAGCGTTTTAGTAGACATACCAATGTAACTTACAGTAATTTGGTCGCCTACATTTACGTTTTTCAAAGAAAAATTACCATCGAAATCTGTAGAGGCTCCATTTGTGGTACCTGCAACAATTAAAGACACACCTGGTAAAGGCATACCTCCAATATCCGAAACTGTACCGCTTATGGTTTTTACTTGTGAAAAGGCATTTTGCATACAGAACATAGCAAGCAACATACCAAAAAGTTTAAACTTCATCATATTAAATAGTTTAAGTTAATTAATTAGTTATTTATTTAGTTTGTTAATAATACTCTTTTTGTTAAAACAGATGTAGAAATCGCATCGGCAACACCTTTAAAATCAGACTGTTTACCTCCTACACTTAGCAATATATTCCCTGGTTCTAATATTTTTTTTCCTTCAGAATTAACCCAAGCATACTGTTCAGCATCTAATTTATAATTTAATGTTTTCGTCTCTCCGGCGGCTAGATGCACTCTATCGAAACTAACCAAAGTTCTAATGGCATTTTGCTCTTGTTTATCTAAATGAGATAAATAAATTTGAACCACATCATCGCCTACAACTTTACTTATATTTTTTATTTCGATTGAAATATCAATAGCATCTTTAAGCGTTACTTGTTCTTCTATTTTTAAGTTGGAATATTCGAAATTTGAATAACTTAGTCCGTGACCAAAAGGAAATAAAGGATCTCCTCTAAAATATTTATACGTTCTATTCTCCATGCTATAATCTTTAAAATCTGGTAAATCTGTTACCGATTTATAAAAGGTTACTGGAAGTTTTCCTCCAGGATTATAATCACCAAATAACACATCGGCAATAGCTTTTCCTCCAAATTCACCTGGATACCAAGCCTCTAAAATTGCAGGAACATTTTCGGCTGCCCAATTTACAGCAAGAGCACTTCCATTCATTAAAACAACAATGGTTGGTTTACCGGTAGCGTACACCTTTTTCATTAATTCAATTTGGTTTTTAGGTAATGAAATTTCAGAGCGATCTCCTTTATCAAACCCCTCCAATTCCACTTCCATTTCTTCGCCTTCAATTTCTGGTGAAAGCCCTAAAAATAAGATGGCAACATCGGCTTTATTTACCGCCTCTATAGCCGGAGTGATTAAATCTTTATCTAATTTAGCCCATAGTAAATGTGCTTGCGGATCGGACAATACGTTATTATACTCTATTTTAATATTATATGCTTTTCCTTTTTCTAGAACCGTATCGAAATATTTTGTTTTTGGCTCGTATTCTGAACTAAACTCGAAGTATAGCGAATCGTTTACAAACAATTTAGCAAAACTACTTGCCTTTAAACCTATTCTGTAAGCACCACTTTGGGTTGGTATTAATGCTCCTGTCCATCGGACTGAAAAATTATCTGATTTCAAATCTTTAATGGGTCGTTTTGGAGTCCAAACAAAATTGATAATGCTATCTACTCTGGTAAACTCAGGTATTCCTTTAAATATATTGTTACTATAATATTCTCCTTTTAAACCTGCTCCGCCTTCGCTTTTTAGTTCCGAATTAGGAATAGGTGTTAAAGTGGACCATCCCGTAGCAATATCACTACCCAAAGCATAATGTACTTCAGTATTAGGTAATTTTGCTTTTATAGCTTTTAAAGGAGTAATAAACTGGTTTGGTGTACCGTGATAATTACCTAATAGAGCTTGTGTAGCATTTGCATTAGGACCAATTATAGCAATGGATTTTAAGTCTTTACTTAGTGGTAATGTTTCATTTTCATTTTTAAGTAACACCATAGATTCCTTAGCTACTTTTTCCGATAATGCAAAATGTGCATCGCTAGCTACAACATCATAAGAAATGTTTGCCCATTTTACATGTTCCGGCACATCAAACATACCTAATTTAAAACGTGCCAAAAACAGTTTTTTTACAGCAACATCAATAGCTACCTCATTTACAAGTTCTTTTAAAACAGCATCGCTAAGACTAGGATCGTAAACATTTCCGCAATTTAAATCTGTGCCGTTATTTAAAGCCATAGCTGCCGCTTCTGCTGGTGTTTCTACAACACCGTGATGTTCTGCTTGCCAAAAATCGTTTATCGCCCAACAATCGGATACTACATAACCGTTGAAACCCCAGTCGTCGCGAAGAATTTTTTGTAGTAACATATCGCTCCCACAACATGGTACATCTCTATATCTATTATACGCACACATTACGGAATAGACATTCGCTTCCTTAACGGCTGCTCTAAACGCTGGTAAATAAGTTTCGTATAAATCTTTATTATTTGTTTGGTAATTATCTTGATGTCTCGATTTCTCCGGACCGCTGTGTACAGCAAAATGCTTAGCTGTAGCAACTACTTTCAAATATTTATCATCATCGCCTTGTAAGGCATTAATATAATTAACACCAATTTTACTGGTTAAAAACGGATCTTCACCATAAGTTTCTTGACCTCTACCCCAACGCGGATCTCTAAAAATGTTGATATTAGGTGTCCAAAATGTTAAACCCTGTCCCATACGTCTTTTATCCTCTTGTATAAACTGGTGATGTTTAGCTCTGGCTTCATCTGAAACTGCTGTTCCCATTTCAAATATTAAATCAGGGTTCCATGTCGCTCCCATGCCTATAGCTTGAGGAAAAACGGTTGCTTCTCCTGCTCTAGCCACACCATGTAAACACTCGTTCCACCAATTGTACTCAGGAATACCTAACCTCTCTATTGCAGGAGCATCATATCTTAATTGAGATATTTTTTCTTTTAAAGTTAAACGCGATACTAAATCGTTAACACGTGATTCTGTAGAAAGCGATTCATCTTGAAATTGAAAAGCAACCTCTTTTTTATTGGAGTTGCATGAATTCAAGACGCATGTAAATACTACAACAAAAACGATGTTATAAAATTTAACGTTCAATATGTTAAGTTTAGCTGGTAGCATATACTATTTGCGTTTAAAAAAAACTGAATATCATAACCAAAATGAAAAGCATAAAACAAACCAACATAATTTCTGCTAAAAGTTTTAATAGGGTTTTGCGGTGTTTCATTTTGAAATTCAATAATTACGAAATCAAATATACTTGACGAATTGCTTTTTTGATAGAACGCATTAAGCAAACAATGAGAATTTTGTTGCGATTACCCCCATAAACCCATGTTTTACAACATTTGACACAAAAGATGCAACATCTATTACAAAACAGCCTTGATGTTAAAATATTGATATACTTAAAATAAGGTAGCTAGAAATATTAAGATTGAATACGTTTAACATAGATTGTAGTGCATAAAAAAACACATAAAAACTATGCTTTTACAAGCCGCTTTTATGTGTTTCTCTTCTTTAATTTAAAATTGCATTCTTATTTACACCTCATCATCTTTTACCTTAACCTCGGTAGGTAGAATTCCAAAGTGTGCTTTAAAACATTTTGTAAAATATGAAGGTGAAGAAAACCCAACTTTATAGCATACCTCACTAATATTAGAATTTCCGGTTTCAAGAATTTGTTTAGCCTTCTGTATACGTATTTTTCTTAAAAACTCATTTACCGTTTGGCCTGTAAGCGATTTTATTTTACGATAGAGCTGACTCCTACTTAAATTTAATTGCGATGCCAAAACCTCAACACTTAAATCGGAATCACTCATGTTTTCACTTATGTAGCTCAGTACTTTTTGTATAAACTCTTTATCAATAGATGTAGTTCCGGCTTGCTCCTTACCACTAATATCTCCAAAATATTTATCGAATATTAACTTTCTACTCGTTATTAATTGCGCTAAACGTAATTTTAGTAAACGCATATCAAACGGTTTTACCATATACGCATCGGCACCAAAACCAATACCTTCCATACGGTCGTCTATTCTGGTTTTAGCCGTTAGCATTAATAATGGAATATGACTCGTTTTTATATCGGTTTTTATTTGTTTGCAAAACTCAAACCCATCCATTTCTGGCATAATTACATCGGTTAATATAATATCTGGCATAGATTCTTTTGCAATTTTTAAACCTTCCTTTCCATTTTTTGCAACTAATATTTTATAATGATTCTTTAATTCACTTTTTAAATATTTTCTAAGTTCTACACTATCTTCGACAATAAGTAATGTGCTCGACTTATTTTCGTTTACTAACTCTTCATCTCTTTCAACAGATTCTACAGAAGAATTTAAAATGAATTTTTCCTGTTTTGTACTTTCTGAAACTACCTGAGGTGCAAGTTCTTCTTTTGTAAAATGTGTATTCCCAGCAGGAAGTAGAATTCTGAATGTGGTACCCTTACCGACTTCACTTTCCACTTCAACTTTACCTTTATGCAGTTTAATAAAACTTTGCACAACCTCTAAACCTATACCTGTACTTCCGTAATACCCTTTGTTAAGGTTTTCAATTTGATAAAAACGTTCAAAAATTTTATTTATTTGATCTTTTTCTAATCCCGGACCTGTATCCGATATTCTAATTTCTAATGCCTTACGTGGTTCTTTTTCATCTATTAAAGGGAATAAAACCAAATCGTCTGTAGATAAAATATCTGCATTAATAGCACCACCATCTGGCGTAACTTTTATAGCGTTAGACAGGATATTAAAAATAATTTTCTCTAACATACTCGCATCTGCCCAAATTGGTAAATCGGGCACATCGGAATCCATAGAAAGATAAATATTTCGGTTAGATGCTTCTTCTTTAAAAAAAGCAACCACATCTTTTGTTAAACTCACCAGGTTAAATTCTGAAGCTCTAATATTAACTTTATCGAGTTCTAACTTTCTAAAATCCATAAGCTCGTTAATCATTCTATAAAGCCTATCGGTATTTCGGTAAATAACATCTAGTTTATCTTTAACCGTAAAAGGAAGGCTTAATCCTGTATCTCTTAAAATATCTTGTAACGGATTAATTATTAAAGTTAGTGGTGTTCTAAACTCGTGAGAAATATTAGTGAAAAATTGAATTTTCTTCTCATTTAATTGATCTTCTTGCGCACGCTGAACACGCTCATTTTTGATAGCCTCCTTCTCTTTTATTCTACTTTGGGTCATTCTATTTAAAAGGTATACTCCCATAAAAAACAAGGCAATATAACACACCATGGCAACATTTGTTTTCCACCAAGGTGGTAACATGGTTATTTTAAGTGTTAGCGGCGTTTCGTTCCAAACGCCATCATTATTAGCAGCTTTCAGCTTAAAGGTATACTCGCCATAATCTAGGTTTGTGTAGGTAGCACTTTGCAAATCGCCTACATAATTCCAAGATTCCTCGAAGCCTTCTAAATAATAAGCATATTGATTTTTTTCTGGTCTTGTGTAATTAATTCCGGTATATTCTATAGTAAATACCGTTTGTTCATAATTAAATTCTAAACTTTCAGTTTCGGTAATAACCATATCAAGCGGGCTATTTTCCTGATTAGGAACCACATCTTTATTGAAAATTTTTAATCCTGTTAAAAATAAAGAAGGTACGCTTGAGTTTACCTCTAGTTTTTCTGGATTGAAATAATCTATGCCTTTGTAATTACCAAAATAAAGAACACCATCTTCATCTTTTAAAGTGGCGTTGAAATTAAAATCGTCGGACAATAAGCCATCGTTAGACGAGTAGCTTGTTACTTCATTCGTTTCAATATTTAGTTTTGAAATACCAGAATTACCCGTTACCCAAATATCGCCAGCATTATCTTCAATAATACCAGTTATATTTTCTTCTTGCAAGCCTATGATTTTATTATACCATTTAAATTCATTGGTTTGCTTGTTGTATCTGCAGAGTCCTGCGCCACGTGTGCCGATCCAAATATATTGATTAGAACATTGATATAATGATAAAATATGATTTGCACTTTTTTGATTATTTGGCGCCTGCGACATCTGTTTTTCTAGAGAAGCAAGTTCCAATTCATCGTTTTCACTTTTTGTTATTTTGAAAAGTCCTGCAGTAGTACCAAACCAAATGGTATTATCTTTATCGACCAAAATTTTTCTAACATCGGTAGTTGAAATGCTTTCAAATGGACCAGAATTATAATTTTCAAGCACACCTGTTTCTGGGTTATAAGCGTATATACCAGTGTAAAACGACCCTATCCAAATAATCCCATCTTGATCTTCTGTAATAGATAATATAGCATTAGAAATTAAACTGCCTTGAGAGTTTTTTACATTAATATTTTCAAACTTATTTTGGTTTTTTTTAAGTATATAAAAACCATTATCCCAGCTTCCTGCCCAAACATTTTCTTTACTATCAATAAAAATAGTTTGAATATAATTACTAGTTAACCCCGAATAATGCTCGGTATTAGAAAGATTTATATGATTAAATTTTGAGTTTTTAACATCAATTACATCAATGCCTCCACCATCCATGGAAACCCATAATTTATCATCCCTATCTTTAACTATACCTGTTACAGAACCTGTTTGTAAAGAATTTACATTGCTCGTTAAACTTTCTATATTACCAAATTTATCAAAAAGTTTATCGCTTACAGCAACACCGCTGTTATAATATCCAAGCCATATACGCTCTTCTTTATCAAGAAATAAAGACCAAATAGAGTTTGAAAGAATGCTATTTTCATCTCTTTTATGATACAAGTATCGTTTTATAAGTTCTCCATTAGAATTAATATGAAAAAGTCCATCATTCTCAGAGCCAATTAATATTGAATTATCTGGCAACTGAATCATTGCAAGTATGCGCTTATTACTTATTTCAAAATTTGAATATTCAGTAATGGTATCGTCTTCTAATTGATACTTAACAACACCGTTTCCGTAAGTTCCCGCCCATAAATTATTATTAGTACTCCATTTTAATGTTTGTATAGGTAGGTCAAAATTTGCGCTGCTATTATTATGTGGTTTTCTAGTTTTATTATTAGAATAATCTAATACACGAAGCCCTACACTTGTTCCTAAAAACACTGTTTTATTACAAATTTCTATAGCATTTATAGCAGGATATCTATCTGTATCAATCACCCTTACTACTTCTCGGGTTTTTAAATTCATGAGAAACAAACCTAAACCTCTTGTTCCTATTAAAAGATTGCCATGATGATCTTCTTTAATACTTAATACTGAAATACCAATCTCATCGGTATTACCAACCGGTATTTTTTCAAACTGATCTAAATCTCTATTGTAGAGGTTTAGTCCATCTTCCGTCCCAACCCATAAACGATTGTTATTATCTAAATATGATGAAAAAACAAGATTGCTACATATTGATGTTGAATCTTCAACTTTAAATTTGTACGATGTATAATTAATACCATCAAATTTATATAAACCCGATCCGTTAGTACAAATCCACATAAACCCATGATGATCTTGGGTTATGGAATAAATACCTACTTTAGAAATACCTTCTCTTATATTAACAAAATTAAAATCTTGAGTAGGTGTTTGTCCCCAAAAATTTAGGGTTAACAGAAAGCTTAAAAATATTAAAAGATTAGTACATCTTTTTAGCTGCATATTATTACAATTTATTTAGGACTATAATTAACATCGGTTGTTAAAATAATTCGATCCATTTTTAAACCATCTTCGCGCATAGAGAACGATAAAATAGATTCTCCTTTTTCTAAATCTAAAAATATAGTTTTTGGCATTCCACAATGATTATCAGGCACACGCTGTGCTGACGACCAAGTCCATTTATTTTTACCATCGCACCATTGCATACGTGCTCCACTATCCGGCCATGTATTGTTTACACCAACATGAACGCCATTATCTTCAGTACCATTAGAGTAAACACTTACCCAAACATAGTAACGACCAGCTGTATTAATGTTTATTTTATATGAAATCAAACCACCAATACCAGGCACCGGAAAAAAGTTTTCATCTTCAATTAAAACATCGTCATGGGTAACACGAGTATCCGGAAAGGCCTCAATATATTTATTAGAGCTTGCGGTTTTACTTTGGTTTGTTTTCTCTTTAGCCGTTTTAATAATCCACGCTCTGTTTGTTCCGTTTTTTGAATTATAATGAAAATCTTCTGCCTCAATTTCTAACACCCCATCTTTTTCAGTAAAAGGAGTTTCAGATAACAACATATCGTTAGTTACCATGCCTTCGGGTGTTAAAACCAAACAACTCCATCGACCTCTAGACCAGGCTGTTTCATCATTTTCAGGTATTTTTTTATTTGTAACAGCCTTAGATGCTATTTGGATAATATCATTTTCAGAAATAAAAATCCTGCCTAAATCATGACGTGCTTCATTAAATGTTTTATCTGTTTCTGGGTTTGTTACCTCACTCATAACACTACCATTTTTTAAAATGAGGTATTCCGATTCCCCATCATTCTCTGCCATAGAAATAAACGTCAAGTTATACAATCCAGATAATCCGCTAAACCTAGTACTTGCATAAGCAAACTTAGAGCGTTGGTCTTTATTTGCTGCATTAATAGCAAACACACCATTAGCTTTGTCTTTGTAATAAACTGCGTTGTTATTAGCTACATCTATTTCAAAATCGGTTAAAGCACTTAAGGTTACTATTTCTTTTTTAGTTACCGAAGTTACTTTTGTTATCTTACTATCTAAGGTTAATAAAGCCACCCAATCTTTTTCTTTACTTGGAGGAAAACCAATGTCTACTTTTTGGCCACCTTGTATATCTTTAATAGTTCCGTTTTGTAAAGCTTCGCCTGTTCTTGGGTTATACCATTTTACTTGAAACGTGTTTTTAGAACCAAATAGATTGATTTTGGTTTCTGTCACTTCTGGTAAATAAACAGCATAGGTATCATCATTTTTAGCAAAAACAAAATCTTCCGGATTATCAGTTAAGCCATCGGCAGATTCCATTTCTGTAAAAGGTAAGTACTTCTGAAAAAACTCTAAAGCATATCTTGTTTGATTCCAAACGGCATCTCTAGAGCGCCAATCTTCGCATTTTAAATCGTTGTGATCAAATTTATACCCAAAATACCACTCTACACCTGCCCCACCAGCCATTAAATTTCCCCATAACACTTTGTGTCTAATATCATCATGATTAGGATCGTCCTTGTCTGGTTTTGCACCAGTATCAGCAGGGCCAATTTCATCTTGATTTACAACCCAATTTCTTCCATTTTTTTGAGATTCGTCTATCCATTTTTTTGTTATTTCATGAATTAAACCGGGTTCGTGCGTTTGCAACGAAGGCCCATCTAAAAATGGATAACCCAATAAAGGATTCAAAAATAAATCTTGATCTTTTGGTTGAGAGTGTGTATGTAGCACCACTAAACTCTGGTAAGGGTCTTGGCTTTTAAAATACTTAGCCATAGCCTTTCTATCGCTATCTGTTTGACCTTTCGGAGACCAATGTATAGGTCCATTTTCTTCTCCTAAATTCCATGTTATAGCTAAATGGTGAGAAAACCTTGCTATTAACTCCCTGTAGTACAGCTTTCTTTGCACACCCAGTTCGCCAATATCCATTAACAACTCGTTTTCTGTTTCTTGAGTTACAATATGTAGCATTAAACCTAACTTATCCATGTGATTGAAAACAATTTCCCATTGGTCTAGTTTACTACAATCAAAGCGGTAACGCTCATTCTCGTCTGTCCATGGCCAAACATCTTTTCCATCGCCTTGCACATTCATGGTTAAAAAATAAACCGAGTTCATGCCTTTTGATGCTAGATAATTTAATGCACCAATAATGTTTTTCCCTTTTCCGCCTTGCCACGTTGGATCTCCATTTTTCCAATCTTTAAAATGCGGTTGATATCTGTGTTTATCAGGTGTTTGGTCGAACTCGTAATATCCTAAAAAGTTTTCAGGACTATCCGTTCCTCCTTTTAAAAATGGTGTATTGGTTTCTGCATAGTGCAAATATCTATCGCCTGTATATTGCAATCGTCCTTTTGCTTCTTCATCTGGCTTAGTAATTTCGAAATCACCTTTTACACCATTAAAAGTCACTGGTTCTCCTGCTTCTTTATTATCATCTACAGCTATATTTTTTCCTTTTCTAAAAGACACTTCGTAAGTCCATACTCCAACTTCATCTGGAGTAAATCGAACTTGCCAAACCTTACCATCTTTCGCGCTTGTTTCGGCAGCATTACCATCTGCAGCATAAAAACCGGGAACTTTATAGGTCTTGTTTTTATGCTTAAAAAAAACATTAAGTCTGTAATTTAAAAAAGGGTTATCTTCTTGACTTTCACTAAAAGCATCACCTTTAAAACTTAAGGTTATTTTTTGCCACTTTTTAAAGGTTCCTTCTACTTTCACATCTTTATTTTGTGAAAAAGACAATTGGCTTATTAAAAAAAATAGCAGTGCAAAAATTCTCATTATATTTAGTTTTGGTTGGTTAATCCCATGTTGACTGTAAAAATTTCGGAGAATTAAATAAAATTCCCCGAAATCTCATTTACTTTTTATTTACTCTTTAAAAGTAAATATTATTTTTATTACATCCTATGCATTACCTTTTTTATAGTCTTCTAAAAATTTTGCCAAACCACTATCTGTTAACGGATGTTTTAATAAACCAGTGATTGATGATAAAGGTCCCGTCATAACATCAGAGCCTATTTTAGCACAATTAATAACATGCATGGTATTTCTTACTGATGCCGATAAAATTTGTGTTTCAAATCCGTAATTGTCATAAATTAACCTTATTTCGCTAATTAAGTTTAATCCATCTGTAGAAATATCATCTAAACGCCCTAAAAAAGGAGAGACATAGGTTGCTCCTGCTTTAGCAGCTAACAAGGCCTGCCCTGCCGAAAAAACTAAAGTGACATTAGTTCTAATTCCTTTATCCGAAAAATATTTGCAAGCTTTTACACCGTCCGCTATCATTGGTAATTTAACGACGATTTGAGGATGTAGAGCGGCTAAAGCCTCTCCTTCTTTTACCATGCCTTCAAAATCTGTTGAAATAACCTCTGCACTTACATCGCCCTCAACAATATCACATATTTTTTTGTAATGCGCTATAATGTTATCTGCTCCGGTAATACCTTCTTTAGCCATTAGCGATGGGTTTGTTGTTACTCCATCTAAAACTCCTAAAGCTTCTGCTTCTGCAATATCATTTAAATTTGCTGTATCTATAAAAAATTTCATACTTTTAATTTTATTCTGTTTTTAAATATTCTAATACTTGTTGGCTTACTTTTTCTCCTGTAAATCCAAATTTATCATCTAAGATTGTTGCTGGTGCAGAATATCCAAAATGATCCAATCCGAACACTTTACCTGCATCACCAACCAAACCTTCTAAGTTTACTGGTAAACCTGCAGTTAAGCCGAATAATGGTTTATTTTTAGGTATAACACTTTGTTGATATTCTTTAGATTGTAACCTAAACACTCCTTCAGAAATTACAGAAGCAATATTTACTCTCAATCCGTTTTCTGATTCTAAAATTTCTGCTGCAGCTACTAATGTTGCTACTTCAGATCCATTTGCAACTAAAACGACATCAGGATTCTCTACTTCTTTTACTAAATAGCCTCCTTTTTCTGCTGCTAAAGCCTCTTGATATCTTGAACTTCCTTTTGTTGGTAAATCTTTAATGCCTTGTCTTGATAAAATTAAACCTGTTGGTGTATTTTTATTTTCTAAAGCCATTTTCCAAGCCACACTTGTTTCTGCAGAATCTGCAGGACGCAAAGCCAAAAAACTCGGATTTCCACTATGGTTTTTTAATTTTTCCAACAATCTTATTTGTGCTTCTTGTTCTACTGGTTGATGTGTTGGTCCATCTTCTCCAACCCTAAATGCATCATGTGTCCACACGTATTTTACACCTAATTCTTGAATTCCGCTTAAACGAATCGCTGGTTTCATATAATCTGAAAACACAAAGAAAGTAGCTACAACAGGAATAATTCCTCCGTGTAATGCAATTCCGTTTGCGATACAAGACATGGTTAATTCTGCAACACCTGCTTGTAAAAATGATCCACTAAAATCTCCTTTTTTAAGCGCATGTGTTTTCTTTAAAAATCCGTCTGTTTTATCAGAATTTGATAAATCTGCAGAAGAAACAATCATGTTTTCTACATTTTCAGCCAAATACCCTAATACTCCAGAAGAAGCTGCTCTTGATGCTAAACCTGCTTTATGTTCGATTTTTTCAAAATCTAATTCTGGCAATTCTCCTGATAAAAAGAAATCTAATTTTGTCGCTAATTCAGGATTTGCTTCTCTCCAAATAGAAATATCTACTTTCTTACTTTTAGCTTCTTCAATTTTTCTTTCTAATAATTCTTTATAAAAAACACTTACATCTTCATAAATATCAAAAGGAGTTTCCGGATTTGCGCCTAAATTTAATAAGGTTTTTGCATAATCTGCTCCTGTTGCTCCAATAGGCTGACCGTGTAATTCACATTCACCTTCAAAAATTGAATCATCTGCAGAAACACATCCTTTACCCATGATGGTTTTACCAATAATTAAGGTTGGTTTTTCTGTTTCGGCATTTGCGTCTTTTAACGCTTTTCTTATTTCATCATGATTATGTCCATCAATAGTTACTACTTTCCAGCCCCAAGCTTCATACTTCATGGCTGTATCTTCAGAAGTCACTTCATCTGTTGATGTCGATAATTGAATATCATTAGAATCGTAGAACATAATAAAATTGTTTAACCCTAAATGACCTGCAATTCTTCCTGCTCCTTGAGATATTTCTTCTTGCACTCCACCATCAGAAATAAAACCATATACTTTATGATCCATCCAATTACCAAAACGAGCTTTTAAGAATTTAGCTGCAATTGCTGCACCAACTCCCATAGTATGCCCCTGACCTAAAGGTCCAGATGTGTTTTCGATACCTCTTGCAACATCAACTTCTGGATGCCCAGGAGTAATTGACCCCCATTGTCTAAAGTTAGCAACATCTTCCTTTTTATAATTTCCTAAAAGATAGTATTGCGCATACATTAAAGTTGATAAATGACCAGCATCCATAAAAAAACGATCTCTGAATGCCCAAGTCATATCTGACGGATCGAAATTAAAGAATTCTGAATATAGAATGTGCATAAAATCTGCACCTCCCATTGGTCCTCCAGGATGCCCAGAGTTTGCTTTTTCTACCATTGCAACCGCAAGAGCTCTAATATTGTCAGCTGATTGTTGGTCTATTTTTGTATTCATTTTTGTAAATTTTATTCTATTAAAAAAACCTTTCAGCAATTATATCTGAAAGGTCTTTTTGTATTTATATATGTTGATTGATGATGTTCTCAAACAATTCTTGCTTACCACTTTGCAATGTTAATTCTCCATTTTCTTGAGCAATGTTGTATAGGTCTTTTAATTCTAATTTCCCTGCTTCAAAATCCTTTCCTTTTCCTGCATCAAAAGAACTATATCTTTTTTCTCTTAAAGAATTATAAGAAGAAGAAGTCATAATTTTATCTGCAGTAATTAATGCTCTTGCAAAGGTATCTGCTCCACCAATATGTGCGTGAAAAACATCTTCCATATCTGTTGAATTTCTTCTGATTTTTGCATCAAAATTAACGCCACCTCCTTGTAAACCTCCTGCCTCTAAGAAAACTAACATTGCTTCTGTAACTTCTTGTATGTTGTTTGGAAACTGATCAGTATCCCAACCATTTTGGTAATCTCCTCTATTTGCATCTATACTTCCTAACATGCCTGCTTTGGCAGCAACAGCCATTTCGTGCTGCATGGTGTGTTGTGCTAAAGTTGCGTGGTTAACCTCAATATTCATTTTAAAATCTTTGTCTAAACCATATTCTTTTAAGAATCCGATTGCAGTTGCAGAATCAAAGTCATATTGATGTTTCATTGGCTCCATTGGTTTTGGCTCTATAAAGAACGTTCCTTTAAAACCTTGTGCTCTTGCATAATCTCTTGCCATGGTTAAAAATTGTCCCATGTGGTCTAATTCGCGTCCCATATCTGTGTTTAATAAAGACATGTAACCTTCTCTACCTCCCCAAAAAACATAATTCTCACCACCTAATTTAATGGTTGCATCTAAAGCCAATTTAACCTGACCTCCTGCTCTGGCAACTACATCAAAATCTGGATTTGTAGAAGCCCCGTTCATATAACGTGGATTTGAAAAACAGTTGGCTGTTCCCCATAATAATTTTACTCCACTTTCTGCTTGTTTCCCTTTTATGTAATCTGTAATGGTATTTAATCTTGCTTCAGATTCTGCAAAGGTTGCGCCTTCTTGAATTAAATCGTAATCGTGAAAACAGAAATAATCAAAACCTATTTTGTTAATAAATTCAAAAGCGGCATCTGCTTTGTCTTTTGCTGCTTGTACTGCGTCTGTAGATTTATCCCAACCAAAACTTTGTGTTCCTGGACCAAAAGGATCTCCACCTTGACCACAGAATGTATGCCAATAAGCGATTGAGAATTTAAACCATTCTTTCATCTTTTTACCTGCAACTACCTGTTCTGGGTTGTAGTATTTAAAAGCCATTGGATTGTCTGACTCTTTACCTTCGAATTGAATTTTGTTGATTCCTTTAAAATATTCTTTATTTGCCATCTTTAAATGTTGTTTAATTGTTTATTTGTGTAATTTTTTTATTGTGCTGTATTGCGTTAGGGATTGAAATGACATCCTTTTTGCTTTTTTGCAAAAAGATATAATGTAAAGCCCGACCTTTTTAGGGAACGCCCTAAATTTTATTATTTTATTTATTTTTTAAAACGAGTTCTAATTCTTCTTTCCAGTTGTTATAAGCCTCTAAATAAGGTTTTTGGTCTTTAAAAGGCATAAAAGTCATAACATGGTCATTGTCCATAATTACTTTTCCGAAAGCTTCGAAATCGCCTTTGTGTAAATTTGCTGCTCTTGCCGCACCAATAGCTCCGGTTGTATTATAGATTTCAATTTCTTGCTCTATTAAGGTTGCTACCGTGTTTGCAAATATTTCTGAACGGAATAAATTGTCGTTTCCTGCTCTAATAACGCTAGGCTTAATTCCGTCTGATTTCATGATTTCCATACCGTAAACAAATGAAAAAGCAATACCTTCTAAAGCGGCTCTACACATGTGCCCTTTGTGATGGTTATTTAGATTCATGTTTACAATTCGGGTACCAATTTCTTTGTTGTTTAACATGCGTTCTGCTCCGTTACCAAAAGGAATTAAGCAAACGCCATCTGAACCTACAGGAATTTCTGAGGCTAAAATATTCATCTCTTCATAAGAGTCTACAGCTAGATTATTTAATAGCCAACGGTACTGAATTCCGGCTCCGTTGATATTTAAAAGTTTCCCGATTATTGGATTGGATTTTGTATAATTTACGTGTGCAAAATTATTTACACGTGTGCTTTCTTTTCCTGATAAACTTTCTGTAACTGCATATACAACACCAGATGTACCACCTGTTGCAGCAACTTCGCCTGGATTAAATACATTTAATGACAATGCATTATTGGTTTGATCTCCTGCTCTGTAATAAATTGGAGTTCCAGCGGCAATACCACTTTCTTCTTCCCCTTTTTCATCAACTAAAGATTGGATTCCAAAGGTGTCTACGATATCCGGAACTAAAGATGCATCTATTCCGTAATATTCTAAAAGGAAATCTGCAACTGAATTATTTTTAAAGTCCCAAAATATACCTTCTGACAAACCAGAAATTGTTGTATTCATTTTGTTCGAAAATCTATAAGCTACATAATCTCCTGGCAACATAAATTTATGAATCTTGCTGTAGATATCTGGTTCATTTTCTTTAACCCATTTTAATTTTGATGCTGTAAAGTTGGCCGGGGAGTTTAGTAAATGTGCCGCACATTTTTCTTCTCCAATTTCAGCAAATGCGTTGTGACCAATTTCTACAGCTCTACTGTCGCACCAAATAATACTTTTACGAAGTGGAATTCCTTGTTTATCCAGTAAAACCAAACCGTGCATTTGATACGAAACACCAATCCCTTTAATTTGAGTTCTACTTATATTATATTCTTTTTTTAACTTAGTAATTGCGTTGCAAATATGCAGCCACCAATCGTTTGGTTTTTGTTCTGCCCAGCCATTTTTTTGAGCAAACATGCCCATTTCCTCCTTGGGTTCTTGAACAACACCCAAGCTTTTTCCTGATTCTATTTCTACAAGTGCTGCTTTGATTGAAGAACTTCCGATGTCTATTCCTAAGTAATACAATTGAAATGAATTTTAAATTAATATCTAACAAAAATATATTTAACCCTAAATCGGGTTTGTAACAAATCAAGCATCTTATATAACAAATGGTGCTATATCTAGTTTTTTTTAACAAACACTACTTTTGTTTTAATAATTATTCGTGCTAAAATGCATACTTTTAGCATCCGTTTGCTTTTAAAACATATTGTATTTTGTTTTAACAGATAATATTAAATAGCTAATGAAACCTTTATTTAACTTCTTATTTATTATCCTTTTAATTGGATTAACTGGTTGTAAAAATGAATCTGCAGGTAATACACACAAATTTACCAACGCTTTAATAAAAGAAACAAGTCCTTATCTTTTACAACACGCCCATAATCCAGTAAATTGGAACGCATGGAATTCTAAAACGCTTAAACAAGCTAAAGAACAAAACAAACTTATTATTGTTTCAGTTGGTTACTCTTCTTGCCATTGGTGCCATGTTATGGAAGCGGAAAGTTTTGAAAACGACTCTATTGCAAAAATGATGAACACTCATTTTATTAATATAAAAGTAGACCGTGAAGAACGACCAGATATAGATCAAATTTATATGAGTGCCTTACAACTCATGACGGGCAGCGGTGGCTGGCCACTAAACACCATTTGTTTACCAGATGGGCGACCTGTTTTTGCAGGCACTTACTTTACGAAGGACGAGTGGATGCAAGTTTTAAATAAGCTTTCGAGCATGTATAAAGACAATCCCGAAGACATGATACGCTTTGCGGAAAAACTAGAGGTAGGCATGAAAGATGTAGACTTAATTAAAGTAAATAAAGAATTTACAGCTTTTAATCTAGACGAGATGGATAAAACTATAAGCCATTGGAAGACAATATTAGATTTTAAAAATGGAGGCGAAATGTATGCGGAAAAATTCCCTAAAGCTAATAGCTTAAATGTCTTGATGAGATATAGCTTTCATACCAATGATAAAGGACTAAATCAATATGTCAATAATACTTTAACGAAGATGGCTTATGGAGGGCTTTATGACCAGGTTGGAGGTGGTTTTTCTAGATATACTATAGATAAAAACTGGCACATCCCTCATTTTGAAAAAATGCTTTATGATAACGCCCAACTGGTAAGTCTATATTCTAATGCTTATCTTAATACTCAAAATGAAGCGTATAAGCAAGTAGTTTCTCAAAGCCTAAATTTTGTGGAGCGTGAATTAATGCATGAGAACGGCGCATTTTATTCGTCATTAAATGCCGATAGCAAAAATGAAGATGAAAAAACGGAAGAAGGCTATTATTACGCATGGACTAAAGCAGAACTTAAAGAGTTAATAATAAATAAGTACAGCTTATTTGAAACATACTACAATATTAACAGTGTAGGGCTTTGGGAAGATGATAAATATATTCTTTTTAGAAATCAATCAGACTCCCTGTTTGCCCAAAAAAACGACCTAACGATTCCTGAATTGAAAAAGAATATTGAGGATTGGAACAATACTTTAACTATTGCAAGAAACAAAAGAAACAAGCCTAAAGTCGATAAAAAAGCATTAACCTCATGGAATGCTTTAATGTTAAAAGCTTATGTTGATGCTTACCGTGTTTTTAACAATCCCCATTACTTAGAAGTTGCTCTCAAAAACGCACAATTTTTAAAAAAAGAGCAATTAAAAACTGATGGTAGTCTTTATAGAACGCATATTAGCGACAAAAGCATGATTAATGCGTATGCTGAAGACTATGCCTTTGTTATTGAAGCCTACATAGCCTTGTATCAAGTAACTTTTGATGAGCAATGGTTACAGACCGCCAAAGAATTAATGGATTATACTATTCATCATTTTTACAATAAAAACAGTGGCATGTTCTATTTTACATCGGATGAAGATGACTCTTTAATTGTGAGAAAAACAGATATCTATGACAATGCTAATCCATCGTCCAACTCCGTTTTAGCTAAAAACCTTTTTAAATTGAGTCATTTTTATGATGATTTAGAATATAAAAAAATGGCGCATCAAATGGTAAATAATATAAAACCTAAAATTTTAGAATCACCAGCAGCGTACCCCAATTGGATGGACTTAATGGCAAATTTTACTTTCAAACATTATGAATTCGTTATTACGGGTAAGAATGCCAAAAAAGATTTAAAAACACTAAACAGTTACTACCTTCCAAATATTTTGATAGCAGGCTCGCTTAAAGAAAGTAATATACCTCTGTTAAAAAACAGGTATAGTGATGAGAAAAGTTATAGTTTTGTTTGTGTAGACGGCGCATGTAAACTACCGGAAACAGATGTTAGAAAAGCTATAGATCAACTTAAAAAATAATATTTCTCAAAACATAGAAATATTTAATAGACCAACTTTAAAAGTTTACAACTTCCAAAAAATTTCGCTGGTTGATATAAAGCTCATAGATTCTCAAATTAAACGTAACACCTATAATATACTCAAATAAAAAAAGCCTTATCTAATAAAAGATAAGGCTTTTGTACTGAAGACGGGACTTGAACCCGTACGTCCTAATGGACATTGGATTTTAAGTCCAACGTGTCTACCAATTCCACCACTTCAGCATTGGAATATTTTTAAGGAAAAATCTCAGAGCGAAAGACGGGATTTGAACCCGCGACCCCCACCTTGGCAAGGTGATGCTCTACCCCTGAGCTACTTTCGCAGTCTTTTAATGAACGAGCAATATTGCTATTGCGGTTGCAAATTTAAGCCTTTTATTGGATTAGCAAAGCCTTTTTCAAAAAAAAATTAAAAAAATTTTTAAGCTTGCTTTTTCTTCACCAACATGCGCTTAATTTCATTCAGTTTCATAAGCGCTTCTACCGGTGTAAGTGTATCAATATCAATATCTAAAATTTCTTCTTTTATATTTTCAAGCAACGGGTCGTCTAAATTAAAAAAACTGAGTTGCATATCGTCTTGCATCGATTTTACTTTATTTGTGAGTTCTTCACTAGAATGCGATTTTTCTAATTTCTCTAAAATTTTGTTTGCGCGGTGTAAAACTTGTTGAGGCATCCCAGCCATTTTTGCCACATGTATACCAAAACTATGCGCACTACCACCTTCAACTAGCTTTCTTAAAAAAAGCACGTTGTCTTTTAATTCTTTTACAGAAACATTGAAGTTTTTAATGCGTCCAAAAGTTTCTGTCATTTCATTCAACTCATGGTAATGTGTTGCAAATAACGTTTTAGGTTTTGCCGGATGCTCGTGTAAGTATTCACTAATAGCCCAAGCAATAGAAATACCATCGTATGTACTTGTACCACGTCCAATTTCATCTAAAAGCACCAAACTACGTTCAGATATGTTGTTTAGAATAGATGCCGTTTCATTCATTTCTACCATAAAAGTAGATTCTCCCATAGAAATATTATCACTAGCACCTACTCTAGTAAATATTTTATCTACTAAACCAATTCTAGCCTCTTTTGCGGGTACAAAACTTCCCATTTGGGCCAAGAGTACAATAAGTGCTGTTTGACGTAAAATGGCCGACTTACCAGACATATTAGGTCCCGTAATCATGATTAGTTGTTGTGTGGTTCGATCTAAAAATACATCGTTAGCAATATAAGCATCACCAATAGGTAATTGTTTTTCTATTACAGGGTGACGGCCATCTTTAATTTCTAAATCGTGAGACTCATCTATTATAGGGTACACATAACTATTATCTTTTGCTAATTGTGCAAACCCACATAAACAATCTATTTGCCCAATTAGAAAAGCATTTTGTTGTACAGCCTTAATGTATTGGTTCATCCAACTTACCAATTCGGCAAATAGCTTTTGCTCGATAGCCTGTATTTTATCTTCGGCTCCTAAAATTTTGGCTTCATATTCTTTTAATTCTTCAGTAATATAACGTTCCGCATTTACTAAAGTTTGTTTTCTAATCCACTCCTCGGGCACTTTATCTTTATGCGTATTTCGCACTTCAATATAATAACCAAACACATTGTTGGATGCTATTTTAAGCGATGTAATTCCGGTACGCTCACTTTCGCGGGCTAACATTCCGTTTAAATAATCTTTCCCAGAGGTAGAAAGTGCTCGTAGCTCATCTAACTCTTTTGAAAAGCCTTCGGCAATGCTATTACCTTTTAATACATTTACTGGAGCCTCCTCGTTTATAGTTTCCTTTATTTTAGCACGAAGTACTTCGCAACTTTGTAAGGTATCACCAATAATTCTTAAAGATTCATTATCACAGTCTGTAGCCAATGTTTTTATAGGTACAATAGCTTCTAATGAGTTTTTAAGCTGAATAACTTCTCGCGGATTAACTTTAGTTGTAGCCACTTTTGAAATTAATCGCTCTAAATCTCCAATTCCTTTTATATGGTTTTGAATGGTTTGTAACGTAACATCTTTTGTGGTTAAAAACTTAACAACCTCATGACGTTGTTTTATTTTATCTACACTTTTTAATGGTAGCGCTAACCAACGTTTTAGTAAACGCCCACCCATTGGTGATGTAGTTTTATCTATAACATTTAAAAGGGTTACAGCATTGTTATTTGTAGAATTGTAAAGTTCTAAATTTCTAATAGTAAAACGATCCATCCACACATAATCGTCTTCTGCAATACGCGCAATAGATGTAATATGTTGTAATTTATTATGCTGTGTCTCGCCTAAATAGTGAAGTATAGAGCCCGATGCTATAATACCTTCGTGCAAATCTTCTATACCGAAACCTTTTAAGGTTTTGGTATCAAAATGCTTTATTAAGGTTTCGTAAGTATAATCGGTTTGGTAAACCCAATCTTCCAAATAAAAAGTATGAAAATCGTCGCCAAAAGTCTCATTAAATTTGCCGCGTTTTTGTTTTGATACTAAAACCTCGCTCGGACTAAAGTTTTGCAACAACTTATCGATATACTCAGCATTACCTTGTGAGGTTAAAAACTCACCTGTAGAAATATCTAAAAAGGAAATACCGATATATTTTTTATCGAAATAAACCGAACATAAAAAATTGTTCGATTTAGACACTAAAACCTCATCGTTTAAAGCTACACCAGGTGTTACAAGTTCTGTTACACCACGCTTTACAATATTTTTAGTTTGTTTAGGGTCCTCGAGTTGGTCGCAAATAGCCACACGCTCACCAGCTTTTACCAATTTAGGTAAATAGGTGTTTAATGAATGATGCGGAAAACCAGCTAATTCTATTTCGCTTTCGCTACCTGCACCACGTTTGGTTAAAATAATACCAAGAATACCTGCTGTTTTTACAGCATCGGAACCAAAGGTTTCGTAAAAATCGCCCACTCTAAACAACAACAAAGCATCAGGATATTTGGCCTTGATGGCGTTGTACTGTTTCATTAACGGTGTTACTTTTTTACTTTTTGTTGCCAATGGTTTTCTGTTTTAGTAAGTTTGCTAAAGTAACTATTATTCTATTTTTTTTGAAGCGGAAACCATAGAAGTTATTGGTATTTGTTCACAAAATATCGAAAAATTTTTTATTCATGCTAATCTGCAGAAATAAGTAAGCACATAACCGTGGCGCGTTAGGGATTGCAGTGAAAAGCCCACAACCTGACGAAGGAAGTGTGAGGACTTGTAACGTAAAGCCCGACCCTTTTCGGGTAACGCCAAAAAAAACATAAAAGTTAAACTAGATACATTTCTGTTAGCTTAGAAACAAAAAGACACCATAATATGCGTAAATTAAAAAACAACGAGCTAGACAGACTGAGTGTTGATGCTTTTAAGGAGGCAAAAAAAACACCTATTATTATTGTTCTCGATAATATTAGAAGTTTAAATAATATTGGGTCGGTTTTTAGGACGAGTGATGCGTTTTTAGTTGAGAAAATTTACCTCTGCGGTATTACGGCAACGCCACCACACAAGGATATACATAAAACAGCTTTAGGAAGTACAGATACCGTAGCTTGGGAACATGTTGAAAACACCATGGATTTAATTGAAAAACTTAAAGCGGAAAAGGTGCAAATTTGCTCGATTGAACAAGCCGAAAACGCCACCATGCTTAACAATTTTACTCCAGAAGAGAACACTAAATACGCACTTGTTTTTGGTAACGAAGTTAAGGGTGTAGCACAAAATGTGGTTAGCGCTAGTGATGTGGTAATAGAGATTCCGCAGTATGGCACAAAACACTCTTTAAACATTTCTGTGAGTTGTGGTGTTGTTGTTTGGGATATATTTAGTAAATTGGTAAACCAATTTAAACAATAATGAAAACTAAACTAAAATTATCTTTTTTAGCAGCGCTTCTTTTCGCTGCTGCTGCAGTTTACGCGCAAGAAATCCCTATCAAACATCTCGATATGGAAATGCAAGAAAACCAGCAAGAACAAAGCAAAAACATTTTAACCGATGAGATTGACGGTGTCACCACCGAACACATTACCATTAATAGCGACATTACCCAAAAGGTAGATATTAATGACACGCACAAAACCATTTATTTATTTATAACTGGTAATGCAACTTTAACTTCTGGTGATAAAACTTACGAGATTGTACCGGAAACTATTATGTTACCGAACAATGTTGATGATATTGAATTTAAAGCTAACGAGAACGAAACACTACATTACCTTAAAATATCGGTTTTACAAACGGAATTAGATATTGTTGACATTAAAACATTCCCGAAAGAAAACGTAGACACTATTTACTTTAAACAGTTTACAGATTGCGAATCGTACACGGAACCAATTAAGAGTCCGCAAACTACAAGTAGAACCATATTACCTAACAAATACATACCAAGAGTGGCTATGGGAACAGTTAGAACTATTGGTCCAGACAAAGTTGGTGCACACGTACATGGTATGCTAGAGCAATTATTCTTAGGCCTTACGGACAATAACAGTGTTGTTTATGCTGATGAAGCTCAGGTTGATTTTCCTGAATACTCCTTATTACACATTCCAAGAGGTTCGAGCCACTCGGTGAGTGTAGAAGCTGATAATGAAATGTATTATGTTTGGATGGATTTCTTTGTTGATAAAGACGGAGAAGCTTGGCTAGAAACACACAACAAAGAAGAAAAATAAAAACTATTTTTTTAGATTAAATATATAGTGCAAACTAAGTTTTGGGAAATCTAATTAATTAGAATTTACAAAAATTTAGTTTGCATTTTTATTACAATAAACCTGACAAATTTTAAATAGGTGACTAAAAAAGTTAAAAAACCATGGCCAACTAAAGATGCCATGAATCAGATTTACGAGATGAAGCTTTGGGGCGGAACAGGTTTTGACTTCTACTCGGGTTCTGGATCGCATGATGCTGATATTATAAATCCTTATCTAGAATCTATTATCACCTTTTTTAAAACCCATAAAAATAACTTAACAGTCTGCGATTTGGGTTGTGGTGATTTTAATATTGGGAAACAGCTTACACCATACACCCAAAAATATATTGCTGCCGATATTGTTGAAAGCCTAATTAAGAGAAATAAACAAATATACCAAGCTGATAATTTAGAATTCTACTGCCTAGATCTCGCGAAAGACAAACTACCGAAGGCCGACTGTATTATTCTCCGTCAAGTATTACAGCATTTATCTAACCTAGAAATAATAAGCGTAGTTAAAAAGCTAGAACATTACAAGTTTATTATTTTAACAGAACATATACCCCTCGCACCATTTACTCCAAATAAAGATATTATTTCTGGGCAAGGAATCAGGCTGAAACAGAATAGCGGCGTTAACTTACTAGAAGCACCTTTTAATTTAGAAGTTAAAAAAGAAACACTGCTTGATGAGTACACTTTGGATAATGAGAAAGGACGAATTGTAACAACCCTCTATAAAATGTTTTAATGTTGTTCCTGACATGCACACCAAATAAACAAGAAATCATAAAACGCACAACCCTCTCTCAACATCTATCTGCTACTATTAGTAAATACATCTTCAGCAATAAACTCAATCCTTTTTTAAAAAGAAGCTAAAAGAACACTATTAAAACCGCTAATACAGAAATACTAACAAACTCAATTAAGAACTTATTGAAAAAAGCTCTATTTTTATTGAAAACCTAATTAAAACGCAGAAACATTAAAAAACTAAATTTGATGTTTATATCACATACATTTTAATTAATAGTTTCAACTTTATTAATAATGACAACTAGAATTTATGGCTGATAAAAACCCAGAATCGGAACGCTTAGCAACACCTAACAATTACAAAAACTGGAAAAACTGGGGACCATATTTAGCAGAAAGACAGTGGGGAACTGTTAGAGAAGATTATAGTGAACATGGAGAATCGTGGGAATTTATCGATCATGAAAAAGCTCGGAGTAACGCCTATAGATGGGGAGAAGAAGGCATAGGTGGTTTTTGCGATGCCAAAGAAATTTTATGTCTGGCTCCTGCATTTTGGAATGGGCAAGACACCATTTTAAAAGAACGTCTATTTGGCCTTACCAACAACCAAGGAAACCATGGAGAAGATGTTAAAGAACTTTACTTCCATCAAGTATCCACACCAACACATTCATACAATAAGTACCTATACAAGTATCCGCATTGCAAATTTCCTTACAGCGATTTAGTGGAGGGAAATAAAAAAGGGCGAGACGAGGACGAATATGAAATATTAGACACAGGCTGCTTTAAAGACAATGCATATTTCGATTGTTTTATTGAATACGCAAAAGGAGATATCGAAGACATTTTAATGAAGGTCACTGTTGTAAATAGAGGCTCGAAAGCAGCCGATATTCATGTATTACCGCATTTGTGGTTTAGAAATGTATGGAAACACAATAAAAAATTTGAACGTCCCATAATAAAATCTACAAAAGAAGGCTGTGCACAATCTAACAGTAGTAGAAATGGAGAATACTATTTGTATCATGAAAATGGCACACCTCTATTTTGTGAAAACGAAACCAATAACGAACGTATTTATAATGTAAAAAATGAAGTTCCTTACGTAAAAGACGGAATTCACGAACATGTTGTAAATAAAAAAAACACTGTAAACCCAAAAAACACGGGTTCTAAAATGGCCGTTTGGCATAAGTTTAGCTTAAAAGCTGGCGAAGAAAAAAGTGTTAAAATACGCCTTAGCAAAAATGAATTAAATAATCCGTGGGAAGCGTTTGATTCTATTTTTGATTTAAGAAAAGCAGAATGCGAAGAATTTTACAACGATGTAATAAAGAAAGACTTACCAGAAGCAAGACAGGATCTTGCTAAAAAAGCCTTTTCAGGGTTACTATGGACCAAACAGTTTTATTATTTCGATGTTTTTAAATGGCTTTTTGGAGGGCCAGGAGAAAATAAACCGAACAGAACCAACATGCGGAATTACAGTTGGCAACACCTTACCAATAGACATATTATTTCTATGCCCGACAAATGGGAATACCCTTGGTATGCCGCTTGGGATTTAGCTTTCCATATGGCCTCGTTTGTAGAAATCGACCCCTATTTCGCCAAAGATCAATTACTATTGGTATTACAAGAAAACTACATGCACCCTAACGGTCAAATCCCTGCTTACGAATGGAACTTTAGCGATGTTAACCCGCCTGTACATAGTTATGCGGTGTGGAAAGTTTACGAAAAAGATAAAGAAAAAACAGGAAAAGGAGATCTTCCATTTTTAGAAAAAGCATTCCAAAAACTTATGATTAACTACACATGGTGGGTTAACCAAAAAGATAAAAATGGAACAGATTTATTTGAGGGTGGATTTTTAGGCTTAGACAATATTGGTGTTTTCGACAGAAACCATATGCCAGAAGGTATCGCCAGAATGCAACAAGCAGATGCTACCAGTTGGATGGCTATGTTCTCTATTAATATGTTGCGCATGTCTCTTGAGCTTGCCAAAAACAATAAAGTTTACGAAGAGCCTGCTGTTAAGTTTTTTAGACACTTTTTGAATATCGCTTGGGCCATGCACCATATAGGAAAAAAAGATATTTCACTATGGGATGACGATGATAATTTTTATTATGATGTTGTTGAAATGAACGACGGAAGAACCGACCGATTAAGAGTGCGCTCTCTAGTAGGAGTTATACCAATGTTTGCTGTAGAAATTATCAACAAAGATTTATTTGAAGAATTAAAAGAATTTAGAAGAAGAGCCAACAATATTATAAAAACACGACCAGATTTAGCTTCTCTAATTTCAAATTTAGAAGAAGCCAATAAAGACGGAAACTTTATGTTTTCCATTATGCGAGGCTTTAGATTAGAACACTTATTAAAACGTTTGCTTGATGAAGACGAATTTCTATCAGATTTTGGAATTCGTTCGCTTTCAAAATATCACGAAAAATATCCTTTCGTATTTAACCATAATGGACACCACCAAATTCAATACGAACCTGGAGAAAGTCGCTCTAACATGTTTGGAGGCAACTCAAATTGGCGTGGCCCTATCTGGATGCCCTTAAACTACATGATTATTCAATCGTTACGTAAATACTACGAGTTTTATGGCGATGAATATACTTATGAATTCCCAACAGGTTCGGGTAACAAACTTAATCTAAAGCAAATTGCTAATGAACTAACTAAAAGATTAATAAAACTTTTTGAACCGAATGAAGATGGTAAATATCAATACCACTCAGATGATCCTGACAAGGTTTTCACTAATGATGAACATTTTAAAAAGGAACACTTTTTCTACGAGTTTTTTGATGGCAACACAGGCAGAGGTCTTGGCGCATCGCACCAAACAGGATGGACATCTCTTATTGCCAATTTAATTATGGAAATGGACGAGGACTAATTTCTGTTTTCTGAATATATACCTACTCCATTAAGACATCTTAACATACAGATATCTTAATGGAGTTTTTATTTTTAATTATTCACTACAAATTTCACCCAAAACCCAAAGGTAATCACTTCTGTTTGCAACAAAATCTCTATCGGAAATATCAATAATTTTCACATTAAAATCTTTCTGACTTTTTAAAAACTCTAAATATCCAGAGTTAATCTTCTCCAAATAATCGTCGGCTATATTTTGCTCGTAATCGCGTCCACGTTTTTTAATATTTTCTTGTAAACGTGTGGTGTTTTGGTATAGATAAACATAAAGCTCTGGCTTCGGGATATCCTTATACATTAAGTAAAACAACTTTCTATATAATCCATACTCATCCGTATTCAATGTTATTTTAGAAAAAATAAGCGATTTAAAAACATCATAATCGCTAACAACAAATTGCGTGAATAAATCGAGTTGTGCTAAATCTTCTGAAATTTGCTGATATCGATCTGCTAAAAAAGACATTTCTAAGGTAAACGCATAACGCTGTGCATCTTTATAAAACTTAGGTAAAAACGGATTATCTGCAAAACGCTCCATAAGTAATCTTGCATTAAAATCTTGCGCTATTTTATTTGCCAAACTGGTTTTACCTGCACCAATATTACCTTCTATTGCAATATAATTATATTTAGAAAAATCTAGGGTTTTACTAGGGTTTTTTAGCCAAATATTTAAAGGTTCTAAAACCGACTTATCTTCACAAACCTCTAACAACTCCGATACGGTTTTACTAAGTTTAGCATGCTTTAATTTAGGCGCCAAATCGTTGAGTGGCATTAAAACAAACTTACGCTTATGCATTTCTGGATGTGGAACTTGCAAAGTTTCGGTGCTTATTATTTGTTCTTCTGCAAAAACAACATCCAAATCTATTACTCGCGCTTCATATTCGTTTTTTAATTTACGAGTACGTCCTAATTCTATTTCAATAGCCAATAGCATATCCAAAACATCATGTGGCTGTAAATCACTTTCTAAAACCAAGCAGCAATTTAAAAAATCGTCACTTTCAAAACCTAAAGCAGCAGACTTATATACTTTAGAAATTAACTTTATATTACCAATTTGCTGAAAAATAGCATCTACAGCATCTTGTAAATTTTTAAATTTATCACCTTTATTACTGCCTAAAGCAATATGAAATGTTGTTGGTTCCGTCATAAGTAGACGCAAAATAATGAAAACTAAATGGTTTCATTGTATATTTACCCTAGGTATTTATTCACAACTTTATATGACTTTAAAAGACAAGCTCGCCGCCCAACGAATTTACATGCTTTTGGGGGCTTTATTTATCACATCCTTAGTAGTTTCTAATCTTATTTTTCAAAAATTCTTTTATTGGTATCCTTTTGATATCGAAATTTATGGCGCTAAACTTTTTGAAGTTTCAGTAGGCATATTACCTTATCCTATTACTTTTTTAATAACAGACTTAATTAGTGAAATTTATGGAAAAAAACGCGCCAACCAAGTTGTTAAAGCTGGTATTTTCGCTTCATTCTTTTCGCTCTTAATTGTTTATGTATCAAGCATTGTTCCCGCTACACCATGGTCACCTGTGCAAGATAGTATGTTTAATACCGTTTTTGGAAATACAGTTTTAGCCGTTTTTGCAAGCATGATGGCTTATTTGTTTGCTCAATTTATAGATATTCAAATTTATCATTTCTGGAAACAACTTACTAAAGGCAAACATTTATGGCTTCGGAATAACTTTTCAACTTTCTTATCTCAATTTGTTGATACATTTACCGTCGTTGGATTGCTTTGTATCTTCGAAATTATTGCCTGGGACCGGTTTTTAGGCTTATTACTTAGCGGATTTATATTTAAAATTATAATAGCATTTTTTGACACTCCTTTTCTATACTTAGGTGTATTTTTGTTCAGAAAGCGTTTCAAACTAAAGGTAAATGAAGAAATCCATCTCCTTTAAAATTCCGTTAAAGTTAACTTAAAACCACCCATAATCTCATCCCTTAATCCGTTTTTTACGTAAATATTTCACAAACACCGCGTTATGAAGAAAATTTTAAAAATCACAGGTTTCACTATACTTACCTTACTTATTTTATTGGTTGCAATTCCCTTTGTTTTCCAAGGAAAAATTCAAGGCATTGTAAAGCAATTTATAAATGATAATGTAAATGCTCAAGTAGAATTTAGCGATGTAAGCCTAAGCTTTATCCGTAGCTTTCCTGAGGCCCACGTTGGTATAAACGATTTTGTTATTACCAATTTCGAACCTTTTAAAGGCGATACCTTGGTAGCAGCAAAATCTATTGCGTTTACCGTGTCTATCCCCGAATTATTTAAAACAGCAGGTGAAGAGCCTATTGTCGTGAATAGCATTTTTGTGGATGAAGCAATGATTACTTTAAAAACAAATACAGAAGGACAAACAAATTATGATATTGCCAAAGCTAGCGAAACAGAAACTACAACAGACGCAACGAGCAGCAGTTTTACATTTAGCATTGAAGATTATAGCATTGAAAATAGTGCTTTTGATTATATAGATGAAGCTTTAAAAATGACCATGCAAATATCGGAATTAAACCATAGCGGAAGCGGAACTTTTTCGGGAGAAACATCGGAACTTGATACTAAAACAGAAGCCAATGTTAGCTTCACCATGGACGGCACAAATTACCTAAACCATAATGCTATAAAACTAGATGCATTAATAGATTTAGACTTAACAAATAGTAAATACACTTTTAAAGAAAATAAAGGCTATATCAATAAATTGCCAATAGAATTTGATGGTTTTGTTCAGTTACTAGATGAAGGTCAGAATATCGATTTAACCTTTAAAAACCCAGAATCTGATTTTAAAAATTTCTTAGCCTTAATTCCAGAAACGTATTCAGGCAGTTTAGATGGCGTACAAACTAGTGGAGACTTTACTATTAATGGTATTGTAAAAGGTATTAATTCTGATAAAACCATTCCTAAATTAGATATTAATATCGCTTCGAACAATGCGTCTTTTAAATATCCCGATTTACCAAAAAGCGTAACAAACATTGTAATTAATACCTCTATAAAAAACACAACAGGCTTTTTAGATGATACTTTTGTTGATATAAAAACCTTGAACTTTAAAATAGACGACGATGTTTTTAAATCGTCTGCCAGCATAAAAAACATGACCAAAAACATGCTTGTAAGTGCCAATTTAGACGGTGTTTTAAACTTAGCTAATATCACAAAAGCATACCCTATTGAATTGGCAAGTCCGCTTACAGGTATTTTAAAAGCAAAATTAAGCACGGCTTTTGACATGAATGCGATTGAAGCTAATGCATTTGAACGCATTAAAAGTAACGGAACTGCTAGCCTTAGTAATTTTGTATATACTTCTGAAGATATGGCAAACCCTCTAGAAATTTCAGAAGCAGATTTAACCTTTAATCCTCAAACCGTTTCACTAAATCACTTTAAAGCAAAAACAGGTGAAAGTGATTTAAATGCTAACGGAACTATAAACAACTTACTAGGATTTGTACTTAGTGATACAACACTAAAAGGTAATTTCGATTTAAATTCGAACCTTTTTAAAATGAGTGATTTTATGTCGGAAAGCGAAACAGCTTCAACCGAAACAAAAACACAAACTCCAACAGAATCGGAAGCCTTAAAAATCCCTGCTTTTTTAGATTGCACTATAAACGCCAATGCTAAAACCGTAATTTATGATAATTTAACGCTAACCGATGTTAAAGGGAAGCTATTAATAAAAGATGAAGCTGCAACGTTGAGCAACGTATCATCAAGTATTTTCGATGGAGCGCTTTCAATCTCAGGAGACGTTTCAACCAAAACAGAAACACCTACATTTAATTTTAAATTAGGCGCTAACGATTTCGATATTTCAAAATCGTTTAAAGGCTTAGAATTACTTCAAAACTTAGCTCCTATTGCCAAAATTTTACAAGGAAAATTAAACACAACTATTAATTTATCTGGAAGTTTAGATAAAGATTTTGCTCCAAATTTAAGTACTGTTTCGGGTAATGCGCTAGCAGAATTATTGACAACAAACCTATCCGAAAACGAAAGTGGCCTTTTAAGCAAACTTGATAACTCATTGAGCTTTATAGATTTTAGCAAACTCGATTTAAAAGATCTAAAAACCAAGTTAGAATTTGCCAATGGGCAAGTAAGCGTAAAACCTTTCGATTTAAAATATAAAGATATCGCTATTACGGTTTCTGGATCACACGGCTTTGATCAAACATTAAATTACAATGCTATTTTTAATGTGCCAGCAAAATACCTAGGCTCCGATATTACAGCGCTTATTAACAAAATTGATAGCGAAGAGGCCAACAACATTACCATTCCGGTTACTGCAAATATTGGAGGTTCTTACACGAGTCCGACTGTAAAAACAGATTTAACAAGTGGAGTTACCAACCTAACAAAACAACTGGTTGAAATTGAAAAACAAAAACTTCTTAATAAAGGTAAAGACAAAGTTACAGACCTAATTGGAGGTATTATTAGCGGTAACAAAACAAAAACAGACTCGACTAAAACAGAACAAACTAATGCCGTTAAAGATGTTTTAGGAGGTATTCTTGACAATAAAACAACTCAAACAGATTCTACTCAAACCACACCTACCAATAACACTACAAATGCAGTAAAAAATGTATTAGGTGGTTTATTAAAGAAAAAAACAAAGGATACGGTTAAATAATTTTGAGTAACTAAAATAAACTTTCAATAATTATTGAAAGTTTAGAAATATTATATATATTTGCCGTATGGAATACCAAGAAGCAAAAGATAAGTTTATTAGCACATGGGGAAGTTTAGGCACACTTTGGGGCATAAACAAAGCTATGGCGCAAATACAATCTTTGCTTTTTATTTCTATTAAACCTTTATCCATGGAAGAAATTATGGCAGAGCTTAAAATCTCCCGCGGTAACACAAGCATGAATTTGCGTCAACTAATGGATTGGGGTATTGTTACAAAGGAGCTCATTCCTGGCGAACGTAAAGAATATTTTTCGACTGAAAAAGACGTACAAGAACTTGCCAGACATATCGCAAAAGAACGTAGCCGACGTGAAATAAAACCTGTTATTAAAGTTTTAAAAGACGTATCCTCGATAAAAGATGATGGCACAGAAAAAACAAGAGAACTAATTAAACAAACTAAAGCTTTGCATGATTTAGCTGAAACTGCTGATGCGATGATGAATAAAATTGTAAACCAAGAACAAACTTGGATCACTAAATCTTTATTAAAACTCATCAAATAAAAAAAATTTAAATAATACTTTCAATAATTTCTGAAAGTTTAAAATGTTTAGAAAATGAATTATAATCTTCTCACATATAGCATTTACCTCCCCATCATCTTTTTTATCATGATAAAAATTGGTTGGTTGTTTTACACGCACGGAGAAATATACCTCATTCATCTATTTCAAAAAAACACCCAACTGGTAAAAAACATAAACAACATTTTACTTATTGGTTACTATCTCACCAACCTTGGTTATGCTATTTTCTCTATAGCCTATTGGGAACAATTAAATTCAATAATTCAAATTATTAACTCGCTAAGCTATCGCTTGGGCATCATTATTCTCGGATTAGCCATTTTACACTACAACAATGTTTTTTGGCTCACCTTTCTTATAAAATCAAAATCAATACATCATGGAAAATTCTAAAATCATTATCGCTTACTTAATCTATTTACCAATTGTTATCGCCTTAACAATCTACGTTTCCAAAATGCTCTTTAAAAATGGAAAACTCTTTATGATTGATATTTTTAAAGGCAAAGAAGACATTGCATTGGCAACAAACAAATTATTCGAAATAGGTTTTTACCTTATTAATATAGGTTGGGCTATGTTAATTCTGAAAATAACTTATCAGGCACACGAAAGCCTTACTTATCAATCAATCATTGAAATATTAAGTAAAAAAATCGGCGCCTTTTCTATCTATTTAGGCGTGATGCTGTTTTTAAATTTATATTTCTTTTTTAGAGGAAGAAACAAATCTAGACAATCTTTAAAGACTAACACTAAAGTTCAACTTCAATAACTAAACCTATGACAACTGCAACCATTAATTTAGAAAAAAGCCCAGAAACGAACCGTATAGAGATGATTGATTTCTATAACGAAGCTACTGAAGATTACGAGTTTTGGAGTAAAGATTTCAACATGCACTTTGGGTATTTTATTCCTTTTAAAACAAATCCCTTTAAGAGAGATTCTATGTTAAACGAAATGAATAATCAGGTAATAAACAGATTGAACTTAACTAATAAAAAAATTTCATTAATAGATATGGGCTGCGGTATGGGAGGCACCATGCGTTATGCTTTAAAAAATAAAAAAAACTTATCTGCGTTTGGAGTCACCCTATCAGAATTTCAAATGCAACAAGGCAACATGCTTCTTAAAAATTATAAAGGAAACATTTTAAAAGAAAATTATAACAACACATCATTTCCTTCAAACACATTCAATGCGGCCTTAGCCATAGAAAGCTTTTGCCATTCTGGACATAGCGATAAATCTATTAAAGAAGCTTATCGTGTTTTAAAACCAAACGGAAGATTGGTCATTGCTGATGCTTTCTTAAAAAAAGAAGCTTCAACATTGCAACGCACCAACAGATTTGCTTACAAAAGCCTTTGTGATCATTGGAGTTTAGAAAAATTAGAAACTATCGAAAATATGGTCAACAAACTAAAAGAGCAAGGTTTTACGGATATTAAGGTAGAAAACACATCCTACAAAGTCGCTCCATCTGTTTTACACGTTCCTTTCGCAATAACAGGATTCATCTTTAAAAAACTATTCGCTTCAAAAACATTAAAACGAGAAAGCCTACATAACCTAAAAGGATCGTTTTACGCCTTACTTTCGGGATTACACTTTAAAAGCTTTGGTTATTACATTATTAGCAGCACCAAATAATAAATTCATTTTTTTACCTTATTTTTGATAAAAATTGTAACACATGCCCAAACACGAAATACATCCCGATAAGTGGATAGATTTATATGCAGATTACTTGTTTAATTACACAGTAACCCGCGTAAGCGATAGAGAGATCGCCCAAGATTTGGTTCAAGATACATTTTTTGCAGGTTTAAAATCGATGAAAAATTTTAAGGGAGAAGCAAGCGAGCGTACTTGGTTAATTTCTATTTTAAAACGTAAAATTATTGATCATTACCGAAAAATAAACTCTAATAAAGGAAAAGCAGAAGTTAGAATTCAATACAGCGATACTGAATCTGAAGGTGATTGGCTTGAAGAACGCGTTGCCGACCCCTTCGACAAAACTGCTGAAGATACCATGCAAAACAGTGAGTTAGGCGAGGCTATTCATAATTGTTTAAGCAAACTACCTAAAAAACAAGCCAATGTTTTTAAAATGAAAACAGTACTTAATTATGAAACGGAGGTGATTTGTAATGAACTAAATATCACTGCGTCTAACCTATGGGTAATCATCCACAGAGCACGAACCGCCATGGCCGATTGCTTAAAAGAAAATTGGTTTTAATTATGAGTAAAAAAATAAACATATTCATGCCTTGTGATGAAGCAAACCAAGTTTGCGATAAGGCACAATATAAAGAAGCTTCGTTACTAGAAAAAATAAAGCTCAACTTACACTTATTATACTGTAAGACCTGTAGAGGTTATTCTAAAAACAATGCAAAACTTACAAAGCGCATTGAAGATTCTAATCTAGAATGCCTAGATCCAAAGTGTAAAGAAGATATGAAAAAAGATTTAAATAAAGCTATTGAAGAACAAGTGCATTAGGTAAACCAAAGCATAAATAGAAGCCAAAACACAGGCAATGCTTCTACCCAAAAAGAAGCATAATAAATACTTTGCTTTTTACTAGACAGTAACACAAATGCTCCCGTTAGTATCGATAAGCCCAACAAAACTAATATTTTTATCTGATGAGTTTCGTCTTTAAAAAACTCTAATAAAAAAAATAGAACCAATAAAGCAACACCCATTAATTTAGTTCCTTTTACACCTATCTTTTGTGGCACGGTAGATAGTTTTAAACTGTCGTATTGTAAATCTCGAATTTCAAAAGGCAACATTAAAACTAGTACATAAAGATAGCGCTGTACAGCCGTAACAACTACATCGGTATCTACCCAGTATTTATTTTCTATAATAGGAAGACATACGGTAACACCCATCCAAACTAGGCCAATTAAGTAAATTTTAAGACCACCAATACTACGCAAATTATTCTGTTGATCTAAAAACAGTCGCTTTGGCAAAAAAGGAATGGCATATAAAAAAGTTACCAATCCAAAGCCAGCAATACACAATAGAGTAAAAAAACTAAGCTGAAATCCGTAATAGCACATTAAAATAAAGGCAAAAAACGAAAAAATCTGGATCGCTTTTAACCAACTTGCTAGGCCTCGATGATGAAATTTAGCTACTCCAAAATATTTTACAAAATTATAACCCGTAATTGAAGCATAAAACACAAAACAAAGCACATTTTTTTCATAAGAAAATCCAAACTCTAAAAGCGTAATATAAGTTAGAGCATAGACCGATAAAGCCACGTGGATACTACTATTTAGATAAAAATTAAAAACTTGTTTTAGGAGCTTCATATCGCAAAAATAAACAAACTGTTGATAACACCTCCAAATGGTTAAAAACTTTCCGCTTTCTTCCATATAAAACATCAATTATTATTTATTTTTGCGAAATCTATAACAAATTGTAACTGTAATGAATACAAACGCTTTCGCTTTGCGTCATATTGGTCCTAGAGCAGATGACCAAAATAAAATGTTAACAACCATTGGTGCCGATTCTTTAGATCAGCTTATATACGAAACTGTGCCAGATGATATTCGTTTAAAAAAAGGATTAAATTTAGACGAACCCATGACGGAACATGAGTATTTACTGCATATTCATGAGTTATCGAAAAAAAACAAAGCCTACAAAACCTATATTGGCTTAGGCTACCACCCTACTATTTTACCTGCAGTAATCCAGCGTAATATATTAGAAAACCCAGGTTGGTATACGGCTTACACACCTTACCAAGCCGAAATTGCTCAAGGCAGACTCGAGGCGCTTTTAAATTACCAAACCATGGTTATTGATTTAACAGGAATGGAAATTGCAAACGCATCTTTGTTAGACGAAAGTACTGCTGCAGCCGAAGCCATGAGCTTACTATTTGCAGTTAGAGAACGTGATCAGAAAAAAGCAGGAGTTAACAAGTTTTTTGTTTCTGAGAACATACTACCACAAACGCTATCTTTATTAAAAACTAGAGCAAACCCAATTGGTATTGCGCTTGTTGTTGGATGCGAAAAAGATTTCGCATTTTCCGATGATTTTTTTGGTGCTATTTTACAATATCCAGGAAAAGACGGTCAAATTACCGATATAAAATCTTTTATTTCTAAAGCGAATAATAGCAGAATTAAAGTAGCTGTAGCTGCCGATATTTTAAGCTTAGTAAAACTAGAAGCTCCAGGTAAATTTGGAGCAGATGTTGTTCTTGGAACCACACAACGCTTCGGGATACCAATGGGTTACGGAGGTCCTCACGCCGCTTACTTTGCTACTAAAGAAGCTTACAAACGTGATCTTCCAGGGCGTATTATTGGTGTTACTAAAGACGCCAATGGCAACCGTGCATTACGTATGGCATTGCAAACCAGAGAACAACATATTAAGCGAGATAAAGCCACATCAAATATTTGTACAGCACAAGTACTTTTAGCCGTTATGGCAAGTATGTATGCCGTGTATCATGGACCAAAAGGCTTATCCCATATAGCTAATAAAGTGCATAACAAAACAGCCACTTTAGCTAGCGCGTTAGAGAAATTAGGCTATCAACAGGTTAATTCGTCTTATTTTGATACGCTTCAAATAAAAACTAAAGCGAAAAAAATCAAAAAGGCAGCCACAGATAAAAAGGTGAACTTATACTACCCAGATAAAAAAACGGTTACTATTTCTATAAACGAAACCACGTCAATTAGAGATATTAATTATTTAATTTCTGTTTTTGCCAAAGCAGCAGACAAAAAGACAATTACCATTTCCTCGATAGAACCTTCAAATAATATTGAAGAAACATTACAGCGCCAATCCGAATTTCTTACAAGTGATATTTTCAATACACACCATTCGGAAACCGAATTAATGCGTTACATTAAGTTATTAGAGCGTAAAGATTTATCACTAAATCACTCTATGATTTCTTTAGGTTCTTGTACCATGAAACTTAACGCTGCCGCAGAAATGTTGCCATTAAGTATTTTTAAATGGGCAAATATTCATCCTTTTGTTCCTGCGAAACAAGCCAAAGGTTATTTAACAGTAATTAAAGAACTAGAAGATCAACTTACCGAAATTACTGGTTTTGCAGCAACATCTTTACAACCAAATTCTGGTGCACAAGGTGAATTTGCTGGTTTAATGGTAATAAAAGCGTATCACGAATCACGTAATGACCACCATAGAAACATTTGTTTAATACCATCTTCTGCACACGGAACAAATCCAGCAAGTGCGGTTATGGCTGGTATGAAAGTGGTTGTAACAAAATCTACGGCAGAAGGAAATATTGATGTAGACGATTTACGCGAAAAAGCAGAACTACATAAAGATAATTTATCTTGCTTAATGGTTACTTATCCATCTACGCACGGCGTTTACGAGTCGGCTATTAAAGAAATAACCCAACTTATTCACGATAACGGTGGTCAGGTTTACATGGATGGCGCCAACATGAACGCGCAAGTAGGCTTAACAAATCCAGGAAATATTGGTGCAGATGTTTGCCACCTAAACCTACACAAAACCTTTGCTATCCCGCATGGCGGTGGTGGCCCAGGTGTTGGACCAATTTGTGTTGCCAAACAACTTGTTCCCTTTTTACCAGGAAATCCTGTTGTAAAAACGGGTGGTAAAAATGCCATTACAGCAATTTCTGCAGCGCCTTTTGGTTCAGCTTTAGCTTGCTTAATTTCTTATGGCTACATAAAAATGTTAGGCGCAGAAGGCTTAACCGAATCGACTAGAATCGCTATCTTAAATGCCAATTACATCAAACAACGTTTACAGGGTAATTTCGACACATTATACTCTGGAGAACGCGGACGTGCAGCTCACGAAATGATTGTAGATTGTCGTCCATTTAAAGAAAACGGCATAGAAGTTAGTGACATTGCAAAACGTTTAATGGATTATGGTTTCCATGCACCAACAGTTTCTTTTCCTGTTGCAGGAACACTTATGATTGAGCCAACAGAAAGCGAAAGCAAAGCTGAAATTGATCGTTTTTGTGATGCTATGATCTCAATAAAAAAAGAAATAGACAGTGTATCTAAAGACGATGATAACAACGTTTTAAAAAATGCACCACACACGCTAGATATGATTACAGCAGACGAATGGATTTTTCCGTACTCGCGCGAAACAGCAGCATTTCCGCTAGATTACGTAAGAGAAAACAAATTCTGGCCAAGTGTTCGTCGTGTAGATGATGCTTACGGTGACCGTAATTTAATATGTTCTTGTACGCCTATAGAGGCTTATATGGAGGCATAAATACCCTTTGAACATCGTAAAATAAAAGAAAATAAATTATATATTTTTTAATAAGATTTTATATTGCCGATATATAAACCATATCGGCAATTTTTTGTTTATTTAGTTATTAAAGGAACTCGAAAATTGAATAATACTTTTTGGTTTTTATAAAGAAAATGGAGATGTAAAGAGGACTTTCTTATTGCAGTCCTTTTCAATTAAGAATTAGTAGCATATGAATATTAAAATCACCGGAACAGGAAGTTATATTCCTGATAATGTTGAAAAAAACGAAAATTTTCACAGTAACGAATTTTTAAATAGTGATGGCACCTTAATAAATGCTCCCAACGAGGTTATCGTTAGGAAATTTAAAGCCATTACAGGTATCGATGAACGTCGTTATGCCAAGAATCACTTAAACACATCAGACCTAGCCTCTTTTGCGGCCGAAAAAGCTATTGAAAACGCTAAAGTTAACCGTGAAGACCTCGATTACATCATCGTGGCTCATAATTATGGCGATGTGCGCCATGATAGCATCCAGAGTGATACCGTACCAAGTATGGCCTCTCGTGTTAAACATTTATTACGCATAAAAAGCCCAAACTGTGTTGCCTACGATTTACTTTTTGGTTGCCCGGGTTGGATACAAGGTGTTATACAGGCCAATGCTTTTATTAAAGCTGGTATTGCAAAAAAATGTTTAGTTATTGGTGCAGAAACGTTATCTCGAATTCTAGATCCACACGACCGTGATTCCATGATTTATGGAGATGGTGCAGGAGCCGTTGTTATTGAATCCACCAATGAAGACGGAGGAATTTTAAATCACAAATCTGCAACGTATTCTTTAGACGAAGCACATTACATTTATTTTGGAGAAACCAACAATCCCGATATAAAAGAAGATCGTCGCTATATAAAAATGTATGGTCGTAAAATTTATGAATTTGCATTAACAAACGTACCACTCGCCATGAAATCTTGTTTAGACGAAGCTGGTGTAGATATAAAAGACGTAAAGAAAGTACTGATACACCAAGCTAACGAAAAAATGGACGAGGCGATTGTAAAACGCTTCTTCAAACTTTATGATTTAAACATGCCAGAAGGTGTTATGCCAATGTCTATTGCTAAACTAGGGAATTCTAGTGTTGCTACAGTGCCTACATTATTCGATATTATTTTAAAAAGCCAACTAGAAAATCAAGAAATTAACAAAGGTGATATCATTCTTTTTGCCAGTGTAGGAGCAGGTATGAATATTAATGCTATTGTTTATAAACATTAATAATGTACGAAAATAGTTTTCCTAACAAACGCTTTAAGCATACTATAGAGTTCTTAAAAAAACATGTTTCAAACTCTGAAACGATTTTAGATTTAGGAGTTGTAAACCCATTTACTAAAATAATGGAAGAACATGGTTTTTCAGTAGAAAACACCAAAGGAGAAGATTTAGATGAAGACACCTCAACCATTACAAACACCGAAGCTAGCGTTGTAACAGCTTTCGAAATTTTCGAACATTTACTTTCACCTTACACGGCTTTAAAAGCTATTAAAGGTGATAAACTAGTAGCAAGTGTGCCGTTAAAATTATGGTTTTCTTCAGCATATAGAAGTAAAACAGATATGCTAGATCGTCATTATCATGAGTTTGAAGATTGGCAATTCGATTGGCTTCTAGAGAAGGCCGGTTGGAAAATTATAGATCGTAAAAAATGGACAAACCCACCTAAAAAATTAGGAATTCGCCCTATTTTAAGACGCTTTACTCCGCGTTACTATATTGTTTATGCTGAAAGAATTTAGGCTATTCCATTCTAAATCGAAATAAATAAGTTTAACTTTGAATCTTAAATTTTAAACGGTTGAACATCCACATAATAATCCCTGCGCACAACGAAGAAAGCTCTATCGGGCTCACTTTAGAATCTTTGGCAACCCAAACTCTGTTGCCAAAACGCGTAGTAATTGTTAATGATAACTCAACTGATAATACAGGAAATATTGTTAATGCTTACGCGGAAAAATATCAATTTATTACTTTAGTAAACAATCAATCTTCCGAAGCACATTTACCTGGTTCCAAAATTATAAATGCCTTCTATAAAGGTTTTGAAGTTTTAGATGAAGATTACGACATCATTTGTAAATTCGATGCCGATTTAATTTTTCCTGAGAACTATTTAGAACAAATTTCTAAGCATTTTAAAGCGAACACCAAACTTGGTATGGTAGCTGGATTTTGCTACATAGAAAAAAACAACGATTGGGTTTTAGAAAACTTAACCAATAAAGACCATATTCGTGGTGCTTTAAAAGCTTATCGAAAATCTTGTTTCTTACAAATAGGGGAATTAAAACCATCTATGGGCTGGGACACCGTCGATGAGTTACTTGCAAAATATTATGGTTGGGAACTTTTAACCGATGAATCTCTGCATGTAAAACACCTAAAACCCACAGGGATTAGCTATAACAAAGCTTCCAAATACCTTCAAGGAGAAGCCATGTACAAAATGCGTTATGGTTTTACAATTACTTTAATTTCTGCAGTAAAACTCGCTTACAAAAAGGGAAGTTTCACCTTGCTTAAAGATTATATGTTGGGCTATTTTAAAGCTAAAAATGAAAATATCACACCTTTAGTATCTGTTGAAGAAGGTGAGTTTATTCGAGATCTACGCTGGAAAGGTATTTTGAGTAAGTTTAAGAGATAATAACCCTTTTAGTGTATATTTTTATGCAGTAATGGCTTTAGCCACAATAAAACCACTCGTCCAAGCATTCTGAAAATTAAAACCTCCGGTTACAGCATCAATATTTAAAACTTCACCAGCAAAATAAAGGTTTTCGTGTTTTTTACTTTCAAAAGTTTTAAAGTTAACCTCTTTTAAATTTACACCACCTGCCGTTACAAATTCCTCCTTAAAAGTACTTTTCCCATCAACATTAAATATAGCAGTAGTAAGTTGGTTAGCCAAAGCTTCCAATTGCATTTTATTTAAATCTGCCCAACGCGTATCTTCGGTCATTTGCGCTGCTAAAACCAGTTTATGCCAAAGGCGTTTAGGTAAATCAAACTGTGTAGATTTAAATACAGTTTTCTTGGCTAAATCGAGTTTTAAGATTTTTAAAGCATCCATACAAACATCAAAATCCTGACGGATAAAATTAACTTCAATGGCAAACTTATAATCTCTTTTAGCTAATTCTATTGCACCAAAAGCCGACAACTTTAAAATTGCAGGCGCACTCATTCCCCAATGCGTAATAAGCAACGGACCTTCACTCCATAAATTAGTGTCTGTAACGGTTATCTCAACATTTAAAGCGACAACACCAGGAATATCGGTAATACGGTCGTCTTTAATATTAAACGTAAACAGCGATGGCACAGGCTGTGCAACTGTATGACCTAGACTTTCTAAAAGTTTCCATATTTTCGGATTACTTCCTGTTGCAACCACAATTTTTTCAGCTGAAAAATCGCCTTGCGTTGTTTCTATTTTATAATGAGCTTCTAAATGCTTTATTGACTTTACAGCGTGATTCTTTAAAACCTCTACACCATGCTTTTCAGCTTCATCTAAAAAACAATCGATAATGGTTTGCGAAGAATTGCTTTCAGGAAACATACGTCCATCATCCTCAATTTTAAGAGGCACACCTCTATTTTCAAACCACTCTATGGTGTCTCCCGTCATAAATTGATGAAATGGCCCTCGCAATTCTTTTTCCCCACGCGGATAGTTTTTAACTAATTCATCAGGCATAAATTCAGCATGCGTTACATTACAGCGACCGCCACCAGAAATCTTCACTTTGGTTAGTACTTCACCACCACGTTCTAAAATAGCCACTTTTAAATGCGGGTTTTGTTCCGCAATATTAACGGCACTAAAAAAACCTGCGGCACCTCCACCAATAATTATAACATTGTATTCCTTCATAAGTATAAAAAACTCAGTAAATTTACTATTTTAAATTTTAAAGCTTAGATGAACAAACTTATAATATCATTATTAATCCTTAGTGCAAGTTGCGAAAACGCAAATATTAAATTTCTAGCAGAACTACCTAAATCTTTAGATGAAGTTTCTGGAACGGAAACCACAGTAAACTCCGACTATATCTGGATGCTTAACGATGGTGGAAATTCGCCAAAACTTTATGGTGTTTCAGCCAAAGGAAATATTAAAGAAGAAATAAAAATAGATGCAAAAAACAACGACTGGGAAGATTTAACCTCTGATGAAGAAGGCAACCTTTACATTGGCGATTTTGGCAACAATGATAGTAAACGCAAAAACTTATCTATATTAAAGGTAAAAAAGAAAGCCTTGAATGATAAAGGTAAAGTTGATATTGATCGTATTTCTTTTAGCTACCCAAACCAAGAAAAATTTCCTCCTAAAAATAAAAATTTATATTTTGATTGTGAAGCTTTTTTCTATCATAAAAACAATTTTTATTTGTTCACTAAAAGCCGTGTTAAAAACGATTTTGGAAAAACCTCTCTCTATAAAGTTCCTGCAAAAAAAGGAAAGCATGTTGCCGAGCTACTAGGAACCTTTGATACTTGTAATGATATGGATTGCTGGATAACATCGGCAGACATTAGCAGTAACGGAAAATCTATGGTGCTATTAAGCCCTAAATCAGTATGGCTATTTACAGACTTTGAAAATGATAACTTTTTCAACGGAACTGCTACCGAAATCCCTATTAATGGCCGTATATCGCAAAAAGAAAGTATTTGCTTTAAGGACAATAACACACTATACATTACCGATGAGAAAGCCCATGGTAGTGATGGCAATCTATATGAATTTAACTTAAACTAATACCCTCTTTAGAAACCAAAACCAACTTTAAAAGCGAAACGCAAGCCGTCGTCACTATTAAAGGCCGATAAGTTTAGAGTCATAACGTTTGCAGCATTTGCAAACACACCACCGCCAATAGAAGTGTTCCATGTATTAGAATTAAAGGTGGTATTATTATCTAAAACCAAATTATTATCAATCCAAACACGACCATAATCGAAACCTCCATAAACCCCAATATGCAATGGCAGTAAGGCTGTACGAAGTTTAGTTAGGTTTAAACGTAAATCGGTACTTTGATAAAAAGCATTTTTACCAGAAAACCTTTCATTTCGATAACCTCGCAACCCATTATCTCCTCCTAAACTTGCGGCTTGATAAAATTCAAATTCATCACCAAAAATTAAATGCGCCTTTATATTTGTTGCCAAAACCAATTGTCCACTAGGAATTAATTTATAGTCGAAACCAAGTTCTGGAATTAAATATCCAAAACCTCTAGAGTCATCTACATTTGTTTTATACCCTACTTGTAAACTGGTTTGCATCCCCATAGTTGGGAACGCTTCATTATCTCTATTTTGGAATTGATACAGAGCATCTACACCTGCAAATTTCTTGTTATTATCTTCACCGTTTTCAACATAAAACGTATTAATGAATCTATCTGTAGACTCTTCGACCTCTATAGCCTCGTAACTTAGGCTCACCTTGAAGTGGCCTCCCATTTTACCTCGCCAATTTAAAGAAGGTGCAAAAGATAGTGTACTGTATTTTACACGATTATAATCTAAGCTATAATTATCTTCATCATCGGCATTTAAATTTGGCGTGCTATTACCATATCCAAAAAAGTTAATAGCATAATTTGGGCTTGTAACTTTGGCGTTTAAACCTAAATTCCACTTGCCTACCACATTAGAAAACTCACCTGTATATTCAAAATCAAAACCACTAGTAGCGAAATAGTATGATGCTCCAAAGGTGTGCTGAGAACTAAACGGATTACTCTCAAAGCCATAATTTGTAAGGGTATTCAAGAATCCTATTTTCACACCATCGTCTGGGTTAGCTCCTAAAACTGGCACAAATTGATTCGTGCTATTTTTAAGCTTAGCAAAATCGTAAACATTTGTGTCATAATCATCCGTTAGTTTCTTTCTTCCATGATTAACTTCAATCGTATTTTTCTTAGATTTATAATCATAAAAAACCAACTTTTTTCCGTTTTCAATATTATATGTATCATTATTCTGGCCACCTATTAAACGCACTTTAATTAAGTGATCGCCTTCTCCAAAAGCATGAAACTCATCTTCATCATCTAAACCATAAACCCAAATTTCTTTGGTATCATCATTTGAGTATGTTTTATCAAAAATAACTATCCCTTTTTCACCATCCTTTATTCTGCTTACAGTAAGCCTGGTCTCTCCATTAGGCAATCTTTCAATTTCAAATAAATCATCCTTATCAGTTCCGGTTACAACAGCACAATCATTTAGTATTTTATAATACTCCATTCCAAACCTTGATAAATTTTTAACACGCTCTAGTAGCACTCTTTTCATTTCAATAGTACTTTCGCCTTGAACTTCCTTTGGGAAATGAGTAAAAGCATCATCTATAACTGCCGCCGTTAAATTGGTTTGAATGAATTTAATTTCCGATTCCCATTGGGCTCTACTCGTTTCATTTAGCAAAGTCATATCTAAAGAATACGGACTAAAATTGAACCCTTTTACATTTCTAATATCGTCATTAAAACCTTCCATTAATTTTAACGAAGGAATAATTCTAGTAGCAACTTCCATTAATCCGCCATCGCCCATTATAGAAAAGGCCTGATCACGATCTCGTGGAATAGGTTTATAGATAACCTCTCCTGTCTCTTTATTTTCAAATTCTGCCCAACGCCATTGATCGGTGTGTCTATCCCAATCACCAATAACCATATCGAACAAACGAGCTCTTAAAAACGATACTTCATCTACCTTATACTTTTCGTCTTTTCTCAATTTTTTCATTAAGTCGGTGGTACTTTCAATTTTATTCGAAAAACCAAAACTTGCAACATCTCCATGACCATCGGATACGTGTTCTTCAATCATATATAATTCATCACCAAAATCATCATTAAAACCAATTAAAGCTTTTTGTTTAGGCACATAATAAATGGTTGGATTGGTATGAAATAAATTAACCGCATCGGACAATGTACCTGTTACAAAAGGCGCATAAGGATGAGAACCTGTGTAAAAATCGAGTAGAATGCTTTCTGTTACGGTATCGTCAAACTCATCAGCAATGTATTGATCTTTAAAAGCCATGGCTTGTAAATAAACCGTAGCGCTCTTTCTAAGTGCACGCATAACATAGCGTTTACCAGTTTTATCTTTTAATTGAAGTGATTTAGATTGGTGCCCTCCACCTTTTCTAGATGGTGTTAAGCCTCCAAACATAGTGTCTAAGTTTACTACGGGTGCCTCTACTTTTGCTCCATAAAACTCGCGATATCGATCTCCCCAAATAGCTTTATGGAAACCACTTTTATCAACCTCCTGATCACTATAAATTGATGCTTTTTTTGTTTTAGCAAAAGAATCTTCAAAGGCAGACTCGTCTAGTTTTTTATCCGGGCCATGAACTTCAGTTTGAAAAATAACTTTATCTTCTTTTGCAGAATAAAATCTAACAAACGACGATCCATCCTTAAAAACATCTAACCTTGCATAACCAGGAACACTAGCCGAAAAGGCATCAACAACGTTATGAGTTGGTGTAGATTTAGAACCTGCGCCACTAACTATTTGCGCTAAATTATACTTTTCGAAATATTGTAAATTATGTTCGTGCCCAGAAACTAAAATAACCTTATCATTCTCTTGCGCTAAGGTTACTACACGTTTTTGTAGCTCGTTATATCTTTTGTTTTGAATATCTTCTGGCGAAACCCCAATAGTTTCGCGCAATACGTTTTTTAAAGTCCCTAGAACAGGTAAGGGTTGCATATGCGATTTAAAATCGTACTCACCACCATGTAACCCATTAGTAAACATAGGATGATGCATAGCAATTATTGTAGATTTTCCACGTGCCTTTTTTATTAAACTTTCTAATTCTTCAAAAAACCTAGATCGTGTTTTTATTTCACAATCATCATTTATTGTTGGGTGTTTGTCCCAGTTAGCCAGATACCATTCTGTATCGACAATAATCATTTCGATATCATCAGATATTTCAACTTTTTCAATAGGGCAACCATCTTCTGGTAAAAACGTGTTTTTTCCTAAGGCATCTTCTATATAATTTTCCTGACGCTTTAACCCCTTTAATCCGTTACTATACCAATCGTGATTTCCGGGAATAAAAATAGTCTCCCCTTTAAAATCTTTAACTGCTTGGGTCTGAATTTTTAATTGATACTCAGCAAACTCACGACCTTTTTCTCCTTTTTTAGGTAATCCCTTTGGGTAAATATTATCTCCTAAAAACAACACCATGCTTTGTTCTGGCGCCTTATTAATTTCTTCTCTAAACGCTCTTAATCCATCAGATTCTGAACCCATTGGTGAATTTCCTGCATCTCCAACTAAATAAAACGAATAGGCAATTTCCTTGTTGGGAAACTGAGCATTACTAACATCGTTAATTTGAGTTTTATAAGTTGCGCAAGCATTAATAAAAAACACCGAAAGAGATAATATAATGTAGCGTAAAGTTTTAGTCATAATTAATGATATTAATTTCTGTAAAAATAATTGTTTATAAAGAGAATATTGTAGATATACCTTAAGAAAACCTATTTTACCTAATAGGAATTAAAGATATACAGCATGACATATGATTTTTGTGTTAAAAACCTTATTCTTCGATTAAAGTGGTATTAAACACCACACCGCTGGCTAAGGTTTTGTGCACAGGACAGCGCGACGAAATTTCTTTTAATCGTGCTTTTTGTTTTTCATCTAAATTACCAATTAACTTTATTTTTTTTGAGATATGGTCTAAATATCCTGGCTTTTCTTGTTCTAACCCTAAATCGTCACTATGCTTTTTAGAATGTGTTACGTATACAAAAACTTCTTGTAGATCCCATTTTTTGCGTTCGGCATACATTTTTAATGTCATAGCCGTACAAGCTATTAAACCTGCATTTAAATACTCATAAGGTGAAGGTCCAAAATCATCTCCACCAACAGAAGCAGGCTCGTCGGCAATTAGGCTATGGTTTTTGGTTTGTATATTGGTTGTAAAATTATCTTCCGTTAGGTTTAAATGCCCAACAAGTTGCTCACCGTTTGTTTCTAGCATATCATTCTCTTGAGGCTCAAAATAGCGCTGCACCCAAGTTCCGATAACATTACCAGCATAATTACTATCTCTAGAATTTGTTAGTAAATGATCGGCATCATCCAAGGTAACAAAACTTTTAGGATGCATTGCTTTATGGTAAAGTTCTTCAGCATTTTTAATTCCTACAACCTGATCTGTAGGCGAATGCATAATTAAAAGCGGTTTACGTAAATTCTCCACTACTGTAGGTAAATCGGTTTTACCAAAATCTTCAACAAACTCATTATCAATTTTAAAAGGGCGACCTCCAATATTTACTTGCACTTCGCCTTTTTCCTTAACATTATCTAATCCATGAGAAAACAAATGCGTTACATGTCCTACTGTTGATGGAGCTCCAACAGTTGCAACAGCTTTTACATGCTCTAATTGCGCTGCTGCTGAAAGTACTGCCGCTCCTCCTAAAGAATGCCCAACTAATAAAGAAGGTGCCTCATAATGAGATGCCATAAAATCGCTTACGGCAATTAAATCCTGAACGTTAGCAGAAAAATGACTATCTGAAAATTCACCTTCACTTCTTCCTAGACCAGTAAAATCAAAACGAAGTACTCCAAAACCATAATTGGTTAAGGCTCTACTAATATTTTTTACAGCACTTAGTGAGCTTGTACATGTAAAACAATGCGCAAAAATAGCATATCGATTCGGTTTTTGGTTTGCAGGCAATTCTAGTTGAGCTTGTAACAATAAGCCTTTTTTATTTTCTATTTTCAGTCTAGTACTCTTCATGAATTAATTTTGAATATCAGTCGTTTATAAATCCTTTTCCTTAACTTTAAATAACATATTTTGAAAATTTATCTACTAATAATTTTAACTTCGGATTAATAAATTGTTTACAAAATGGTTTTTCCGGGTTCTTTTTATAATAATTTTGAATAGCCTCACGTGAAGCTTTAAATTCTGAAAAAGGCAGAACCTCCGTAATAATTGTCTTTTCAAAAGTATTGTTAAAATTCTTTAATACTGTAATAGCTTCCATTTCTTGTGCTTCGGAAAACGTATAAATAGCAGATCTATATTTATCGCGCATAGAATGATTGCTTGTGCTTTTATGGGTATGCAAATGAATTTCTACTAAAACCTCTAACGGTATAACATCTTCATAAAAATGAATGATTACAGCTTCGGAAAAGGTATTATTTTGATTTAAAGAGGATACATATCCCTGCTCTACTTTATCGACTCCCTTTAAAGACTGAAAAACAGCTTCGGTGCACCAATGGCAACCTCCTCCTAAAGCTATTTTTGTATGTGTGCCCATTTTAAACTAGTTCCATTGTAAAGCTTTGCGCTCTCCCCAATATTGAGTTGGATCTATCTTAAAGCTCGAAAGTTCCTCTAATTCTAAATGAGATAAAACAAACCCATTCACTTTTAAATTCTCATGCAACTGCTCAATATTGCTCACTCCGCTCAAAACAATACTACGTGGAATGGTTTGTGTGGCATATTGTAAACATATAGCATCTACACCGACCTGATATCCATTTGCTAAACGTTCTAAAACCGTGTACATCGCATTATAATTTGGATAATTTTTATTTCTAAAAACACGCCCATTGGCTAAAGCCTCTTTTATAACAATACTTTTATTTTCATTCTTTAACAAACCGAACACTTCTTTTAAACTTTGATCTAGCAAGTTATAAGTCACTTGAAAAACATCAAAAAGCAATTCATTTTCAACTTCAACAGTTAAGGCTTTTTTAATGACTTCTACTTGGTTTGCTCCTGTAGTTGTGATTCCTATTTTAATTTGATATTCTTTTTTTAGAAAAGCTAAATAATTTAAAACTGCTTTGTTTTCCAAAACACCCGTTTCTAAGGTCGCAGAATGTATTTGGTACACTTTTAAATATGGCAAAAACTGTTTAGAAACCTGCCATTGCTCCTTAAGTTTTTCCAAGCTGTGTTCTTTAACTTCGTGAACTTTTGCGTTAGCATCAAAATTTGCAGTGTACGTATACCCCCATTTTGTAGCTACTTGAATAGTTTGGTCATTTTTAGTTTTTAACCAATCTAGCAGTAACTGCTCTGCTAAACCATAACCGGGCGCAGTATCAAAATATCGAACACCTAATTTGTAAGCCTCTTCTATAACAGAAAAACTATTTTTTTTAAACAGCTCTAAATCAGAGGTATTTATAGCATCTTGACGCACATTGATATATTGTGGTCGTCCTAAAGCAGCTGTTCCTAAACCTAATTGCATTTGATTTTCTTTTTTTAATATTGAATTTATGAACTACAGGATAGCATAGAACACCCTACTTTATGTCGGGCCCACTCTGGTCTTTTTGCGAACCATTTTTCATTCTCAGGCTGCTCGTCGTAAGGTTTTTTTAGAAGATTAAATAACGTATCTATTAATTTATAATCGCCTTTATCGGCATCATCAATAGCTAACTGCGACATATAATTTCGTAAAACATACTTCGGATTTACAGCGTTCATTTTTACTTTTCTATCTTCGGAAGAAACTGTTTCAACATTTAAACGTTTCGCATAAGCTTCAAACCAAATCTGCCATTTGGTTTCAATAGCACCTTCAACTTCATTTAAATTATAAAAAGCATCTTTCACTATTGAAATGCCTTTGGAAGGATTTTCTTCTGAAAAGTTACTTAAACTTCTGAAGAAAATCGTCATATCCGTTTCTGTTAAATGAAGGTTTTCTTCTAGTTGTTGAATTAAAATTTTATCATTTTCATCTTCTTCTTTAAACCCTAATTTATTGCGCATCATAGCAAGAGATTGCTCATCAAAACCTATTTGATATGTATCTAAAACCTCTTGCAATGGCTCTACATCTTCAATTAATGGATATAATGCATTAGCTAGTTGGTATAAATTCCAAAGCCCCATATTGGGCTGATTTCCGTAACGATATCTTTTATGCTGACTGTCTGTTGTGTTCGGAGTCCAACCATAATTAAAATCCTCTAACCAACCGTAAGGCCCGTAATCTATGGTTAAACCAAGAATAGACATATTATCGGTATTCATAACGCCATGTACAAAGCCAACACGTTGCCAATCTACGATCATTTTTAAAGTGCGTTGTGCAACCTCATTAAAAAATGCGATATAAGTTTCTTTTGAAGGTTTACCTAACTCAGGAAAAAAGTTAGAGATGGTATAATCTGTAAGTGTCTTTAAAGTTTCAGTATTGCCTCTAGCGGCTAATATTTGAAAACTTCCGAAGCGTAAAAAACTAGGTGCAACACGAGAAACGATAGCTCCTTTTTCGTAAGCTGCATTACCATCATAAAGCATATCGCGTAACACTTGATCGCCAGATAAGGCTAAAGATAAAGCTCTGGTAGTTGGCACTCCTAAATGGAACATAGCTTCGCTGCATAAGTATTCCCGAACGGAAGAACGTAACACTGCCAAACCATCGGCCGTTCTAGAATATGGTGTTTCTCCCGACCCTTTTAATTGTACTGCCCAATGTTTATTATTGTGTTCTACTTCAAATAAATTAATAGCACGACCATCACCTAATTGACCTGCCCAATTACCAAATTGATGTCCACCATAGCACATAGCAAAAGGATTTGTATTTGGGTAAACTTCATTTCCTGTTAATACATTTAAAAACGTTGTCCTTTTTGCATCTGCTTCTGTTAAACCCAAACTCTCCAACATTTCCGGAGACACATGTAATAACTCTGGCTTTGCGGTTTGTTTTGGCGTTACAAAAGAAAAGCAAACATTTTCAACCTGTCTTCGTGTGTTTTCGAGTATTGGATCGGCAGGTAATTCTTTATTAAATGTATCTTGTATATTGAGTTTCATAAATAATATTTTTAGCTTAAATAACTCTAAACGTATAAGATAAACAAATAGACTAACGCTTCAACTTATCGGCATGCATACTCCTAAGTTTAGCTAATTTAGGTGTAATTACAAAACTACAATAGCCTTGTGTTTCATTATCTCTATAGTAATTTTGATGTTCTTTTTCTGCTTCAAAAAACTTAGGCAATTCTGATAATTCAGTAACTATTGGGTTTTCAAAATAAGCTTTCATTTCTTTTAAAACCAATTCCGCAAGTTCCTTTTGCTCGCTACTATGGTAATAAATAACTGAACGATACTGCGTCCCCTTATCTGCACCTTGCCTGTTTAGGGTTGTAGGATCGTGAGTAGTCATGAAAATAGTTAACAAATCGAGATATGAGATCTCATTGGCATTAAATGTTATTTGAATAACCTCGGCATGCCCCGTTAACCCAGAACAAATTTCTCGATAGGTAGGATGGCCAGGCACATTACCTCCTGCATAACCAGAGACCACTTTCTCCACACCTTTTACCTCTTGAAAAACAGCTTCCGTACACCAAAAACAGCCTCCACCAAATGTGGCGAATTGTATATTTTTATTTTGCATTTCTTTTTAATTTAAACCCGCTCGATAACAAACCAAACAAGAGATTATTAGATTGAATTATGCTTTTTCTAATTGCATGGATTCCGAGTTTACGCAATAACGTAACCCACTAGGTTCTGGACCATCTGGAAATATATGCCCCAAATGCGCATCGCAAGTATTACACATCACCTCAACGCGAACCATACCATAGCTCGTGTCGCGCTCGTACTTAATAGCATTTTCTTTTATAGGTTGTGTAAAACTAGGCCATCCCGTTCCCGAACTAAACTTTATTGTAGAATCGAAAAGAGGCGTATTGCAACACACGCAATTATATTTACCAGCATCATGAGCCGTACAAAGCGCTCCACTATGCGGACTCTCGGTACCTTTTAATCGTGTTACTCTAAATTGCTCAGGTGTTAATTGAGCCTTCCATTCAGTTTCTGTTTTTTCAACACGCTTATCTGGTGCTGGATTTCCATTAACCGAAAAATTAATAATATCTTTCCAAGTTAGCATATTTTATTCCTTTTCTTTTATTAATTAATATACTCTCATTTCCAAAATATAGTCGAAAACAGGTTAAAAACCTTACTATTTCTCTACATTAACCAAATATGAAAGCATTCACTAAATTTACGACAAATAATAGCGTTACTATAGTAATTATATTTTGATCTTTTAAAGTTTCGTACTTTTACTAAATAATCTTTTTACACGTTTTACATATGCTTATAGCTGAAGCTGAAAAATTTGTTATCAACCTTCTCAATGAAAAGTTAACTCCGGAGTTTACCTACCACAACATTCCGCACACGCAACTTGTTGTAAACAAAGCTACTGAATTAGCAGAACTGATAAAAATTGATGACAAACAAAAAGAATTACTTTTAGTTGCCGCCTGGTTTCACGATACCGGATATACAAAGGACACCAACAATCATGAAGAAGCAAGTGTTTTAATAGCTAAAGAATTTCTTAAAACACAAGCTTGTAGCGAGGAAGATATCGTTACGGTTTCCAATATTATTATGGCTACAAAAATGGGTGTTATTCCAAGCACTATTCTTGAAAAAATTATAAAAGATGCAGATTGCGCACATATTGGGAGTAAAAACTACGGTGACATTTCAGAATTGCTAAGAAAAGAATGGGAACTTCTCAGTAATTACAGAATAACAGAAGGCGAATGGCTAGAAGAAAACATTGTCTTTTTAAGCACAAAACATCGCTTTTTTACTAATGAAGCTGCCGCTAATTGGGAAAAACGCAAGGGTAAAAACCTAGCTAATTTAATTAATAGAAAGAAAAAAATTAAGTTAGATACTGGTAAACTTGCTCAAAAAAAAGCTGAATTAAAGTTCAAAAAAGAAAAAATAGAATTACCAGAACGCGGCATTGAAACCATGTTTAGAGTAACCTTAAAAAACCACATCACACTTAGTAATATTGCCGATACTAAAGCCAATATTTTACTATCTGTAAATGCTATTATTGTTTCGTTAGTATTATCTAACCTAGCATCTAAACTAGATAACCCGTCTAATGGTTACTTAATTACTCCAACTATAATTTTTGTTATGTTTACCGTAGCTTCTATAATTTTATCTATTATGGCTACACGCCCTAATGTAACAAGAGGAAAGTTTACAAAAGAAGATGTTGCTAATAAGCAGGTTAATTTATTATTCTTCGGGAATTTCCATAAAATGAGCCTTCAGGATTTTGAATGGGCCATGGGAGAAATGATGCAAGATCGAGACTACCTCTATTCTTCAATGAAAAAAGATTTATACTTTTTAGGCTTGGTTTTAGACAAAAAATACAAAATACTCAGGCTCACTTATACTGTCTTCATGATTGGTATAATAGTGAGCGTTATAGCCTTTATTATTTCATTTTACTCAGCAGGAATACTCGTATAGTCTATTTCTTCCATAAATTAAAGTATCAGTTACTTTAATAACTTTTTTTACGGCTCAGTATTTTCAGTTTTTCACAATCTGGAACTATAAAAGGCACCATAAATAATACATCTTCACTCCGTTACTTGGAGTTAACACCATTATTAAAAATACCGTAAAAGGTGCGCAAACTAATGAAAATGGCAGATTCGAAATTTCTAATATTAGCGATGGTGATTTCAATCAAAGTACTTTAGAAAAATAGAAACCCCTGCCATTTTCGGAAAATACGTTGACTCTAAAGTTCCTGATAAAAAACTTCGTATAAACTATGATATCCACATAGGAGCTATTGGAAGAATCGTTGGGAAAATAATTGCTTTTATAATAAGTTTATTAACTGCAAGCTTACCCGTTACAGGTGTGCTCTTATGGTATGGCAGACATTATAAAAAAACCAAAACCATTACAGTATAATATTATAAAATGAAGGACGCTAAGCTTTAATTTCCTTCATTAAATCGTCGTAAGTATAAAACGCCTTATCTTCTTTATTTTTATGATAAAGGACACTAACACGAATGGCTTTCAATCCTGTAACAGACTGTAAATCTTCAAGCTCTACAATCTCCTCATCGTTATCTACATAATGCTTTGCTTGCAAAAATTTAATGTATCTTAAATACTCTTGTTCATCTTGCTTTTGAGAATACACAATACTAATTTTCCCCTTCTGTGTAACACGCTCAGTAGTTCCTTTTATAAACGCTTTATCTACACGCTTTTTTACAATTTCGTATCGAGCGTTGTACGTACCATCAACATCAAATTGCTTTTCGTCCATTCTAAAACTAATAGTTAATGGCTGACTAAATACGAGTACCATAGAAGCAACATCTAAAGCTACCGGGAATTTATGCTGTTTTTGGTAGAAATCATTCTCCATTTCGCACATGACTTGTAATTGCCACAGACGTAAATTATACAAATAAATAAGGTTAAAAGAATCTTCTTTAGTAATCGATTCACCAATATACATATTGTGCTCTACCCCATCCGTTTTAAAACGTTCAAAATAGTGCGGATACATACGTTGCGCCACTTTTTGTTTCTTATCTAATAAAGAAGCCATGTCTTTATTTATCAAAGTCACCGTATTGTCATATTGTTTGCGGTGATTATAAAGCATCCCTAACTTATCATCTAATGTTTCAAAATACAAATCTAGATGAGATTTTAATTCGTCTATAACATATAAATGTTTCAAAGCCGAATCAATATCATTTTTGAAAAACGCAGAAATTTGCTGTTCACTATCAACCTGAAAATGTTCGTTTAACCCAAGTAAAAACTCATCTATTTGAAAAATAAATTGATCGTAAATTGGTAAAGACTCAATTTTTACGGCATATTCAAATATAGTTTTAGCTGCACTCAATTGTAATGCTAAATCTTGCTTTGTTGCCTGATTTCTGGCCTCCGATGATCCTTTAATATCTATTTGGCCGTAAAGTGGATAGATGTTCTCGAAAGCTATCTTTTTAAAGACTGCTTGTTCACCAAGAGCCTCAGCTTTGATAAAGTTTTTAGCCTCTTTTACAAATCGCCAATGCACACTCGGGTGAATTGAAGTACATTCCTTTTGAATTATAGCTTCAATTAAATTTGCTTCTTCTTCTATATTGCGCTCAGCAGCTTGTATTATATAAGGCAAAACATCTCCAAGCTTATTGGCATTAACACTATTTAATACCTGCCTTTTGTTCGATACTATTTCTATAATACCCATTAGGCCTTCATTATTTGCAACAGGGGCGAAAATGGCACTTTTTATACCTTGTTCGTGCAAACTTGCAATATGCGGTGCTTTACCTTGAGATAACTCAAACTTTTTATCAACATCAGACACCGAGAAATACTTGTACTCTTTCAATAACTTATCATAAGACCACGTGCACAAAGCGTTTGCACATTGCTTAGTCTCTTTTTTCCCTAATAAATAGCTATGCATGCCGGAACCATAAATACGCTCAAACCTATCATCTTCTTTATTATAGATTGAAAAACCAACTTTTAAATCTTTAATTCCAAAAAGAGAACTAAAAATATCTTGAAAACCTTCTATAAAACTATTTGGTTTCCGTTTATCTTTATTTATTAGACTCGATTTTATATTAGATATCGATTGATCGTCTGTTACATCAAAAATATTCGAAATAACAAAACCTTTAAACGTATAGCTATTTGGAGGAAATTTTTCTTTCCAAAGATCTATATTATCAAAATTATCCAGCAACTCGTCGAAATCCTCTTGTGTTATTTTTGGTGCATTTTTACCTGGCTTTATTTCACAAAAATCGGCGTTATAGAGTATTTTATAATAACGCATAATACCATTAGCATCTGGAATTTCGTAATAAAACGGACGTTTAAAATTAATATGAAATCCATGACAAAAACTTAATATTATAGTACAAGCCCCAACATAAACATCATCATGCGGCATGTTTTTCATTTGAAGCAGAAAACCATCACCTGCTGCTTTTATAATATTTTTAAATCGCGCCGATGCATTAAAAATGACATCATTAAAAGGTGCAGAAGCCGTTTTTATTTCATTGTGCGTTAACAAGGGGCTAAAGGTATCTTGAAGAATAAAAGCAATTTCTTTTTCTCGCTCTTTAATAGACGACACTTTACTAAACCCATCACGCAACTCTGGATATTGTGCGGCAATATCCAAAACTCCTTTGGCTTTATTTGCCAAAAAACTATCGGTGCTTAACGCTAAAGTTTCATATTGTTTTAATAATTTATTGAAACTTATTTTTACGTTTAAAGGCGATTCTATGTTATCGTTTATATCCATTTATTGCTAATACATCAAATGCAAAGTTACAAATTAATTGAATTGGTCGTTAATTAAACCTATTACTAACGTTAATTAACGGTATATCGCATAACGTAGTCAACCTTTGTACTATGCTCATATAATTGGCGTGACATGCAAAAACGCTTTAGTTTTTTTGAAAATTCAAATAAATGAAAATTCAGAAAAAACTAAAGCGTTTTAATTTATTGATGTAAAACTAAAGTTTTAAGACATCGCGATGTACAAACCGACAACCATTGCAACAACAATAAAGCCAACTGGTTTTAAATATTTCCAGTTTGCTATATCAACTTGCTCGGTATATTCTTGAACATAATCTGTTTCTCTTGGATAAAAATGACTTACCACGTACATGATGATGATAGTTAATACAAATAAAATTCCCATTAAGTGTAAAAAACTAATATCTGGCTTAATAACATATAATGTAATTAAATAAGTTACAACACTAAAAAGTATAGCAATATTTGCAGCTTTTCCAGAAACACGTTTAGAAAATACCCCAATAACAACAATAGCTAAAATAGGCACACTATGCGTTCCGTTTAGCTGTTGTAAATATGTAAAAATACCACCTTCTACACCATATAGCATAGGTGCTATTCCAATGGAAAATATAGCCAATACAATACCAAACGTTTTACCTGCTTTTACAACTTGTAATTCTGTTGCTTCTTTATTAATGTATTCTTTATAAAAATCTAATCCGAAAAGTGTAACAGAACTGTTTAACGCACTATTAAACGAACTTAAAATAGCCCCAAAAAGCACGGCTGCAAAGAAACCAATATAGGCCGCAGGCAACACTTTTTTAACAAGCATTGGATAAGCTTCATCAGCATTTGATAAATCGCCATTAAAAATATAATAAGCAATAATACCAGGTAAAACCACAATAATTGGACCTAATATTTTGACAAAAGCAGCCAATAAAAGTCCTTTTTGACCTTCTTTTAAGTTTTTAGCTCCTAAGGCACGCTGTATAATAGCTTGATTTGTTCCCCAGTAGTAAAAATTAACAATAATCATTCCTGTAAATAGTGTCATAAAAGGCACATCAGATTCTGGACCACCAATAATATCGAATTTCTCAGGCAATGCTGTAGTTAAAGTGCTTAAACCTGTAAATACATTTCCATCTCCAATATACATTAATCCGAAAATTGGTATTAACGACCCGCCAACAATAAGTCCAACAGCGTTAATAGAATCGGACACCGCAACGGCTTTTAATCCTCCAAAAATAGCATAAATACTACCAATAACACCAATAGATATTACAGTAACCCAAAGCGTAGCTTCTGGCCCCATACCTATCATCTCCGGAATATCAAACATGGTGTTTAAAGCTAACGCCCCCGAATATAATACCGTAGGAAGCATTGAAATGGCGTAACCCAAAAGGAATAAAAGTGAAACAATTGTTTTTGTTGTTTTACCGTAACGATTTTCTAAAAACTGCGGAATAGTTGCAATACCACTTTTAAGGTATTTAGGTAATAATACAAATGCTGTAAACACCATAGCAATAGCAGCTAAAACTTCGTAAGCCATAATAGGCGCTCCGTCTCTAAACGACACACCATTCATCCCTACAATTTGCTCTGTAGATAAATTCGTTAATAATAATGAACCTGCAATAACAGGTCCGGTAAGGCTTCTTCCTCCTAAAAAGTAACCATCTGAAGATGTTTCGTCCGTTTTACGTGTTGACCACCAAGCGATAAGTGCAACAAGCAATGTAAACCCGGCAAAAGAGATAATACCCATCATAATAAATTTAGTTTGGTTTAGTTAATATTGTGTTTGTTAATAAATGTCTTCATTATTTTTTTTAAAAGTAAAATAATAAATTGATAAAATGCTTCTATAAAAATTCATTTTCTATCAGAACATCATCTTCAAGCCAATTGTTTGGTTAAAACAACTTAAACATGAGTGTAATGATAACACTTATAATTTGGACTAAAAAATATCTATAATTTAATTATATAGAATAATTAAATTATAGATTAAAATTTTGATCTTTTATAAATAAGGCCTCATCAAAGCGATATAAGAAAGCTCCTCTACGAGACTCTGTCATATCCTTTTCTTCTAACCTTACTAAATAGTTCATTTGTGATACTTTTCTACGAAAGTTTCTTTTATCTAACTCTTCATCTAAAATACCTTCATATAGCGCTTGTAACTGCGGAAGCGTAAATTTAGATGGTAATAAATTAAATGCTATCGGGAAGTTTCGCACTCTGCGACGCATTCTTTTAATGGCAATATCAACCATATCATTATGGTCAAAAATAAGTTCTGGCACTTCGGTTATTGGAAACCACTGTGCATTATGCTTTTTTATTTGATCTTCTGTATAGCTCGATTTTAAAATCATGGCACTATACGTTGACGATATAATTCGATCGAAAGCACATCGATTTACTTTTCCGAAGGTTTTAATTTGCTCCATATAAATATCTTGCAAACCAGATAAATCGGATAGTATCCGATTGGCGGCTTCGTCTAAATCTTCATTGAAGCCAACGATACCGCCAATTAGAGACCATTTTCCCATTTCGGGATTTTCTTTCCTTTTAATTAATAACAATTCAAGCTTGTTATCATTAAATCCGAAAATAATACAATCTACTGCTACTTTAATTTGCTGAATATTTTTATCAGAGCTGTTCGATTCAATCATTCAGTTACGAGTAAATTCAACAAATTAATAAACAGTTATTATTGATTTCCTTTATTGTAATCTTCTAAAAACTTAGCTAAACCACTATCTGTTAAAGGATGTTTTAATAAACCTGTAATTGAAGATAAAGGTCCTGTCATTACATCCGAACCTAATTTAGCACAGTTAATTACGTGCATTGTGTGACGTATAGAAGCTGCTAAAATTTGAGTTTGAAAACCGTAGTTATCATAAATCATTCTAATTTCATCGATAAGATTTAAACCATCGGTAGAAATATCATCTAAACGACCTAAGAAAGGAGATACGTACGTTGCTCCTGCTTTGGCTGCTAATAAGGCTTGCCCAGCAGAAAACACTAAAGTTACGTTTGTTCTAATACCTTTATCAGAGAAATACTTACACGCTTTTACACCATCGGCAATCATAGGTAATTTCACTACAATTTGTGGGTGTAAAGCCGCTAAAGCTTCACCTTCTTTTACCATACCGTCAAAATCGGTAGAGATTACCTCTGCAGAAACATCACCATCTACTAAATCACAGATTTTTTGGTAGTGTGCTAAAATATTTTCAGAACCAGTGATGCCTTCTTTCGCCATTAATGACGGGTTTGTTGTTACACCATCTAAAACGCCTAAAGCCTGTGCCTCTGCAATTTCACCTAGATTTGCTGTGTCAATAAAAAATTTCATATTGTTAGTTGTTATTGTTTTATTAATTGAATATGCTACACCTAAAACACAGATAAACTATAGCTTTAGGTGCAGTATATTTTAATTTTTTAAACTGTTTTTAAATACTCTAATACTTGGTTACTTACTTTTTCGCCAGTAAAACCAAATTTCTCATCTAGTACAGATGCCGGTGCAGAGTAACCGAAATGCTCTAAACCAAATACCTTACCATTAGCTCCAACTAATCCTTCTAAGTTTACAGGTAAACCAGCTGTTAAACCAAATAATGGTGTGTTAGCAGGAATTACAGAGTTTTGGTATGCTTTAGATTGTAATCTGAAAACACCTTCTGAAATTACCGAAGCAATATTCACTTTTAAGTTATTTTTAGATTCTAAAATTTCGGCTGCTGCAAATAATGTAGCAACTTCCGATCCGTTTGCAATTAAAACTACATCTGGATTTTCAACTTCTTTTACTAAATAACCACCTTTTTCTGCAGCTAAAGCCTCTTCATATCTTGAAGACCCTTGAGGTTCAATATCTTTAATACCTTGACGAGAAAGTATTAAACCTGTTGGTGTGTTTTTATTTTCTAAAGCCATTTTCCAAGCTACGCTAGTTTCTGCTGAATCTGCAGGACGTAATGCTAAGAAACTTGGGTTTCCGCTATGGTTCTTTAATTTTTCTAATAAACGAATTTGAGCTTCTTGCTCAACAGGTTGGTGTGTTGGTCCATCTTCACCTACTCTAAAAGCATCGTGAGTCCAAACATATTTTACACCTAATTCTTGAATACCACTTAAACGAATAGCTGGTTTCATATAATCTGAAAACACAAAGAATGTTGCAACAACCGGAATAATACCGCCGTGAAGCGCTATACCATTTGCAATACAAGCCATGGTTAATTCAGCAACACCTGCTTGTAAGAACGACCCTGTGAAATCACCTTTTTTAAGAGCGTGTGTTTTCTTTAAGAATCCATCAGTTTTATCAGAGTTTGATAAATCGGCAGAAGAAACAATCATGTTTTCTACATTTTCGGCTAAGTAACCTAAAATACCAGAAGATGCTGCTCTTGTTGCTAAACCTGCTTTATGTTCTACTGAAGCGAAATCTAATTCTGGTAACTCACCAGAAAGGAAGAAATCTAATTTTGTAGCTAAAGCTTCGTTTGCTATTCTCCAAGTTGCTATTTCTGCTTTCTTTTCAGCAGCTTTTACAGTTTTTTCTGCAACTAAGTTTTTATAAAATTCTTGAACATCATCGAAAATATCGAAAGGACTTTCAGTATTTGCTCCTAAATTAGCTAAGGTTTTTGCGTAATCTGCTCCGGTAGCTCCAATAGGCTGTCCGTGTAATTCACAATGTCCTTCAAACATACTACCATCTGCAGTAACACAACCTTTACCCATTATTGTTTTACCAATAATTAATGTTGGTTTTTCAGTTTGGTTATTAGCATCGGTTAATGCTTTTCTTATTTCATCGTGGTTATGGCCATCGATAGTTACTACATTCCAACCCCAAGCTTCATACTTCATGGCGGTATCTTCTGTAGTTACCTCATCTGTAGGTGTAGATAATTGAATATCGTTAGAATCGAAAAACATAATGAAGTTACTCAACCCTAAATGCCCAGCAATACGCCCAGCACCTTGAGAAATTTCTTCTTGAATACCTCCATCAGAAATAAAACCATATACTTTATGATTCATCCAATCTCCAAAACGGGCGCCTAAAAACTTAGCTGCAATTGCTGCTCCCACACCCATAGTGTGCCCTTGACCTAATGGTCCAGACGTATTTTCAATACCACGCTTTACATCAACTTCTGGGTGACCTGGTGTAATAGAACCCCATTGTCTGAAATTGGCAACATCATCCTTTGCATAGTTACCTAAAAGATAATATTGTGCATACATTAAGGTTGATAAGTGACCAGCATCCATGAAAAAACGATCTCTAAACGCCCATTCCATATCTGTTGGATCATAATTAAAGAACTCTGAATACAGGATGTGCATAAAATCCCCTCCACCCATTGGACCACCTGGATGACCTGATTTCGCTTTTTCTACCATTGCTACAGCTAATGCTCTAATATTATCTGCTGCTCGTTGATCAATTTGTTTGTTCATTTTAAATTTATGGTTAATTTTTAATAACTCTAACTTTAATAGATTTGTCATTATATCAACAATAAAAAAGCAATAACGCATTTAAAACCACTGAAAAATAACATATTGCAAATGTAGTAATTAAACATAGATGAGTGTCACTAAAACACTTATTTTTTTAAAACACTAAATTTTGCGCCGTAAAAATACATCTAATTAAACGATAGACATAATAAACATGTAACGTTTTATGCACCAAATCGTGCTTTTTGTTAATAGTATTGTTTTAAAATTGAATAATTAAAAGATAAATTACCAGACGGATTGTATTTCTTACGAATACGCCTTTAGCGCAATGCGGTTTTAAACGCTTTAAAAACATGATATTTTAATATAACATCTTAGCTTATTCATCTTTTGAAAGAAAATTCTTAACCAGTTAAATTAATAAAACACTAAAAAAGTTTTCACTCTAACCCAAAACATGAACCTAGTAAACACAAAAAAGCCGACTAAAAATAGTCGGCTTTTTTTATTACTGTGCGGGCGGGGAGACTCGAACTCCCACACCGTGAGGCACTAGATCCTAAGTCTAGCGTGTCTACCAATTCCACCACGCCCGCTTAAGGACTGCAAATATAAACAAGATTTTCAAATTGCAAACTTCTTTCAGTAAAAAAACATTCTTTTTTTTTACTTTTGATAAAATAAAGAAAAACAACTTCATGAATAGTATTCAAAACTACATATTAGAACACAAAACAAGATTTTTAAACGAGCTTATCGAGCTCCTTAAAATACCATCTATTAGTGCAGACTCAGCATACAAAACCGATGTATTAAAAACAGCAGACGCCGTAAAAATGCGACTAGAACAAGCCGGATGCGATACTGTGGAAATTTGCGAAACAGACGGCTACCCTATTGTTTACGGACAAAAAATAATAGATAAAAACCTTCCAACGGTACTTGTTTATGGACATTACGATGTACAACCGCCAGATCCAATTAACCTTTGGGACTCGCCACCATTTGAGCCCGTAATTAAAACAACCGAAAAACATCCAGAAGGTGCCATTTTTGCCCGTGGAGCTTGCGACGATAAAGGCCAAATGTATATGCATGTAAAAGCCATGGAATTCATGACTGCAACAAACCAACTACCATGTAATGTAAAATTCATGATAGAAGGTGAAGAAGAAGTTGGTAGCGCTAACCTAGCAACCTTTGTAAAAAACAACCACGATAAACTTAAAAACGACGTTATTTTAATTTCCGATACCGGAATGATTGCCAACGATGTTCCTTCTATTACCACAGGGTTACGTGGCTTAAGTTACTTAGAAGTTGAAGTTACAGGCCCGGATCGTGATTTACACTCCGGACTTTACGGTGGCGCAGTAGCTAACCCAATAAACGTGCTAACGAAAATGATTGCCTCACTTCATGATGAAGACAATCACATTACTATTCCTGGCTTCTACGATAACGTAGAAGAACTTTCTATCGAGGAGCGCGCACAAATGGCAAAAGCACCTTTCAGTTTAGAAAATTATAAAAAAGCATTAGATATTAACGCCGTTTATGGAGAAAAAAACTACACCACAAACGAGCGTAATTCCATTCGTCCAACACTAGATGTTAACGGTATTTGGGGAGGTTACACTGGCGAAGGTGCAAAAACAGTTATAGCCAGCAAAGCATACGCAAAAATATCTATGCGCTTAGTACCAAACCAAGACTGGGAAAATATCACCCAACTTTTCAAAACCCATTTCGAAAGTATTGCACCCCAAGGCGTAACCGTAAAAGTCACACCACATCACGGCGGCCAAGGCTACGTAACACCAATAGATAGTTTAGGTTATAAAGCTGCAAGTCATGCCTACCAAGACACTTTTGGAAAAGCACCAATACCACAACGAAGCGGAGGTAGCATACCAATTGTTGCATTATTCGAACAAGAATTAAAAAGCAAAACCATACTCATGGGCTTTGGTTTAGACAGCGATGCTATACACTCACCAAACGAACATTTTGGAGTTTGGAATTACTTAAAAGGCATCGAAACCATTCCGTTATTTTATAAATATTTCACGGAGTTTTCAAAATAAATTCTTTGGGCGTTACCATAAGCTCGCTTTTATGGCGAGCTTATGGTCGGGCTTTCACTACGCGCTCCCTCCTAAGGTCGGGGAGCTTAAACAAACCGTTCAATCCCTAACGCAACCAATCCGCTAACTTCAATTAGCAACTTAAAATAAGTGCTTACTTGTACAACAATGAAAAACCAACACAACAATCACTTATTTCTACTCGCATTAGCCACACTACTTATAAGCACATCAGGAACACTTGGTAAATTTATAGATTTACCAACACCAGTAATTATATGGGGTCGCAGTGCTATAGCATCCATTTTTCTTTTCGCTTACTGTCGATTTAAAAAATTCAGCATTAAAATAAAATCAAAAAAAGATGCTCCAACTATCATTCTAGGCGCCGTACTTTTAGCAACACATTGGATTACCTATTTTCAGGCCCTAAAACTATCCAACGTTGCCATAGGTATGCTCGCCATGTTTACCTTTCCAGTAATAACCGCATTACTAGAACCCTTTTTCACCAAATCGAAATTAAACCCCATACATATACTATTAGGGTTTATTGTTTTACTCGGCGTTTACATACTAGCACCAGATTTAAACCTAGAAAACACCCATTTAAAAGGTATACTTTACGGTATATTTTCAGCTTTATGCTACGCCTTACGAAACCTGATTTTAAAAGGCCATGTAAACAATTATAATGGCACCGTCCTCATGACACAGCAAGCTATAATAGTTGCTATTATACTCATACCCGTTATGTTCACCATGGACCTTGGTAATATGCAAACCCAATTTCCATACCTCATTATTTTAGGCTTAGTAACAACTGCTATTGGTCATTCACTTTTTATTGGCAGTTTGAAACATTTTTCGGTAAGTACAGCAAGTATTATCGGAAGCGCACAACCTATTTGTGGTATTATTATCGCTTTTTTCTTTTTAAACGAAATACCAACCGTAAACACCTTTATTGGTGGCGCATTAATTCTAGCAACAGTCGTTATAGAAAGTGTTCGGTCTAAAAAGGCTAAATCTTAAAAAAACAGCACACTTTTAAACCTAATAAAATTTGTTTTCTTAAAAATTGTACTTTTGATGTTCGTCCATTTTAAAACAAAGCGGCTATCTCTAATAATAAATGCAAAACCAAAGCAAAACCGAATTACTTAATTTCAAAAACCTAAAAACAGGTAATGAAAAAGCTTTTGAATATTTTTTCAATAAATATCACAGTCATATTTTAGGATTTTGTATTCAATTTATTTACGATAAACCCCAAGCATCCGGTATAACTCAAGATGCTTTTTTAAATCTATGGCTTAATAAACATAAAATCGAAAAAGTTAGTGGCATAGAATCTTTCTTATACACCTATGCCAAATCTAAATGCTTAAATGTTATTAGACATAACGAAGTTAAAGAACGTTATAAGAGTAAAACATTAAATAAAAAAGAGCGAGAATTAGATTTCGATATTTTAAACTCTATGAATTTCGATACGCTGGCTTTATCAGAACTTGAAGATTTAATTTCAAAATCTATTGATGAGTTACCAGATAAAACAAAAGTGATTTTCTTAAAGAAACGTTTTGAAAATAAAAAGAACCAAGAGATTGCCGACGAACTTAATATTACAGTGAAAACTGTAGAGGCTCACATGACAAAAGCTTTAAAAATTTTAAGATTAAACCTATCCGATTATTTACCACTTGTTCTTATTACTCTCATCCTTTCTAAATAATAGAACAAACAATTATTCTGCACTAAACTTCATCACAGCTAGACAACTCAAAAAAAAAATTATTTTTTATCATAAGATAAATTCGATTATTCTTATATTTTTGTTAATTATTTTTAACAAGTCTAAATAAAAATAATTTTTATTTATTAGGGTTTTTAAATATTGGGGTGTACTCATTACAGTATTACCAACTGAAACAACCAAATAAAATCAAAATAGTATGATCTCCAGTCTAATAATAAAATACTTAAACGGTGAAGCCTCCGAAAATGAAGTCGAATTAATTTTTGAATGGATAAACAAGTCACATGCAAACAAAAAGGAATTCATGACCTTGAAAAAGGCATGGCTCCTTACAGAATCTACTAAAACAGACACAAAAATTGCTTGGAAATCTCTTCAAAAAGAAATAGCAAAAACACAAACATTCAAACACAAAACATGGTTAAAATACGCAGCCATTGTTGTTCTGTTAATATCGGTTGGTAGATTTACTTGGTCTTCATTAAATAAAAAACAAGAGCAACCAAATGGTATTGTTTTAGAAGTTGAGAATACATCTATTAACCTCAATGAAAACAAAGCTGATGTCACAACCGCTGAAGGACACGTTATAGCAAAACAAAATAATAATGAAATTATATATAAAGCAGCAAAAACAGCTACTAATTTAGAATACCATACGTTAAAAATTCCGCTAGGAAAAACATTCAATGTTACATTATCAGATGGTACAAAAGTGCACTTAAATGCCGGAACTACGTTTAAATACCCTAAACAATTTAGTAATACAGGAAACCGACTAGTGTATTTAAATGGAGAAGCCTTTTTTGAGGTTGAAAAAGATAAAGCTCATCCCTTTATAGTTAATATAAACGATATAGACGTAAAGGTTTTGGGTACAAAATTTAATGTAAATGCTTATCCTGAAAACTCCGAAACCTCATGTGTTTTAGTTGAAGGATCTGTAGAACTTTCAAACATAAATAATCCAAATAACAAATCACTATTAACACCCAACCATAAAGCAACATGGAATGCAACAACAGAAACTTTTAAACAAACACAAGTAAATACACACATATACACCAGCTGGATTCATGGGGAAATCATCCTTGATTCTGCACATTTTAGCTCATTTTCTAAAAAACTCGAACGTGCTTTTAATGTAAAAATCACGAACAACAACACCTTATTAGAAGCTCAAGAATTCAGCGGTACTATCAATTTTAAAACATCGACTTTAGAAGATATTCTCGATTTATTAAAGTTTGATACCTTTTTTGAATATAGTATCGAAGACAACCAAATAATAATTAGCAACAATTAATAAATGAAGTATTTTTTTAACCAACATGTAAAAACAGTAATTCTCGCTCTCGGACTTATTTTGTTTTTCAACAGTGCTAACGCACAATCTGATTCTATTTCAATTAACGTCACAGGACAATCTTTTGAATCAGTTTTAAAAATAATTGAACAGCAATCTACTTACCGCTCTATTTATAATGCAAATAAAATAGACCTCAACAAAAAAATTAGCCTTAATGTGAGCAACGTGAGTCTAGAAATAGCCCTAAACAAATTACTAGAAAACACACAACTCACCTACGTTATAAAAAACAATCAAATATTATTGATTGAAAAACAATTAACCCAAATACCTACTGTAACTAAAAGTACAGAACAAAGGTTAATATCTGGCGTTGTTCTTACTAGCCCCGACAACCTTCCTTTACCTGGTGCTACTGTACTAATAAAAGGAACAAAACGAGGCGCGATAACCAATTTTAATGGCGAATTCACTTACCGATTACAAGGAAACAACCTCAACAATATAGAACTTGAGGCACATTATTTAGGTATGCAAACCTTAACTCAGTTGGTTGGCGATAAATCCAAATTCACTTTTTATTTAAAAGAAGCAGCCGATGAGCTAGATCAGGTCGTTATTACATCATCCTACGGTACAAAAACACTTAGAGAAGAAATTGTTGGCAGTATTGAAACACTTAACGCTAAAGATATAGCTGTAGATCAAGCCTCGGAAAGTATTGATAAAATGGTAGATGGGCAAATAGCGGGTGTATATATAGAAAACACATCTGGCATTGGTGGCCCAGTAAGTATAAATATTCGAGGGCAAGGGAGTTTAACACCGTTAAATAGCGCCATTTTTGGAACTTCTACACAACCACTAATAATTATCGACGGGGTTATTATGGCAGAAGAAATAGCTATCGACAATAACTTTTTTAATGGTAGTGGCAGTTATTCTGAAGATTTATCAAACCCATTATCACAAATTTCACCAGAAAACATTGAAAGCTTCACGGTTTTAAAAGATGCCGCAGCTGTTAGTATTTATGGTGCTGATGCTGCAAACGGTGTTATTTTAATTACAACCAAACAAGGAAAAAAAGGTACAGCAAAATTTGGTTTCTCAACACAATTAGGAATTTCATCAGCTGTTAACCAAATTGAATATTTAAATGGTTCGCAATATCAGGAACTCCGAAATGAATATCTAAAAAACACAACAGCAGATTTCACACCCACAGCTTACAACGGTGTAAATACCGATTGGTTTAACTTGCTAAATGGTACAGGTATTTACAACAAATATAATTTTAGTGTATCTGGAGCTTCAGATAAAATTTCATATCGCTCGAGTTTAACTTATAAAAAAATAGACGAACCACAAATAGGTAATACCAACAAACAATTAAACGGAAGTATTAACCTTAGTTATCATCATAAAAAACTAGATATAAGCTTAGCCTTAACACCAAGTTATGTTGAGAAAGATGCACCAAATATTTACTATAGTTATGCTTTTGCACCAACACTATCGCCTTACAATGAAGATGGGTCTTTTGCAGATGTCGGTGTTGCTGGCTTAGGGAACCCGCTTGCAGCCATAGCCCAAAACACAAATACCGCTAAAACTTATGGTATACTCGGTAGCTTACAGGCTACTTACCATATTACAAACGACTTAAATATATCGTCTCTATTTGGCCTATCATACAGAGATAAAAAACAAAATCGTTATCTATCAGGAGAAAATGAAAGCGGACAATATAACGGCAGCTTTACTTTAGACGGCATATCGTATCCAAATTACGGACGTCGAATCATAAATAACAGACATACCAATAAATGGAACTGGCAAACACGTGCACTTTACAACAAACAAGTAACAGAAAATAGCTCCTTTGATGGTATTTTCGGTATAGAACTTATTAAAGAAGATGTTGACTTTGATTATGCTTCTGGCCGTGGCTTTGTAAATCCAAATGTAGTAAACAGTATTACCGATGCGATACAAGATGATGACCCGTCAACAACCGATGACGAATCTAAAAACAACCAAACGTATAGCTATGATGTTAGCAATAACTCTCGAGTATCTTTATTTTCACAACTTAATTACAACTACAAAAAACGCTATTTTATTTTAGGCAATTTTCGACGTGACCAAAGTTCTGTTTTTGGAAACGACACCGATGTGGCTTATACCGGCGGCGCAGGTGTAAGCTGGATTATATCTAATGAGAATTTTTTAGATTCTAATAATTGGATCGATTTATTAAAACTAAAATTCAGCTACGGAAGCACCGGAAATTCCAGAATAGGCTCTTACCGCTCCAAAGGCTTATACACCATTGACGATAACGGTTATAATAATTTAAACATTGCCTATCCATCTACCGCGCCCAATGGCGAACTTAGTTGGGAAAAAAACAAAAAGTTTAATGCAGGTTTAAATTTTAACTTTTTAAATACTGTGAGTTTAACTCTCGAATATTATTACGACGATATTAACGATCTTATTACTAGCAGAAATATACCTACTGAAACGGGCTATAGCTCTATACAAATTAATGCTGCAAGTATGTACAATAAAGGATTAGAACTATCAACAAGTTTTAAATGGTTTCAAAAAGAAAATTTTAAATGGCACACATCTTTTAACATTTCCACCTTAAAAAGTGAAGTTACTGAACTGAAAGGCTTAGGTAGTGCTTTTTCTCTTTCAGAAATTGCATTAGCTCAAAAAGTAGGCTATAGCACATCTACTATTTGGGGTATTAAATGGGCTGGAATAGACCCAGCTACCGGACGAGATTTACTTAAAAAAGATGGTCAAATTTATGATTCCGTTACTTACAATAGCTTATTTAGCAGTGTCGATTGGGTACCCATTGGGGATTACCAACCCGATGCTTATGGTGGTTTTAACAACACCTTTACCTTCAATAGTAACCTAAGCCTATCTATTCGCGGAAGTTTTCAAATAGGTGGTGACTTTTTAGCCCAAGACGAACTTATTGCTAAATACAATATCACATCAAATAGAAACCTTTCAGTTAACGCTTACGATTATTGGAGAAACCAAGGAGATGTTGCCCTAAACCCAATTGTAACAAGTAACAATCCAACTATTTCTAACTATGATAAATACCTATACGACGCTACTTCATTAAGAATAAGCAACGTGAATTTAAATTTTAGCTTCCCCAGAAATAGTATCGGTTTTTTAGACGCACTATCTATTTACACAGATGTTTCTAATGTACTCTATTGGTATAAAGAAAAAAGCTTGAATGGCAGAAACGGTATAAGTGAATTCAGGTTTACTTACCCACAAGCAAGAACAATTTCAATTGGATTAAACGCAAAATTTTAAGGTAATGATAGAAACAAAACAACTTAAACAATTTTTGAAATATACCTTAATAGTACTCCTTGTAACTTGCTATAATTGTAGTGATTTCTTAGAACAAGAACCTGGCTCGCAAACATCAATCACCGAGCAACTTACAACTACAGATGGTATAATAACTGCCCTAAATGGTGCTTATGGCAATTTAGAAGCTAATGTTAGAGGAGAACGTTATGCAACCTATGCAGATATGTTATCTGGAAATATCACCTTTACTCCAACAGAAACAGGTAATAACGTTGGACTAATTACTCCACCAATAAATACAGAGAACGTATATAACTTTACAGACCTAGCCGAAGAAAGCAATTTAGAAAGCTTTTATGATGACAGCTACGATATTATAAACCAAGCAAACCTAATATTAGAATATACAGATGCCTTAACAGACTCTAGTAATGATGTAAAGGCCCAAATAAAAGCGGAAGCCTTAACACTTAGAGCATATTCACATTTTTTATTATCGCAAGTATATGCTCAAAACTATGGTTACACTGCCGATGCTAGCCATTTAGGCATTGTTTATAATACAACAACCTTAACCAACGGCATTACTTACCCGTCCCGAAAAACCTTGGCAGAAACCTATACTTTAATTATTGACGATTTAATTGCTGCAATAAGCAACTATTCGAACACTCTACTTTTAGAGGGACCAACTTACTCTTACTTTAATAAAGTAAGTACTAAAGCGCTACTTGCCAGAGTATATATATCTAAATACGACTGGCAAAACGCCTATGATTTGGCAAATGAAGTAATTCTAAATTCAGGAATATCACTTACTCCTTCTGAAGATTATATTGCAGAGTGGGAAAAAACAGATCTACCAATATCTGAAGTACTGTTAGAATTTTCAATTCCAAGAGATACCGGTGGCACCGTTGGCGGTTCTTTATCCAGTTTCTTTGGATACACCTCATCTGCCGATTATGCCGATTATGTTGCTTCAGAAAATTTACGAAACATTTTTGAACCTAATGACTTACGCGGACAGCTTTTTCTAGAAGCCAATCTACCAACTCTAATTAACAGTAAACTTGAAGACCGCCCATATTATTTCACTAAAAAATTTCAAGACAATCCTGGTTTTATAGCCATCAGGTTAAGTGAAATGTATTTAATAAGAGCCGAAGCATCATTAGGACTTGAAAACCTAGAAGATTGTAAAGACGACATCAATATATTAAGAAACCGAGCAAATGCCACACTACTAACGGAGACCACCAATTTAGAAGATGCACTTATACTAGAACGCAGAAAAGAAATGTGCTTTGAAGCGCAGTACCTGTTCGATTTAGCTAGATATCAAAAAGATATTGTACGCGGTGCCGACTGTGTTTCGCAAACCTGTAATTTAAACTATCCATCAGGAAAATATGTACTTCCAATACCGGACAGCAATTTAGAACTTAACGAAAATTTGATACAAAATGAAACATATTAAGACCCTATTAACCGTAGCAACCGTTTTTACTATAATGTTTTCATGCTCTAAAAACGATGATAACAGTAATAACGATATCCCTAGCTTTGTTAGGTTTAATTTTCTAGCCAACAGCAACAACGAACCGTTAGAATACCCAGAAGTAAGTAGTGCTATTATACCAAGTGTTAGTTATAAAAATAAAAGCGTTAACACTTTAAAAGTACCTGTAACCTTAACATCTTACACTTTAGAAAACGAAGTAATAGTAAATTACAGCGTTGTATCTTCCTCTAATGAAGACTTATTTACTATAAATCCTATAAATCAAGTTTCATTTCTAAACAATCAATTAACTGATACTATTTATATAAACTTTAATAAAAGATGGTCTAGCGAAGAAAGCATCATTTTAAACCTAGAATCAGTATCAGACCCTTCGATAAATTTAGGCAACTTAAATTCAAACGAAACTAATACAGAATTCACTATTAATTTAGAGCCTATTACAACTACCTATACATTTCTGGAAAACAGAATTGAAATTACAGGTACAGCAGGTGAACAAATAGACTTTACTGTAAATTTCCCTAACGGATACCTTCCTTCGGAAATTGAAACTTTAGATATTTTTAAATTTTTAAACGGCTTTGATTATAGCATTGAACCACTAGATATAGGAGAAAACACTTCGACTATTAACTACAGAATTACTTTAAATGAATCTATTGAAAATGATGATGTATTATACCAAACCATTATTACACTTATTGATAGCGAAAACTACACAACCACCGGAAATAGCACACTACAAATTGTAAAGCCTATTAAGTCTGATCGTGATGTTACTGTTAATATAGCAGCGAATTTCTACAATTTATCAAATTCATTTTATCGCACCTACGTAGAGCATTGGAACGATTTTAATGAAGATGGCGAATGCGCTTGGCAATCTACTTTTGCTTTCACCTACCCTATTGTTGTAGAATCTACAAACCCTAATGCTGTACTTTATAGCGATAATGGTACTGCCGATCCGCTAGACGACATTTACCATCATGCCTTTCAAATTGGTTTCGATAGCCCTATTGCAACCACCACTACAAATGCATTCAACTTAAAAAGATACTTTAGTAACGAGAGTACAAGTCGAGCGAACTCTCCGGGCTTCAATACCACACCTGCTATAGAGTTTTTCCCAGAAAACGGTACAAGCACAACGACTGGTTCTATTTTAATAATCCCTCAGTTTTTAACCATTTCTAACAAAAGTGACGAAAGTTTTTCTTTTGCTATTTCAGGTGAAGGTACTTACGAAGAAGTAAGCCCAGGTATTTTTGAACTTCAATTTCAACTAAACCTAACTAACGAAGCCATTTTCGGAGGCACAATTACTTCTGAGTATCGCTTATACAACACTAGCAGTTATACCGACCCCGAAGATTTAACGACTAACAACTGCATTACAGAATACATACTAGAATAACCATGAGAAACAACCTAATTTTATCCTTATTTATTTGTGTTTTTATATGCTCGTGCAAAACAGAACATAAAGACGAATACACCAATATTGCAAACTTAAAAGCCATTTACTCTAGTGGTGATATTACTAAATGGCCTGCACCAGATTTAGATAGTACAGTAAACAAAGAAAGTTTTAAAGATATTGGCGCTTTACCCAAATTACAACATCCAGAATACAACCCGTTTAGTCAAGAGAAATCGAAACTCGGTAAAACACTCTTTTTCGACCCAAGATTATCGGTTAGCGGACAAATAGCATGTGCGTCTTGCCATAATCCAGAATTAGCATGGACGGATAATTCCACACGTTCTTTTGGTCACAATCGTCAAACCGGAGCACGAAACTCTATGACTATTTTAAACTCTGGTTTTGCGCACAGTCTCTTCTGGGATGGTCGTGCTACTACCCTAGAAGATCAAGCTAGGTTTCCTATTGGAGACCCTTTAGAAATGAACGAAAAACTCAATATTGCCGTTGATAAAATAGCTAAAATAGATGGTTACAAGCCCTTGTTTGAAGCTGCCTTTGGTAATGACACCATTTCATTAGAACGTATTCAATTTGCAATAGCAACCTTTGAACGCACGGTAAATAGCTACAAAACAAGGTTCGATAAGTTTGTTGAAGGTGACTCTACAAAACTTAACAATCAAGAGGTGTTAGGACTGCATATATTCCGTACAAAAGCGAGATGTATTAATTGCCATAATACACCTTACTTCTCAGATAATCAATTTCATAATGACGGGCAAACCTTGTTTGGAACAAAAGATGAAGATTTTGGCCGCTACAACGTGACCAAAAACATGGATGATATTGGAAAAATAAGAACACCTACATTAAGAGAAGTTGCAAGAACAGGTCCTTGGATGCACCATGGTAATTTTCCGAGTTTGTTAGATGTTGTACAGTTTTACAATCTAGGAAATCCATCTCCAATTCAAAAAAAGTATTTAGGTAAAGGGCGTGACTCTCTAATACCAACCACCTCACCTATCTTAAAAAAGCTAAGCCTAGAAAAAAATGAAATAGAAGCATTAATCGCTTTTATGGAAACCCTTTCTTCTAGCAAGGGTAGAACATTAATACCAAAACTTCCTCAATAAATTATTATTAACTCAAAATTTTAAATTATGAAAAAACAATTACTCGTAATGGCCTCATTACTCCCTCTCGCGGTAATGAGTCAAATCAACCAAATTGAAGACATTAACCCTTTAGGAGACTCTTCTCCATCGGAGTTTTTTGTAGACTCAAATCATACATTATTTTTTCAGGCTACTAACGGGACCGACGGCAAAGAACTTTTTGTATATAATGGCACATCTACAACGCTTATCGATATAAGTACAGCTGATCCGGGTGACAATTCATCACCTGCTCGATTTATCGAATTCAACGGAAAAGTGTACTTTAAAGCAAGCGAAGACGCTACAAAAGCAGAATTATATGAAACTGATGGGACCGCTGCGAACACAAACTTGGTTGCAGATTTAAATCCAGGAACAGGAAACGGAAACCCAGATCATTTCTTTGTATATAACAACGAATTATACTTTACGGTTTTAGATGGAGGAAGCACTCAAGTTTGGGCCTATAATGAAGGTAATCCTGTAAAAATAACAAACAATAATGGTGGTTCTTTCTCTAGTGCTTCCTATCCACATGTAGCTTCAACAGGTGTATTTATGCGCTTAAACAATGGTAACGGAAACGAATTAGGCTTTTTCAATGGTACAGGTGACGCTATTGAGATCTTAGATATTAGACCAGGGTCTTCTGCAGGATTTTTAGCATCTTCAGATTTAGAAAACATGGAACTATTAGGAGACAAATTATTTTTTGAAGCAGATTCTTCTGGTTCTGACGATGAATTATGGGTTTCAGATGGTACAGCTGTCGGAACTTTTCAAGTAGCCAATACAAATCCGTCAGGCTCAGGAGACCCAGATTATCTGGAAGTTCACCAAGGCGAAATGTTTTTTGCTAGCGAAGATGCAGATGGTTATCAACTATGGAAATCTAACGGAACAGTAACTGGAACCGTTCTAGTTTCGGATATATTCCCTGGAGGAAATGGAGACATAACGAATTTATTTTCTGATGGTACTACGCTTTATTTTTCCGCAACAAATGGAACTGATGGCGTGGAGCTTTGGAAGTATGACGGAACAACATCATCCATGGTTAAAGACATTAATACCACAGGTGATTCTGATCCGGACAATTTTACGGCATTTGATGGAGCTGTTTATTTTTCTGCAGATGATGGAACAGGAACAAAACTATGGATAACCGATGGTACAAACGCAGGAACAAACTCTATAGCCTCATACTTTACTTCTAGCGCCGACCCAATAGATGTCGACGACATTTTAGTTCGTGACAATGAACTTATATTTTCTGGAGAAACAACTAATGGCAATGAATTATTTCGTTTCAATCCGTCAACTCTATTTGTAGAAAACTTAAAAACAGAAACAATTAATATCTACCCAAACCCAACTTCGAATTATATTATGGTACCTCAAAGCATGGTAGACTACAACTATACCATTCATGATATATCTGGAAAACAAGTATATCAGGGTGCGATTTCTTCAGAAAAAATTGACTTGAATTTAAATAGCGGTATGTATTTATTAAATATTACAACAGACCTAAATAATATTACAAGAAAAATAATAGTAAAATAGTTAATAGGTAAATCCCCCTCTTTTATTACAAAGCCTCGTTAATTCGAGGCTTTTTTTATTATAATTTGTAACAAAATCAAGCTTTTAGCGTTTAATAGACAATCAATCAAAAATCAATCATATTATGCTAAAGCAATTCTTCATCATTTGCTCTGGCGCCGACACCGATATTTTAGAGCAATGCTCTAAAGGTGAACAAAACAAATACGCGGGTATTGGCGCAACCGTTTTCTTTACTGCACTTATGGCTTTTATAGCAGCCAGTTATGCACTCTTTACCGTTTTCGATAATTACTTTGCGGCTATTGGGTTTGGGTTTATTTGGGGTTTACTCATTTTTAATTTAGACCGCTATATCGTGTCAACCATAAAGAAAACAGGTCGTTTTTTAGATGAACTTTTACAAGCGACACCGAGAATTATGCTCGCCGTAATAATAGCTATTGTGATTTCTAAACCTTTGGAACTCAAAATTTTTGAAAAAGAAATTAATCAGGTATTATTAGAACAGAAAAACGATTTAACATTAGCCAATCAAAACCAAATATTAGAACAATTTAACCCAAAAATATCAGCTCTTGAAGCAGATATTACAACTCTAGAAAACGCAATTATCAGTAAGGAAGCAGAAGTTAATACACTTTACAATACTTATATCGCAGAAGCCGAAGGCACGGCTGGGACAAACCGACTAGGAAAAGGTCCTGTATATCAAGAAAAAAGAGATAAACACGATGCTCTACTAACCGAACTTCAAGAATTAAAATCAGAAAATAAAACAAAAATAGCAGACTTAGAACAACAGATCACCACTCTAAAATCAAATTATCAATTACAAGTTGATACAACACAACCTGTAATTAATAATTTTGATGGACTAATGGCTCGTGTAAATGCGCTAGGCACATTATCATGGTGGCCGTCATTTTTTATTTTTCTGTTATTTTTAGCTATAGAAACATCTCCGATAATCGCGAAATTACTATCTCCAAGAGGTTCTTACGACTTTAAATTAGAAGATTTAGAAACGGCTATTAAAACCCATGTACGTCAAAATAAAAACCAACGAGAAACTCTACTAAAAACAGACAACGCCATTAACGACCGTGTTTATAACGACCTAAAAACCGAAGATGAACTTTATGCCTATAAACGCGCAAAAACGAGAGAACTTATGCAATTACAGGCCGATGCTTTTATTAAACATCAAAAGAACATCTCATAATAGGTTGTTTGTAATTTTAATAATTACGCAGCAGTATTAGCCTTAAAATGATTGTATAGATCTTTGCTTCCAAAACCAACAATAGCCATGCTTTTATTTTTGGAAACGGCTTCGTTATGCAATTCTGTTAAAGCTTTTACACCATAACGATCCATACTTTTCACATCTTCGATGCTAATAGTAAGTGTGCTTACACGATTAAAAATATTTTGAAATTCGTTTTGAAAAATAGATAAACTCTTTTTATTTAGTTCACCCTTCATTTTGAAAAAATTGTTGCAGTTTGTAATACGTAAATCCATAATAAGTTGTTTTTTTTTAGTTAAATGATAAATCTGAGGGAAACATAATCAATTGATTATAAGTTAAAAGTATAGTATTAAAGAGTTACCTCAAGAATTTTTTCGATTAAAAGAATTCATCCTTGGACGAAAAATATTTACGTGTCAATTTAATCGTTGAGTAACCTACTTAAACATCATTTTAAAACAAGAACAGTAAAATACAGTAAGAACTCGAACTACTTATTGGCACTTTAACTATATTTTGTTATTATCACCTGCGTTTTTAACACCGACTATAATTTCGGCATAGATTTGGTATAAAATATTTTATATAAATTGCAACATGAAAAAACTCGTTCTACTTATCTGTCTTATTTCGGCGTTAACTAGCTATTCTCAAAATGAAGACAAAGACATAAAAGCCATTAATAAAGTTTTAAAAGCACAGCGTATCGCTTGGTCTAAACACGATTTAGAAGGCTATATGGAAGGTTACTGGAAAAGTGATTCACTAAAATTTTATGGCAAAAACGGTGTTACTTATGGCTGGGAAGATACTTTTGATCGTTATGAAAAAAGCTACCCAACAAAAGACCATACAGGTACTTTAAGTTTTAAAATTAACGACATCACTAAAATAAGCGAAGATGCTTATTATGTGCTTGGTGAGTTTCACTTAAAACGGGAAGTTGGTAATGCAGACGGTATTTTTATGCTTATTTTTAAGCGTATTAATGGTGAATGGAAAATTGTTGCAGACACCTCTTGCTAAAATTTGTAGAGAAAAAAAACTACTTTACTACAAATACTCCTCGATAACACTAATAAGTGCATTGGAATCTTGTGCTCCGGTATGGCGCCATTTCATTTCACCACCTTTATAAACCATTAAAGTTGGCAGACCTTTTATTTGTAAAGCCTCTGTTAATTCTTGGTTTTTTTCGACATCAATTTTTATCACCTTAGCTTTATCGCCTAAGGTCGCAGCTACGTCGTTTAAAACATCGTGCATGGCTTTAGACGGCTCACTTGCTTCTGCATAAAAATCTAGCAGCACAGGCATATTAGCATCGATAAGTTCCCCAAATTTTGACATATTATAAAGTTTTTGTCTATTTAATAGTTTTCTAAGCGGATAGAAAATCGTTATTATAAATTCTATTTGATTATTATAAATATAAACAATTTAAGATAAACAGCAATACCAAAGCCGGTTTATACTGTTTCTGTTCCTTTCTTAAGTTCGATTACAGTAATTTCTGGCCAAATACCAACACGCCCAGGGAAAGCTAAATACCCAAAACCACGGTTTACATTTATGTATTGTCCCATTTCTTGATAAATACCAGCCCAATATTTGTAGCGCCATTTTACTGGGCTCCATTTAAACCAACCGGGAATTTCGATACCAAACTGCATACCGTGTGTATGTCCACTTAGTGTTAAATGGTAATGGTAATCATCATCAATCACCTTTTTTTCCCAGTGTGATGGATCATGGCTCATTAAAATTTTAAAATCGTTTTTATCAATAGCAGAAGATGCTTTATGCAAATCGCCTGCCGTTTTAAAACCACCAGCACCCCAGTTTTCAACACCAACTAAAGCGATACGCTCCCCATTTTTTTCAAGATATTTGCTTTCATTTAAAAGTAAATTAAACCCGATTTCTTTTTGAAGCGCTTTCAAATCCTCTAAGTTTTGATGCTTTGCTTCATCAGAATCCCAATTTACATAATCCCCATAATCGTGATTTCCTAATACAGAATACAATCCATCTTTAGCCTTCAGTTTATTGAAAACGTTTTTGTATGGTACTAATTCTTCTACCTTATTATTTACAATATCTCCGGTAAAAAGTATCACGTCGCTCGCTTGTTCATTGATTAAATCAACGGCATATTTTACCTTTTCCATATTGTCAAAACTTCCAGAATGGATATCACTAATTTGCGTTAATTTATACCCATCAAAAGCCGCTGGTAAATCTTCAAAATACAAGGTGTATTTTAAAACTTTGTAATTGTATTTTCCTTTGTAAATGCCGTAAATTATAGAAGCTAATGGAATGGCAGCCAAACCTAAAGCCACTTTACTTATAAACTGGCGACGCGATGCAAAGTAGTTTCCTTTTGCAGCTTCACCAACCGTAAAATAACGATAAATAGCCTGTGGCACTCTAAAAATATCTTCAAAAAACACACCTAATAATAAAACCAATTTTGGCACCAAAAGCGCTATAAATAATCCAATGGCATAAGAATGCGCATGTGAAAAACCATTACGACGGCTAAACCCGTAAAATTGAAACACAAAATTACCGATAATCAAGGCGGTAACAACCCAATATAATATATGAATCCAGTTGTTTTTAACCACCGTTTTAAAAGCCTGAAAGGCGTAGTAATCGGCCACTAAAAAAACTGCTAAAAATATAATCCAACGTAGCATTTGCTCTTTTTTTATCCAAAGATAACGGTATTAAAGATTAATGTTTCCTTTAGCAAATGGATTTAACGAATTGTTAAGAATATCCGTTTATAGTAAATCCCTCTATTTCATTGACACTACTCTATTTTACCTCCAAGAATTCAACAGGACTTTCTAACTTTTTTATTAAAATGAAATTGTAAATTTTCGACTAAAACATTTTAACAGCTTTAGAGCATTCAAACTTTAAATTATAACCATAACTTTTTGTAGTTTTGAATTCTATCAAAAATTACAACATGTCCGATAACAAACGCGTATTTCTAGTTGATGCTTTTGCATTAATTTTCCGTGGCTACTATGCCTTTATAAAAAACCCAAGAATAAACTCTAAAGGCACTGATACCTCAGCTATTTTAGGATTTATGAACTCACTTTTAGACGTTATTAAACGTGAGCGACCAGACCATTTAGCCGTTTGTTTCGATAAAGGTGGTAGTGCAGACCGTGTAGAAATGTTCGAAGCTTACAAAGCCAATAGAGATGAAACGCCAGAAGCCATAAAAATTGCTGTGCCTATTATCCAAGAGATTTTAAAGGCCATGCATATCCCAATTATGGTGAAAGCAGGTTTCGAGGCCGATGATGTTATTGGAACACTAGCAAAACAAGCCGAAAAAGAAGGTTACCAAACCTTTATGGTAACGCCCGATAAAGATTTTGCACAATTAGTAAGCGAAAATATATTTATGTATCGTCCTGTTTTTGGTGGCGGTTACGAAACTTGGGGAATCCCTGAGGTTCAGAAAAAGTTTGAAGTTACCGACCCATTACAAGTTATCGACTTTTTAGGCATGATGGGCGATGCCAGTGATAACATACCCGGTTTACCAGGTGTTGGCGAAAAAACAGCTAAAAAATTCCTTGCCGCTTATGGCTCTATGGAAAACCTGTTTGCAAACTCACACGAGCTTAAAGGTAAAATGAAAGAAAAGGTAGAAGCCAACCAAGAACTCGGTTTACTATCTAAAAAGTTAGCAACTATTATGCTTGATGTTCCGGTGGAATTTAATGCAAAAGATTTTGAATTAGATCAACCAGATATCCCAAAAGTAACCGAAATTTTTGAAGAGTTAGAGTTTAGACGTCTCATAGATAATTTCACAAAAACTTTTGCAGTTCAAGCAGCAGCAACCTCAACAGAAACTGCCGCAACAAGCACAGAAAACAAAGCGACTCCAAAAGAAGAAGCCTCGGCTGGCGCAGGGCAGTTTTCACTTTTTGGTGGCAATCCATCAAGCACCACCGAAGTCGTTACCGAACATACACGAAAAACAGCCGAAAACACCTCGCATTTTTATCAAAGTGTGGCCGCAGGCATGGGCACCAAATTATTTCTCAAAAATTTAATGAGTCAAACCTCGGTGTGTTTTGATACCGAAACCACAGGCTTAAACCCGCTAACCGCAGAATTGGTTGGTATTTCATTTTCATGGGAAGTTGGAAAAGGCTTTTACCTACCATTCCCGGAAGATAAAACCGAAGCCCAAGACCTTATCGAGCAATTACGCCCCTTTTTCGAAAGTGAAAGTATTGAAAAAGTAGGTCAGAATTTAAAATACGATATTAAAGTTCTTGCAAAATACAATGTCGATGTCAAAGGTAAATTGTTCGATACCATGCTTGCGCATTATCTTATAAATCCAGATATGCGTCACAATATGGATATCTTGGCAGAAACCTATTTAAACTACACACCTATTGCTATCACCGAATTAATTGGTAAAAAAGGAAAAAACCAATTATCAATGCGCGATGTGCCTTTAGAAAAGCAAACCGAATACGCTGTTGAAGATGCCGATATTACGCTACAACTAAAGCAACATTTTACAAATGAGTTAGGCGAAGCTAATACACAAAAATTATTCGATGAGATTGAAATTCCGTTGCTACGTGTGCTTGCCGCTATGGAATTAGAAGGTATTAATTTAGATGAAGAGTTCCTCAATTCTTTAGCTGAAGCTTTAAATAGCGATATTGAAACTTTAGAAAAAAGCATTTACGAAGCCGCTGGCGAAGAGTTTAATATTGCCTCACCAAAGCAGTTAGGGATTATACTTTTTGAAAAACTAAAACTGGTAGATAAACCTAAAAAAACCAAAACAGGACAGTATGCTACAGGCGAAGATATCTTATCTTACCTCGCCAAAGATCATGCTATTATCCAGAACATTTTAGAATATCGTGGTTTAGCCAAACTAAAAAGCACCTATGTAGATGCCCTACCAACACAAGTAGAGCCCGCAACAGGCCGCGTACATACCGATTACATGCAAACCGTTGCCGCTACAGGCCGTTTAAGCAGTAATAACCCCAACTTACAGAATATACCCATCCGTACAGAACGTGGTCGCCAAGTGCGTAAAGCCTTTGTGCCTCGCAATGAAGACTACATTTTATTAGCGGCCGATTATAGCCAAATAGAACTCCGTATTATTGCCGCCTTAAGTAAAGAGGAAACCATGATTGAAGCCTTTAAAAACGGCGAAGATATTCATGCCTCTACCGCATCGAAAGTATTTAAGGTGCCTTTAGATGAAGTGACTCGCGAGCAACGTAGCAACGCTAAAACCGTAAACTTCGGAATTATTTATGGGGTGTCTGCCTTTGGGTTAAGTAACCAAACCGATTTATCCCGTGGTGAAGCCAAAGAACTTATAGACACCTATTACGAAACCTACCCGAAATTACGTGCATACATGAGCGAGCAAGTCGATTTTGCACGCGATAATGGTTATGTACAAACCGTTTTAGGGCGTCGTCGTTATTTAAAAGATATTAATTCTAGAAATGGCGTGGTACGTGGTGCCGCAGAACGTAATGCCGTAAATGCACCTATACAAGGTAGCGCTGCAGATATTATTAAAATTGCCATGATTAATATTTACAACAAACTAGAAACAGGCAACTATAAAACTAAAATGCTTCTGCAAGTACATGATGAACTGGTGTTCGATGTCTTTAAACCTGAATTAGAAGACATGAAAACTCTAATTAAAACCGAAATGGAACAGGCCTTTAAAATGGATGTGCCTTTGGATGTGGAATTGGATACGGGTCTGAATTGGTTGGAGGCGCATTAAAAAAATTAAATAATTGATATTATGAATGATATTCAGAGAAAAAAGATAATTAAAAATGCGAAAAAATTCTTTCGTGATGAGATTGTTCAAAATCACATAGATGGAGCATGTGAGCGAGCAAGCAAACTTTCATCCTATAATATCAATCCTTTCTTATATAAATATTTAGCTAATTTTTTAACAGGTAATGATGATCCTGAAAGTATAGCAAAAGCTTTAGTATTACCAAGAATTTTAGGAACTTCAATTAATACTTCTTTCGGTATGAAAATTCAAAATCTAATAAGTTCGCTGTTTGAAGGATTAGGCTCAACTACTCAAGGAATAGATATTGAATTTATTGATGCAATTGATAACAGGAAAAAATACTGTCAACTAAAAGCTGGGCCAAATACAATAAATCGTGATGATGTTACAACAGTTGTAAATCATTTTAATGGAGTTAGGAATCTTGCTAGAACGAACAATTTGAATGTAGGAATAAACGATATGATTGTAGGTGTGGTATACGGTGAACACAAAGAACTGAGTTCACATTATAAAAACATTAACATTAAATATCCAGTAATTATTGGTCAAGATTTTTGGCATAGACTTACTGGTCAAGAAAACTTTTATTTTGAGCTAATTGATGCAGTAGGAGAAGTAGCTTTAGAAGTTGATGCAACAAAAGTTGTATCTGAAACAATAGCTAAATTAGCCAAAGAAATCAAATTAAAAATTAAATAACTTAATTTTCTAGCTAAGAATAATAATCATTCAAAAACTTTACAATAGAATATCCAATTTCTTGGCCTAAATTACAAGGAACAGCATTTCCTATTTGCTTGTATTGTTGAGAGATAGACCCCATGAACCTCCAGTCGTCCGGAAAGGTTTGAATTCTAGCATACTCACGAACAGTAAAAGGTCGTGTTTCATCTGGATGACACCTTTCAGTTTGCTTTTGTGCAGGACTACAAGTTAAAGTTAAACTAGGTTCATCCCAACCTATACGTCGAGCCATTCCCGTTTTTCCACCACCTAAATAAAAACTTTTACCCATATATTCTTTTTGTAATTCTAAAGGTAAATCTCTCCAATAGCCTTTTGGTGGCACTAAATCCAAAACTACTTTTTTATGTTCAGGATATTTTGAACCTTCAGATTTTGGGACATCAGAGTCGTACAATTTTCCTTTTTTTAAAGCATCTGATAAATTATAAATGGTTTGATACGGTTTTGGATATTCATATTTAATATCAATATCTTTTCTGATACCCACTAAAATTATACGTTCTCTTTTTTGAGGCACTTTATAATTAATTGCTTTTAAAACCTCAACAGGAACAACATTATAACCAATCTCATCAAGAATTGATAACATTCCTTTAAGCGTTTCTCCTTTTTCGTGAGAACGCAATCCTTTTACATTTTCACCAATACAAATTGGAGGATTGACTTCTTTAACTGCACGTGCAAATTCGTAAAACAAAGTCCCTCTAGCATCCTCTAAACCTAGTTTTTTTCCAGCATAACTAAAAGCCTGACAAGGAAAACCACCAGTAACAATATCAACTTCTCCATTAAATTCTTCAAAATTAAAAGATTTGATATCTCCTTCTAAAACATTCCAATTTGGTCTGTTTTCTCGTAATGTTTGACACGCCCATTTATCAATTTCGTTTAATGCAACACATTTTATCCCTGCCTTTTCAAGCCCAATTGCTAAGCCTCCAGCTCCAGCAAAGAGTTCTAAAACTTTAAATTCTTTAATTGGTGTTTCAGAATTATCTACATCTTCGTCAAAATTATCAAACAAGGGTTTGATTAGATTATTAATATCTTCCTTTTTATATATGCGATATTCACTAATAGGCTCTCTTAACGCAGAAAGCTTCCCTTCTTTATCCCATCTTCTTAAAGTTTCTTTACTTTTGCCCAGTAATTCGGCAGCTTCGGAAAGCGAATAACAATCTTTCATAACCATCTTATCCAACATTATACAATGGTTACAAATTTATAAAAAAACTTAGATTAATTTTAAAGTTATTTCATCTTTCTTTATTAAGATAAAATTTTCAAACTCTCTAAACATTCTACTCCGAGTAACTTTAAGTCTCGTTCATCAATTTTTTTCTTAATTTTCAAAACTTCCAAATAACGCTCCAATTGTTTAGTTGTAAGTACATCTACTTCCAAATCCTTTGCATAAACAGCACTTAACCAAGGAAACGAATAGCGAGTATTAAGCGCTCTCATCTTAACTCTTGATTTATCATTATCTTCTATAAATTCAAGAACCAAATACAAATCATTTGGATCTTCATCATAATTCGGTGTGTGAAATTTTACAATTTGCCCTCTTCTATTTGGTTTCATAATATAAATATTTTTACCAAAAAATAGAGTCTAAACCAACCATAGTCAACAGACAATTAGTATCATTTTTATTGATTCTCTAAAATTTGCCTACTCATAATTTCAATAGCTTCTTCTTTTCCTAAAATACACCTTAATTCAACTAAAATCTTCCCAATCCAGTCAAAATAAATATTTATCAAGTCACTCATCAATAAACTTTATCCATAATTTGTTCATAAAACGATAAATTATGATAATTACAAAAGTATTAGGACTTACAAGTACATTAACGAAGAGTAAAAAAGCTAAAATTGCCATTCTACTTATAGAAGTCGCTGTCTTGGCACATGCTGTAGCAACAAGAAAAGGGAAAGCTTCAAAAAAAATAGAACCTTAGAATTTAGTTTTATCTGCCCTCAAAAAACTCCTTCCACTTAATTGCGGGATTGGTTTTTCGGTTTATAAAAGCATGTGTAGAGCTGCTAATTATTAAAACCGCAGCTGCTATTAGCGCTGTATAAGCAACAACCGTATTAGCATCGCTATTAGCAATATAAATAGCTATTAATGCCCAAGCTCCAACAAGAGCAAACTCGCGCATGTTTCGTTTCCAGGTTACGCGCAGATTTATGGCTGTTGCAATGGCTATTAATAAAAGCGTCCAAAATGTTGGCGACAAGCCAAAACCGCCCCAATTGTATTTCACTAAAACAGCGGCTACGTTGGCAATACTAGCCACGGTAATCCAACCGCTATAAATTACAAATGGCCACCATAGAAACACAATAACAGAAAAAGGCGCATCGAACAGTTCCATTTTATTTTTAAGTACAATTTGTAGCAACGCGAATAGAATAAGAAATATAAATAAACAGGACAGCAAGGTATAACCGTAAATCCAGGTTACAATCCATAAGCAATTAGCAAAACATGAAATTACAAACCACCAACCTGTGGTTAGAATAAAGGCATCGTCTCTAACTTTTACAAATAAACTACGGCCTTGGTAAAACATAAACCCAGCTAACAGCAAATAGATTAATCCCCAAATGGCAAAGGCATAACCTGCGGGTGTAAATAAGGTGTTGTATGTTTTAGAAACCCTCCCAATGGTGGTATTATTTAATAAACCCGTGTTGGATAAATAGTTCATGACTATAACACACACAAATGCAACGCCATTAAGTATTTGTAGCTGTTTTTTCATATTATCGAATATAACAAAGTAAAACTACACTTAAAAGTATCTACAGAAAAAACTTAACGACGTTTCTTTTTACTTCTAAATTTTGCTTTGTTCTTGCGCTTATTAAAAGGTACAGCATCATCAAAAGTGTGCTTAGCATCACCAGTTGGTTTGTTTTTACGCCACTTCTCTGTTTTTTCGGGTAAGAGTACTTTTAGTAAATCTTGACGCCCTAATTTGTTTAAAGTCTTTTTAATCCAGTCTTTATTTTCATCTTTATACCAAAAGAAAAAACGATGTTGCTCATCTTTTTCCTTTCGAGTAATAGGCGTGTTTACTTTTTTAAGTGTGTATGGATGGTAACCACTATAATAAATAACGGTAGCTACAGTCATTGGTGTTGGTGTAAACCCTTGTACTTGCTCGAGTTGGAAACCCATATCTTTAGTTTCGGCAGCGAGGTTTGCCATATCTTCCACTTCACAAGCCGGATGATTGGATATAAAGTAAGGAATTAACTGTAGTTTTAAGCCTTTAGCGATATTGATTTTATCGAAACGCTCTTTAAACTTATGGAAATACGAAAACGATGGTTTACGCATTAGTTTTAAAACAGGATCACTGGTATGTTCTGGCGCTACTTTAAGTCGTCCCGAAACATGCTTCGTCATCACCTCTTCCGTGTAAGCATCTAATTCTTTTGGATCGGCATTTTTATTAAATTCCGGCACCAACATATCGTGGCGAATACCCGAACCAATAAACGATTTTTTTACTTTTGGATGACTATCAACCGCTTGATACAATTCGGTTAAAGGCTTGTGAGAGGTATCTAAATTGCTACAAATAACAGGCGAAATACAAGAAGGCGCCACACATTTATCGCAAATAGACTGCACTTTCCCTTTCATTTGATACATATTGGCACTAGGCCCACCAATATCACTTAAATAGCCTTTAAAATCCGGCATATTAGCAACCGTATCTACTTCCTTTAAAATAGATTCTTGACTACGAGAGGCAATAAATTTGCCTTGGTGTGCCGAAATAGTACAAAAGCTACAACCACCAAAGCATCCACGGTGGATGTTAATGGAAAACTTAATCATTTCGAACGCAGGTATCGGTCCGCGCTTATTATATTTTGGATGTGGTAAACGTGTATATGGGTAATCGAAAGAAGCATCAATTTCAGCTTCCGTCATCGTTGGGTACGGCGGATTTATCATTAAGGTTTTATCCCCAATTTTCTGAAAAATACGTCGCGCAGCCAATTTATTAGACTCCTGCTCTATCACTTTAAAGTTAGACGCGTATTTTTTCTTATCCTTTAAACAGACTTCATGCGAAGCTATTTCAACATCTTCCCAATTACTATTTTTTGGTATTTTTTCACCTTCATCTAAAAGCACAGCCGTTTGCAATACCGTATTTATACTACTAAATGGCACGCCTCTTTCTAGCAAACGCACTACTTCGCGCAAGGGTTGTTCGCCCATACCGTAAACCAACATATCGGCTTTCGAAGTTTCTAAAATAGAAGGCAATAATTTATCGCTCCAATAATCGTAATGCGTCACACGACGTAATGACGCCTCGATACCACCAATTAAAACAGGTGTATCTGGCCATTTTTCTTTTAAAATTTTAGAATAAACCGTTGTTGCGTAATCTGGACGAAACCCAATATCACCATTTGGTGTATAAGCATCCTTATCACGGCGCTTTTTATTGGCATTATAATTACTAATCATCGGGTCCATGCAACCACCAGTAACACCAAAAAATAATTTTGGAGCACCAAGCTTTACAAAATCCTGAAGGTTATCGTTAACATTGGGTTGCGGAACAATCGCAACACGCAAGCCAAAACTCTCTAGCATACGCCCAATAACTGCAGGCCCAAACGTTGGGTGATCTACATAAGCGTCGCCACTGAAAAGGATAACATCTAGTGCTTCCCATCCGCGTATTTTCACCTCTTTATTTGTGGTAGGTAACCAATCTGATAGTTGTAGTTCTTGCATAACGCTACAAAAATAGTCAAAAAACGATTCGTTGGCATTATAATTCTAGTATTTCGGGCGTTCCCTTCGGGCCGTGCTTTCCGCTATATCTTTTTAAAACACTAAGTTTTCATCTAAAAAACGGTTCAACGCCATCCCACTTTAGCCTATTCCCAAATGTTAAATCTAATTTAAGTTTTAAAAAGGATGCCGCATCAATCACTAACGCGGGCTCGTTTGCTATTTCTGGCAATGGCTTTAAGTTAGTTTCTGCTCTTGGAAAATTTAACGACAGTAACTAAACACCTTAACATATTTTTTTAAAAACCGATTAACGGTGTTTTTAAACATTTAAACGGCTTAAATTCAATAAAATTCTTTTTTATGTAAATAAATACAACTAATCTTGTGTAACCTTTAAAATAAAATTTTAACCATTAAAAAGATTCTTTATGCACAAAATTACTTTTCTATTCACATCCCTTTTTACATTTTTTATAAATAGTAATTACTTACAAGCTCAGGTTACACCTGTATCAACAACCATGGAGTTTGGCTCATCTACTTTAGTATTGGCAGCAGCAACGAATCCGAGTGTTGATCAAAGCGCCCATACTCTTTTAAATGGCTTTGATGTATCCATGACTTCGTCGGGTATAAGATATATAGCATTTGCATTATCAGGAAACGGATCGGGAACTACCCAAACAGCTTCAGGAAGTGAGGCCGCTTTATATTTTGGAGGAGATGCAAATGGCACAAGCAATTCATGCACACTTTCTACAGATTCAGGAAATGAAATAGGTATTACAAGTTTTGATTTTGCCTATGAAAATAATTTAGGCCCCATCACCCTAACCTTTACAGCAGAAGGAAAAAAAGATGGAATTATAATAGGCACAAAAACCATATCAGCCCCTCATAATACATTAATAAATGTAGATTTAACCTCCTCAATAACAGGGGCATTTACAGATATAGACCAATTAGTACTAACTCCATCATCACCAATTACGGGAGGATGGACCATGGATAGTATTATTGTTACAGAAAAACATACATTGGAAGTTTCTAAACAAGAATTCAATGACAAAATAACCACTTACCCTAATCCATCTTCTGATTTTATTTATTTCAAAGGTTTAAGCAAAAACGAGAATTACACAGTTTACAATTCTATAGGAACCAAAATTTTTAGCGGAAACACCAATAAAGAAATAGACATACAGAATTTAACAAATGGAATATATTTATTGAAACTTGATAATGGAAATACCTCCAAATTTATAAAACAATAAACTTATACCGGCGCGAGTTTACAACAGATGCCAATAGCAATAAATCAAAAGCTTCATTTTATTTAAAAAATGAAGCTTTTATAATTTTAAAAGTTATTAAACAAAACCACACGCTGCAGCTAGTACAAAACCCTAAATTTGATTTTACCCAAGGGTTAGATGCTATGCGCAGGTTTGTAATGCGGATTTTAAACTTGTAGTTCTATACATGGATTATAGCTTAAGCCTAAGTTAGCCTGCATAAAATACATCAATTTAATCTATAAAGCAGACAGCTCGTTAACAGGTAGTGTTTCGTTAAACTTTTTTACTGCTTTGGTATCATAAATAACTTCTTCACTTTTATCTAAATACACGGCGTAAACAACCAAAGTGTTTTTCTTTCCGGTAGATGTTGCTAAATCGAGTGTGTTTTTTCTAATTAAAGTATCTTTTCGTTCTTCTGAAAACACATTAAATCGACTTAAACTATATGTGTAAGACACGGTAGATACAATACGGTAAAACTTTATTTTTTTCTCTACCACCTCTACTGGAGCTTCAACAGCCTCAATAGTTTTGGCGATACTTAAATCTCTTTTAGCCGGTTTAGCTCGTTCGGCAGCGTAACTTGAATCGTAAGTTTCATTTAAACCTAGACCTACTATATCGATATTGAATACTTTAACATCGCCATTAATATAAACCATAGCCGTATATGCGCCTGTTTTAAGTCTATCTAAATCGATATCAATATTTTTAGCTTGATTTTCGAATACCGTTTGCTCTGTAGTCTCTTTGTTATACAACAACACTTTATTTATAACATATTTAGAGTCTGATAAACCCAATGTATTATCAACTAGAGTTGTGCCCAAATTTAATGAGGCGTGTATATTTGGAAGCAATTTGCTTTGCGCATTTAAACCCATTGTACAGAGTACAATAAACATGAATACTTTTTTCATAACATTAACATTCTTAATAAGGTTCCTAGATCTTGAGGGGGTAGATTGCAATAGGATTATTAATTACTGTAAACTGATATGTTCCTATTTTAGATCTATTAACACCTAAAGCCATTTCAGTAAAACAATAATTATACCGCAAAGATAATTTGAATCTAAAGTGTGAAAAAATAGTTTAGAAACTAAAACCTTTTTTTTAGATGAAGCAATAAAAAATTAGGTTAATCGACTTAAAAACCAAAATTTTTGAATTTTACTTTTAGATGAAATAACAAGAAAATAAGACGAAAAGATCTACAAATCGATAGCTTTTAAGCTTTCTATCCTATTTCTAACCAAGAAATCGTCAATAGTTTCAAAATGTTCAATAACACGTTTTTCTTTAAACTCAAATACTTTGTTTGATAAACCTTGTAGAAAATCTCTATCGTGCGACACTAAAATTAGTGTACCATCAAAATCTTGTAAAGCTTCTTTTAAAACATCTTTCGATTTTAAATCTAAGTGATTTGTAGGTTCATCGAGAATAAGAAGGTTTACGGGTTCTAATAAAAGCTTCACCATAGCAAGCCTGGTTTTTTCACCACCAGAAAGCACGCTTACTTTTTTATCAATATCGTCGCCTTTAAACATAAAACGACCTAAAATATTTTTAATTTGTGTACGTACATCGCCTTTAGCAACTTCGTCTACGGTTTGAAAAATAGTTAAATCTTCGTCTAACAAAGCGGCTTGATTTTGAGCAAAATATCCCACTTTAACATTGTGGCCTAAACTACATTCGCCTTCTACATCAATTTCGCTTAAAATGGCTTTTATCATGGTAGATTTTCCTTCACCGTTTCTACCTACAAAACAAACTTTTTCGCCACGGGCAATAGACATATTAGCATTATTAAACACCACATGCTCTCCATAAGATTTTGAAACATCTTTAACAGTAACTGGATAATCACCAGAACGCTGTGTTTTTGGAAAACGTAGCTTTAAAGCCGATGTATCAACATCGTCCACTTCAATAATTTCTAATTTTTCCAGCATACGCTCGCGGGACGTTACTTGGTTGGTTTTAGAAAACGTGCCCTTAAAACGATCTATAAACGCCTGATTATCGGCAATAAAACGCTGCTGCTCTTGGTAGGCTTTTATTTGGTGCGCACGCCTATCTTCTCGCAATTGCAAGTAATGCGTGTAATTGGCTTTATAATCGTAAATGCGCCCCATAGTAACTTCTATAGTACGGTTTGTAATATTATCAATAAACGCTTTATCATGAGAAATTACGACTACGGCTTTAGCTTTGTTCAGTAAAAAATCTTCTAACCAAATAACAGATTCTATATCGATATGGTTGGTAGGCTCGTCTAACAATATAAGGTCTGGTTTCTGTAGTAAAATTTTAGCAAGCTCTATACGCATACGCCATCCACCACTAAATTCGTTGGTATTTCTTGTAAAATCATCTTGTCTAAAACCTAAACCATTTAAAGCTTTTTCAACTTCAGCATCGTAATTTACATCTTCTAAGGCATAATATTTTTCACCCAAATCGGATACGCGCTCAATAATTTTCATATACTCGTCCGATTCGTAATCCGTACGGGTTTCCAATTGTTTGTTTAAGCCATCCATTTCATCACGCATGGTATACACGTGGCTAAATGCTTTAGAAGCTTCATCGAAAACCGTAGTATCATCTTCAGTTAATAAATGCTGAGGTAAATAAGCGATTACAGCTTCTTTTGGACAACGCACGTTACCACGTGTTGCATTTTGTACCCCTGCAATAATTTTCATCATTGTGGATTTTCCTGCACCATTTTTTCCCATTAAGGCAATTTTATCGTTTTCATTAATAGTAAACGATACATCACTAAATAGCTTGGTTCCACTAAATTCTACGGCTAAATTATCAACTGAAATCATATTATGAGGTATAAGAAAGCGCAAAACTAACAAAAGAGAATCATTAGAAAACATAAACTATTCAAAAAATTATTAATTATTAACCAACGCATAACTAACTGACGACAATAGACTTACATCCCAAACCCCCAATAACGGCAATGGTTTCAAAATAATTGTTAACATAAATTTTGTAATCAACAACACTAAAAAGCGTCTTAAAGTGCTTAACAAAAAAAACATAATGCTATGAAAACTAAATTATTTTTAACTCTAATTGCACTGTTTAGTATTACGATACAAAACACTCAAGCTCAAATTAACCCTGATGGTTTTTTCAACAAAAAAGGTGAGGCTAACATTTCACTGTCTTACACGTTTGCAACCTACGAGAAATTTTATTTAGGCGCAGATGAACAAGATGCTGTGCCAGCTCACAACCAAATAGACCAAAACATATATAATGTATATGCCAACTATGGTATTACAGATAATATTACGGCTATCGTAAACTTACCCTATATTGAGGCCACAGGTGATGGTGTTGCAGATCCTGTAAACGGATCAACAGAGCAATCCGATTTTCAGGACATAAGCTTATTAATTAAGTGGGCACCTTTTGTAACAGAACATAAACATGGTACAACTACCGGTATTATTGCAGTTGGTGGATCTTACGCTTTTGATTATGAACCTAACGGTATTCTTTCTTTAGGTAATGGTGCATCGTCTATCGACACTAAATTAGGATTTCAATACAATAACAACTCAGGTTTTTTTGGTAATGCATTTGTTGGGTACTCGATTAGAGGTGAAGCTGATAATACTTTAGGACTAGGCACAGGCGCCAAATTTGATGTTCCTAACAGTGTTAACACACAAATAAAATTAGGGTATGCAGGAAAATCTTTTTACGCAGATGCTTGGTTTGATGCTCAAAAAAGTAATGGGAATTTAGATATTAACTCATCTAACTTTGCAGGTAACTTCCCAGAAACTAAGGTAGATTTTTCTAGAGTTGGTTTAAACCTATATGCCCCAATAACAAAAACTATTGGTGTAAGCCTTGCGTCTGGAACCATAGTTAGTGGTAGAAACATAGGCAAAGGCACTTTTTATTCTGGTGGTATTACTATAGGACTAGGAAAATAAATTACAAACTTTACTGAATAAAAAAGCTAGGTGAATTAAATTTACCTAGCTTTTTTTTATTACACTTTATATAGATGCCTTAAACAGCTAAATATCAATACTTTTAATTTTATTAAAAGAATATAGCACACTATTTGGTAATCAAATATATAATCGTAAATTTGCAAACTCTTTTTAAGAGAGGAATGTTTAATAAAAATAAATTAAAAACGTGGACACATTAAGCTACAAAACGATTTCAGCGAACAAAGCAACTGCAGATAAGCAGTGGGTTTTAGTTGATGCTGAAGGACAAGCACTTGGTCGTTTAGCTTCTAAAGTTGCAAAACTTTTAAGAGGTAAACACAAGCCAAACTTCACACCTCACGTTGATTGTGGTGATAACGTAATTGTTATCAACGCAGAAAAAATCAGTTTATCTGGTAACAAATGGAACGACAAGTCGTACATTCGTCACACTGGGTATCCAGGAGGTCAAAGAAGTTTAACTGCTACAGAATTGTTTGGAAAAGATCCTTCAAGAGTAGTAGAAAAATCAGTTAAAGGAATGCTACCTAAAAACAAATTAGGTGCTGAGTTATTCCGTAATCTTACCGTTGTTGTTGGAACAGCTCATAAACATGAAGCTCAAAAACCAGCTGTAATTAATCTAGAAGAATTTAAATAACATGGAAGTAATTCACAAAATTGGCCGTAGAAAGACGGCTGTTGCTCGTGCTTATGTTTCTACAGGAACAGGAAACATTACGATTAATAAAAAAGACTTAACTAACTATTTCCCTACAGCTACTTTACAGTACAAGGTAAATCAGCCTTTAGTTTTGACTAACAATGACAGCAACTTTGATATTACAGTAAATGTATATGGAGGTGGTATTACTGGACAAGCTGAGGCTGTTCGTTTAGCAATTTCTCGCGCTATGTGTGAGTTAGATGCAGAGAACAGATTAATCTTAAAGCCAGAAGGTTTATTAACAAGAGACCCAAGAATGGTTGAACGTAAGAAATTCGGTCAGAAGAAAGCTCGTAAGAAATTTCAATTCTCGAAACGTTAATATCCTGGACATGGTTCAGGATCTGTTTTACAGATGCCTTTATCATTTCAAACAAAATAAAAAAACAAGTTATTGTTGTCCTTCCTTATTAATAAGTTAGGATTTAGTTTAGCATCTAAATGAAGCCACAAGCCCAAAAGCTTAAATGGAACATTGCTAATTCAACAGAACGTAAACTATTATTACAAAATGGCAGTAGAAGTAAAAGAATTACTTGAAGCAGGTGTACATTTCGGACACCTTACACGTAAGTGGGATCCAAACATGGCTCCTTACGTATATATGGAGCGTAATGGCATCCATATTATCAACTTATACAAAACAGCAGCTAAAATTGATGAAGCTGGAGAAGCATTAGCAAAAATTGCTAACTCTGGTCGTAAAATTTTATTTGTTGCAACAAAAAAACAAGCTAAAGATATCGTTGCTGAAAAAGCGGGATCTATTAACATGCCTTACATCACTGAAAGATGGCCTGGTGGAATGTTAACTAACTTTGTTACTATTAGAAAAGCTGTTAAAAAAATGGCTACTATCGATAGAATGAAGAAAGATGGTACGTTTTTAACGTTATCTAAAAAAGAGCGTTTACAAGTTGATCGTTTAAGAGCGAAGTTAGAAAAAAACTTAGGTTCTATAACTGATATGACACGTTTACCTGGAGCTTTATTTGTTGTAGATATTAAGCGTGAGCACATCGCGATTAAAGAAGCACAAAAATTAAACATTCCAATTTTTGCAATGGTTGACACAAACTCTGATCCACGCCAAGTGGATTACGTTATCCCTGCAAATGACGATGCTTCTAAATCGATCGATAAAATTTTATCTCACGTAACTTCTGCAATATCTGAAGGTTTAGCTGAGCGTAAAGCTGATAAAGATGCTGCTGCATCTGCAAAAGAGGAAACTCCTAAAGCAAAAGCTGCACCAGCACCTAAAGCATCTGCTGAAGAAGAAGAATAAAATAACATTAACAAAACACAAATAAGTCGTTTAGTTCTTTTCTTTGTTGAAAATATATTGAACGACTTTTTTAAATTCTAATAACTATGAGTACTACAGTAAAAATTACAGCCGCTGAAGTAAACAAATTAAGACAAGCTACTGGCGCAGGAATGATGGACTGCAAAAAAGCTTTAGTTGAAGCGGAAGGCGATTTCGATAAAGCAATCGATGTTTTACGTAAAAAAGGACAAAAAGTAGCTGAAAAAAGAGCCGATAGAGACTCTTCTGAAGGTGCTGCTGTTTCTAAAATTAATGCAGACCAAACAGAAGGTGTTGCTATTGTTTTAGGTTGTGAAACTGATTTTGTTGGTAAAAACGAAAACTTTTTAGCTCTAGCTAGCCAATTAGGTGATATTGCTTTAACAGTAGATTCTAAAGAAGCATTTTTAGCTGCTGATTTTGAAGGCATGACTGTTGCTGAAAAATTAATTGAGCAAACAGGTGTAATTGGTGAAAAACTAGACATTACTAGTTTTGAAAAATTACAAGCACCATTTGTTGGAACTTATGTTCACATCAACAAAATTGCTGCTTTAGTTGGTTTATCTGCAAAAGTTGATAACGCTGATACTTTAGTTAAAGATGTAGCTATGCAAGTAGCATCAATGGGAGCAACTACATTATCTTACAAAGATTTTGATCCTGCTTTTGTTGCATCGGAAACTGAAGCTAGAATTGCTGTTATTGAAAAAGATAATATTGAGTTAGGTCGTTTAGGTAAAACACAAAAAAACGTACCTCAATACATTTCTATGTCTCAATTAACTCCTGAAGTTATAGCTCAAGCTGAAGAAGCTGCTAAAGCGGAATTAAAGGCTGAAGGAAAACCAGAACAAATTTGGGATAGAATTTTACCTGGAAAAATGGAGCGTTTCATTTCTGATAACACAACATTAGACCAAGAAAAATGTTTATTAGATCAAAATTTCATTAAAGACGAAAAATCTAACGTAGCAAAATACGTTGCATCTTACGGCGAAGTTGAAATTACAGATTTCAAACGTGTATCTGTTGGATAATTAATTATTCTAATTTTCGTTTACACGGAAATAAAACATATTAAAAACCACTACTCTTTTTTTAGATGTAGTGGTTTTTTTATGCAAAATTCTAATTTCATATAAATTCAAAAAAATAAAAATTTTATGTAGCTTTGCTAAACTTTTGTTTCCGCTTAAGCGAACATCTCATAATTCATAAAATGAAATATAAAAGAATACTTTTAAAACTTTCAGGCGAGGCCTTAATGGGTGAACGTCAATACGGTATAGACCCAGAACGTTTAGCCGAATACGCACAAGACATTAAAACCATTACAGACCAAGGTGTACAAGTTGCCATAGTTATTGGTGGCGGAAACATTTTTAGAGGTGTTGCTGGAGCTAGCAAAGGTATGGATCGCGTTCAAGGTGATTACATGGGTATGCTTGCTACAGTTATTAACGGTTTAGCATTACAAGGTGCTTTGGAAGATGCCGATATACCAACAAGGCTACAAACTGCCATTAAAATAAACGAAGTAGCCGAGCCTTTTATTAGACGAAAAGCTATGCGCCACCTAGAAAAAGGACGTGTAGTTATTTTTGGAGGGGGAACAGGAAATCCGTATTTTACAACAGATTCTGCAGCCGTTTTAAGAGCTATTGAAATAGAAGCAGACGTTATTTTAAAAGGCACACGTGTAGATGGTATTTACAATGTAGACCCAGAAAAAGATTCTAAAGCAGTAAAATTCGATAATATTTCTTTTGATGATGTATTACGAAAAGGTTTAAAAGTAATGGATACAACAGCATTTACTTTAAGTCAGGAAAATAAATTACCAATTATTGTTTTCGACATGAATAAACCTGGTAATTTACTTAAAGTGGTTTCTGGCGAAAAAATAGGTACAGAAGTAAACCTTTAAAACTTGGCGCAATTTTTGGATACAGCTAAACCATATTAAAGTTAAAAAAAATGGAAGACATTCAATTTATATTAGACAGTACACAAGAAGCTATGGATAATGCCCTTAAGCATCTTGAAAAGCAATTTGTAAACATTAGAGCAGGTAAAGCTAGCCCTGCTATGCTTGGGAGCGTTATGGTAAACTATTACGGATCTCAAACGCCAATTGGCCAAGTAGCCAATATAAATACACCAGATGGTAGAACAATAACGGTACAACCATGGGAAAAAAACATGCTACAAGAAATTGAGCGCGGTATTGCTTATGCAAATCTAGGTTTTAACCCAATGAATAATGGAGACGTTATTATTATAAATGTACCACCTTTAACAGAAGAACGTCGTAGAGATTTAGCTAAACAAGCAAAAGCTGAAGCCGAAGACGCCAAAGTAAGTATCCGTACAGCTCGTAAAGATGCCAACAACGACATTAAGAAAAATGACGATGTATCGGAAGATTTAAAAAAGAATGCTGAAATAGATGTACAACAAATAACGGATAAGCACGTTAAAAAAGTGGACGAACTTTTCGAAGCAAAAGAAAAGGAAATCATGACTGTTTAACTCTAGTTTTATTTCAGTTTAAAAAATATAAAGCGGCAAATTTGTCGCTTTTTTTATCACTTTACTCCTTGCTTATTAGATGAAACATTGTATTCTGTTTTTGTTTATTTTATTCTCAGTCGCTTTAAATGCGCAAATAGAAAATGAAGGTACAACAGAACCAGCACAAGATTCTATTAAAAAGAAAGCTTTTTTTAAACAGCTAGGCAACGGCTTTTTTCCTTTAAAATATTTTAATTTCGATTTAAGGTATTTAGTAAAATACAACCAATACGAAGGTTTAAGAACTGGTTTAGGAGCAGAAACTAATAAAGCATTTTCCGAAAAATATAGAGTAAACACCTATTTAGTTTACGGTTTTAAAGACCGTAGATTTAAATATAGTTTAGGTGGCGGATTTCGGTTAGCAGAAGCTACTAATACCTGGATTAACTTATCCTATACCGATGATTTACAAGAAACGGGAAGTACAAAATTTTTAACCGATAATCGTTTTTTTCAATTTTTCGAACCACGTTTACTTAATATAGACCTATTTCATAAGCACATAACCAAAGTTATATCGCTAGAACATGAATTTACGCCTAAAATTATAAGCGAAACTGAATTTTCAATTAGTAAAATCGATCCAACTTATACCTACGGTTTTAATCTTGACGGAAACATTTACAACAACTTCAACATTAGTTCTGCAAAAACAGCTTTACAATGGAGTCCCTTTAGTAAATTTGAATCTACAAAAGATGGCATAACACAAACAAAAGATGGCTATCCTAAATTCACACTGCAATACACCAAAAGTTTTAAAAACGTATTAAAAAGTGATTTCAACTTTTCGAAATTAGATTTTAGAGGTATTTACCAAATTGGAGATCCTAATGCTGCACATTCCAGACTTACACTAGTTTCAGGTATTTCTAGCGGTGACACGCCATTAACACATTTATACCACGCCTACCCCAACAATATTAATAAAGAAACTATTCTACAACGTTTTTCGGTTGCTGGTTTAAACAGCTTTGAAACTATGTTTTTCAACGAATTCTTTTCCGACAAATTTGCTACATTTCAACTTAAACACTACTTAGCCCCTTTTAATATTTCTGAGCGTTACAAACCTCAAATGGTTTTAATAACAAGGTATGCTATTGGTGATATGAATAACCCAGAACGCCACGAAAACGTAACATTTGGCTCTCTAGAAAAAGGATATACAGAATCGGGTTTCGAACTTAATAAATTACTGTTTGGTTTTGGTTTAAGCTTTACCTATCGCTATGGCGCCTATCACTTGCCGGAAATTGGTGACAATGTAGCTTTTAAGTTTACATTTAACGTCTCTTTGTGAGGTAATCTGCTCCTTTTTTCTACCTTTGCGCATCTTTTAAATAGAGCATGCTTAAACTTTTTACAAAGGACTTTTGGGACGTTATTGCTAGAGTTATTTTACGCAATAAAATTATTATACTTGTAGCGATTCTAGCTACAACAATTTTCTTTAGCCAGCAATGGGATAAAATGCGGTTTACCTATACCGAAGCCAATTTACTCCCTGACGATCACGAAATTAATATTATTTACAACGATTTTCTAAAGGTTTTTGGAGAGGAAGGTAATTTAATTGTGCTTGGTGTAAAAGATTCTACACTTTTTACTGTTGAAAAGCTAAACGCTTGGAACAACCTAACGGAAAGTTTTAAAAACTCATCAGAAGCTGTAGAATCTGTAATTTCTATAAAAGAGCTCCAAAAGCTTGTAAAAGATACCGAAAATGAAAGGTTTGCTTTAGAACCTTTTATTAAAGATTCTATCACTACAATGGCTCAAATTGAGGTATTGGAGAACGACCTTTTCAAAAAATATCCATTTTACGATAATTTCCTCTTCAATAAAGATACAAAAACCATTCGGTCGGCTATTTACATGAATAAGGCTATTGTAAATACTTCTGCTCGAAAAGATTTTGTAATGGATGTTTTAATTCCTAGAGTTGAAGCGTTCGAAGCCGAATACGATTTAGATGTACGTATTTCTGGAATGCCATATATTAGAACTCTAAACTCAACTAATATTGTTGATGAAATTGGCCTATTTATCGGTGCTGCCCTATTGGTTACCTCAATAATATTCTTTTTCTTTTTTAGATCATTCCGCGCAACATTTATTTCACTTATTGTAGTGTGTATTGGTGTCATGTGGACCTTAGGAATTATTGGATTACTAAATTATGAAATCACTGTTTTAACGGCTTTAATTCCACCATTAATTATTGTTATTGGGATACCAAATTGTATTTTCCTTATTAATAAATATCAGCACGAGGTAAAACTACATGGTAACAAAGCCAAATCTTTACAACGTGTAATTACCAAAATTGGTAATGCAACTTTAATGACAAACGTAACTACCGCTTGTGGTTTTGCTACATTTATTCTCACCGAAAGCAAGCTCCTTAAAGAGTTTGGGTTAGTCGCTTCACTTAGTATTTTGTCTATTTTTATATTGTGCATTCTTATTATTCCAATAATATATTCTTTTTTACCTTACCCAAAAGACCGCCATTTAGAACACTTAAATAAAAAATGGATCGGTGGCTTTGTAAATTGGATGGAACGCATGGTTAGAAACAAGCGTATTGCAATTTATATTACGTCAATTATACTTCTTGCTCTAAGTATTATAGGTATTTACCAAATAAAGATTTCGGGTAGTTTAATTGAAGATATGCCTCAAGAATCGGAATTTGTTAACGATATCCGTTTTTTTGAAAGTGAGTTCAATGGTATTATGCCATTAGAAATAATGATAGATACAAAACGTAAAAAAGGCGTAATGAAACTATCTACTCTAAAACGCATGAACGAGCTGGAGGAACTTATTATAGAAACTCCAGAACTATCAAAACCAATATCGGTTGTTGGTTTAGTTAAATACTCTAAACAAGCTTACTATAATGGAAACACGAAGTTTTACCAATTACCAACTTCACAAGAAAATAGTTTTATTTTAAGTTACGCTAAAAACTCAACCTCCAGCACAAACTTATTAAACAACTTTGTAGACAGTACAGGCCAATATGCCAGAATCACGACCTTTATTAAAGATGTGGGCACGGATAGAATGGAGCGTATTCAGGAAAATCTTCAAGATAAAATAGATAAAGTTTTTGATAAAGATCGCTATAATGTCACCATGACGGGGAAAGCTTTGGTTTTTCAAAAAGGAACAAAATATTTGGTTAAAAACTTAGCCATTTCGTTATCCTTAGCTATTTTTCTTATTGCCTTATTTATGGCATATATGTTCCGTTCGGGAAAAATGATAATTATTTCCTTGATACCAAACCTACTACCTTTATTGATAACAGCAGGTTTAATGGGCTATTTAGGTGTACCAATAAAACCATCGACCATATTAGTATTTAGTATTGCCTTTGGTATCTCTGTAGACGATACTATTCACTTCTTAGCAAAATACCGTCAAGAATTACAAGCCAATAACTGGAAAATTAAAACTTCGGTTTATGGCGCTTTACGCGAAACTGGAGTTAGTATGTTTTACACGTCTATTGTGCTCTTTTTTGGGTTTTCAGTATTTACAATTTCAAGTTTTGGTGGTACCGTAGCGCTCGGTGCTTTGGTTTCTGCCACGCTCTTATTTGCTATGCTTTCAAACCTACTATTGTTACCGTCCTTATTACTTTCTTTAGAGCGCAGTATTGCTAACAAACAAGTATTACGTGAACCATCGATAAACATTATCCCTGAAGAGGACGAAAACACCGATGAAAAACAAGCGTTTTAATTACACTTTAAAACAACTTTTACCAATTAAATCAAAATTTTCATAATTTTTAGAATTTATTATTTGAATTTTAAGTACTGAAACCATTATATTTACAGTTCAAAACTAGTTTCTATGCAATCACCTACAGTTTCAGAATTATTATCGCAAAACACGGCTTTACTTGAAGTGGAAATAAAAGGCTGGGTTAGAACCTTTAGAGCAAATCGCTTTATTGCCTTAAATGATGGTTCCACAATAAATAATATTCAGTGTGTTGTAGATTTTGAAAACTTTGATGAAGCCCTTTTAAAACGTGTAACTACAGGTGCTGCTATACACATAAAAGGAGAACTAGTAGAAAGCCAAGGTAAAGGCCAAAGTGTTGAAATTCAAGTAAAACATTTAGAGGTTTTAGGAGATTCCGATCCGGAAACGTACCCAATTCAACCTAAAAAACACTCATTCGAGTTTTTAAGAGAAAATGCTCATTTACGTACAAGAACAAATACATTCAGTGCGGTTATGCGTTTACGCTCAGCATTATCTTTCGCCATACATAAGTATTTCAACGAGAACGGATTTTACTACATGCATGCGCCTATTATTACAGGAAGTGATGCAGAAGGTGCTGGTGAAATGTTTAAAGTATCTAGTTTAGACAATAAGAATTTACCTTTAACTGAAGAAGGAAAAGTAGATTATACTAAAGATTTCTTCGGAAAGGAAACCAATTTAACCGTTTCTGGACAATTAGAGGCTGAAACCTACGCCATGTCGTTAGGTAAAGTATATACTTTTGGACCAACTTTTAGAGCTGAAAACTCTAACACATCGAGACATTTAGCTGAATTCTGGATGATAGAACCTGAAGTAGCTTTTATGGATTTAGCCGGAAATATGGACCTTGCTGAAGATTTTATGAAATCGGTAATAACCCATGTTTTAGAGCATAACCGTGAAGATTTAGAGTTTTTAGAAAAACGTCTATTGGACGAAGAAAAAACTAAACCACAGGCTGAACGCAGTGATATGAGCTTAATTGAAAAATTAAATTTTGTCACAGAAAATAACTTCAAGCGTGTAAGCTATACCGAAGCTATCGATATTTTGAGAAATTCTAAACCTAATAAGAAGAAGAAATTCAAATATTTAGTTGAAGAATGGGGAATGGATTTACAAAGTGAGCATGAACGTTTTTTAGTTGAAAAACACTTTAAATGCCCTGTTATTTTGTTCGATTACCCAGCAGATATTAAGGCATTTTATATGCGTTTAAATGACGATGGTAAAACTGTACGTGCTATGGACATTCTTTTTCCTGGTATTGGCGAAATTGTGGGAGGTGCGCAGCGCGAAGAGCGTTTAGACATTTTAAAACAAAGAATGGCAGCCATAGATATCCCAGAAGAAGATCTTTGGTGGTATTTAGATTTACGTAAATACGGAACAGCTGTACACTCCGGTTTTGGTTTAGGTTTTGAGCGTTTAGTGATGTTTGCAACCGGTATGGGTAATATTAGAGATGTTATTCCTTTCCCTAGAACGCCTCAAAACGCAGAGTTTTAGTAAAATTTAACTTGATAATTCTGCTTATACTTGGCGATTATTCATGCTTTTATTTATCTTTGATTAGGACTAACTAATCTAAACTTTGATTTGTTTATTACTTATCATTATATTTAGTTGCCCATTCAATCTTAATAAAAATCATGCTTAAGCAATATTTACAATTTAAACTCTCGCAAAAACTGTCGCCGCAGCAAATTCAGTTAATGAAACTGATACAACTGCCTACACAAGCTTTTGAACAACGTTTAAAACAAGAATTAGAAGAAAACCCAGCACTAGAAGGCGGAAAAGAAGAAAATGATAGTGATTACGATTCTGACTTAGATAACTCTGACGATATTAACGATAATGATTCTATAAACGCTGAAGACATTAATGTTGATGAATACTTAAGTGACGACGAAATTCCTGATTACCGCACTCAAGCCAATAATTACAGTGCCGATGATGAAGAAAAAACGATGCCTTATGCAGCCGGAACTTCATTTACACAGCATTTAGTTAATCAATTAAACACTTATAGATTATCTGAAGAAGAGCGTGATATTGCAGAGTTTCTAGTAGGTAGTGTAGATGAAAGCGGCTATATACGTCGTGAATTAAGCGATATCATGGACGATTTAGCTTTCACCCAAAATGTATATACTGAAGAAGAAAACATTCAAAAGGTTTTAAAAATTGTACACCAATTAGACCCAGCGGGCGTTGGTGCTAGAAACCTTCAAGAATGTTTAAGCATTCAATTACACCGAAAAGATAAAACAGCCGATACAGAATTAGCTATAAATATTATAGACTCTGCTTTCGATCAATTTACTAAAAAGCATTATAAAAAATTACTTCAGAAGTTCAATATTACCGAAGAGCAATTAAAAGATGCCATTAAAGAAATTGAACATTTAAACCCGAAACCTGGCGGTTCATACGCCGGAAACAATCGTATTGTTGAACACGTTGTTCCAGATTTTGCCATTAAAATTGTTGATGGTGAATTGGAGCTAACCCTAAACGGACGTAATGCTCCAGAACTTCATGTTTCTCGGGAATACAACAATATGCTCAAAGGGTATAAAGAATCTAAAGACAAATCAAAATCTCAAAAAGATGCTGTTGTTTTTATTAAACAGAAATTAGATGCTGCTAAATGGTTTATTGAAGCTATAAAACAGCGACAACAGACCTTATTTGTAACTATGAGTTCTATTATGCATTACCAAAGCGAGTACTTTTTAACTGGTGATGAACGTAATTTAAAACCCATGATTTTAAAAGATATTGCCGACGAAATTTCTATGGATGTTTCTACGGTCTCTCGGGTTGCAAACAGCAAATACGTTGATACGCCGTATGGCACAAAGCTCATCAAAGAATTCTTTTCCGAATCTATGAAGAACGATCAAGGAGAAGATGTTTCAACTAGAGAAATAAAGAAAATTTTAGAAACGGTAATTGAAGAAGAGAATAAGAAAAAACCTTTAACAGATGAAACTTTAGCTTCAATATTAAAAGAAAAAGGGTACCCAATTGCCCGAAGAACTGTTGCTAAATATAGAGAACAACTGGACATTCCTGTAGCGCGATTACGTAAAAAAATATAATGGATAAACTACTTAGGAGTATTTCATATGTTTTTCATCCACTACTCATGCCCATTATTGGTGTGGCATTCTATTATTATATCTCGCCAAGTTTTATAGCCGAACAGGTTCTGCATGCCAAGTTAATTTCACTATTAATACTAACCATTATATTACCTATTTTAATGTTTTTTTTACTTAGAACATTGGGTAAGGCACAAACTATTCATTTAAAAACTACGCGTGAACGTGTATATCCATTAGCTCTAAATTGTTTTATCACAATTTTGGTTATTAAGCGCGTAATAACAGCAACACAATCTCTAGAATTATACTATTTCTTCGTTGGTATTTTAATTTCAAATATGGCCTGTTTAACGCTCGCTATATTTAAATTTAAAGCAAGTATACACATGATTGGTATTTCGGGCTTATTTATGTTCTTTATAGCGTTAGGTGTCCAATTCGGAATAAATATCACTGGTACGCTTGCTTTTGTTGCCGTGGCTATGGGCGCGGTGGCTACATCTCGACTACACCTTAATGCGCATACCTCGAAGGAATTGATATTTGGCTTTTTTGTTGGCTTAATACCCCAATTACTCCTAATTAATTTTTGGATGTAAATGAAATACAGGTTTTGCATAAGAACTGCAACTTCAAAGAAATACACCTATATCTATTATCTATAAAATATAAAACATTAAGCCCACTTTAATGGCGTGTATATCCATGCTAACACCATCAAGCTTAGCATTATTAGAAAAAACAGGACTTAAAGCATAGTATAAATGTAAATTCCAAGTATTGTAACCAGCACTCAATGTTAGACCGTACTCTAGCTTATTAAAATCCGCAATATCGTTGTATTTAAAGCTTCCTAAATCACCATCGTACTTTGCAGCATGTGATAGCATGTAACTAAACTTAAAGCCAGCGTAAATGCGCCAAAACTCATAATTAGTAGCAGTAGATGTTCGCCATCTAAACTCTAATGGTACTTCTATTAAATTAGTAGAAAATCTGTTTCTTGTAAATGTATCAGAATCGTCAATTACGCTATAGCTTACGAAACCGGCATCATCTTTTTGAATGAGTAAATTTTGGTTATAGGAGTTAGCCGATAGACCTATGCCCAAACCAATAGCTTTATTTCTTGCAGCATTTATTGGCATATCTTTTATAAAACCTAAATGAAACCCGGTAGAAAACCCACTTTGCTTTACATCTTCTGGTCTTAAACCAAGTAAGTTATAAGTAACACCAAAATAAAATTGATCTTCCTTATAGTTATTATCAACCTCTAAAGTAACCCCTTCTTCGTTTTGTGAAAAACACAACCAAGTATTACCACATAACAGCAATAGCATTGTTAATTTAATTCTTCTCATTGCGTAAAACATATATTATGGTAAGTTACCAATTGATATTCTTATAAAAAAGTAAAAGGCGTTTTGAGTATATCAAAACGCCTTTTACTATAAAATTAAGAGTGTAAAATTTATCTTCCAACAACACTACCCTTTTTAGTGGTGTAGTTTATTTTAAGAGCATTAACTTTACGTAGTTCTTGTTTAATGTCACCAATTAATCCCATATTAGCTTCACTATCAACTTTTAAAGCTGTAGTTAAGTATGGTACCAATTCCTCTCTTTTAGAGGCGCGTTCTGCATTAATAAACGCAGCGATCTCCTTAACATCTGCAAACTTATCATTCAATTGAATTCTTGATTCGTTTCCAAACTGTCTATAGTTCTCACTTGGTTTACCAGCATAAATGTACATTACCAAATCTTTCTTATCAAGTTTTTCAACTTGATCAGCGAATGGTAAATTATTTTCTATCATTAAAGTATTTTGCCTCATTACTGTGGCTACCATAAAAAAGAATAATAACATAAATACAATATCCGGTAAAGACGCCGTATTAACCGCAGGCATATCGCCACTTTTTTTCTTTTTAAATTTAGACATGTTTTATAAATGTTAAATTATTTCTGTACTTCTGATAGCTTTTGAGGATAATCAGCCTTAATCTGATCTATCTTCTTCTTTAAAGCATCTTTATTCCCTGGCCAGTTTACATCCTTTTGATTTGCTTCCATCTCAACGAATGACATACCGAATTGTGCCTGGGCTCTCGCGTTTCTTAAATCGTTATACGCCGCTACTAGTTCATTTTGTACAGCAATATAAGTTTTATAAGTAGTTTCTCTATCATTTGCTAATGAAATAATAGCCTTATCTGGGTTATCAGATGAATCAGGATCTCTAGATCCTTTACAATAATCACAAGATTTATCGCCACCATTATCTAAAAAAGCAATGGCTGCTTTACGTAAATCTTTAAGTTTCATAGGTTCATCTTCTACCAATAAATCATCATTCTTATTTACAATAACTGTAAAAATATTTTTCTGCTTAATAACAGGTGGATCTGTTTGTTCTTCCATTGGAGGCAGTTTTCTGTTAATACCAGAATCTGTTTCAATAGTAGTTGTTACTAAGAAAAATATTAATAATAAGAAAGCAATGTCGGCCATTGAGCCTGCATTAACTTCTGGTGCTGCTCTTTTTGCCATAATTTATTTATTTAATATTTTTTTTACACCACCAAATAGCATTGATCCAATTGCTACAACAGCTAAAACATAAAAAGCATACAAACCAGCTCCTACGTTTTTAGAAATACCTTCGGTGATACCTAAACCTTTGTCATTAAATGGTTGTAGGTCTAAATCTGTCCCAGATGATAAGCCATAACTTACCAAAATGATTGCTGCAAAGGCTCCTACAGACATCAAAGTTTTTTTGATATCTCCAGTTACTAAACCTTTTAAAACAAATATTACAACTAATGCTATTACTAATCCTAGTACAGCATAGGTAATATAGAGTATGTTATCAATCATAGCATCCGACCCAGTCATGATCATCAGCGCAAAGATAGAGCCAAGAATCGCGAGAGCAAAAGCTACGATTTTTATAATTTTGTGAGTATTCATAATTTTTTCAGTTTTAAATTATTACTTTTTGTGTCTAATCAATAGATCCATTAACGTGATAGAAGCATCTTCCATATCGTTAACAATACTATCAATTTTAGCAATAATGTAATTATAAAAAATTTGAAGAATAATTGCCACTACTAAACCAAATACTGTTGTTAAAAGTGCTACTTTAATACCACCTGCAACAAGAGAAGGTTGCATATCACCAGCAGCTTCAATTTTATCAAAGGCTTGAATCATACCAATTACCGTACCCATGAAACCAAGCATTGGTGCAAGAGCGATAAATAATGAAATCCAAGAAACGTTTTTCTCTAATTGTCCCATTTGAACACCACCGTAAGCTACAACAGCTTTTTCAGCAGCTTCAATACCTTCATCAGTTCTATCTAAACCTTGGTAGTAGATAGATGCGATAGGTCCTTTTGTATTTCTACAAACTTCTTTAGCAGCTTCAACACCACCAGATGCAAGTGCATCTTCTACAGATTGTGTTAATTTTTTAGTATTTGTAGATGATAAGTTTAAAAAGATAATTCTCTCGATAGCAATTGCTAATCCAAGAATTAAACATAATAGTACAATACCCATAAATCCTGGACCACCTTCAATAAAACGCTTTTTCAAATCTTGATGAAAACCAACGTCAGCTGCAGGAGCTTCGTCTTCTTGAGTTAATGTAGTAGTTACAGTCGTTACAGCTGTACTTGTGTTTGCAATGGTTGTTGCATTTGCAGTTCCGAATGCCACCATTACTGTAATGGCAAGGATAGAAAATAATCTTTTCATGTTCTAGATCTTAATTTTATTAGTTAAAGTGTTAAAGATATAAAAAAAAAGCAATTAAAAATAAAAAAATTTAAGCAGAGAGGAAGGGATTCGAACCCTCGATACCCTTTTGAGGTATACACACTTTCCAGGCGTGCGCCTTCGACCACTCGGCCACCTCTCTTTTTTTTTAACAGCTTTTATTCTGGGGATGAAATAACAAAAAAAACTTTGAACGCTAAAATTTTAACAGTTAATTTTAAGTCAATTCTCCAACTAAAGATGTTTCATAGGTGGTTTTGAAGCTTTTAGCCTCTATATTTTTTCCTAAAAGGTACATTAGTTTGGCTATTGCAGCCTCTGTTGTTATGTCTTTACCCGAGATTACACCTGCTTTTTTTAACATATCACTGGTCTCATAGTGCCCCATCATGACACTTCCGCCTGAACATTGCGTAATATTTATAATATGTATGCCTTTGGCAATGGTTTCTTTTAGCATATTAATAAACCACATTTTGGTCGTACAATTTCCAGAACCGTAGGTTTCTAATATAACGGCTTTCAAATTTGGGGTATTAAAAATATTTTTTAGCACCACTTTCGAAATACCTGGATAGAGTTTTATCAGCGCAATATTTTCATCTAATTTTTTATGAACCACTAATGCCTTACTTCCGTTAGGTTGATATAAATGCCTATGATTAATTTTTAAATGCACGCCAGATTCAGCAAGATCAGGATAATTGAATGATGCAAAAGCCTGAAAATGTTCTGCATTAATTTTCGTGGTTCTATTAGCTCGATATAATTTATATTCAAAATACAAACAAACTTCCTTTATTAAGGGGTACCCTTGCTCCTGCAAAGATGCTACCTGTATAGATGTAATTAAATTTTCTTTAGCATCGGTTCGTAAATCGCCAATTGGTAATTGCGAGCCTGTGAATATTACAGGTTTTGCCAGGTTTTCGAGCATAAAACTTAGCGCAGATGCGGTGTAACTCATAGTATCACTACCATGAAGCACAACAAAACCATCAAAATCATTATACTTTTCTTCTATAACTTCAACCATTTGAACCCAATATTCCGGATTCATATTACTAGAGTCAATAGGCTCTTCAAACGAAAACGTTTCAATATTACAGTCCAGCAGTTGTAATTCAGGAATATTTTTAATGATATTTTTGAAATTAAATACTTTTAGCGCACCCGTTTTAAAGTCTTTAACCATACCAATGGTACCACCTGTATATATAAGGAGTATGTTTGCTTTCATAAAATTAAACTTTAAATATAGATTTTGAATTTTCTGTGGTGATTTCGGCTAGCGTTTCTTCCGGCATTTGATATATGGCTGCAAGTTTTTCTAGCACCTTTATTATATAGGCACTTTCGTTACGTTTACCTCTAAATGGTGTTGGTGCTAAATACGGTGCATCGGTTTCTAAAACAATATGTTTTAAATCGATTTCATTTAAAAACTGATCTATTTTTCCGTTTTTGAAAGTTGAAACACCACCAATACCTAATTTCATATTATAAGAAATAGCTTGATGAGCCTGCTCTAAACTCCCAGTAAAACAATGGAATACACCAAATAAATCGTCGTCTTTTTCACGTTCTAAAACATCAAAAACCTCATCAAAAGCCTCTCTACAATGTATAACAATAGGTAACTTATATTGTTTTGCCAATTGTATTTGATACTTAAACGCTGCTTTTTGAATATCTAAAGTTGTTTTATCCCAATACAAATCGATACCAATTTCGCCTACTGCATAAAACTTGTGCGACGCTAGCATCTGCTCAATATGGTTTAACTCCTCTTTATAATTATCTTTTACATGTGTTGGATGTAAACCAGACATTAAAAACATATTTTCGGGATACTCTTTTTCTAACTCTAGCATCGCCTTAGTGTAGGTCGAATCTATAGCTGGTATAAAAAAGCGCGTTATACCTTGCTCAATAGCGCGGTTTATCATCTCACTTCTGTCTTCATCAAAAGCTTCACTATATAAATGGGTGTGGGTATCTGTAATAATCATTCGGTAAAAATAATGAAGTATTTAAATCTACAGAATTATTAACCTAATTGATTTACTTGAGCAAAAGTATTTTTTTGTGTGAAAACGAATTCTTTAAAATTAAAGGCACTCTCAATAACTTTAAATAAAACGCTATTTACCTTCATAGCTTATCATGTAGAGGGTTCTATAACTATTGAAATTTAAATAAGTTGATTTTGAGTACTGAATAAAATAAAAAATGGTTAACATTAAAACCGCACAAAATAAGACGATTGATAAAGGACAAAGCTTAATTATTGATGTATTTGTTTGTATTACAACCAATTTACAGATTCTATAATTACAAAACTCACCTATTTATATTTACATTGGTATATTTATTGTTTGGTTTATAGTACTTTTAGCATTGAAATTTAATATAAATGACAACAAACCTCCAAGAGTTTCTTTTAAATAAGGGTTATACGAAAGTAAAACTACATTTAACAAAAACGAATCATTTTGAAATAAAAGCCACTATTAATGGCAAAAAAGGCTTATTTATTTTAGACACAGGAGCATCGAGTTCCTGCGTTGGTTTCGAAGCAATTAAAACCTTTAACCTTGACGCTGAAGATTCTTTAATTAAGGCTGCAGGTGCTGGAGCGACGGATATGGATACCAAAATGTCTAAAAAAAATAGAGTCAAAATTGGTAAGTGGAGCCATAACAAAATTGTTTTGGTTTTATTCAACCTATCTCATGTAAATACAGCCCTTATCAACCATAATGCAAAGCCCGTGGATGGTATAATTGGAGCCGATATTTTAAAAAAAGCAAAAGGTATTATTGATTATGAAAAGAAATACTTGTATTTAAAGCTTTAATCGATTAATTTAGTCCAAATAGCAATTAATTCTCCCTAGCAGTTAAATAATGAACACAACTATTGTTATAGCAGATGACCACCCTTTAATGCTCCGCGGTCTCACCGATTTCTTGTCCTCAAAAGGATTTGATATAATTGGCAGCGCTGAAGATGGCAATGCGGCTTATAATTTAATTATAAAATTAGAGCCCGAAATTGCCATTCTAGATATTAGAATGCCGCACAAAACTGGTTTAGAAATTGCAGAAGCTTGCAAAAAACATAATTTACCAACAAAAATTATACTAATTACTTTTGATAAGGAGGAAGAAGTATACGACCAAGCCATTGAATCTGGTGTATACGGCTATATTTTAAAAGAATTTGCAGTTGAAGAAATAGAAACTTGCATTAAGAACGTATTAGAAGGTAAACGTTATTTTAGTGAAGAAATAGCATCTTATTTAAATCACAATAACCATACTAAACCAAAAAATTTAGATCTACTCACCAAATCGGAATTAAAAATAGTACGCCTAATATCTGAAAGTAAAACGAGCCATACAATTGCCGATGAACTTTCTATTTCGGTAAGAACCGTAGATAAACACCGCAGCAATATTGTTTCCAAATTAAATTTAGATAAAAAACCAACCTCGCTTGCCATCTGGGCTACCGTAAATAAAGATTTTTTATAAAAATAAGTAGAAGTGCGTATTTTTTCTTACGTAAATAAAGCATATCTTTACAGTGCTATTAATTAGTTCTTAGGGAGAATTAAAAAAAGGCTCTAAATTGTAATGATTTAGAGTCTTTTGCATTTTACTACTTTTTCATATACAGAAAACCGACTGCTCTGCAATAAATATAATCTACAACATAAAAATACGTACAATTGCGTATTTTTTTTTTAGAGCCTGTAACATACCTTTACGGTGCTATTAATTACCAACAAATCTAGCGCAAGTCAAACCCTTAAAATTCTAGACAAATGCTTAAAGATCAAATCATGGAAGAAAAGAGCAACCCTATAAATAAATTAGCACTCGCTATTGTTTTTATTTTGGCTGTCGTAATCGTATCGGTTAACTTATATATGTTGTTGTTTTAGTCTCTCTCAAATAAAACGACTGAAACAAAACAAAAAAAGGGAAGCATAATTATGCTTCCCTTTTTTTAGTATTTATATTTTATTACTATTAAAGCTCTAAAGCTTTTTTAATATCGTTATTCATTAATAACTCTGTTGGATTTTCCAAAGCCTCTTTAACTGCAACTAAGAACCCTACACTTTCTTTACCATCAATAATTCTGTGATCGTAAGATAAAGCTACGTACATTATTGGACGAATTACAACTTGACCATCGATTGCCACAGGGCGCTCAACAATATTGTGCATTCCTAAAATACCACTTTGTGGTGGGTTAATAATTGGCGTAGATAACATACTACCAAATACACCTCCATTAGTGATTGTAAATGTACCACCTGTCATTTCATCAACAGTAATTTGACCATCTCTTGCACGAAGTGCTAAACGTTTTACTTCAGACTCTACACCTCTAAAAGATAAGTTTTCAGCATTACGAATTACTGGCACCATTAATCCTTTTGGTCCTGATACAGCAATACTAATGTCGCAAAAATCGTATGATAACATTTCTTTACCATCCATCATTGAGTTTACTGCTGGATACATTTCTAAAGCCCTAACAACTGCTAAAGTAAAGAAACTCATAAACCCTAAACCAACACCATGCTTTGCTTTAAACGTTTCTTTATACTCAGAACGCAAAGCAAAAATAGGAGACATATCAACCTCGTTAAACGTGGTTAACATAGCTGTTGTGTTTTTCACCTCCACTAAACGCTCTGCTACTTTTCTGCGTAACATAGACATTTTACTTCTTGAAGTACCACGACTACCACCAGTTGGTGTTCCCATAGAAGGTACTGCTTTTACAGCGTCTTCTTTAGTTATACGTCCTGCTTTACCAGTACCAGAAACAGATGCCGCATCAATTCCTTTTTCAGCTAATACTTTTTTCGCAGCAGGACTTGCAGAACCTGTTGCATACGTTTTAGCTTCAGTAGCTTTTGGCGCTTCTACTTTAGGCGCTTCCACCTTAGCTTCAGCTTTTGGTGCTTCACCACCTGCTGGTTTTTCTGCACTTGTATCAATTAAACAAACTACAGCTCCAACTTCTACAGCGTCACCTTCTTCCGCTTTAAGCGTAATAATTCCGCTAACTTCTGCTGGTAATTCTAAGGTTGCTTTATCACTATCAACTTCTGCAATAGCTTGGTCTTTTTCAACGTAATCGCCGTCTTCAACTAACCAAGTCGCTATTTCTACTTCTGTGATAGATTCGCCTGGTGAAGGCACTTTCATTTCTAAAATCATTCTTTATAATTTTAATGGTATATGAATTTTATTCTTTTTATTTAATTTCCAAAAACCTCATCGATTACACGACGTTGTCTTCTTTTATCTCTAGTACTAGATCCTGGTGCCGGTACAGAATTAAATGGACGTGATGCTACTTCTAACTTCACTAAATCCATTCGTTGCGCCATGTGGCTCCAAGCTCCCATATTTTTTGGCTCTTCTTGTGCCCAAACATACTTTTCTACATTTGGATATCTATCTATTACACTTTGTATTTTTTCTAAATGAAGCGGGAATAATTGCTCTATTCTTACTAAAGCAACATCTTCATTTCCTAATTCTTCTCTTTCAGCTAATAAATCGTAATAGAATTTACCAGTACAAAACACTAATTTCTTAACATTTGTTGGGTTAATGGTATCGTCGATTACTTCTTGAAACTGCCCAGATGCTAAATCTGACAAGCTCGACACTGCTTTAGGATGACGTAATAAACTTTTTGGAGTGAAAACAATTAATGGTTTTCTGTAATTACGCTTCATTTGACGACGCAACAAGTGATACATATTACCTGGTGTTGTACAATCGGCTACAGTCATATTATCTATACCACACAATTGTAGGTAACGTTCTATTCTTGCAGAAGAATGCTCAGAACCTTGTCCTTCGTAACCATGCGGTAACAATACAACAATACCGTTTTGAGATTTCCATTTATCTTCAGCTGCCGATAAATATTGATCAAATATAATTTGTGCTCCATTACTAAAATCACCAAATTGAGCTTCCCAAATAGTTAATGTATTCGGGTTTGCCATGGCATAACCATAATCAAAACCTAAGACACCATATTCTGATAAAAAGGAATTATAAATATCCATTTTACCTTTATTTTCTGGGTTTGTATTTAGTAAATTAATACGTTCTTCAGAAATTTCGTCGCGCAAAATAGCATGACGATGGCTAAATGTACCACGCTCTACGTCTTGCCCAGAGATGCGAACATTAAACCCTTCTTCAAGTAAACTTCCATAAGCTAAAGTTTCTGCCATCCCCCAATCTAAGGTATCGGTTTCAAAAACCATTTTTTCACGTCCTGAAAGAATACGCTCTGCTTTACGTAAAAACTTAACTCCTTTCGGTACCGTTGAAACAATTTTAGAAATACTTTCTAACCTTTCTTTTGGATAGCTTGTGTTTTCAGAAATAAGCATAGACTCCTCTCCCTGACGTTCAAAATCTGTCCAACGCTCTTGCATAAACTCACGAACTATAGAAGATTTGGCTTCTTTAGCTTTAGAATACTCTGCTTCTAATGTTTCTTTAAAATCAGAAATTATACCATCAACATATGCTTGATCAATAGTTTTTTCAGCTATTAATTTATCTGCATATATTTTAAACGGGTTTGAGTGCTTTGCAATTTCTTTATATAATTTTGGTTGTGTAAATCTTGGCTCATCACCTTCATTATGGCCATATTTTCTGTACCCTAATAAATCGATATACACATCTTTTTTGTATCGCATTCTGTACTCTAATGCCATTTCTACAGCATGAACAACAGCTTCTGCGTCGTCAGCATTTACGTGTAAAACTGGAGATAATGTTACTTTAGCAACATCGGTACAGTAAGTACTAGAACGTGCGTCCAAATAATTGGTTGTAAACCCAATTTGATTGTTTACAACAATATGTACGGTTCCCCCTGTTTTGTAACCTGCTAATTGGCTCATTTGCGCTACCTCGTAAGCAATACCTTGCCCTGCAATAGCTGCATCACCATGCACTACAATTGGTAATATTTTAGAATCATCACCACCGTAATCTGTATCAATTTTTGCTCTTGTAATCCCTTCGGCTACTGGAGCAACAGTTTCCAAATGCGATGGATTTGGCACTAAATTCATCTTGATATCTTTCCCGTTTTGGTATGTTTTATCAAGTGTTAAACCTAAGTGATATTTTACATCACCATCGATATCCATATCTTCAAAATCTTTACCATCAAACTCACTAAAGAGTTCATGCAAAGGTTTTCTAAAAATATTTACAAGTGTATTTAAACGTCCACGGTGCGCCATACCTAACACACATTCTTTAACACCGTATTTTTTTACAGCATAAAAGAGTACATTACTAATAGCAGGGATTAGAGATTCTCCTCCTTCTAAAGAAAATCGTTTTTGCCCAACATATTTAGTTTGCAAAAAGTTCTCGAAAGTAACCGCTTGATTTAATTTTGAAAGAATATACTTCTTGGTTTCTGCGGAAAAATTAGGCTGATTATCGTTTTGATTAAGCTGTTCTTGCCACCAAGCAATAACTTCTGGATTACGCAAATACATATATTCTACACCTATGGAGCTACAATATATATTATCGAGGTGTTTAATAATTTCACGAAGTGTTCGAGTGCCAATACCTAAAATTTCACCAGCAGTGAAAACGGTATCTAAATCGTTTGCGCTAAGTCCGAAATTCGAGATTTCTAGAGTTGGCGAATAAGTACGACGATCGCGTACTGGATTTGTTTTAGTAAACAAATGCCCACGCATTCTGTAGCCATCAATAAGTCTTACAACTTGAAACTCTTTTTGAAGCTGTTCTGGCAATTCTGCAGAAACACCTTCTACGGTTTCAGCGTCTAAACTAGAGCTTTCGCTTCCAAAATCATAGCCTTGAAAAAAGGCTCTCCAACTCGGTTCGACCGAATCTGGGCTTTGTAAATATTGATCGTATAAGTCAGCAAAATATGCTGTGTGTGCTGTATTTAAAAATGAAAATTTATCCATTGCTATTTTTAATCCCTTGTAGGTTAGTCAAAATATTCCCCAAAAATACAACTTTTAGTAAAATTAGAGGTTTCTTTAACTATATTTATGCCAAATAATGTTCATTTAGCGAATATCGCAGTAAATACTGTTAAATTATTAATCATTTCTAATTCTTATGAAACTTTTTTTCCCAAATAACAAAGCCATTATTGTTTTTTTAATGTTTTTTACATCTCTGGTTAACCAATCTTACTCTCAAAATTACAAAAGCGATTTTTGGGAACATATAAGATATGGTGGTGGCATTGGTTTAAATTTTGGCGACGGCTTTTTTAGTGGCACATTAGCTCCAAATGCAGTTTATGAATTTAATAATTCTTTTTCATTAGGGCTAGGTGTAAATGGCACATACAACAGTCAAAAAAATGTTTACAAATCCACTATTTTAGGAGGAAGTGTTATTGGATTTTACAACCCGATAAACGAAATTCAATTATCTGCCGAATTCGAACACCTTAATGTAAACCGTCGATACAATGTAAACTTAAATATCCCAAACGATAACTATTGGATTCCCGCATTATATTTTGGAGCAGGTTATAGAAGTGGCAATGTTACTTTTGGTATTCGCTACGATGTGCTGTACGACGAAAATAAAAGTATATATTCCGAAGCTTGGGCACCATTTGTTAGGTTTTACTTCTAAAAACAAACCCATATGTTCTTAAAACAGGTGGTTTACATGTAAAACTGACTTTTGTCATATTTTATAATTAACCTTAGCATTATTTTTGATTCATAAATTAAGACAAAATTGTCCTAATTAAAAACAAATGAGAATCACTAAAAAATAATACTAATGAAACCTTCACACTTTTTAATTAGCTTAATATTTTTAAGCACACTACTCTTCACATCTTGCTTTAAAGATAAAGAGCAAGAATACCAAAACACTGCAGATATACCTGTAAGTAGAGAAATGATAGCAGAGCTAACATCGCCACCAAACGTACCTACTCCTGTTGGCAGACGAAAAGCAAAAAAACTAATTGTAAAGATGGAAATTCTTGAACAAGAAGGAGAAATAACAGATGGTGTAAAATACGTTTACTGGACATTTGGAGGTACTGTGCCTGGCAGTTTTATAAGAACTCGCGTTGGTGACGAGGTAGAATTCCATCTACAAAACCACCCAGATAACAAACTACCACACAATATAGATATGCATGCTGTAACTGGTCCTGGTGGTGGTGCAGAATCGTCATTTGTGGCTCCAGGTCACGAAAAAACTTTTAGTTTTAAAACATTGAACCCTGGTTTATATGTTTACCACTGTGCCACAGCTCCTGTTGGAATGCATATTGCGAATGGTATGTATGGTTTAATTTTAGTAGAACCAGAAGGAGGACTTCCTCCTGTAGATAAAGAATACTACATTATGCAAGGTGATTTTTATACTAAAGGTGCTAACGGCGAACGCGGTTTACAACCTTTTGATATGCAAAAAGCCGTTGACGAAAAGGCCGACTACGTTGTTTTTAACGGAAAAGTTGGCGCACTTACTGGCGACAATGCGCTAACGGCTAAAGTTGGCGAAACGGTTAGACTCTTTGTTGGCAATGGTGGTCCAGGGCTAGTATCTTCTTTTCATGTTATTGGTGAAATATTCGATAAAGTACATGTAGAAGGCGGCGACCTTATTAACGAAAATGTACAAACCACTTTAATTCCTGCCGGTGGTGCCGCCATGATGGAGTTTAAAGTTGAAGTACCTGGCACATTTATTTTAGTAGATCATTCTATTTTTAGGGCCTTTAACAAAGGGGCCTTAGGAATGCTCAAGGTTGAAGGTGAGAAAAACAAAACACTTTATTCTGGTGAAATACGTGATGACATTTACTTACCTGAAGGACCTGGAATACAGAACATGCCAACAACCGACGAAATTATAGCTTCGGAAATTCCAGCAAAATCTTTTGAAGAACAAATGGAATTTGGCAAACAAGCTTATATGCAAACTTGCTTTGCTTGCCACCAAGCTGAAGGCCAAGGAATCCCAAATGCCTTTCCTCCTTTAGCAAAATCTGATTATTTAAATAACGATGTAGATCGTGCCATAGGCATTGTTCTTCACGGTAAAACCGGCGAAATTACAGTTAATGGCCAAACCTATAATAGTGTTATGACCAGACAAATGCTTTCTTCAGACGAAATAGCAAACGTATTAACCTATGTGTACAACAGCTGGGGCAACTCTAAAAAGGTTATTACAAAAGCCATGGTAGACAAAGTGAAAAATAGTAAATAATTATTGATATTATGAAAAACCTAACCTTTAGATTGTTGTTTGTTTTGTTGGTTACCCAAACCTATAGCCAGTCTAAAGGTATGGTTTATATTAAAGGAAGTCGATATATTCCTTTATATGGTAGAGATTCTACGGTTGTAGAGGTTAAAGATTTTGAAATAGACATCTACCCAGTTACCAATGCAGACTTTATTATTTTTTTAAAAGAAAATCCGAAATGGCAAAAATCTAATATTCTTACATTATTTTCAGATAAAAGCTATTTAGCAAACTGGATGTCTAACTTAGAATTAAAATCTACAGAAAATCTCAATAGTCCCGCAACCTACATATCGTGGTATGCCGCCAAAACCTATTGTGAATGCCAAGGCAAACGCTTACCTACCGTAGATGAATGGGAATACATTGCTATGGCAGACGAAACCACAAAAGACGCAAGGGTTAAGCCATCGTTCAACAAAAAAATATTAGCTTGGTATGAAGCACCACACTCTAATGAAAATACTATTGGACTACATCCAAAAAATGCGTGGGGCGTTTACGACATGCATGGCTTAGTGTGGGAATGGACCTTAGACTTTAACTCCGTTTTAATTACGGGCGAATCGCGAAAAGATGTAGATAAAGATTCTAATTTATTCTGCGGAAGCGCTTCTTTAAACGCAACCGATTTAATGAACTATGCTGCCTTTATGCGTTACGCTATACGCGGAAGTTTAAAAGCGAAATACTCAATGAAAAACCTAGGTTTTCGTTGTGTAAAACCTATTAAAAATTAATAATCATGAAAGCATTAAAATTCATTCTTATACTATTTACTATAAACTTATCATTACAAAGTTGTAATTCTGATAAAAACAAAAACGCTCAAACACCTCAGGTTTTCCAATGCCCAATGGCATGTGAAGGAGATAAAACGTACAGCACTCTAGGAAATTGCGCTGTTTGCAAAATGGATTTAGTAGGCATTAATGAAACTTCAAAATCGCTGAAGGACGACGATAACATTTCCGAGGAATCGATATTTAACTTAACCTCCAAATGGCAAACAGAAGAAAACAAAACCGTTGAATTAAAACAACTAAACGGAAAAACCTTAGTAATGGTTATGATTTACACATCGTGTAAGGCTGCTTGTCCAAGACTAGTTGCTGATATGCGAAATATTGAAGCACAACTTCCTCCAAAAAAAATAAAGGACATTCAATTTGTTTTAATAAGCATAGACCCTTTAACTGATACCCCAGAGCGCTTAAAACAGTTTGCTATAGAAAATATTATGGATGGTGATCAATGGACATTTTTGCAAGGCACAGAAAGTGGAGTTCGCGAACTTGCTAATGTACTCTCCATGAAATACAAAGAAATTTCACCTATAGATTTCTCACACTCTAATATTATTAGCGTATTTAATCCCGCTGGAGAATTAATTCATCAACAAGAAGGTCTAGGTGTTGATAACAAAGAAACTATTGAAAGTATACTAAAAACGGTACATTAAGAAACTCAATAAATTTTAGTTTTTAAAACTAAAACAAAACTCCTTTAGTTTCGCTTTTTTCTTATTAAATTAAAGAGCATTAGAGCAATCCCAAAAGGCAATAAAATACTAAAACAAAAAAGCGATAAGTAATAGTTTGGCAGCAACCCACTACCTGTAAAAAATTTATAACCCTGAATGAGTAGTATTAATTCAGTTAACACAAACCCAACTAAAAAGCTATAAACGCCGAAGTAAGTTGTTTTAGAATAAGAAAGTAAATTGTTTTTCAAAATAAAAGAAAACAAAAAACCAGAAACAACACCAAGCATTAATAAATGGATAAAACCAATTACAAAACTGCGGTGACCATAAACCACATTAGTAAAAGCTGGAAAAATAGAAGATGCCTGAAAAATAGTTTTTAAAATAAAACACAGCACAGCAAAACGATACAAATTAATTACTACAAGATTATCTCCACTAGCCACTTTATTCTCCTTAAACTTAATAAGTTTTACAAATAAAACAATTAGAACTAATTGTAGCACAACGCCAACACCATTTATCCAAGGGAATACCATATGCGGTGCAAACCATTGCATAGGTAGAGCAAACGTTAATACAGTTGACACGATTAAAACCCAATAGAAAGCACTAAATAATTTAGAATTTTCTATTTTAAAAAGATGAAAAAACACAGCTAAAACACCAATTAAAAACCACCCATTAAACTGAAAATGCAAAAAGAATTGAATCGCTATTTGATAAAAAGCAGAGGCTTGCCCTAACATGGAAACTGCTGGTCCCAAGCACCAAACTCCAATGGTAGACGTTACCATAAAAACTAGCGCGGTTTTTAATAAACGACTAGTTACTACAGAGGCTGTTTCATGTTGTTTCCAAACCAAATAAACAAAATAATAACTACAAAAAATATGCAAGGTCGAAAAGGAAATAGAAACTGCAGCGTAACCCTGGAAAGGAAAACTTAAAACCATGCCCAAAACAGCAAACTCAGTAACCCAAAACAACTTAGTATAAATAGGCTTTTGTTCTGGAACAAAGTAATGCGCAATACACACATACAGCATTAAATATACCCACCCCAACATTGCCACATGAGAATGTGCATGAGTTAAAAACCTATAATTTACTTCTATAGAGCCTAAAAAAGAATACCGTAAAGCTAACCCCAATAAGGCCGCTATTAAAAAATTAAATAAACAAACTACTACTAACTTTTTAGGCATTATTATGGTTTCTGGCATACTAAATATAGTAAACCTTGTTATGGTAAATAAATATAAAACTAATTGTGCAACACGAGTATAGGTTTTGGTAATTTAGAAATATTAATTTTAGTATTTCCTTTTGAAAACAAATGCTCCAAAAAGCCTTCATGCCTTACAAACAACGCCATAAAATCTACAGTATTTGTTTGCAGATAACTTAATACAGCATAATCTATAGGTACCATGTTTACAACATTATATTTACAATTTAATATAGATAAGCTAGATCTATCTTGTTTTACTATGTCTAGATTTTCTTTATTTGGGTTAAGCCTTAAAACATTGAGATGTAATTGATAGGTCTCCATAAATTCTAACAAATCGGTAAATTGATTTCCCTCTATAACATCTCTAGGTCCTACAGATAAAAGTAACTCCTTAATAGGTGTAAACCTGTAACCTTCTGGAATAGCCAATATTTTACAATCCACTTTCCTTATAACATTAATGGCATTACTGCCTAATAAAATTTCTTTGGCACCAGTAGCACCATTGGTTCCCATAACAACAAAGTCTATATTTTTGCTTACTACAGCCTGATTAATAGCATCAATAAACACATCAAAATCAATATGAATTTCAAATTGATAATCGAAGTTTTTATAGGTATTCTCTAATTCTGCCTTTAGCACATAAAGCTTCCCTTTAGGCTCTCGCGTAATAGATTGATAAATACTTTCACTAGGAAAACGCATTAAATCATCGGAAGTGAAACTCCCCATTTTATGCACATTCATGAGATGAAATTTACATTTTTGATTCTTAAAAAAATGCATGGCGTAATGTATGGCATTTATGGAATTAGCCGAAAAATCCGAAAGCAAGAGTATATTTTTCATAATGTTGCCGATTAGTTCTTCAATTTATTTTAAAAAAATCAAAAAAAACATGATCAAAATCACATAAACATCAACAAAACAATTAGTTGCACACGTACACCTTAAAAAAACCAATACTTATAGACAAACAAAAACCCTAGAATATTATAAAATTAATACAGTAGGATTTTTAAATTAAAACAATGATTGCACGTTACTTTTAAACAAAGCGCTTCTCTAACTTTATAGCCTCTGGAAATAAAATATTATTTTCTAAATGTATGTGTAAATGTAAATCCTTTTCAAACTCATCGAGCATAGCGTAAGTTACTTTATACGTATTACAAGCATCTGCCGGTGGGTTATAGTTATTGGTAAGCTCAGCAATTTGTCTAAAACGTTCGCCTTCATTATCATGCTCATTCATCATCATGGTTATTGGATTTTCAACAGTCCCAAAATGTGGTGCTTGTACAGCGCTATGATCTAAAGTCGCTTTCACCATGTTTTTTACAAAAGGAAAAAGTACAAGTTCTTCTTTTTTAAGATGAGCCGATAATTCTCCAGCCGAAGCTGTGAACAATTCGTTCACTTTAAAAAGTTCGGGATGGCGCTCTCCATGCACTCTACAAAGCTTATCTAAAAACTGGCGTAACACAGGTATTTTTTCTTCCACATATCTATGGTGCGTTTTTTCAATATATTCTGCTAGCAAATCTAATGGCCAAGATTTATAATCTATAGATTTACTAGTATCGGTGCTTAGTACAGACTCCAATTCTTCTAACAACATATTACTATCTATCCCCTTTTTTTCGCAAGCAGCTTCCACAGATCGATTACCATTACAGCAAAAATCTATTTTATACTTAGAAAAAACTGCAGCAGTTCTAAAATCTTCTGCTACAAACTCTCCTATATGCTTTTGTGCATCTTTATGTAGTGTTTCCATAATTGTTTTATTTCGGATATTTTTATCCTATTTATATTTAAATTTTTTTTATGCTCTTAAAAATGCAGAACCAGATTTAATATTAAGCGCCAACTCCTCTAAAGTGGTGTTTTCTAGCATGTTTTGTAGCTCGCCTCTAACAACTTTAAATTTATCGTGCGCAGGACATGGATGATTTTCATCACATTTTTCCAAACCTAAACCACACCCCACGTAAATACTATCACCATCGATCGCTTTTACAATTTGGGCTAATTTAACCTGACTGATTCTATCTTTTTGAATTTCAAACCCTCCGTAAGCCCCTTTAACAGAACTCACAATATTATTACGAACTAAAGATTGTAATATTTTTGCAGTAAACGCCTGAGGTGAATTAATTTTCTCGGCGATCTCTTTTGGACTAACTCGCTTATCTTCATAGGACTTTATAGCAATAAAAATTGCTGCTTTAATTCCGTACTCACAAGCTTTAGAAAACATAATACTAATTTTACAATACAAATATATGAAGATATTTTTAAATGGGATAAAAATATCTTTATTAAAACTTAAGAATATTTATTTTTGAACCAAACCTTCTGCCATTCACGTTTTAAAATTAAAAACGTTACCTCTTCTGATAGCTTTAAAACATCATCTCCACTCAAAGCTTTTACATCTTTTTCAGGCACATCTATAATGTAAAGCAAATTTAGATATTCGTTAAATTTTTCTTGAATAAGCCTATAAACTGTTTCATGCAGTAATAATTTTAAGCTAGACGGTAAAACTTCTTCATGAAAATCTAAATCTACATTGGCCAACAAAAAATCTTTGTTAAGCTGTAAAATTAGTTTTTCGTACAAATTCAAAGCATTTGCTTCTTCAATTAAATGATCAAAACTAGTGGGTAACTGCATCTTGTAAATTTACACTTCCGTGGAAAAAATAAAAACTTAAACCGTTCGGTTCATTAAATTACTACCAAACGTTTTAAGCATGGCTTTTTTGTGCTCTGGAATGTTTAAAGATTCTAGTACTGCAAAGGCTTTTAACGTATAAGCTTCTATAGCCTTTTTAGTGGCTTCGGCCGATCCTGTTTTTACAAAATATTCTTTTGCCGTTTCTATTTTTGAAGTAGCATCTTCTGGATTAGAAGCAAACAACTGGCTTAACGCCTTGCTATCTTCCTTATTAGAAAACTCTAAAGCTTTTAAATAAAGATAGGTTTTTTTATTTTCAATAATATCGCCTCCAACCTGTTTACCAAAAGTTTTTGGATCTCCAAAAGCATCTAAATAATCGTCTTGTAATTGAAATGCAATACCCAAATAACGACCAAAACTATAAATATTATCTTGATCTTCTTTTGAAGCCTTTGCAACAATAGCACCCATTTTCATTGCAGCAGCAACTAAAACGGCTGTTTTATATTCAATCATTTTTAAATATTCCGGCACGCTAACATCACTTCTTGTTTCAAAATCAACATCATATTGTTGTCCTTCACAAACCTCCAAAGCTGTTTTACTAAACAATTTAGCAAGTTCTAAAAACACAGGAGCTTCGTAGTTTTCAAAAAGCTGATACGCCATAATAAGCATAGCATCTCCAGAAAGAATACCTGTATTTATATCCCACTTTTCATGAACTGTTTCATGCCCTCTACGCAAAGGAGCGTCGTCCATAATATCATCATGAACTAAAGAGAAGTTATGAAACACTTCAATACTTAAAGCAGCATTTAAAGCATTCTTATAATCGTCTGCAAATATATCGGCAGCCATTAAAGTTAAAATAGGCCGTAATCGCTTTCCTCCTAATTCTAAAATATATTGAATTGGTGCGTAAAGATTTTCAGGCTCTTTTACAGTAGAATACGTTTCTAAATATTCTATAAACTCGTGTTGGTATTTTTCTATTGCAAGCATCGCGCAAAAATAAAGGAATTCAACTTATTAAAAACCCTGAAAGTAAATTTAATATTAAAAAACCATTAAAACTCAGGAAACTATTTTTGTTTTTAAAGTTTCCTGTTGTACATTTGCCACGAATTATGAGACAAAAGATAATAATAAAAGCTACCGATCTATTTTTAAACCTAGGGTTTAAAAGTGTAACTATGGACGATATTGCTCACGAAATGGGTATATCGAAGAAAACCATTTATGTGCATTTCGCTAATAAAACAAAACTAGTAGAAGCGGTTTCATTTTCTGTTTTTGATAGTATTTGCGATGGCATTGATGGTATTTGCGACAAATCGATAAACCCAATTGAGGAACTGTACGACATAAAGATGTTTGTAATGAATAATTTAGAGAGTGAAAAATCATCTCCTCAATTTCAGCTTAAAAAATATTACCCTCAAATCTATGCCACGTTACATTTAAAACAATTTGAAAAAATGCACCATTCTGTAAGCGATAGTTTGCAAAAAGGTATCGACACTCAACTGTTTAGAGCCAACATAGATATCGATTTTATTTCTAGAATGTACTTTAATGGGATGACGGGTATTAAAGACGGCACCATTTTTTCTCCAGAATTATTCTCTATGGATTACTTAATGGAAAGCTACTTAGAATACCATTTACGAGCCATTGTAACACAAAAAGGATTTGAAATTTTAAATAAATTTATAACAAAAACTCAATCATAAAATGAAAAACAAACTAATTATATTTTTTAGTTTATTAGTTTCTATAACAGCTATTTCTCAAGAAGAAAACAATAGTTTTTCTTTAGATGCTGCTATAAATTTTGCCTTAGAAAATAATAGAACAGCAAAAAATGCCTCTAGAGATATAGACGCAGCTAAGGAACAAAAATGGGAAACTACTGCAGCAGGTTTGCCACAACTTAATGCAGCAGTAGATTACCAAAACAGTATAAAACAGCAACTGCAAGTTGTAGAAGCCTCTGCTTTTGGCGGTCCAGAAGGCGAGTACACAGCACTAGCCCTTGGTCTAGAACAAAGCTTAATAGGTTCTGCAACGTTAAGCCAGTTATTGTTTGATGGATCTTACATTGTTGGTTTACAATCGGCCAAAGTATATTTAGAAATCTCTAAAAATGCTAAAACTAAAACAGACTTGGAAGTTAGAAAAGCGGTAGTTAATGCATATGGCAATGTATTATTAACAGAAGAGAGTATTGCTATTTTAGAACGTAACAAAACGGCACTTCAAAAAAACCTAGATGAAATTACCAAAATTTACGAAAATGGTTTAGAGGAAGAAGAAAGTGTAGAGCAATTAAAAATTACTTTATCAAGTATTAAAAGCACACTAAACAATAGTATTAGACTTAAGAAAGTAGCTTACCAAATGCTAAATATTACTTTAGGTTTAGATATTGACAACAATACGATACTTACGGATAACCTAGAAACATTAACCGCTCAAAATATCGATTTAGAAATAATTGATAATCCATTTAATATCGAAAATACCATAGATTATAAAATTGCTGAAAATGATAAAACCTCTAAGGAACTGTTATTAAAATTAGAGAAATACAAAAACCTTCCAACACTTAGCGCTTTTTTAAGTGGAGGTTATACTGCCTACAGCCCTGAATTTACATTTTTAGATAGTGATCAAAAATACTACGGATATGCTATTTTTGGAGCCAAATTAAGTGTTCCTGTTTTTACTTCTGGAGCAACAAAATCTAAAATACAACGCGCAAAAATTAATTTAGAAAAGGCCGAAGATGATTTAACAGAAACAGAGCAACAATTAAAACTCCAAATTGCATCGGCTAAAAGTGATTATCAATTCGCTATTGAAGAGTACACCAATAAAAAAGAAAACTTAAACCTTGCCGAACGTATTGAAACTAAAAACCAAACCAAATTTTTTGAAGGTATTGCATCTAGTTTCGATCTAAGACAAGCACAAACACAACTTTACACGGCACAGCAAGAGTTTTTACAAGCTATGCTTAATGTAATAAACAATAAAGTGGCGTTAGAAACCATTACAAATCAAACAAACTAATTCATCATCAAAATAAAAAATTAATAAACTCAACAATACAATGAAACATATATATTCACTCTTAGCCATTGCACTAGTTCTTTCTTCTTGTGGTAGCGAAAAAAAACAATCTGTAGAAGATGTTATCGCAACCAATAATTTAGAATTAATTCACCAAAAGAAAGCCGAACTAGAAACTGTTGAACAAGAGCTTGCTGGGCAACTAAAACTTCTAGAAATAAAAATTAAAGAAATAGATCCTTTAGAAAAAATTCCGTTAATCACGACTTTCGAAGCTAAATACTCAGTTTTTCAACACTACGTGGAATTACAAGGTAACGTAGACACTAAACAAAACATTGTTATATACCCAGAATACACGGGTATTTTATCTCACGTTTATGTTAAAGAAGGTCAACGTGTTACTAAAGGGCAATCGCTTGCTAAAATTGACGATGGTGGCTTAAACCAGCAATTATCGCAATTAAAAATTCAAACAGCTTTAGCAAAAACAACTTTTGAACGTCAAGAACGCTTATGGAGCCAAAAAATAGGTAGTGAAATTCAATACTTACAAGCAAAAGCTTCTTACGACGCACAAGTACAGGCTGTAGGCCAATTGCAACAACAATTAAGTAAAACTATTGTTAGAGCGCCATTTACAGGTACTATTGACGATGTTATTACGGAACAAGGTAGTGTTGTTGGCCCAGCTCAATCACAACTTTTTCGTATTGTAAACCTTCAAGATATGTATATTGAAACCGATGTACCAGAACGTTATATTACCGAGTTAGCACCCGGAAAAGATGTAAAAGTAAACTTCCCAATACTTAACAAGCAAATAGATGCAAAAGTACGTCAGGCCGGAAACTTTATAAACCCTGCAAACCGAACATTTAAAATTGAAATTGGTATTGATAATAAGGATAGAACTATTAAGCCCAACTTAACGGCAAAGCTTAAAATTAACGATTACACTAACGATAAAGCCATACTTATTCCACAAAGTATTATTTCAGAAAATGCTGAAGGCAAACAATATGTTTACGCCATTAGTGATAAAGCCGACAACCAAGCTAAAGCAAAACGTGTTTTTATTGAAACAGGAAAAACGCAAGGCGATTACATAGAAATTCTTTCTGGACTAGAAAACGGAAGCGAAATTATAAACGAAGGAGCCAGAAGCGTAAAAGACGGACAAAGCGTTAAGATTTTAATTACTGAATAAAAATCAATCTAAATTCTAGACCATTAATACTAACGTCTAAAGATTAAATACTGATGAGTAAAAAGAAGAAAGAAGTAATAAAAGAATTTGGCTTAGCGTCTTGGGCAATAGACAATAAAACAACAATGTATGTTTTAATTGCGCTCATACTTTTTCTTGGAACGGGATCTTACTTTAGCATGCCTAGAGAGAACTTTCCAGAAATTAAAGAAACCAAAATTTATATTAGTTCCATTTACCCTGGTAATACTGCCGAGGATATTGAAAAACTAATAACCGACCCTATTGAGGATAAATTAAAAACACTAAGTAATGTAGTTGAAATCACCTCAACATCACAAGAAGATTACTCTATTGTCGTTGTAGAATTCGATGAAAAAATTACTGTTGAAGCTGCCAAACAAAAGGTTAAAGATGAAATAGATTCAGAATCTTCGGGAGAAGATTGGCCAACATTTAACGGCGCTAAGGTAGAACCCAATGTGTTCGATTTAAGTATGTCGGAAGAAATCCCGATTCTAAACATTAATATCTCTGGAGATTATCCTGTAGATAGACTTAAGGAATTTGGAGAATATCTTGAAGATGAAATTGAAAACCTTCAAGAAATTAAACAAGTTGATATTCGTGGTGCTCAAGAAAAAGAAGTTGAAGTTGCTGTAGACATCTACCAAATGATGGCTGCTCAAGTAAGTTTCGATGATATTCTAAATGCTATTGGAAGAGAAAACATGACCATGTCTGCCGGGAATTTAATTTCTAGTGGACAAAGACGTACTATTAGAATTTTAGGTGAAATTGAAGACCCAAAAGAGTTAGAAGGCTTTGTTGTAAAATCTGAAATGAACAACCCTATTTATTTAAAAGATGTTGCCAAAGTAAGTTTTAAAGACGAAGACAAAACAACTTACGCTAGAGAATTCGGGCACCAAGTGGTTATGCTAGACGTTAAAAAACGTGCCGGAAAAAACATGGTTGCGGCCGCCGAACAAATAGAAGTTATTGTTGCCGATGCTATCAAAAATGTATTTCCACCAGATCTTAAAGTTACTATTGCTAACGATCAATCGTCTAAAACCATTGGGCAAGTAGACGATTTAGTAAACAATATTATTTTTGGTATTATATTAGTTGTTACCGTTTTAATGTTCTTTTTAGGATTTAAAAACGCACTTTTTGTTGGTTTCGCCATTCCAATGTCTATGTTTATGTCTTTAATGATACTAGATTTATTGGGCTACACCATGAACACCATGATCCTTTTCGGACTTATTATGGGTCTTGGTATGCTAGTAGATAACGGTATTGTAGTGGTAGAAAATGTATATCGCCTTATGAGTGAAGAAGGCATGAGCCGTATTGAAGCTGCTAAAAAAGGTATTGGAGAAATTGCTTATCCTATTATTATATCTACCGCAACTACGGTTGCTGCCTTTATTCCTTTAGGGCTATGGCCAGGTGTTATGGGACAATTTATGAAGTATTTCCCAATTACGCTTTCGGTAGTTTTAGGGTCTTCACTATTTGTGGCTATATTTTTCAACTCTGTTTTAGTATCTAAATACATGACGGTTGAGGATAAAAACATGCCTTTAAAACAAATTGTTAGAATTTCGGCAATATTTGGAATTATCGGACTTTTAATTATGTTCTTTGGAGGTAGTTACAACGCCTTAGGAACACTAATGGTTTTTGTTGTTATCCTGCTTTGGATCTACCGCTTATTTCTTAGAAATTGGTCTAATAGTTTTCAAAATAAAGTATTACCACTTTGGGAGAAAGCTTACGAAAAATCATTACGCTACGCCTTAAGTGGCAAAAAACCAATACTTATTACTGTTGGTACTTTTATCTTGTTAATTGTTGCCTTTATGGGCTTTGGCGCATCGGTAGGAAGCCAGCGTACCAAAGTAGAGTTTTTCCCAGACAATAAACCAAATCAAATTATTGTATATATCGAATATCCAGAAGGTACAGATATTAAAAAAACGAATGCCATTACAAAAGATATTGAAGGTCGTGTTTACAAAATATTGAACGACGATATGTACATGAATGAAGGTTTTAACTTTTTAACCGAAAGTGCTGTATCTCAAGTTGGGGAAGGCGCCGGAAACCCACAAACGGATGGTGGTTCTGCTGCAGAAATGCCACACCGCGCAAAAATTACCGCAAGCATGCGCGAGTATAAATTTAGAGAAGGCGCAGATAGCCAAGAGCTTCTTAAAAAGGTACAAGCCGATTTAAAAGATATTTATCCAGGTATTGCTATTTCAGTTGAAAAAGATGCAAACGGTCCACCCGCGGGTTACCCTATTAATGTTGAATTAGAAGGAAATGATTATAGCGAGCTTATTGCTACGGCAGAAAGCATGCGTGATTTCATAAATTCTAAAAACGTACAAGGTATAGATGAATTAAAGATTGATGTAAACAAATCTAAACCATCCATGCAAGTTATTGTAGACAGAAAGAAAGCTGGAGAACTTGGAGTTTCTACAGGGCAAGTTGGTCAACAATTACGTAATGCAATCTTCGGATCTAAAGCTGGTATTTACAAAGAAGATGGTGACGATTACGACATCTATGTACGTTTCAATAAAGAAGACCGCTATAATACTAGTGCTATTTTCAATCAGAAAATGACATTTAGAGATATGGCTTCTGGGCAAGTTAAAGAGATTCCGGTTTCTGCAGTAGCCAAGCAAAGCAACACCTCTGGTTTTAGCGCCATAAAACATAAAGATGTAAAACGTGTTGTAACGCTTTACTCTGCTTTGGCTCCTGGTTATACCGATGCTGCTGCTATTGTTTCTAAAATACAGAACGAAATGAAAAGCTTTACACAAAAGCCCAATGATGTTACTATAGATTATACCGGACAAATTGAAGAACAGAATAAACAAATGGCCTTTTTAATGGGCGCCTTTTTTACAGGTTTAGGTTTAATTTTCTTCATACTAATATTCCAATTTAACTCGGTTTCAAAACCAGGAATCATCATGTTAGCTATCTTTTTAAGTTTAATTGGTGTATTTGGAGGTATTGTACTTACAGGAAGTTCTTTCGTTATTATGATGACCATGATGGGTATTATCTCACTTGCGGGAATTGTAGTAAACAACGGTGTGGTACTATTAGATTACACCCAACTTTTAATTGACAGAAGAAAGGCTAAGCACGATTTAGACGGCGATGAATATTTGCAAACTGCCGAATTGCTAGAGGCTATTATTAATGGAGGAAAAGCACGTTTGCGACCTGTATTATTAACGGCTATAACAACAATTCTAGGTTTAGTACCGTTAGCTATTGGATTAAACATTAATTTTTTCACCTTATTTAGCGAGTTTAATCCTCATATCTATATGGGTGGAGACAATGTTATTTTTTGGGGACCACTAGCATGGACTGTAATTTATGGTTTATTCATTGCAACCTTTTTAACGTTAATTGTTGTTCCTATTTTATTTTACCTTGTAACAAGATTAAAAATGAAAATCTATAGCAATCGTGTTACAGGATTAAAATCGATTGACGACAAACATGTTTTTAATACAAATAAAAGAATAGAAGACTAATTTAATTGTGTGACTAACTCGATTAATAGCGAAAACCCAGACTTTCTTAATTGAAAGGCCTGGGTTTTTTAATACTATATTGTTTTAAAGAACAACGTTAATATACCTAACAGCTCTTCTTATAAAACAAAAACGCATGACGTCCTGTGTATAATTAATAAATACATCTCCAATAAAGAAAAAGCCTCGCAAATCAAATGATTTACAAGGCTTTTAAAAAATTATAATTAATAGAGGTTATTATTTTAAATTGAACGTTAATCTACCGAAAACGTAACGTCCGTTATTACCAAATTGCGATACACGACGTGAGTACACAAATTGATTACTAGATGTTAAATAACCAGGTAATTCATCTGGATAAACATCTAATAAGTTGTTAGCTCCAACAGTTAATCTTAATGCATCACTAAAGTTGTAACCTACTGTTAAATCTGTTACTACATTAGATCCAATTTCAGGATGTCCACCTTCTGTTAATGTTCCCGTATCGAAAACACTACCAAAAAATGCATTTCTTAAGAAGAAATTCCAATCACCCATTTCTAAGTTGTGTGTTAAATTAGCTTTCACTCTTGGTACTGCAAGTTCTAAATACACTCTAGAACTCTCATCAAAATAAGTATCTAATAAACCTTGAGAAGTTAAAATATCACTTCCCTTAGTAGCGCCTACTTTTTTAGTTTTAGAATATGTAGCGGCTAAATTATTGGTTAACTTTCCTTTTCCAACATTAGCTTTATGTGTAATAACAACATCTAAACCTTTAGTTTCTGTATCAATAGCATTAGCAAAAAATGCTGCTTGACCAATACCCAAATTAGTAAAAATATTAGCAAGCTGAGACCCATCATTAGGGTTACCAAAGTTACCTGTGTATGTAATTCTATCATCAATAGCAATAAAATAACCATCTACGGTTAATGTTAAATTAGCATCAGGAATTTTAGTTGTAAAACCTAAACTAGCATTAAAAGATGTTTCTTCTTTTAACTCAGGAATTCCAAATAATTCTGCAGCTCGCGAGTTGTTTGTAAACGTTCCTACTTCCTCCGCTACACCTTGATCGTTAAATAAAGTATTCGATTTGCTATAAAACTGTTGGTGTAAAGATGGCGCTCTAAAGCCTGTACTTAACGCACCTCTAATATTTGTATTTCCGCTTACTTTATAACGCATTGCTAATTTACCGTTTAGAGTACTTCCAAAATCGCTAAAATCTTCAAAACGCACGGCTCCACTCAATAAAAATGCCTCAGTAATATCTGCCTCTACATCTGCGTAGAGCGCCATACTGTTTCTTTTTGCATCAATAGCGTTTCCTGGTGTAAAACCTGAAAACACTTGAGCTCCCGCTGAAGCTTGATTTCCAAAGAAATCAGTAACTTGTAATGTTGGATCATCTGCAGCAATTGCAGTTTCAACCTCAGCATTTACATCGTACTTAGCATAAGATGATTCTTCGCCTGCTTCAATAAAGAAATTTTCAACACGATATTCCGCACCAAATGCAACATTTAAACCCGACATAATATCTTCGTAAAACTTAGACATATCAAAATTAACAGTGTTTTGTTGAAAACCATTAAGACCTGCATCAAATTCTTTTGGAGATGATGCTTGTAAATAAAAGTTTGTTGTATTGGTAATGTTATAAGCAAAAGTATTTAAACCCCAAGTATGAGATAAATCGATGTTCCAATCGTCTATTTTTCCAGAGATTCCAAACCCTAAAGATTTATCAATAATATCAGACTCAATATCTGGAAGAAAACCGTTAATATAAGCTAAAGTATTTCCTCTACCAGAACTATGTCCTGGTGTTCTGTAAAAGCCTGAAGCATCACCATGACGATAAGATAAACCACCAAAAGCATATAGCTTAGCTTCATTCTCATCATCACCAAAAGGAATTTCCAAATTACCCATAAACTGACCTTGATCTAAAGCAGATTGACCAACACTCATGTTGTAATCACTACGCGTTTGCCCTCTTGCAGCAAGTTCTGCATCGGTAACATCTAAACCAGATAAAATACCAGTAGTTTGTGCTCCTGTTGTCTTGTTGTAACCAGAAAGCTCTTCTATACTAGAAGCTCCAGCTATTTGCCCTTGTAAAGCAGCATCGAAATAACCAACTTGAGATGCATAATTTTGAATTGCTCCCAAATCGTTTCTTAAATCACTTAAACTAAAACCATCTTGGTAAGCTTCCCATTCTATAGCATTATAAGCATGAAATATCTCACCACTATTAGCTCGTGCTCTTGAAGTACGCTTGCGAGTAGTTAAAGACCCTGTAAGATTAATAAACCCACCGTTTTCACCTAAAGGAATACCATAATTTAAATCTATCTGAGTTTTTTCTCCATCTGTTCCTCCATCATGATCATTAGCATTCTTAGACATGTTTACCCCAGACGTAACCGTGGCAGTTAATTCGTTTACATTGTTCTTTAATACAATATTAATAACACCAGCAATAGCATCAGACCCGTATTGTGCAGCTGCACCATCACGTAACACTTCAATTCTTTTAATTGAAGCAGCAGGAATGGAGTTTAAATCTGTACCAACAGAACCACGACCTGGTGTACCATTTACATTTACTAAAGAGGATGTATGTCGTCTTTTTCCATTAACCAAAACCAAAACCTGGTCTGGACCTAAACCTCTTAATTGAGCAGGATCGATATGATCCGTACCATCTGCAACAGTTTGCGTGTTTGATGAAAACGAGGGTGCCACGTAATTTAATATTTGTGTTACTGAAACCTGTGGGCCAGCAGTTGTTAAATCTGCCATATCAATAACATCTACAGGAACAGCTGTATCCACCGCTGTTCTACTTGGGTTTCTAGAACCAACTAAAACCACCTCATTAAGTGCTACTCCAGATTGCATAGTAATGTTCACAACAGCTCCTTTAGCTGTCTTTTCTTGTGTTTCGTAACCTACGTACGAAAACACTAAAACAGCACCATTACTAGCGCTAATACTATACTTGCCATCAAAATCTGTTGTTGTACCTGTTGTAGTACCTTTAACAATTACGGAAACTCCTGGTAAAGCACCAGAATCATCCTTTACAGTTCCTGAAATTTCTTGACCAATGGCCGTTCCTGATAAACCTATAAAAAATAGAAACATCAGACATTTTAAATGTAGAATTTTAATCATAGTTATTATTTATTTGAATTAGTTCTAGCTAAGATATGCATATTATCTTCTAAATTAAACACTTAACAGAAAAACATTCGGGCTAAAACTCATTTTTAACAGTAAAAACCTACAATTAAAAACATCGAGCATAAGCCGCTATTTCACTAACTAAAAAACCATAAACAAATGAATTTCAACATTATAAAACAACAAAACATAAACTACTAATAAAAAATAAAACGTACTAAAAACGCTTTATTGGCATCTCAAAAAAAAAAATCAAATAATAATAAACCTAAAAGAAAACCCCAGATTTAGAAGAAAAATCCAAATCTGGGGTCTATTAAATAGAAAAGCTTTTAAGCATTTCATCTATTGTTAAAACACGTACTCTAAAATTTAAATGCTATACTCGCGTTTAAAACAGTTCCGTTAAAGCCGAATTGATTTACCTCCCAAGGGTATTTAAAACGACCTCCAAGATCGGTAACAAAATCGCCTTTAGTATCAATTTCATCTGGATAAACATTTAGTAAATTATTTACCGAAATGTTAGCCGAAACCTTTTCGCTAAACTCATACCCAATAATTAAATCTGTAATAACTTTACCTGCAAAAGTTTGATCGTAAGCAGCATCATCTAAAGGCAATGGACCATTTCCTAAATCTGCTCCATTTAACCCATTGTTAGCATGTTGCCAGCTAACTTCTCCAAAATATGTGTTATTTAAATTAAAATTCCATTTTTTTATGCCGTAATCTAAACCTAATAAAACTTTAGACTTAGGGCGAGACGAGGTAATTCTCGATTGTTCCTTTCTATTAAAAATATCATATCCATTTGCTTCTAATAAAGCAGGTGTGTCAATTTCTCCTTCAATTGTAGTTTCGTTAAAATTAGCAGCTAAAGTAGCGTTCAAAATACCATTACCTAAATCGATGTTGCTGTAGTTAACCACTAAATCAACACCTGTAGTATTTGTGTTTACCGCATTTACAAAAAACTTTAAACTCGTAATAGAGTTAGCAATCAAAATACTCTCTACAGGATTTATTGACGAATCGTCTCCATCAAAGCCTATTTCTCCCGTAAATAAAACACGATCGTCTACTTTTACGTTATAAAAATCTGCTGAAACAGATAAATTAGGCTTAATTTTATAAGTAATCCCTGCCGAAATATTTTTTGAAGTTTCTGCTGAAAGTTGTGGCACTCCCAAATCTTCTCTAATAATAGGGTCTTCATTATTAAACGTACCTTGGTTAGATATGGTTCCGCCAGAGACCAAAGTTTGTACATTACTTAAATAAATTTGATGTAATGATGGCGCTCTAAAACCAGTACTATAAGAAGCTCTTAAAGCACCTTTATCTCCTAAAGAATAACGTCCACTTACTTTCCATGACACGTTATCACCAAAATCACTAAAATCTTCATAACGTATTGCTCCACCAATCAATAAAGCATCAGTTGGTTCCCATTCCAAATCTCCATAAACACCATAATTATGTCTATCGGCACGCACAGCATTAGCAGGCTGCAAACCTGGAAAAGATTGGGCATTACCATTTCCTGTAGGGTTAAAATAAGAAGCCGCATCTCCCGCTCTAGCCGAAAACATTTCTTGCTTTATTTCTGCTCCAAAAGCAACATTAACCTGACCTAAACTTCTTGAAAAATCTAAATTCGCTAAGCTATTACTAAACGTATAGCCACCAACAGCAAATTCAGTTGGGCTGTTTGCTCCTAAATCTGGATTTAACGTGTTGTTCACATCGTAATCAATTCTATTTCTTCCGTAAGTTCCACTAAAATCAACATCGAAATTAAATAATTTCCATTTTACACCAGCTGTTAAGTTGTTATCCATAACATCGGTTTCAAAAGTGGGCTGAAACCCATTATAATCAGAACCCGCTTCGTGTAATAAGTTATAAGGATCTCCCACCCAATAAGGTCCTCTGTATAAAGCAAAACTCTTACCTTGCCTAGAGGTTATACCTCCAAAAGTATAAAATTCACCAGAATCATTTTTAAAAGGAATTCCTGCGTTAAAAAATAAATCGAGTTTTTGTAATTCCGGCTGACCAACAGTCATTCCTAATTCTGGATTATCTGCTAACCATGCTCCCCATGTTGGATCATCGGCGCCAACACCTATTAAAACATCTGTTCCAGGACTTCCAGGTCTATTTGTTTTTTCTTGTTCGTAATAACCCGCAGTAATATTTAAATAACTTCCGTTTTCGTTAGATAAACCTGTGTTTAAATCAACTCCAAAATTGAATCCATCCCCCTCTGTAGTAACACCCGAAGATACATTTACAGTAGTATATTCTACATTCTTTTTTAATACCATATTGATTACACCCGCAATGGCATCCGATCCGTATTGTGCCGAAGCTCCATCACGCAAAACCTCGATACGCTCTATTGCAGCTGCAGGAATACTTTTTAAATCTACACCTACTTCACCTTTTCCTGGTGTATCATTTATATATACCAAAGCACTTTGGTTTTTACGCTTACCGTTTACTAAAACCAATGTTCTACTTGGTCCTAATCCACGTAAATCTGCAGGATCAAAATGTGCCGTTGCATCAGATATCGCTTGAGTTGTTGAGTTAAAAGAAGGCACTTTATAAGTTAACATTTTATCTATTGTTGGTTGCCCTGTACTACGCATTTCATCTAAACCTATATTATCTATAGGTACAGGCGAATCTAGTATTGTTCTTGGCTTTGCTCTATTTCCTGTTAAAACCACGGCATCTAACGCTACGCCCGACTCCATAGTGACATTCATTTTATTCCCAGTAACAGTATTTTCTTGTGATTCGTACCCCACATAAGAAAACACTAAAACATCACCATTACTAGCATTAATAGTATACTTGCCATCAAAATCTGTTGTAGTGCCTTTAGAAGTTCCTTGCACAATTACAGACACACCGGGCAATGCACCAGAATCGTCTTTAACCACACCTGAGACTTGCTGGGCTAATAGAAAACCTGGTGTTCCTATAAAAAACAGGAACATCAACCATTTTGTCTTTAAAAATTTACTCATAATTTATTTTATTTAAAAGTTAGTTAGTACTAAGATATACATATTATCATTACACGAACAAATTTTTTGTAAAACAATACAGACAAGCGCTACTATTTTATCAAAAAAACAAATAAAAAAATACGGCATCCACAATTTAAATCACAAAAAACTACTGATAATGAATATAATAATAGCAACACAAATTTAAAAGACCTCTTGAAAATCTGCACTTTCAAAAAAAACCAAGAAATAACTTAAACCGTAACATTATAAAGGCTCTTTATAAATGATATATTATAGTTAAACCCCTTAAAAAACACTGTTTCACATAAATTAAACGGATTTATTTACATTTAAACGGTATTTTTTAATATGTTTGTTTCTTTAATTAACCTCCTATTTATGAAAAGATTAATAGTATTTTCTCTTTTACTTTTATCCCATGCGTTGGTTTTTGGACAAGTTGGAATTAATAACACCGACCCAAAATCACAATTAGACATTAGTTCAACAAGTACAACTACTCCGCTAAGCACCGACGGCATTTTAATTCCTAGAATTGATACTTTTCCAGCAACAAACCCTACAGCAGATCAACACAGCATGTTGGTGTTTCTATCAAACACCGTTGGAACTAACTCTCCTGGATTCTATTATTGGGACAATAGTATTCCTGCATGGATTGGATTAAACTTAAAGACAAGTTGGGAATTAACTGGTAATGCTGGAACAACACCAGGAACCAATTTTTTAGGAACCACTGATGCTGCAGATTTAGATATTGTTACAAATAACACTGTAAAATTAAAGATTACCCAAAAAGGACAACTAGAGGTTTACAATACAGGCGACTCTGTTTTTATAGGTGAAGGCGCTGGTGAGAATGATAATTTAAGCTATAATGCCAACGTTTTTATTGGATATAACAGTGGCTTTAGTAATACAAGCGGAAATTCTAACGTAGCTATTGGATATAGCGCACTTAGCTCAGGTGTTGACGGATACTCTAATATAGCTCTGGGATCGTCTACATTAGTAAATAACACATCAGGCAGTGGAAACATAGCTCTTGGTGCTACGGCCTTAACAAGTAATATTACAGGAAGCAATAATATTGGTTTTGGTATAGATGCTTTACGTTCGAATACGACCGGATCGCAAAATTTTGCTTTGGGAAACAATACATTACCAAATAATACAACAGGTGTATCTAATATTGGAATAGGATTTCAAACTATTTATGATAATCAAACTGGAGACCATAATATAGGTATTGGGTTCGAAGTAATGGCTAGAAATACAGTGTCTTCTCATAACATTGCTTTAGGATATCAAGCATTATACAACAATAATAATGGAGACGACAATATTGTTTTAGGTAGAAATTCTTTTTTAGATTTATTATCAGGTAGTAACAACATTATATTAGGTCAGGACGCTATGGGTAATGTGACTTCAGGAAATAATAACATCGCTATAGGCGATACATCGGGAGGAGATTTAACAAGTGGTAGTAATAACATTTACATAGGAAACAATACAGATATGCCGGGTTCAACTGGTTCTAATAAATTAAATATAGGTAATGCTATTTACGGTAATTTGTCTACAGGTAATATAGGAGTAGGGATTACTAATCCAACTGAAAAACTACATATTAACGGGACTATTAAAGCAGTAGATATCAATTTTTCTGGTATAACAGATTATGCTACTGATGCTGCAGCAGACGCAGCACTATCTTCTGGAGACGTATATAGAATTGGGCGCACCCTGAAAATTAAACCATAATAACTTAAACTAAGTTATACAAACCACTAAGAAATAAGTCTTGGTGGTTTTTTACTTTTTAAAACAGAAGCATTTATTATAATATACCTGCATTTACATAACAACATTTTACATAAGACTCTTGCATAAACAAATCTCTTTTTAAAGTTAAAATTCCAACATAAAATTATATCTTATTTTACATGTTTTGAGATTCATTTCTCTAATCAACCAAAAGTATGACGGCAATTTCTAACAAAAACGCAAAAAAACCACTTTAATAAAAGTGGTTTTTAATATTTAAAAAGATAATGAGAAATTATTCCTTAATCACCCTAGTGGTATACTGACTGCCATTTGCTTCCAGCTTGATAACGTACAAACCAGATTTTAAACTAGAAAAATCTATAGTTTTATTGTTGTTAATAGCTCCTGTTTTCACACTTTGTCCAAGCATTGTATACACGTGGTAGTTTGAATTCACAAATGTATTAGGTACAAGAACGATATCTGTTGTAGGGTTTGGATAGACCTCTATTTGCAAAGCACTGTATTCTTTATTTGATAACGTACCATAATACTCGTCTGCACCGCAATCTATAGTACCGCTATTTATTCTATTTTCATTATCCATATCCTTTTCATTGTTTCCAACCATATAAGTAGGGTCTCCAGCATCAATTGCAGGAGAGTTACTTAATAAATGAAAATCTTGATTAGTAGCATCCAAAAACAAAGGATCTGCAAAGGTTGAGTTTAAATCAGTTCCTGTTTGGCTTTTGTACCAGTCAAAAGATCCATAACCCTCTCCATTAAAAGAGAACAAGCAATCGGTGGCTCCTGTTGGTGTATTAAAAACATTATAATTAAATGTGTTACCTGCACCATTATTATCGGCGTAGTAAAACAAAACTTTGTTTATATTATCTGCATAGAAAATATTATTTCTAACCGTAAGGTTTTCAACATAATTCACCCATAATTCACCAACCCAATTGTTTCCTGTATCATTTTTATAACACGTATTTCCGTAAATTTCGCTATTGGTAACTTTACCAGATACTGTTGGATAATCGTAACCGCCAATTTCTATTCCTGTTTCGGTATTATTATAAGTAATATTATTTCTAACAATAATATTATCCGCAGTTTTCCCAGGATTTTCACATCCTACAGCTATACCAACTTGACCGTCGTAAACCGTATTGTTTTCAATAATAGTGTTTTTTCCTCCATCTACATAGATAGAGCCAGCTATTGCAACATTTGAAGCACAGTTATGTAAAACGTTTCCTCTTACAGTTCCATTTCTGGCTTGATCAAAAGCAGGGTCAGAACATGCTCCAAAATGGCCAGCAATATCAATTCCAATATTTGCAACATCATGTATGTAATTATTCTCTAATAAGAACCCATCAACATTTCCGTTTAGCGTCATACTTTCACTATAACCTGTTCTGCAATTATAAATCTCGTTATTACTAAAAACCACATTAGTAACAGGGTTGGCGGGATCTGTAGAATACACTAGAAGCGGACTCGCATTTTCACTATATTCAACACTTTCATTTGGATCATTAGAAAAGTGAACTTCTCTAATTGTATTATTGGTAATGGTAATATTGTTACAGTTTTTATTAATTATCAATCCTTTTACCCAAAGGTTAATAATATTTTGAAAAACAAAACCATCTATTATAATATTATCGACATCTGTAATCGACCAAAGTGCATCGCCAGAGTTTGCGTTAGTACCTTTTCCGTCAATAAGAACAACATCATTATTATAATTTTTAAAATGAATAGGATTTGTGATTGTACCTGAATTAGAGTTCATAATAATGTTTTCTATATATGTTCCAGCCATAACATATACTGTAGCTCCAGCAGAAGCAACATTAACCGATTTTTGAATGGTTTTAAAAGGTAAACTTAAAGTTCCTGGGTTTGAATTATTTCCAGTGGTATTATTTACATAATAAGTTGTTTGTGCAAAAGACACATAAGAAAACGCACATAAAAAAATAGCTAAAAGTAATCTTTTAGAGTTCATAGAGTTGGGGTTAGTTTTTTAATTTAAAGGTACTGCTTTAGCCCATTTACGATACAATAATATGAAAAATATCTTATAAAATACCGTTAATCGTTAAATTAATACTTTTAAACGATTTTTATTTACCGAATAGACTTTTTTAACATCAACTTATTTTGAACGTCACTATTCTAAGATACTCATAGAGCGTTGCATGCTATAAGTTAGGTAAAATAAACATCGCGTTTTATTTCAAAATTAGTTAGCACAGTTATTCAAATTATCCTTATACTATTGTTTTTGCAAAACAATACAAGCAAGCCGTATTATTTCATCAAAAAAACAATTATAAAAATTTATACTCCGCGGTATTTCATTAAATTTGCACCTCAATTTTACAACAATGTATAGAAGTCATAATTGTGGAGAATTAACAGCCACACATATTAATACAGAAGTAACCCTATCTGGTTGGGTTCAAAAATCTAGAGACAAAGGTTTTATAGTTTGGGTCGATTTACGCGACCGCTACGGCATTACACAACTTGTTTTTGATGAAGAGCGTACCAGTAAAGATTTAATAGAGCAAGCCCAAAACTTAGGTCGTGAATTTGTAATTCAGGTGAAAGGAACGGTAATTGAACGTGCTTCAAAAAACACAAATATCCCAACAGGAGATATCGAGATTTTAGTTTCAGATTTAAAGATCTTGAACAAATCAATACTTCCTCCATTTACTATTGAAGATAAAACGGATGGTGGTGAAGACATTAGAATGAAATATCGTTATTTAGATATTCGTCGTAATCCAGTAAAAAACAGCTTAATTTTTAGATCGAAGGTTTCTCAAGAAGTTAGAAACTATCTATCAAAAGAAGGTTTTATTGAAGTAGAAACACCATATTTAATAAAATCTACACCAGAAGGCGCAAGAGATTTTGTGGTACCATCCCGCATGAATGCAGGTGAATTTTACGCGCTTCCACAATCACCTCAAACCTTTAAGCAATTGCTTATGGTAGGTGGTATGGATAAGTATTTTCAAATTGTAAAATGCTTTAGAGATGAAGATTTACGTGCCGACCGTCAGCCAGAATTCACACAAATTGATTGTGAAATGGCATTTGTTGAACAAGAAGATATTTTAAACGTTTTTGAAGGTTTAACCCGTCATTTATTAAAAGAAGTGAATGGTGTTGAGGTTGAAAAATTCCCTAGAATGCTTTACGACGATGCTATGCGTTTATACGGAAATGATAAACCAGACATCCGTTTTGGAATGGAATTTGGCGAATTAAACGCTGTAACACAACATAAAGAATTTGGTGTTTTTAATAATGCAGAATTAGTTGTTGGTATTGCTGTACCAGGCGGAAATAACTATACAAGAAAAGAAATTGATAAATTAATAGATTGGGTTAAGCGTCCACAAGTTGGTGCTTTAGGCATGATTTACTCACGTTGTAATGATGATGGAACCTTTAAATCTTCAGTAGATAAATTTTACGATCAAGACGATTTAGCGAAATGGGCAGATGTTACCGGTGCTAAGGCAGGCGATTTAGTTTGTGTGCTTTCTGGCGATAAAAATAAAGTACGCGCACAATTAAGTGCTTTACGTATGGAATTAGCAGAACGTTTAGGTTTACGTGACCCGAAAGTATTTGCTCCATTATGGGTTATCGATTTTCCGTTATTAGAACTTGACGAAGAAACTGGACATTACCACGCCATGCACCACCCCTTTACATCACCAAAACCTGGTCAGCTAGAATTACTAGACACTAACCCAGGCGATGTAAAAGCAAATGCATACGATTTAGTTTTAAACGGAAACGAAATTGGTGGAGGATCTATTCGTATTCACGATAAAGAAACACAAGCCACAATGTTTAAACATTTAGGTTTTTCTGAAGAAGAAGCGAAAGCACAATTTGGTTTCTTAATGGATGCCTTTCAATACGGAGCACCACCACATGGTGGTTTAGCTTTTGGACTAGATAGATTGGTTGCCATTTTAGGTGGTCAAGAAACCATTCGAGATTTTATCGCTTTCCCAAAAAACAATTCAGGACGCGATGTAATGATTGATGCACCTGCTCCAATTGATGATGATCAATTAACAGAATTGAGTTTAAAACTTAATTTAAAATCATAATATTAAAATCCTGCTTTTGCAGGATTTTTTAGTAAACTGAATATATGAAAAACTTAACCTTCTTTCTATTAGTTTTCGCTTCAACAATATCCCTAGCTCAAACTATAACAGGCTCAGAATTATTAAAAAAATCGATCCAATTTCACGATCCAAATAGTAATTGGGAAACTTTCGATGGTAACTTTATGGTAAACATGAAAATGCCAAACAAGCCCGAACGACAAAGTAATATTACAATAAGCTTACCTACAGAATATTTTTCTTTACGAACCGAAAAAGATAGTCTAGTAATAGAATCTGTTATTAATAAATCAGATTGTACACTATCTATAAATGGAAGTACGGATTTATCTGATGCGATTAAGAAGGAGCATAACCTAAATTGTAAACGCGCCAATTTACTTAAAGATTACTACACTTATCTGTATGGTTTACCAATGAAATTAAATGATGAAGGCACTATAATACACCCAAACGTAACTCAAAAAACATTTAAAGGAAAAGACTATTTAGTTCTAAAAGCAACATACTCCAAAGGCGTAGGTAAAGATACTTGGTATTTCTATTTTAATCCCAAAACCTATGCCATGGAGGTTTATCAGTTTTTTAAAAATGAAACTCAAAACGATGGCGAATACATTTTGCTAACCGATTTAGAGATTATAAACGGAATTAAAATGCCAAAAAACAGAGCTTGGTATTACAACAAAAACGATAAATATTTAGCTACCGATATTTTATCGAAAAACCTATCAAACTAAAATGCCTAAACAAACCGTTTTAAAACAAATACTAATTTGGAGAGCTAAACATATTTCCAAAAAGCAATTTGTATACCTATTAAGTATTATTATAGGTTTCACCGCAGGTATGGGAGCGGTAGTTTTAAAGAATTTAACCCACTTTATTCAACATTTATTAGAGGCTAAACTAATAAAAAATTACCATCACGCCTTTTATTTCCTTTTTCCTATTTTAGGTTTAACCTTGGTGTATTTAGGCATAAAATATATTATAAGAAACAAGGTAAGCCATGGTATACCTTCTACGCTTTATGCTATTTCAAAACGTAAGGCCATCATGAAACCGTTCCAAATGTTTGGTTCTATTTTAACAGCTCCATTAACCGTTGGTTTTGGTGGGTCGGTTGGGCTAGAAGGCCCAACTGTTGCAACAGGTGCTGCATTAGGCTCAAACATTGCCAGAATGTTCCACATGAACCAAACCACAAGAACACTACTTGTAGGTTGTGCTGCCGCTGGCGCCATGAGTTCTATTTTTAAAGCGCCCATTGCTGCTATTATTTTTGCCATAGAAGTATTTAGTTTAGATTTAACTATTGCTTCAATGTTACCTTTATTATTAGCATCACTTTCAGCAATTTTAACTTCTCAATTTTTCTTTGGGGACGATGTTATTTTACCTTTTAGAATTGAAGATAAATTCTACCTCTCCGATGCGCCATTTTACATTCTTTTAGGTGTTATAGCTGCCTTTATTTCTATTTACTTCACCGAAGTTTACGATCGTATCCAAAAGCTTTTTGATTCTTTAAAATCACCTATTAAAAAATTAATTGTTGGTGGTACCGGAATTGGTTTGTTGGTTTATTTAATACCTCCATTATATGGTGAAGGGTTCGATGTTATCAATAACTTAATTGTGGGAAATCCAGAAAAAGCATTAGAAAACAACATTTTCGGGTTAGACTTATCAAACATTTGGAATGTTGTTTTACTGCTTATAGCACTTATGCTTTTTAAAATTGTTGCTAGTGCGCTTACTTTTGGTGCAGGTGGTGTTGGTGGTATTTTTGCGCCAACTTTATTTATGGGGAGTATCATGGGATTTTGCTTATCAAAAATTATTAACCATAGCGGCATATTAAGCACACCGCTTTCAGAAAGTAATTTTACCTTAGTTGGCATGTCTGGGCTTTTAGCAGGGGTATTACACGCCCCACTTACAGCTATATTTTTAATTGCAGAACTTACAGGAGGCTATGAGCTTTTTGTACCGCTAATGTTAACGTCAACCATTTCTTTTAGTATTACAAAATACTTCAAACCTCATTCCGTTTACAACATGGAATTAGGTCGAAAGGGAGAATTAATAACACACGATAAAGATCATGCGGTTTTAACATTAATGGATATTGATAGAGTTATTGAAACTAATTTTATAGTTCTCTATCCAAAAATGACCTTAGAAGAAATTATTCAAAAAGCGGTAAAAAAATCAAAACGAAATATTTACCCCGTTATCGATAAAGAAAGTAAAAAATTAGAAGGTATTATTTTATTAGACGATTTACGCTCTATCATGTTCGATCAATCACTTTACAAAGAGGTTACAGCATCAGATTTAATGCAAAAACCACCAAAAGTAATTAATTTAGATAAAGATAAAATGACCGATATTATGAAAAAATTTCAAGACAGCAGCGCTTGGAATTTACCTGTAAAAAAAGACGGAAAGTATTATGGTTTCATTACAAAATCCAAACTTTTAACATCCTATAGGCGCCAATTAATAAATTTGCAAGCCGAATCCTAAACCTAAAAAACTGAGTAAAACTTAAAATTTATTGAATAATACCATATAATGCGAAAAAAAATATTGAAATTCGTGTATTGGCGCCAAAGTATGCAAATGCGAGCCATTATCAGTAAGTGATAAAGACCTTTTAGTAATTTTAAACCATGCCTTCAACTAGTAAAAAAAGACTACGTAAATTTTTAATTTGGAAATACAAAAATATTTCCGAAACTCAATTTGTTTATGTTCTTAGTATTTTAGCCGGTTTTTTAGCCGGAATGGGCACCGTGGTACTCAAAAACTTAACGCATTACATCCGCTTACTTTTTGAGTACGAAACATTTAAAAATCACCATCACGCGCTTTATTTTATTTTTCCTATCATTGGCTTACTGCTTGTTTATATTATTAAACAAACGTGGCTAAAAAAGCACATTGGGCATGGTATATCTTCAACGTTACATGCTATTTCGAAATTAAACGGCATTATACCAAGATACAATATTTACGCATCACTAATAACAGCACCATTAACAGCTGGTTTTGGTGGTTCTGTAGGTTTGCAAGGCCCTGCAGTTAGCGTAGGTTCAGCTTTAGGATCAAATGCAGCACGCTTGTTTCATATGAGCAGTAAAACAAGGCTACTATTAATAGGCTGCGCAGCAACAGGAGCCATGGCATCTATGTTTAAAGCACCAATTGCCGCTATAGTTTTTGCTGTAGAAATTTTTAGCTTAGATATTGCTTTCACCTCTTTAGTACCTTTATTACTAGCCTCAGTATCTGCTGTGTTAACATCGTACATGTTTTTAGGAACTGATGTTTTATTACGTTTTGAATTAACCGATAAATTTGAAATTAAAGATATTGGTTTCTATGTACTTCTAGGTTTAGTAACCGCAGTGGCGTCTGTCTATTTTTCTAAAGTTTTTTTCGCGATAACCAACTTCTTTAAACAATTTGAAAGCCGCGCAGTTCGCCTTATTATTGGTGGTCTAGCCATCGGTACCATGCTATATTTTATTCCACCTTTATACGGTGAGGGTTACGGCTTAATGAATAACTTATTAAAAGGTGACCATTTAGCTGCAATTGGCAAAACACCCTTCGATTTAGACCTCTCGAATATCTGGATTGTTATCGCCCTACTTATTGGTATTTCTATATTTAAAGCCGTTGCCATGACTACAACGTTCGGTGCTGGTGGTGTTGGTGGTGTATTCATTCCAACACTTGTAATGGGAAGTGCTTTAGGTAATGCTTTTGCCAAAATTATTAATAATATCGGGCTCGGATTTCATGTTTCAGAATCTAATTTCACACTTATTGGGATGACAGGTTTAATGGCCGGTGTACTGCATGCTCCACTTACCGCCATTTTCTTGATAGCCGAAATTACCAGTGGCTACGAACTTTTCGTGCCGTTAATGCTCGTTTCAGCCATATCATTTAGCTTTACAAAATATTTTATTTCGCACTCTATTTACACTTTAAAATTAGCGGAACGCGGCGAGTTAATGACTCACGATAAAGACCAAAATGTGCTTATGGTTCTAGATATCGATCAAGTTATTGAAACCAACTTTATAACGCTTAAGCCAGAAATGAAACTGGGAGACATACTAAATAATGCCGTTGCAAAATCTTCTAGAAACCATTTTCCTGTGGTTAATGATGAATATGAATTTCTTGGTGTAATTCGCTTAGACGATGTAAGGCATATTATGTTCAATTCCGATCTATATGAAACCGTAACTGCCGAAAGCCTCATGCATGCCGATGCTGGAATTATAGATTACGACGCCGACAATATGAACACCATAATGGAAAAATTTAAAACCAGCGGCGCATGGAATTTACCAGTAATTAAAAAAGGCAAGTACTTTGGTTACATTTCAAAATCCAAACTATTAACAGCATACAGACAGCAACTTATAAAATTCACAAAATAATTTACTGCATATCATAGAATAAAACACCATGAGATACCTTATTATAATATTAGCCATAGCGGCATTTACCAGCATACTTCTCGGATTCTTTTTAGAAGTAGATTATGCCCAGAAACTTATAGGTTTTGGTGTTACCGGGCTCTTTTTAGTGGTTTTCCCTATATTTTCTTACTACCGTTGGAAAGATAAAGACCCAAAAGATTATATGCTAACGAAAGAGAATTTAGACAAAATGAAAGCGTCACAACAAGATAACAAACGCTAAAATTTGGGCGTTACCACAAGGGTCGGGCTTTCATTACTCGCTCCCTCCTAAGGTCGGGGAGCTCAAACAAGCCATTCAATCCCTAACGCATAAAAATCGTTATAATTTTAGATTCTCTATCTTTCAATTCAAACAAAAACATGAAATACACAACCCTTCCAAATACCGATATAAAAGTTAGTAAAATATGCTTAGGCTCCATGACATGGGGAAAGCAAAATAGTGAAACCGAAGGACACTCACAACTAAATTACGCACTAGAACAAGGCGTAAACTTTATTGATACTGCAGAACTATACCCTACTCCTGCAACAGCCGAAACACAAGGTAGCACCAGTAAAATTATTGGTACCTGGCTAAAAAAAACCGGCAACAGAGATCAGGTTGTTATAGCTTCTAAAATTGCTGGTAACGGCGATTATACAGCACACATACGCACAACAGGTTTTAGTCCAGAATCTATCCACGATGCCGTTAACAACGAATTAAAACGCCTACAAACCGATTATATAGACTTGTTCCAATTGCATTGGCCAGAGAGACAAACCAATTACTTTGGCGTACGCGACTACAAACACAACCCAAATGATGCTTGGGAAGATAATTTTAATTCCGTTTTAAACACCTTAGATACTATAATTAAATCCGGGAAAATTCGCCATATAGGGATGTCCAACGAAAAAGCTTGGGGAGCCATGCGCTACCTAGCCGAATCTACAACTAACAACCTACCTAAAATGGCAACCATTCAAAACCCATATTCCCTTCTAAATAGATTATTTGAAGGCGATATGGCAGAAGTTTCAATACGTGAAAACTTAGGACTACTAGCCTATTCACCTATGGCATTTGGTGTACTATCTGGCAAATACATAAAAGGAACCGAGGGTAAAAACTCTAGGTTAAATTTGTTCCCTAGATTTGCTAGATATAGCAATACACAAGCTACAGAAGCAGCCAAGCGCTACTTAAAAATTGCCGAAGACAACAATATGTCGCTTGCTGAAATGTCGCTTGCTTTTGTTAACCAACAACCTTTCCTTACAAGCAACATTATTGGCGCGACCAATTTGGATCAATTAAAAGAAAATATAAACAGCATTAACATCACTTTAGACGACGCTATTTTAGAACAAATAAATGCCGTACAAGCAGAAATACCTAATCCAGCTCCATAAATTTAAAAAGACAACCAATCTACGCAAACAACTAACTAGATAAATGGATATTATATTTATTTAAAATGAATATAAAAAACTAATTTTATCAATAATTACTTAGTGTTTAATGCTTATTTCTAATAAATTAACCACTTATTAAACATAGCACTAGATTTAACGTTAGCCAATGCGTTCGAACATTAAAACACTACTTACAGTTTCCTTTATTCTACTTGCAGTAAGTACTTATTCAATTTATAATGAATATCTCGAAACTAGCAGAATACTTAGGCTTACAACATCTACATGCTTGTTTATCTTATTTCTTGTAAATAAAGGGTATAAATACTACAAATTACTTTTTACTTTTGTATGCTTTGTGCTATCAGATGTGTTTATGTTGTTTTACGAAAACATTATACTGAACAAACTCACTTCACTAACAACCATTTTAGGCTACGCAACACTAATTAGCTACCTAATTAAAAAAGTACAGATAAAAAACTTAAATAAAGTTATTATTAGCTTTTTCATTCTTTTAATTCTTTTTAATGTTTATAAACTGCATGACATTATCACTACTATTAAATATGTGCTATTAGATGTTATTCAAGAAACGCTACTTTACATGTATGGTGTAGCGCTCATAGGTATGTGTGCACTATCTGTCAATTACAATTTTAAAGAAAACACAAAGCGGTCTATGTACTTCATGCTCGCTATATTTAGTTTAACACTATCAGACTTATGCGCTTTTACGGGCTATTATCATAAAATTTATTCAGTTTACTACGCAGATCGGTTCTTTTATATCTTAGCGCTATATTTTATTGTCCGACACACTTATCAACTCTCACAAAAAGAAGACAAACCTCTGTTTTTTGAATAATTTCCGATTGTTCGCACTATTACATCCATTAAAAACACAAAGCAACAAAATACTTTTAATTCACTAACGCACAGATTAATAATCCATAAAACCGACTAATATCCTAGTATGCATAAGTTATAAATAAATGTTAAAGCACGTTTCTAGATTAAACACTACAGATTTAACACGGTCTAAGAAGTAGTAATAACATAAAAAAAACATATGAAAACTATATTAAAAACAACAATCGCCCTTTTATTATTAGTTGGCTTTTCTACAACTAGCGTTGCTCAAAACAATAATAAAAAAAACAACACTAAACGAACAACCGTTACTAAAACAGTAACAAAAACAACAACCAAGGCGAAACCTATTTCTAGAAGTAAAGTGACCTATAAGACACCTACGAGAAAAGTAGTTTCAGTAAGAAGTATTCCAAAATCTTCTGTGGCCATAAAGCATAATGGTGTTTCTATATACTATACAAACAATAGCTTTTTTAGATTAAATGGAGGTCGTTACTTACCAGTTGTGCCAAGTGCAGGTTTTCAAATTAGAACACTTCCGGTTGGCTATAAAAGAATTAATTTTAACAACAGAAGCTACTATTCACATAATGGAATTTACTTTGCAAAGGTTAATAACTACTATCAAGTGATTAACCCAGAGATTGGCACCATAGTTTACGAATTACCTCAAGATGTAGAGAAGGTAGTTATTGACGGAGCTAGATATTACGAATTTAACAATGTGCTATATGAAAAAATTCAAATAGATGGCACTAGAGCTTATGAAGTTATTGGCTTTATAGAAAACTAAATTGTCTTACTCTGCCAAAAACTCGAAACCTTGTAACCAACTTATCGCAGCCTCGTGAGTAGAAAATACTTTGTATTTATATTTTTTATTTCTCGCTATTGCGCCATAAAGTGTACTTATAGCTGCAGTTGCTGGACTATTGATTACAACAGCACTAACTACAATAGTATATTGTTTTAAGGATTCCGTTTTAGCTTTATTAAACGACTTTAACGCCTTGTAAGAAAACGAAAAAGTAGCATCTCTAGCATCTATAAGTGTTCTTAATTGTCTTGGGTAACTTGTTTTATCTTTAAATGCCAACAAGTAATCTACAATATCGTGCATGCTTACTTCCTCCTTAAATTGAGTTTCTACAATATTTAGCTCTTTATTATATGCGGAATGTATCATGCGTAGGTTAAGTTAATGAAATTTATTTTTTTGGATTGCAAATTTACGGATTCTATGCTGTTATATTCAATATACTTATCGTAAAGTGCTAAAAATAAAGGAGAAACATAAAAATTAGTCGATAAACGACGTTAAGGATTAAAGCCTGGTTAAAACTCTTTTTTTGTTGTTGTAACTATGCAATACACAAAAGCGACTGCGGAAAGCCCAAACCTTTAAAAGTAAAACTCAAATTTACTCCATAAAAAAACCCTTACTAAATATTAGTAAGGGTCTTTTTTATTATTTAATTTGATTACCATCTTTATCAAAAAAATGATATTCTAGATACGTGTAAGCATCTCTTGGTAAAATTTTAACCCACTTTTTGTGTTCAAAAAACCATTTTGAACGCATAGATGGAAAGCCTTTGGTAATAAAGGCCGCTATAAAAGGATGTGTGTTTAAAGTCAACTTCTTATAGTCTTTTTTCAATAATTTTTCTAGGTCGTGCGTAATTTTTTCTACGATACCTATTGGTGCTTCTACCTCGGAACCATTAATTATTACATCGGGATTTTCTTCTCGTGTTTTAATGTTCATCTCTGGTCGAACGCGTTGTCTCGTTATTTGTATGAGTCCAAATTTACTTGGTGGCAAAATTTTGTGTTTTGCTCTGTCATCCTTCATTTCGTCACGTAAGTGATTGAAGAGTTTTTGCCTATTCTCAGCACTGGTCATGTCTATAAAATCGACTACAATTATACCTCCCATATCGCGTAAACGCAATTGGCGAGCCATTTCGGTAGCTGCGATTAAGTTAACCTCTAGCGCTGTGTCTTCTTGACTGTTGGCTTTATTGGATCGGTTTCCGCTGTTTACATCTATTACATGCAGGGCTTCGGTATGTTCTATAACCAAATAGGCGCCTTTTGCCATAGATACGGTTTTACCAAACGAGGTTTTAATTTGTCGTTCGATACCGAATTTTTCGAAAATCGGGGTTTTGGACTGGTGCAATTTAACGATAGATTCTTTTTTAGGTGCAATTTCTTGCAAATAGTCTTTAATTTGATCGAAAAGCACTTCATCATCCACGGTAATTCCTGTAAAGGTGTCGTTGAATATATCTCGTAAAATTGATGAGGCTTTATTCATTTCGCCCAATACTTTACTGGGATGTTGTGCTTTCGGTAATTTTTTACACATTGCGGTCCAACGACCTAACAATGTTTGTAAATCTTTATCCAGTTCGGCTACTTTTTTGCCTTGCGCTACTGTACGTACAATAATACCAAAACCCGCAGGGGTTATGCTTTTTACCAAGCGTTTTAATCGATCTTTTTCTTCACGATCTTCTATTTTTTGAGAAATAGATATACGGTTTGAAAAAGGAACTAAAACAATGTACCTACCAGCAATAGAAAGCTCGGAGCTTATTCTAGGGCCTTTTGTAGATATTGGTTCTTTTACTATTTGTACTAATAGCGATTGGTTTGATTTTAAGGCATCGACAATTTTACCGTCTTTATCGATGTCTTTTTCAAATGGGAAATTTTTTAAAGAAAACTCTTTAAGTTTACCTGTGCTTACACGTTTTGTGAATTTTAAAAGTGAAGGTAGCTTTGGCCCTAAATCGTGATAATGCAAAAATGCATCTTTCTCGTAACCTACATTAACAAATGAGGCATTTAGACCAGGAACAGTTTTTCTTATTTTGGCAATAAACACATCGCCAACCGAAAAATTGTTACCATCTTCGTCTTTCTGTAATTCAATAAGTTTTCCATCTTTTAATAAGGCAAAATCAACATGCTCGGAACTAGATCGAATAATCAATTCTTTATCCATTTTGTTAATTTTTATCCACCTCGAAAAATCGAGACAGATGGATTATACAATATTTTGGTTTAGTAAATTGCTTTACCAAACTCACAGGATTTTTTAATAAATCTGTGGAGTTCATTATTTTTAATTGAATGAACTCATTTCAAAGAACTTTGTTTGTTTTTTAAAACCAAAAAAAGTAGCTAATCTAACTACTTTTTTGATTTATTTTTTCTTCTTGTGACGGTTAGCGCGTCTACGTTTTTTACGTTTGTGCGTTGCTACCTTATGTCTCTTACGTTTTTTACCACTTGGCATAAATAGAGTGTTTTAAAAATTAATAATTCTGTAATACTGAAGCGATTCCAGTACTTGTGTTTTTATTTTACGTCTACATTTGTTTTAACGCCTTCTACAAATACTTTTGCAGGCTTAAATGCAGGGATGTTGTGTGCAGGTATTTTAATGGTAGTATTTTTTGAAATATTTCTACCCGTTTTTTCTGCTCTAGTCTTTATAATAAAGCTACCAAAACCTCTTAAATATACGTTATCTCCACCTTCTAAAGAAGTTTTTACCTCTTCCATAAATGTCTCAACAGTTGCTTGAACATCTCCTTTTTCAATTCCTAACTTCTCAGAAATTTTTGCTACTATATCAGCCTTTGTCATTATTGCTATTATTTTTAATGTTTCTATAAATTCTAAAAGGGATGCAAATATAGGAATTATATTTTCAATATTTCAAACCTAATTCATTAAAATTTAAGATTATAAACGTTTATTTTTGCAACCGGTATAAATTCAATTATGATATTCTCAAAAATTTTAATTAACTGGTATTCAATAAACAAGCGAGAATTACCATGGCGAAAAACCACTAACCCGTTTTACATTTGGCTGTCGGAAATAATTTTGCAGCAAACTCAAGTTAAGCAAGGGTTACCATATTATGACGCTTTTACAGCTAAATACCCCACCGTTTTCGATTTAGCAAATGCAAATGAAGACGATGTTTTAAAACTTTGGCAAGGTCTAGGTTACTACTCTCGTGCGAGAAATTTACATGCAACTGCAAAGCATGTGGCAACCAATTTGAATGGCCACTTCCCCAACACCTATAAAGAACTCTTAAAATTAAAAGGTGTTGGCGATTATACCGCAAGCGCTATAGCTTCTATTTGCTTTGAGGAAGTGACTGCAGTAGTAGATGGTAATGTTTACAGAGTACTATCTCGCTATTTTGGAATTTCCACACCTATAAACTCTAGTAAAGGTGCAAAAGAATTTAAATTACTTGCCCAAAAGTTAATAGACAAAAAACAGCCCGCAGAATTCAACCAAGCTATTATGGAGTTTGGTGCTACACAATGCAAACCAAAAAGCCCAGATTGTAGCTTATGTCCTTTTAGTAAAGGTTGTATTGCTTTTAATAAACATTTAATAGGCGAATTACCTGTAAAAATTAAATCGGCCAAGGCTAAAAAAAAACATTTTAATTTTCTAGTTTTTATTTCAGAAAACGAACACACCATTTTACAGCAACGCCAAGGCAAAGGTATCTGGCAAAACCTGTATCAATTCCCTTTAGTAGAAACCGAAAATATTATAGACTCTAAAAGCTTTAAAACTTTAATAAAAAACCACGAGCTACTAGCCAATAAAGCTTTTGAATTATCCCTATATAATAAGGAGCCCATTGTGCACAAATTATCTCACCAACATCTTTACACGCAATTCTGGATTATTAACATAGAAAAACTTCCTGTCAAAGGTGTTGCTGTTGAAAACGTTCGGGATTTTGCCGTACCTATTTTAATTGGCGATTTTATAGAAGCTTTTAATTTTTAACCATTTAATTCCTGCAAACAATATTTTTTTATTAATTTTAGAAAAAGGAATACAAAACATTTTTTTTGCCAAAATAGTAATCCACTTCGGTTAATTTAAAATAAAGATTAATAGGAATTATTTATCTATTTTTGCATTCTCTTAAAACACAAAATTATGTCTGGAACATTAAATAAAGTTATGCTAATTGGGCATTTAGGCGACGAAGTTAAAATGCACTACTTTGAAGGAGGTGGGTGTGTTGGTCGTTTCCCTTTAGCTACAAACGAAACATATGTTAGCAAACAAACCAATGAACGTGTTACAAACACCGATTGGCATAATATTGTAGTAAGAAATAAAGGAGCCGAAATTTGCGAAAAATATTTAAGTAAAGGCGATAAAGTTTATATCGAAGGTCGATTGAAAACCAGAAAATGGCAAGACGAAAAGGGTAACGATAGATACTCTACAGAAATACAATGCAGTGATTTTACTTTTCTTTCTACTAAAAAAGAAAGTGAAAGCAATGCTAACAACACAGCAACACAACAAAAACCTGCTGCAGCTAGTCCACAACCAGCAAGCAAACCCATTGAAGACGCCGATGACGACTTACCATTTTAATATTATTCTCGATCTTTTTTCGAGAACCCTGTGTTTAACTAAAACTCAAGCTCTTGGATCCTGACCCCACAAGTTTAATCAGTTTATTTGTTGCAATAGATTTTTCTGTTGCCTTAGGTTACTTACTATTATTTTTACTTTTATTTTGCTCGGCACTCATATCTGGAGCCGAAGTCGCTTTATTTTCATTATCTAAATCTGATATAGAAGCCGATCTAGAAGCAAAATCTAAGCGTATTCAAATTATTCTACAACTTTTAGAGCGTCCAAAAAAGTTATTAGCCACTATATTGGTTGCTAACAATTTTATAAATATTGCTGTTGTAATCTTATTTGCCTACCTCAGCACTAGTTTATTTGAAGGTATTACAAACCCTATTCTAAAATTCACTTTAGACGTTATTATTGTAACGTTCTTAATTTTATTATTTGGCGAAATTTTACCTAAAATTTACGCTAGCCGAAACAACCTAAAATTCGCTAGCTTTATGGCTTACCCTCTAAAGGTTTTAGACGTTTTGCTTTCTCCTATTAGTTTACCTATGCGCAGTGTAACATTAGCGATACACAGCAAACTAGGAAGGCAAAAATCAAATTTAAGCATCGATCAATTATCGCAAGCCTTAGAACTTACAAGCGAAGAAGATACTACAAAAGAAGAACAACGTATTCTACAAGGCATTGTATCTTTTGGAAATACAGATACTAAACAAGCCATGCGACCTAGAATAGATATTTTCGCTCTAAATATCGAGCAAAAATACATGGATATCATGCCGGAAATTGTAGAAAACGGCTACTCTAGAATCCCAGTTTACCAAGATAACATAGACAACATAAAAGGCATACTATATGTTAAAGATTTACTCCCTTTTATTGACAGAAAACAATTTGATTGGGCGACTTTAATTCGCGAACCATTTTTTGTTCCAGAAAACAAAAAGCTAGATGATTTAATGGCAGAATTTCAAGAGAAAAAAGTTCATTTAGCCGTTGTTGTAGATGAATACGGAGGTACATCGGGTTTAATTTCATTAGAAGATATTATTGAGGAAATAGTTGGCGATATTAGTGATGAATTTGACGATGAAGATTTAAAATACTCCAAGCTAGATGACAATAATTACGTTTTTGAAGGTAAAACTGCTTTAAAAGATTTTTATAAAATTATTAAAATTGAAGATGAAACAGTTTTTGAAGACCACAAAGGTGAAGCTGAAACTGTTGCAGGCTTTGTTTTAGAAATTTCCAGAAGCTTCCCAAAACTTAATAGTAAAATAAATTTCAAAAATTACGTTTTTACTATTGAGGCCTTAGATAAAAAAAGAATAAGACTCGTTAAGTTTACAATAACATAATCTATGAAGAAGTTATACGTGTTTTTAATGGCAGCAGCCTGCTTATCATGTAATGAAGATTACATCCCTAAACCAAAGGCATTTTTAAGCTTAGAATATCCAGAACCAAACTATTCTAACACTCAATTAGAAACACTCCCTTTCACTTTTGAAACAAATGGATTAGCTGAACAAATTAAAATAAAACCTTTAAGAGCATCAACAGAAAGCTATGGTTTAAACATAGAATATTCAACATTAAAAGGCACTATTTTTTTAACCTACAAAGCTATTGAAAAGGATAAAAAAAACTTAAGCGATTTTATTGAAGACGCACAAAAACTAACATTAGAGCACACCAAAAAAGCAGACGAGATACCTGCATATCCATACGAAAACAAAGCCCGTAGCGTCTATGGGTTATTTTCTGAAGTAAAAGGAAACGTTGCCTCTCCTGCACAATTTTATATCACAGATAGTGTAAACCACTTTTTAACCGCTTCGTTATATTTTAAAACAAAACCAAATTACGACTCTATACTGCCTGCAGCACACTATTTACAAAATGACATGAAGCGCATTATGGAAAGTATAAAATGGAAATAAAAAAAACGCTTCAGTTAAAAAACTAAAGCGTTCAAATATATTCTTGAGTAAAAGTATTACGCTTTTTTAGCACAACAAGCCTCTTTACAATCGGCAGTACAACTCATTTTTTCACCTTCTTTTGCACCTGCTGTACAACAAGATTTTTCACATCCTGGCTCACATGTTTTTGCAGTTTCTTTTCCATTTGAAAAAGCATCTACGGTTTTCATATCTTTTACGCTATATATATCCGCAACACTTGCCACGGTTTTTGTAAGTGACTCTGGAGAAACCTTAGCCTCATCATATTCAACCATGGCTAATTTTTTATCAAAATCTACTTTAGAAGATTTTACACCTTCCATTTTAGCTATCTTTTTTTCTATGGTTGCAGCACACCCCATCGCACACGTCATTCCTTCAATAGTAAACTCCGCTTTAGCATAAGTTGCATTTGGATCTAGTTTAGCCACAGCTTCACTTACTGCATGCTCAACTGTTTTAACTTCAGCTTTAGCGTCATTTTTACAACTAAACGCAACTATTGCAACAATAGCCAACATTAAAATATTCTTTATCATTTTCATAACTCGTTTTTTAAGTTCTTAGAACAACAAAATTACTAAATACTTGCTATTTAGAGCATAAAATTGGTGTTTTTTATGATTCTTATAACAGAGAAAACACAATAATTAAGACCAAAAAGCATTTAAATATTATGATAAATCATAAATTTTCACGAAATTGAAAGGAACTAAACTAAATAAACCATGAAAAAAATATCGCTACCCCTTAGATTTGGGCTCGTTACAAGTGCCGTATTAATTGCTTATTTCTTGGTTCTTGGCTTATTCGATTTACATAAAAACCCGCTATTCAGTTTATTTAATTCTGTAATTACTGGTTTTGGCATTTACGAAGCTATACGCTTACGTAAACTACAAGACATTAACACCTTTAGTTATGGCGAAGGGTTTAAGACAGGGATTTTTACGGGCTTTATTGCAACTTTAATTTTTTCAATCTTTTTTTTAATTTATTCCACAGAAATAGACCTAGATTATTTACCAACGCTCACCAATTCAATGAACGGAAGCTTCAATATTAACGCAGGTTTAATAACCTTTATAGTAACCGTAATGGGTTTAGCTACAACACTAGTTTCTGCCTTTGTAATCATGCAACGCTTTAAAATAAGCCAAAATATACCTAAAAACGAATAAATCGTTTGTAAATTAATTAATTAGCAGTATATTTGCACCCGCTTATGGACAAAATAAGCAGATTTTATAAACAAATTAATTAATAAAAACGTTACGCTATGTACGCAATTGTAGAGATAGCAGGGCATCAATTTAAAGTTGAAAAAGACCAAAGAGTTTTTGTTAACCGTTTAGCAACAGAAGAAGGTAAGAAAGTTTCTTTCGATAATGTACTTCTAGTTGGTGATGGTGACAATGTAACTGTAGGCGCCCCAGCTATAGATGGAGCACAAGTAAGTGCAAAAATCTTAAGACACCTTAAAGGCAATAAAGTTATTGTTTTCAAAAAGAAAAGACGTAAAGGTTACCGTGTAAAAAATGGTCACCGTCAATCTTTAACTGAAATCGTAATTGAAGGTATTGCTACTTCTGGAGCTAAAAAAGCTGCACCAGTAAAAAAGGCAGAACCAAAAACCGAAGCTAAGCCAGCTGCTAAAAAAGCAACAAGTAAAGCAGACGACTTGAAAAAAGTTGAAGGTATTGGACCAAAAATCGCTGAAACTTTAGTTGCTGCAGGAATTACAACTTTTGCTGAATTAGCAAAAACTGAAGCTTCAAAAATTTCTGAAATCATCACTGATGTTCGTGGAAACCACGTAACTGACACATGGCCAGCACAAGCTCAATTAGCTGCCGATGGCAAATGGGATGAGTTAAAAAAATGGCAAGACGAATTAGATGGTGGTAAAGCATAATTGCTAAATCACTTAAGTATAACAATATAAAACCTTAGATCATGGCTCATAAAAAAGGAGTTGGTAGTTCGAAGAATGGTAGAGAATCAGAATCAAAACGTTTAGGCGTTAAGATATTTGGTGGACAAGCTGCTATTGCTGGAAATATCATTTTAAGACAACGTGGTAACACGCATCACCCAGGTGAAAACGTATACCAAGGAAAAGATCATACATTACATGCATATGTTGATGGTCTTGTAAAATTTACTAAGAAAAAAGATAACAAATCTTACGTTTCTATCGAGCCTTTCGAAGCTTAGAAATTAACGTTCTTAATAAAATTAAAACCCTTTCTGTTTCCAGAAAGGGTTTTTGCGTTGACAAAAATTAATATGTACTAAATGTTCTTTTAATGTTAACTACAGATTAAAAAACACAGTTTTCTTCTACACAGTTAACGTTAACTTAAAAAAGACATAATCCAATTTCATTCTCATTTTTATTATTTCGTCGAGACAAAATAACTAACCATAATCATGAGAAAAAACAATGTAATTTTAATAATAACACTACTACTTTCGTTGATAGGAATATCACAAGAAGGTAATATTCAAGGTGTTATTACAGATAGCGATGGGTTAAAAGTACCTTTCAGTAATATTATAATCGAATCTTTGAAAAAGGGAACAATTTCCGATGTTGATGGAAACTTTACACTTATTGGAGTTCCTGCTGGTAACCAAACCGTAACAGTAAAATATATTGGCTATGATGATAGTAGCGCAAACATTTTAGTAAAAGCAAACGCGACTTCAACTTTAAACTTCACTATTACTCCTAAAGCATTAGAACTAGATGGCATAACGATTACAAGCTATATAGGCGGACAGGCCAAAGCACTTAATGCTCAAAAAAATAAACAAAACATCACCAATGTAGTCTCTACAGATCAAATTGGTAAGTTTCCAGATGCCAACATTGGCGATGCCATAAAGCGCATACCAGGCATCACGATGCAAGTAGACCAAGGTGAAGCTAGAAACATTATTGTTCGTGGTTTAGCACCTCAATTAAACTCAGTAACTTTAAATGGTAGCCGTATACCATCAGCCGAAGGAGATAACCGTAATGTACAAATGGATTTAATCCCTGCAGACATGATACAGCTTATTGAAGTGAGCAAAGCGGTAACCCCAGATATGGATGCCGATGCTCTAGGTGGCTCGGTAAACTTAGTAACAAGAACTGCTCCAGAAGGTTTCCGGGTATCAGCCACAGCCGGCTCAGGTATCAACTACATTTCTAACAAAAAAATATTAAATGGTTCCTTTTTAGTTGGTAACAGAAGTGATAATGGTAAATTTGGATGGATGGTTTCTGCATCGGTAAACGATAACGATTTTGGAAGCCATAATTTTGAAGCCGAGTGGGAAGATGAATTTGAATTTAACGCAAATGATGACGAAGATAATTTAGAAGAAGTAACCGTTAACCCTTACGCAAAAACCTTTGAAATTAGAGACTATATAGTACAACGTACTAGACGTAGTTTTTCGGCTAATTTAGATTACAAACTAGATCAAAACAATAGTATTTACTTTAAGTCTATTTACAACTGGAGAGACGATCGTGAAAATAGATTTAGATTAGAACATGAAATCTTAGACGGTGAAAACATCGAAGGTACCGATTTTACTATAGACTCAAATGGAGACCTAACTATGTTTCCTGTAGAAGCTAAACGCCAAACTAAAGGTGGTATTGATAATTCTAGAAACAAAAATACAAGACTAGAAGACCAACGTATGCAAAATTATAATGTTGGTGGTAAGCATTTGGTCAATAAATTACAAATAGACTGGATGGCCGTTTATTCGAAAGCCTCGGAAGAACGCTTAAGCGAGCGCTATTTAGAATATGAAAGTGAATACACAATTAACTATAACAACGACTCTAGACACCCTTTATTTACTCCTGTTAATGCTAACGACGCTTTATATAATAATTTTGAATTTGGAGAATTAACTGAAGAAAACCAATACACTGAAGAAAAAGATTTTAATGCTTTAGCAAATTTTAAATTACCTCTGAATTTATTTGATGACAATAACGGATTTATAAAATTTGGTATAAAAACTAGGTTGAAAAATAAAAACAGAACGAACGATTTTACGGAATACAGCCCAGAAGATTCTAACTTTGATTTATTAGGCGGAATTCCGACTAGAAATTACAGCAACCCCGATTTTTTAGCCGGAAGTGAATATGCCGTTGGATCTTTTGCCACAACCGAATTTTTAGGGCAATTAAATCTTAACGATGCCACTTTATTTGAAGCTGAAAATTTACCAGAAGAATATTTAACAGCAAATTTTGATGTCGACGAAAACGTGTTTTCTAGTTATGCAATGATAAGTCAACAAGTAACCGATAAATTAAATATTTTATTAGGGGTTAGATTAGAACATACTAACATAAACAGCACAGGTAACGAAATAATTTTTAATGAAGACGGCGATTTTGCAGGAAGCAATAGTATTACCGATAAAAACTCGTATACAAATATTTTACCTGGCTTACACTTAAAATACGATTTAACTAAACAAACTGTTTTACGTTTTGCTTGGACCAATACATTAGCAAGACCAAACTATATAGACCTTGTTCCTTTTAGAGAAATTAACAATGAAGATGAAGAGATTAAATTGGGTAACTCAGAACTAGACCCTACAACTTCCATGAATTTCGATGTTATGGCAGAGCACTATTTTAAATCTGTTGGTATTATTTCTGGAGGCATTTTCTATAAAGACATTCAAGATTTTATCTATGTTTTTCAATATGAAGATGAAAATGACTTTGAAGTTTACCAGCCATTTAATGGCGACCAAGCTTCTATTTTGGGTTTTGAATTCGCTTTCCAACGTCAGTTAGATTTCTTACCAAATTTTGCTAAAAACCTAAGTATTTACTTAAATTACACACATTTATCCTCTAGTGCCGATGGTATTAGGAATGAAGATGGTGAAGAACGTACCGATTTAGATTTACCAAACACCGCACCAAATATGTTCAACAGCTCATTAGCTTATGCCGATAAAAAATTCAACGCGAGACTTTCGGCTAATTTTTCGGGTGCTTATGTAGATGAAATTGGCGGTCGTGCTTTTGAAGACCGCTATTACGACAAACAATTTTTCTTAGATTTTAACGCTGGTTATAAATTCAATAAAAACTTAAGTATTTATGCGAGTTTGAACAATATAACGGATCAGCCTTTACGTTATTATCAAGGTGAAAAATCGAGAACAATGCAGTCTGAGTCTTATGGACAACGTTTAACCTTTGGTCTAAAATACGATCTATTTAAAAGAAACTAAACATGACATTCTATACTAAAATAATACTCTTTGCAACTCTATTATCTCTAATAGGATGTGGAAATAGGTTTCCAAAAATTGCGCCCGATGTTATTACAGAAACCACATTGCACGATACCGATGATCCGGCTATTTGGGTAAACCCAAAAAATGCTTCCAACAGCATTATTTTTGGAACCGATAAAGAAACCGACGGTGCCATTTATGCCTTTGATTTAGACGGAAAAATTATAGAGAATAAAACTATTAGAAATATAAAACGGCCTAACAACATCGATTTAGAATATGGTTTTAAACTTAGCGATTCTACCCAAACTGATATTATAGCCTTTACAGAAAGAGAGAGTAAAACCATTCGTTTGTATTCCGTACCCGACATGCAACCGTTAGACAAAGGCGGTTTTCCGGTTTTTGAAAATGAAACTACACCAGAATTTGATGCTCCAATGGGTATTGCACTTTTTAAATCACCAAAAACAAACGATGTCTATGCTATTGTTGGCCGTAAAAATGGACCAAAAGAAGGCTATTTACACCAATACTTATTAACATCTGATAGTTTAGGCGTACACTCTAAATTAGTTAGAACTTTTGGAGCTTTTAGCGGTAAAAAAGAAATAGAAGCTATTGCTGTAGATAACGAAAACGCAATTGTATATTATTCCGATGAGATGCACGGCATTCGAAAGTATCACGCAGAACCTTCTAAAGGTGACAAAGAAATTTATACTTTTGGAGGTGAATATTTCAAACGTGATATTGAAGGTATTGCTATTGCAAAATACGCAGACAAATCGTTTTTAATCGTTTCAAATCAACAAGCACATACATTTTGTGTTTTCGATTTAAAAACAAATGCGTTTATTAAGGAATTAAATTTAGGCACTTTAGAAACCGATGGTTGCGATGTAACAACAACTGCTTTAGGTAATAAATTTCCTAATGGTGTTTTTGTTTCTATGAATGATGAAAAGAATTTTTATTTTCACGATTTAGCGAAGCTAAAATTGTTAGAATAAAACATCCTATATTTTTAATATAAAAAGGTTCTTTGAAAAGATTTTCGAAGAACCTTTTTTATGCGTTTATAATATCTATTATAATTTTTAAATGATGGTTAGTATGTATTTCTAAAAAACGAAGCGTTTGTTTTTTATTTAGCATACCAAACATATGATGTTTGAAATAAGACTTCGCAGGCACTTTTTCTAGTTTTAAAATATTAGTTCTAGCATGTTGTAATTGGCTAAATATATCAGTCTCTAAAATAATTTCTGGAGGCCTAACTATCTTGGGAGCTCTTGCTTTTCCTCTTGGAAAGAAACCCAACTTAAATAATACCAAACGCATAACACTAAAACTAGGTTTGTACATTTCAGGGTTAGAATTTATAGTCTGTTCACTTACTGCATTAAAAACTTTTGACGCATGATCGAGCTGCCAACCTACTGAAGCTTTAGAAATTTTATTATTAACTTTATTTTTAGAGGAAACGTGCTCTTCTATTTTAAATAACATTTCTGTTAAAATTTCACTCATTTACTGTTAATTTAATAATTTTAATGAAAGATATTGAATAAATTATTAACTTTAGAGTATTGCACTTACAATTACTTAATGTTTAACTTAATACTTACGCCTATGCTACCGTTTAGATCTGAAATTAGAAATTCCCCGAGCCATCAAGCTATCAAGATTTTTTTGAGTGACGAATCGTTAGATGCGAGAATTAAAAAACACTTAGAACACTTTAATGAAATTGATACTATTGAAATTACCGAAAGTATTGGACAAAACAGAGTAAGCGAAAACATTACTGTATTTTTAAAGGATGATGCCGATATTACTAAAATGAAATCTTCTATAGATTCTAGCTTGTGGTGGTATTTTGAAGAAGACCATGTGGATTAACCCATATTGATTCAAAGAAAACATTTAAAATTTAGTATTCTCCTTTTGAATAGTGTAATGAGTTTTATTTTCACCTAAAAACTTAGTTTTTTATTAATTCTTAATAGGTAATTATTGCAATAGCGATTGTAGCGGCATCCTTTTTGGTGCGGCCTACTCCAGCTTAAAAAGCATAATTTACAAGGTTTAAAAACGCTTTATTAATCTATATAAACTTTTATGCACCTAAAAGATATAGCGGAAAGCGCGGTTTATTTTGGCCATTAAAAGCCAAAATAAAATTGCCCAAATTAGTCTAAAACAACGGCTATGGCTTAAATATTTATTACTTTAGTTGCATGATTTTAGTTACTGGTGGTACGGGTTTAGTTGGTGCGCATTTACTGTATAAATTAGCGAACCAAAAAGAAAAAGTTAGAGCAATTTACAGGAGTGAGCACAAATTGCAATTGGTTAAAAATGTGTTTGCATCGCTTGATGCTGATTTTGAAATGCTTTTCGCTTCTATTGAATGGGTTAAGGCAGATATTTTAGATATTCCAGCACTTTTAGAAGCTTTTTTAGGCGTTAAATATGTTTACCATAGTGCTGCTTTTGTTTCTTTTGAGCCCAATAAATACCATCTTTTACGACGCACAAATATTGACGGGACTGCCAATGTTGTTAATTTATGTTTATCCGAAAACGTTGAAAAACTTTGCTACGTAAGCTCTATTGCTACGTTAGGAAGCGAATTGAACAATAAACCTGTAAACGAAGAAACTATTTGGGATCCGGAAGCAGATAATAATGCTTATGCCATTACAAAATACGGTGCCGAAATGGAAGTTTGGCGTGGTACTCAGGAGGGTTTAGACGCTGTAATTGTTAATCCTGGTGTTATTTTAGGTGCTGGTTTTTGGGATAACGGTACTGGAAATTTATTTAAGAAAGCAAAAAAAGGATTTCCATTTTACACATCGGGAACTATTGCTCTAGTAACTGTTGATGATGTAGTGAAAGTCATGATTGATTTAATGCAAAGCGACATTAAGAACGAGCGTTTTGTTTTGGTAGCCGAGCATTGGACCTATAAAAAGTTCTTAGAGGCTGTGGCGACCGCTGTTAACGGGAAACCGCCTAAAAAACTAGCTCCAAACTGGCTACTAAATATAGGCTGGCAATTAGATTGGTTTAAAACAAAACTTACAGGTATGCGTAGGCAATTAACAAGGAATTTGGTGCGAACACTATCCACCGATACGCAGTATAGTAGCGATAAAATAAAAACAGCTTTAAACTTTAAATTTAAAGCTGTTGATGATGTTATTTGCGAGACCGGACGTCTTTATCTGAAATAGAAATAGGCTTGAGTAATTTCGATGGCATTTTTGAAAGCTCTTTGTGGTCTACACGTTCGAGTTTTTCTAAGGCATCATCGCTAATTGTTTTATTTTCTTTTATAATTTTATCCAACTTCTTTTTTAACAATGTCGTATCTAATAAAACTTCTTTTTTTAATCGTGTTTTAATAGAGTCATGAAGCTTTAATTTAGAAATAGAATCTTTTAACGTCGTTAACATTTGTAAAGAATCTAGCCTTCTTTTTTCAACAATTTCTGCGGCTTCTTTTTTCTCTAAATCTTTATAAAAAACTTTTAAAGCTTCTAAGCTATCTTTAACTTTTTGGTAAATTTCATCGTATTCCTTAATATTAAATGTGTAATATTCGTTGCTTTCGGCAAACTGTAAACTATCTATATTATGTTTTTCAAACACATAGGTTTCTAAATCCACACCATGGCTTTCCATAATGCGTTTATTAGCCATATTGGCCGAACCTATAATTTTAGCATCGATTAAAATACTAACCATTTTTTCCTTAGAAATTAAATTCCCAGGTTTTTTAGGTTCTTTAAATTGAAAACAAGCTGTTGCCAATAAAATGATGCTTAAATATGTTACAAATCGGTTTAAAATCATCTATCGAAAGTTAATCGTTTTGCTGCTTTTACATCATTAAACTTACCATTTTGATATACTAAGGCTCCGTTCAAAAACGTATGTGTTATTCTAGATTTAAAGGTAGCACCTTCAAATGGAGACCATCCACATTTATATAAAATATTATCTTTTTTAACCGTCCATGGGTTGTTTAAATCTACTAAAACTAAATCAGCAAAATAGCCTTCTTTTACATAACCACGTTTTTCTACTTGAAATAAAATAGCCGGATTATGACACATTTTTTCGACTACCTTTTCAATAGAAATTTTGCCTTTATGGTACATTTCTAACATTGCAGGTATGGCGTGTTGCACTAATGGTCCGCCTGATGGTGCTTTTGTATAAACGTTATTTTTTTCGTCTATAGTATGTGGTGCATGGTCTGTAGCTATAACATCGATACGATCGTCGAGTAAAGCCTCCCAAAGTTGATCGCGATCTTCTTTAGTTTTTACAGCAGGATTCCATTTTATTAATGTTCCTTTTTTATCGTAATCTTCATCACTAAACCAAAGGTGATGTATACATACTTCGGCTGTAATCTTTTTATCTTTTAAAGGAATTTTGTTAGTAAACAAACTTGTTTCTTTTCCTGTAGATAAATGAAATACATGTAGTCTAGCACCTGTTTTTTTTGCTAATTCTATAGCTCTCGATGATGAAATATAACAAGCCTCTTCACTACGGATAATTGGGTGATATTTTAATGGAATATCGTCACCAAACTTATCGATGTGTTCTTGCAAATTCTTTTTTATGGTAGCCTCATCTTCACAATGTACAGAAATTACCATATCGGTACTTTTAAAAATATTTTCTAAAACCGCTGGATCATCTACCAACATATTCCCGGTAGAAGAACCTAAAAATAGTTTTAAACCAGCCACCGCTTTTGGATCAACCTTTAAAATTTCTTCCAAATTATCGTTAGTACCACCAAACATAAACGAGTAATTAGCATAAGATGTTTTCTCGGCTATTTCAAACTTTTCTTCCAGTTTCTCTACGGTTGTTGTTTGTGGATTGGTATTTGGCATTTCTATAAATGACGTAATACCTCCTGCAATAGCTGCTCTAGATTCAGTTTCAATATTTGCCTTTTGCGTTAAACCTGGCTCTCTAAAATGCACCTGATCGTCAATAGCACCTGGTAAAACATATTTTCCTTCAGCGTCAAGCACATGCACATCGGCAGATTTTGCACTTATAGAGTCGCTAATTTCTTTTATGTAATTGCCTTCAATTAATATATCGCCTTTTACCGTTTTTCCATCGGTAACAATGTGTGCGTTTTTAATAAGTGTAGTTCTTAATGTCATAATCTTTCCTACTTTTTAAATAGACTTTTTAATTTCATTGTAATTACTCCAAAAATAGCTTCGGAAATAATACCTCCGCTTAATTTAGAAACTCCTCTTGTTCTATCTGTAAAAATCACAGGGACTTCAATAATTTTAAATTGCTTTAAATAAGCTTTAAATTTCATTTCAATTTGAAAAGCGTAACCAATAAATTTAATAGTACTTAAGTCTATAGCCTCTAATACTTCTCGCTTGTAACAAACAAAACCTGCCGTAGTATCATGAATTTGCATTCCGGTGATAACACGCACATATTTTGACGCTCCGTAAGACATTAGCACGCGATTCATTGGCCAATTTACGACATTTACCCCAGTTTTGTATCGTGAACCAATGGATACTCCTGCGCCTTCGAGCGCACAAGCGTTGTATAATTTTATTAAATCGGTTGGATTATGTGAAAAATCGGCATCCATTTCAAAAATATAGTCATATTTTTTATCAATTGCCCATTTAAAACCGTGAATATAAGCGGTACCAAGGCCCGATTTTTCTTTTCTAACTTCCAAAAATAATCGATTAGTAAATATATCCTGAAGTTCCTTAACTTTTAAAGGTGTTAAATCTGGCGAGTTATCATCAACAACAAGTACATGAATGTCATCAGATTGAGCAAACACCGCCTTGATAATAGCTTCTATATTTTCTATTTCGTTATATGTTGGAATAATTACAACACTACCCTTCATCATTCTCCTTTTGAAAGCCTACAATTTTTTAGCAAATGTACATTTTTTAAAATACGGGTTCTTTAAAAATTCCTTAATATTTTAGTTGTTTTACTAATAATTATAATAATTTTATACCGTGATTAGAGCTATTCCTTCAAATGAACTATTTACCATTCTACTAATAATAGGTATGGCCGTTATTGCTATAGCAAAACTCACTGCGCCTAAACGTTTTACAGACTTCACTTTTGTTGTAATAAACTCAAAGTATCTTAATATTTATGCTAGAGACCAAAAATTTTTCGACAAGTTTGATGCCCTATTATTTGGAAACTTAATTCTATCGGCATCTGTGTTTGGCTATATCGTTTATAGACATGTTTACGACATCACAAATGTCTCGGCCAATTTAATGTTTAAAATAGCTGTAGGCATATCTGTTTTTGTGCTAATTAAAGTACTTTTTGAACGTCTTTTAGGTAGCATCTTTTCTATAGATGAACTTATTGACCAATATGTTTTTCAAAAAATTAGCTACAAAAATTTTTTAGGCGTTGTTTTACTCCCTATAAATGCCCTTCTGCTCTTTACTTTTTCGCCAACAACGCAAGTAATATATGGCTTTATCGGCCTGCTTGTTTTAGTGAATTTAATCGGGCTAATAACCTCATTTAAAAGACATCTAAATTTAATAAAAAACAACTTGTTTTATTTTATTTTGTATCTTTGCGCACTTGAAATCGCACCTTACCTGTTTTTATATAAGGTTTTGGCTTCAAAATAACAGAATAAAACTGATTGCTCTTATGAAAGTGAAAACCATTTTAGTATCTCAACCAGAACCTAAAATAGAAAACTCACCTTACTTCGATTTAGAAGAAAAACAAAAGGTGAAAATAGATTTCCGTCCTTTTATTCATGTTGAAGGAGTTTCTGCAAAGGAGATTAGACATCAAAAAATAGATTTAGGCCAGTACACAGCCATTATATTAACAAGTAGAAATGCAGTAGATCACTTTTTTAGAGTGGCCGATGAAATGCGTTTCAAAGTTCCGGATAGTCTTAAATACTTCTGTCAATCAGAAGCTGTTGCTTACTATTTGCAAAAATATGTGGTTTATAGAAAACGTAAAATTTATGTTGGTAAACGTACATTTGCTGAACTTTCGCCACTTATAAAAAAATATAAAGACGAAAAATTCTTATTACCAACTACCGATAAAGTTAAACCAGAAGTACCAGATACTTTAGATGCGTTAGGTGTACAATGGAAACAAGCTACTTTTTACAAAACTGTGGTTAGTGATTTAACAGATTTAGCTGATGTACTTTACGACATACTTGTGTTTTTCAGTCCATCGGGAATAGAGTCTTTATTTCAAAACTTTCCAGATTTCAAACAAAACGATACGCGTATCGCTGTATTCGGAAACACGACAATTAAAGCAGTAGAAGAAAAAGGGTTACGTGTAGATATTGCTGCGCCAACACCAGAAACACCTTCTATGACCATGGCTTTACAGAAATATATTGATAAAGTAAATAAAGGTAAATAAACAACCTTTTTTAGATAATAACAAAAACGCCCGATTTAATTAAATCGGGCGTTTTTGTTATTATAAGTTATATAAATCGTTACTCTTTATTTGCAAAACCTTCATCACTGAGCTTAATCACCTCATCAATCATGGTATCACTCTGATTAAAAATCTCATCAAAAGCACCATCTCCAAATAGTTGATCTCCCAAAGTAGCCTTTATAAATTGTTTTATTTCTTGTTGATAGGCCACAAAAGTAATCGCGGTATCTGTTCTTAAATTTAAATAATCTTGAAAGGCAAAAACCATATCATCGCTCACTTCAAAAGAATCTATAAAATCCCGACGCGAAATCTCATCATATTTATGACGATCCTTCTCCAATTCTTCAAACACAAAATACCCCATAAAACCACGACGTTGTAAAAACGTTAATGTTTCATTTTGCATACTTGTATCTATAGGCACAAAAACATCTGGAATAATACCGCCACCGCCATAAACCACCTTTCCTCCTGGCGTTGTAAACTTTAAGGAATCGGCAACTTCTATTTTATCAGAATCTAATAATTCACCGCTTTCTAGGCGTGTAAAGTAATCATCATAATAATCCTTATTTCCATTTTTATAAGGCCTCTGGATAGAACGCCCCGTTGGCGTGTAGTATCTAGATACCGTTAAACGCACGGCACTGCCATCTCCCAATTCCATTTCACGTTGTACCAACCCTTTACCATAAGAGCGACGTCCTACAATGGTGCCTTTGTCGTTATCTTGTATGGCCCCAGCAACAATTTCACTAGCCGAAGCTGAGTTCTCATCTATTAAAACATAAATTTTGCCGTCTTCAAAATCACCTTCATCGGTAGCAAAACTCTCGTTTATTTGGCCTCTTCTATTTTTAGTAAACAATATAAGTTTGTCCTCTTCTAAAAACTCATCTACAATTTTATTAGCAGTATCGAGAAAACCACCAGGGTTATCGCGTAAATCCAAAGCAATTTCAGTTGCTCCCAAATCTATTAATTTATCTAGACCTGTTTTAAACTCATCGTAAGTGGTTTCCGCAAACCGATTCACCTTAATATAACCTAGTTTTTTGGTTAACATATAAGCCGCATCTACACTTTTAATTGGAATAAGATCACGCTTTACGGTAATATCCAAAAGTTCTGGTTCACCTTTTCTAAAAACCTTAAGTTTTACATCGGTATCAATACGACCTTTTAGTTTTTTAACCATATCGTTTTCACGCAATTTAGTTCCATAAAGCGTGTCGCCATCGGCCATCACAATTCTATCACCTCCTTTAATACCAGCTTTTTCACTTGGGCCGCCTTCAATAGATCGAATAACGGCAATAGAATCTTTATACGGATAAAAACTAACACCAATACCCACAAAATCACCTTTCATATTCTCGGCAACACCTTCCATTTCTTCCTTAGGAATATACACTGAATGCGGATCTAAGTTTTCCAAAATCCCGTTAACAGTCACATCTACAATACTATCTGTATTAATATCATCCACATAGTCGTAATCGATATAATCAATAAGCCTATTAAGCTTTTCCTTTTTACTGTTTTTAGTAAAAGTTCGATCCGAAGACCCCGAAAAACTCAACTTCCCTCCAATAAATATTCCCGCAGCAATAGCTACACCTAAAATTAATGGCAAATATTTTTTTTGATAAGTCATTCTGCTGTTAAATCAACTATTTGTTCAAGCTCAATCCCTGCTTTTTCAAGAAACCTTAAACCCGAATCATCTTTATAAGAATTATGATAAACCACCTTTACAATGCCGGCTTGGTGTATTAACTTACTACACTCCTTACAAGGCGATAAAGTAATATACAATGTTGCCCCTTTACACGATTGAGTAGAAGCTGCAACCTTTAAAATAGCATTGGCCTCGGCATGCAATACATACCATTTTGTATAACCTTCATCATCTTCACAAAAATTTTCAAAACCCGATGGCGTTCCATTGTATCCGTCCGAAATAATCATACGGTCTTTTACAATTATCGCCCCAACTTGTCGGCGTTTACAATACGATAATTTACCCCATTCTTTCGCTATGCGCAAATAGGCCTTATCATACTTTTGTTGTTTATTTATTGGCATCAATTCGTTTTAATTATGGCGTTACCCTCATTTTAAATCTCAGGCATTAATCTAGATACACTAGGCTTATTCGGGTCGGGCTTTCCGCTATATCTTTTTCTATAAATACTCCTCCTTAGGCAGTCGAATTTATAAAAAAAGGATGCCGCATCAATCCCTAACGCAAACCAGCCTGTTCGATTAAACGAATATAGTTCGATTGTATTTTAATTACAACCTCTGTAAGTTAAAGTTTTAGTAAAAATTAAGATAAAAAGTCGCTATTCAATATCATCGGAATAACTAAACCAACAACAATAGACGAAATAACCATAACCCAGTCGCGCTTAGAAAACCTAAAAATGGTTTGCACCAAATAACCCAAAAACAGTACAATAAATACAATAATTATTTGAGCCAACTCGATACCTAAAGCAAATTCTAATAGTAGTAAAATTTTGTTATCGTTACTCCCTAAAAGCATTTTAAACTCGCGCGCAAAGCCCAAACCATGTATTAAACCAAAGAAAAGTGTTGTTAAAAACAAGACACCTACTTTTTCTTTTTGCGCTCCTTTTCCAGCGGTGAACACATTAAAAAGTGCCGCAATCAAAATGGTAACAGGTATTAAAAACTCAACAACCGCTCCGTTTACAGTAACCACACCATAGGCTGCCATAACCAAAGAGAGGGTATGCCCTAGAGTGAACATGGTAACTAACAGTAGTACACGTTTCCAATCTTTAAACAAATAAGGCACTGTTAAAACAATTAAAAATAAAACATGATCGTAGGCATTTATATCTAGTACGTGATTTACACCATACTCCACGTTAAACCAAAAATTTTCTAACATATTAATTTCTTTTTAGGGATTATACCAAATTTAACAAGCGTTCTATTCTTTAAAACACATTTGGTATTGCATCAAAGATACAATTAATTACATTTATTTTAAAAACGCTTATTTTTTTACAAATCAAGTATTTATCGCTAGTGCAATACTTTAACACAACAAAATATAGCGCCATTTCGTTCTACTTATTACCAAACACATTACAGATTAGTATATATTTGTAGTCTACCTTTTAATTGAATTGCAATGACGTGTAAAATTTTGATTACTCTAAGCATTTTACTTTCATTTTCGGCATGTAAAAAAACACAAGATGCTGAAGCCGAAACTAAAACTGAAGAAACAATCTCTCAAAATCTTTCAGAAAAAAGTATTACTGAACTTAAGTATGTGGAGTATGCCTTGGATGCTAAAACAGAAAAAGCTATAGCCGAATGGCAAGAATACTTTCAACTAGAAACCGTTATAAACAATGTAAAAAAAGCCGATCTTACTTTTTTTTACGACAACGACAAAAACATAAAAACACTTTTACGTGATTTAAAAAAAGACATTCCAAAAGAAGTTAACAGCGATGCTACACTGGCTAGAATTTCTGCCTTAGAAACTCATCTTTACAAGCTAAAAAGCCTATCTAATTTAGAGTCTACAAATAAAAACGAACTGCTTTCAACTATAAAAGACTTCTTAATATCGTTTTCTAACTTCAACTTTCAAATGAATCAAAAAATTGAAGCTGACAACATTAACATCGTTAAACCTTAACTATTCTTTTTCAACTTCATTTTTCATTTTTAAACTAATCTGCTTCTATAAAGTGGAATTTATATGTATTTTAGCGTACAAGATTACATGTTAAAACAATAACTTACTACAAACCTAAAAATTGAAAATGAAACCGAATTATTTATCACTCTTAAGTGGGTTCGCTTTTTTATCCGTTGTCGCTTGTAAAACCGACAACAAAGAAGCCATAGCTCAAGTTGAACCTACACCAGGAATTAACATAGAATTCATGGATACGGATGCCAAACCTAACGACGATTTTTTTAGATACGTTAACGGAAAATGGCTAGACAACAATGAAATCCCATCAGACAGAACCCGTTGGGGAAGTTTTGACGAGCTTAGACAAAAAACAGACGACGATGCACTTACTATTTTAAAAGCAGCAATTTCTACTGATAAGGATTTAAAGAAAACGGAAATTATAGCCGGTTCCGACCAAGATAAAGCTGTAAAGTTATACCAAACAATCATGGATACCATTGCTAGAGATAAGCAAGGTATAGACCCACTAAAACCATATTTAGCAAAAATTGATGCTATAAAAAACATAGAAGACTTACAAGATTACATTATAGAAGTGGAGTCTCAAAGTGGTTCAGGGTTTGTTGGTTTCTACGTAGGCGCCCACCCTAAAGACAGTAACAAAAATGTTGGTTATATTGGCGGTGGTAGCTTAGGCTTACCAGATCGTGACTACTACATTAACGATGATGAAAACTCTAAAGAAATTAGAACCAAGTATATAGCACACATTGCTAAAATGTTACAATATTTAGGAGAATCTGAAGAAAAAGCAAACTCCGAAGCCTTACAAATTTTAGATTTTGAAACACGCTTAGCCATCCCTAAAATGGATAAAGTTGAACGTCGTGATGCTCGTAAACGCTACAACCCAAGATCTATTGCCGATTTACAAAACATGGTGCCAGCAATAAACTGGGATGCTTACTTTAAAGGTATTGGCGTAAAATCTATTGATACCGTAATCGTTGGCGAAGTAAAGTATTTTGATGCTTTACAAGGTATTTTAAAAGAAAACAACGTAGCAGACTGGAAAGCTTATTTACGCTGGAACAGCTTTAATGATGCTGCTGGATTATTAAGCACAGATTTAGCTAAAGCGAACTGGGAATTTTATAGTAAAGAACTTCGTGGTGCTAAGGCTCAAAAACCTTTAAACGAACGCGCTTTAGGAACTGTAAATAATACTGTTGGTGAAGCTTTAGGGAAGTTGTATGTAGAAAATTACTTTCCACCTGAAGCTAAAGCAAAGGCAGAACGTATGATAAAAAATGTTATTCTAGCTTTTCAAAATAGAATTTCGAATGTATCATGGATGACGGAAGAAACGAAACAAAAAGCTATTGAAAAACTTTTAGCTCTAAAAGTAAAAATTGCTTATCCCGATCAATGGACAGATTACGCAGAATTGCAAATTGAAGGTCCAGGAGAAAACGGATCGTACTTACAAAACATACTTAACGTTAGAGCTTGGAATCACAAAAAAACCATTGCAGACTTATCTAAACCTGTGGATAAAAGCGAATGGGGTATGGCACCGCAAGTAGTGAATGCTTACTTTAACCCACCTTACAACGAAATTGTTTTTCCTGCTGCTATTTTACAACCACCATTTTACAATTTCACTGCAGATGATGCTGTAAACTACGGAGGTATTGGTGCTGTAATTGGTCATGAAATTTCACATTGTTTTGATGATTCTGGATCTCGTTACGATAAAAACGGAAACTTAAACAATTGGTGGACTGATGAAGATTTAAAACAATTTGAAGCTTTAGGAAAAAATTTAGCCGATCAATATAGTGCTATTGAAGTTTTACCTGATGTACATATTAACGGTGCTTTTACACTTGGTGAAAACATTGGTGATTTAGGTGGTGTAAATGCTGCTTATGATGCTTTACAAATGGATTTGGAAGCTAACGGAAGACCAGAGCCTATTGATGGTTTTACACCAGAACAACGCTTTTTTATGAGTTGGGCAACCGTTTGGAGAAGCAAGATGAGAGACGATGCTTTAAAGACAAGAATAAAAACAGATCCACATTCTCCTGGAATGAACAGGGCTGTACAACCTTTACTCAATATAGATGCGTTCTATGCTGCTTTTGACATTAAAGCCGGAGACAACATGTATATTGAACCAGAAAATCGTGTGAAAATCTGGTAATAACATATAATTAATAAAAACAAAAAAAGGCGTTTTCTACAATTAGAAAACGCCTTTTTTAATACTATAACTATTCTTATTTTTTATCCTGAGCAGCCTGCGCTTGCATCACTTGTTTTTGTCTTAACAATTCTGTTTTGGTAAGTTGTACTAAATTAAAGTTAGGCGCTTCTTTTAAAATAGCATCCAAAATATCTACTGAAGCATCAATATTTGCTGTTTTATCTTTATTATAAGTTGCCAAAGCATTTAAATACATAAAGGCCGATTTCAAGGGCACCTCATAAGGCGATTGTGTTTCGTAAAAAGCCTTTTTCATGTCTGCTTCCGAATTGGCAATACCATAATCAATATGCTTTTGAGCCTCTGCCTGCATATTAGTTTGCATATTTAATTCTGCCAACTCATAAGCTACTAATGGATTTTGTTCTCTTTTAAACATTTCGTTAAAATGCTCAATGGCCAATTTTGGTCGCTTTACTGCTTTTAAAGACACGGCTTTTACCTCAACTGCAATATCAGAATCGGTAGACATCTTTACCACACCTATTGTATTTAAAGCCTGTACATATTTACCTTCACTCATATAAATGTAAGCCAATGTATCTTGGCGTGCTTCCGATGGAGACAAAACATTTAAGTGCGTCATGGCATTTATAATACCTTGCACATCGCCTTGCAGTCTCATTTGCTTATAATACCCTTCGTAATGTTTTAATAAATCTGAATTTGTTTGAGCTTGCATTTGAAAACCGCATGCAACAATAGCAAGTAATAAAATCTTTTTCATCTATCTAGTTTAATTTAAAACGCTAAAACTATAAAAAATAAACACTTAAACTGTTAAAAGATTACCAATATTTAACTATTCAATAGTAATAGATTTTTTAATAATAACAGCATCATTCAAAACAAAAGGTTTCGGAATCATATCATCAGCTCTATTGGGAACATTGAAATTTTTATCTTCTAACAAATCAAAAGAGGTTTCATAAATAACAAAGGATGTTTTTTGTTCCTTCGGAAGTACTAATTGTATATCCAAAGGATCTTCATCTGAAATATAATAGCTAAACAACCTATTAGTTTTACGCTTATTAAACACCAAGCCTATTTTTTCGTTATCGCTAATAGCAACACCATTTAATTTGGCCGCTTTAAAAACATTTTTCGAATCGGAAAACACCTCAATTCTGTTTGCTTTGCGTTGCGGCGTAATACAAAGTTCTACTTGTCTAAATTCGCCAATAATAGTATCATGTCCAATAACAATTTGTGGCGCCTTCAATGTTTTTATTGGAGCTTCTGTAGCATAAGTAAAACTAGTACCGTACTTACTTGCAATGGTATATTTTTTTATAGCCTTGGCCTGCATAGGATGCTCTCCTAAAAAAGGAATCGTCCAAGAATCTAAAACATCATCATAAGTGGCCCAAACGGCTTTATTTTCATCCATATCTAAAATATAACACAAACTGTTTGGCTTTGGGTTTTCTGGTGAAAAACCTGAACTTATATGAGCTGAAACCATAAAATAAACTGCAGCAAAAAGAAAACCATAAGACCATCTTTTTTTATGTTTGAAAGTAGAGAAAACCGGAGTCAAAAGTCCGAATATTAAAACAACCAAAACCATTGAAGACACCATCATTTTAAGACCTAAACCCACGGGAAACATTTGCACAAAATTAGCCAGTAATAAAAGTACCGGCAAAGCTAAAATAGCATGACTGATAATACCTGGCTTCCTTTTTCGAATTAATATAAATAAACTCAACAAACCGAAAAATAAAGGTAAGATCAAAAAACTCGCTCCTTTTAATAAAAAAGCAACCGCAACCGAGATAATTAACCACAAAAATAAAGGCGCGATAAGTAAACTCGCTGCATTTCCTTCTTTATGGATTTTACTGTAAACAAAGAAACAGATTGCTACAGATAAACAGGTGAAAGCCGCAATATAAGTATGCCCGTTATAACTAAACCCTTGAAGAATTTCGCCATATTGTGGATATATTAATTTTAAAGTCGGCCAAGCATACAAACCAATTACAGCCGAGACGATAATCGACACAACAAATGCAAAAAAACCTTTAGCAACATCGGCTCTTTTAAAAACACGTGTTCTGCCACCGTAAATTAAAAGTCCTATAAACATAACAACCGCTAGAACAACCATAGGTATTATCCATGAAAATGGGTATTTAACCATTTTTAAAACAGGCACATTAAAATACACAAAGTCTTCGTCACTTTTTAAAGCACTTAAATTAGCTTCACTAAAATAATTAAGCATTGGCATTAAATAAGAACCTTGATGTTCTAAAGTCTTTCTATCTAACCGCTCGTAAGTATCCATAGCGGTATGATAATCGAAATGATCGTCTACAAAAGCGAAATTAAAACCATCGATATCGGCATCTTTACGAAACCGCGTTAAATCGGTATCATTAGGCAACATTTTATAGATGCTATAAAACAACGAATTCCCAACAGGGTATTGCGGATTCGCATTTACAAAGCCTTCTATTAAACCCGCATTACCTTGGTTAGTTTCAACAAGCATAATACTTGGACCACCACTTCCGCGAGCTTCAAAATTTAACACCAAGCCTACATCTTTTGCCCATTCGTGTTGGTTAACAAAAATATCGGCACCATTTAAACCTAATTCTTCCGCATCAGAAATAAGAATGATAATATCATTTTTAGGCGTTTCATTTTTACTTAAAAAAGCTCGCACACCTTCTAAAATAGCTACAACACCAGAACCTGCATCACTAGCACCTATTGATGAATGTGGGTTACTGTCGTAATGCGTTAACAACAAAAGTGCTTTACCTTTTTCACGCCCTTTAATTCGGGCTATTATATTTTTAGGCTTTGCTAAATTGCCCCAATCGCGAATGGAATAGGCTTCTTGAATTTGAGTTTCTAAACCTAATTTCTGCAATTGTGCTTCAATATAATTACGTACCTCGAAATGCGCTTCACTTCCTAAAAAATGAGGTGCTTTTGAAATTTCCTTAAGGTGAACCAAAGCACGTTGTGTAGAAAAATTTTGGTTTACCTCATCTAAACTAGATATATTTTGAGGTAGCAGAGCCAAAAAACTCCAGTAAGTTCCACCAATAATAATGAGCAAAGCCACAGCTTTTTTTATCATAATAAGAGCATATAAATTTTTATATCTAAATATACAATTTTTATAAATGCCACGAATAGAGTGGGTGTTATTTTAGGAAAATTGAAATAAATTTCCTATATTTAGAATTACTTTAATTAAAACTAAACAACTATGGGGATAAAAAGTTTTCAAGGCGCGCGAAAGCAGCAAGCTAACGTAGTCGATAGCACACCACTAAAGGTAAGTGACTATATGACAAGAGATTTAATAACATTTACGCCAAACCAAACTATAGAAAGCGTTATGCAAAAACTAATTGCCCACCGCATTTCTGGAGGACCTGTTGTTAATGAGAAAAACGAATTGATTGGAGTAATTTCTGAAGGTGACTGTATTAAACAAATTAGCGAAAGTCGCTATTACAACATGCCTATGCAGGATAAAACTATTGAAAATCACATTACCATGAATGTGGATACTATTGATGGCAACATGAATATTTTTGATGCTGCTAATAAATTTTTATCAGCTAAACGTCGTAGATTCCCTATTGTAGAAAACGGCAAATTAGTTGGGCAAATTAGTCAAAAAGATGTTCTTAAAGCAGCTATGACTTTAAAAGGACAAAACTGGAAATAACCACATTATAATACATTTACACGTAACAAAGCTTTTGGTTCATCTGTAACTAAAAGCTTTTGTTTTTTTGTACCCGTTAGTGTTAGTATTTTAGAATAAGAATATCCTTCTATAGGCTCATTTAAACTTTTCCACTCGGCAATACCTTTTACAGCAATATTTTCATCGAGCTCAATAACACCCTCTTTATATCGCATTTGTTTATTAATACCAAATAGCCCAGTACTCTTTTTACTATGTTTTCTTAAATAAGCTTCCAACTGCTCGGGAGCATCGTTTCTAAATCCTGAGTTTTTGCTAAAATCTTTTACTAAATGAATGTATTTAGAATCTGCTCTTAAATTAGAAGTTTTTAACATGACCATTTCACTAGATGTAGCAACAAAAAAATCTTGACTTTTAACATCGTTAATAATTTTACGCCAACTCTTATCGCCTTTAACCTCAACTACAACATGATAATACACGCATTTTCTGCCGCTTAAAGGCGCAACTAAAGGCTCGCCAACATGCTTGGCCTTACCTATAATTTTTGCGTACTCGTTTCTTTTTATACTGTTTATGCTTTTTTTACGGGTCTTTTTAAACTCCCGAAGCATTCTGTTTTTTTTACTGAAAAAATACGACAACAAACCTATTAGGATGATAGTCGAAAACATAAAAACAGGAATTAAAAAGTGCTTATTCTCTTGAAAAAGCGATAAAACATTATCCATAATTTAATTAACTTTCTCGTTTTACTAATGCGTAATAATCGCCTTCAAGTTCTAAATATCCTTGATCGTAAACAAAATAATATACCGTTTGTGCTTTAGTGGTATAAATACTAGTAAAGTAATTAAAATCAAAACCATGCTCTATTAATTTAGCGCGCGAAGTCCTCGTTTTTTTATCTGGATTTAATGTTTCTAAAATGCGATAATTTTTCCGAAGTCTATTATTGGTGTTTCTAATTAAGTTTTTACTATCCTTATTTACCCGATTGTTATAGGCATTTCTGCAACCATCAGAACAGAATTTTTTATCAATTCTGCCAACAATTTTATCGCCACACTCTGGACATTCCTTTTGCATAGTGGTTTATGTTTATTATATTCTCGAAAGTTTTAAGCATTTTCAGGTTAAAACTCAGCTTATCTATTCTAGTTTTTCGAATTCAAATTCAATTTGCATTTCACCTCCAGATACTATGGCATACATATGATCTCCGTGTTTCCAATATTTTATTTTGTTAGGAAAATCGATTATATTGTTTTCACATGTAAACTCATCTGCAGCATGAGCCACACCTTTAAATGTAACCGACTGCATTTCTTCGGGAACTTTCACTACTAAATTCCAATGCTTACCAACTTTAACTAAACCTATGTTTTCTTGCTTAATGGTATCTGCGTTTTGCATGGTAAAACCAATGCCAGAGTATTCGGTTTCACTAATTTTTTCCCAATTCTCAAAAGTCGCTTTCCCCTCCTCTTCGTTTAAACGTTTCCATTTCCCTAATAACCAATCGAAATTCTTAAATTCTTTATTAATAATTGTAGGTTTTAAATCTGCTTGTACGTTTTCCTTCTTAGTTTCATTACAAGACAGAAACAAAATTGCAATACACAACACCCATACTTTTCTTATCATCGTTAAGTTTTATTGAAGTTTATACTTCCTGAAAATTTATATTATTTTTTTAAAACACTTACTATCTTCAACTCCCAAATATTGCCCGTAATTAGATATTGAATGATAGCCGTTTTTTTCATACAAGCCAATAGCTTCTGGTTGCTTTATTCCTGTTTCCAAAATACATTGCTTAAACCCGAGTTCTTTGGCCCATTGCTCTAACTCCGCAAGCATCATTGAAGCAATACCTTTTCCTCTACTTTCCTTAGAGGTATACATGCGTTTAATTTCCATGGTGTCTTGGCTAAATTCTTTTATAGCACCGCAGCCAAGTGGTTTTTTATTTTCTAAGGCTACAACCACATATTTAATACTATCTACCTTATTAAATTGAGCGTAAAAGGCGTGGTCTTCACCGTCTCTTATCGCCAAATCTTTATCTAGCAGTTTTACCAACTCAATAAATTCCAGATTTTCAGAGTTTGTTCTTAGTATTTTCATTTTAAATTGAATTGCCTGCAACACACACCAAGCTTGTTTACTTGCCTAATTTAGCAAATAAAATCCAAATTTTGTTCTTCTATTAATAATGTTACTTTGAAGATGAGCTCTAAAACAGTTGTTTTACCGCAATTTATAAAGCCTTTATTCTCCTAATTGTAGTTCAGCTCTTTTAGCTTCGTCAGACAACTTCTTTTGACTCCAATAAGGCTCTTGTATACTTTTTTTCAATCGTGCCTCCGTTACTAATCCGTCGCCATTATCTTCTGTCCATGATAGTATTTTATATGGAAAGTTTTTCTCTACTTCAATAGAAACCTTTCTATCGTAACTTAGATAGGCAATGTTATAACGTATTGTACTGTCTTGTTCTGTTTTAGTAATTTCGGCCTTTGTAGCTTCTAAATCTTTATAAGCAAAACGACTGTATATCGTTGAAAAAATGATATCGACTTCTCCTAAAGGCAACTGACCTTTATTTAAACGAATACGCGTCATAAGCTCTTCTTCCAGCATAGCTACTGGAATTGTTTTCTCTGTATCTCCATCGGCTTCAAAATAAGAAAACTGTTTAAAATCGTAATTACTCCCACCTAAGTTAAGCTGCGTAAACGTATGTCCGCACCATTCCTGGATGCTTGTATTTAGCTTTAATGTATTGGGATGTTTTTGAAAATCTACTGGTGTAAAAGAAGAGGTTACAATAGAATAATCGTAAATACCTGTAGTGAATTTTCGAACATGGTTTAATTTCATAACCGAAACTAAATCATCTCCAGCCTGTTTCGGGTTATCCAACTTCACTTGCTTGCTTAACGAAAAAGGCTCGGTTACAAAAACTAAAACAACTTCACCTTCGCGAATTTCTCCATATCGTGACTGTTTTAATGTGTAACTATTTAATTCTGCTGTACCGCTATACCAATACTCATTAAACTCACTGCTTCGCTGCATGGTTTTCTGTTCTTTTACAGGCGTAGTTTCCGTTGTGGCCGACTTTTTATCGGATTGACAAGCCAAGCAAGAAGAAATTGTAAGGAAACAGATTAATTTTAATAGTGAGTTCATATTTTTTTTGAGTTATAATAGTCTTATATATGACGCTTTTTGATGAAATAAATTACAAGAAAAACGCTTTAATTTATCAAATATCATCATTTACTTCAACCCAATATCCGTTAGGATCTTGAAAATAAACTTGCCTAATACCATCTTGGCGTATATAATATTTGTTTGGTACATCTAACCAATCGGAATAATCAATTTTTAATTCATTTAGACATGCTATAAACTCATCAAAATTCGTTGTTGTTAAAGCAAAATGAACAGCCTTGTTTATTTTTATTTCAGCATCTGGAAGCGGAATAAGATGAAGTTGTTTCCCTTCACCTAAAGACAACCATCGAGTTTTAGAATTAGAAGCTGTATTTTCAATTTCTTTAAGCTGAAAAAGCTTTTGATAAAATACTATAGACTGATCAACATTTTTTACAGAAAGCGCTATATGATTAAATAAAAACATGCCCATGGATAAAGTTTATGATACTCAAATATCGTAATTATTATTTTGAGATGAAAAAACAATTTTAATTTTTGAGATAGCTTAAATTTCATATAACAACCTTTTAAACGGTTACCCTTCTTTGCCAAAGCCAGTACAACTAATAAGCACAATCAAAAATAATTATCTCACATTTTTTTACAAAGAGGTTAACCACAATTTCACTCTATTATATTAAAGAATACTATAGTTTTTATTCGTTTACAAACGACTACAAACATTTACAAACGATTTTAAGCAATTAATTACCGAATAAAATTTGAAAGCTGTTTGATATTTGCAGTGTTGAAACCATTGAGGTTCAATAGTATTAACTGTTTAACGAGCTTACCATAGACGGTAGGCATAAAAAAAATTAAATTTATGAACGCACTTAGAAACAAAGTACAGTTGATTGGTAGATTAGGGCAAGACCCAGAAATTGTAAACTTTACCGATGGTAATAAAATGGCGAAATTTTCGCTGGCTACCGACGATAGCTACAAAGACAAAAACGGCAACAAAGTAGAGCGCGCTTACTGGCACAATATTGTTGTGAGAGGAGGCCTTGTAAAAGTTGTAGAAAATTACGTTACAAAAGGAAAAGAAATTGCCATAGAAGGTAAATTAACAAACCGCAGTTACGATGATAAAGACGGCACTAAACGCTACGTTACCGAAATTGTTTGTAACGAACTTCTCATGTTAGGAAAATAATACTTAACCCAAAATATTTTGTAAAAAGCAGCTTCTAATTGAGGGATTAGTTGCTGCTTTCTTTAATAACGCATTTGAATAGAAAAAAAGCTGTCTATAATAGACAGCTTTTTTTAAATAACCATAAAATTGAACTACCTAAAGCAACTAGAAATACCCATATTGAAAGAATTTACACCTACATAAACATCGTTGAAATACATTTTTATTAGTTAAAATACACGTTTTTTGTTAATAAAATTTAATTACAAACATTTATTACTTATGTTTGGCGTGTTTAATGCCCCCTACATGAAACAGTTTTTAGCTTTAATCTACATATTAAGTCTTTGCCTATACGCTCAAGACGATGTTTACTTTCCTGAAAAGAGTAAAGGCGAATTATATGAATACGCCCAATTTGCCAACGCAGGAAGTTTAAACCTTCATTTTAAAGATGTCATTCAAAGTCCATTACTCGATTTTAAACAGTTAGAATCGAACAACCAAAGTGTTGGCTTTACATCGGATAGTTATTGGATTCGTTTTAAACTTGAAAATAATCAATTAGAATCTAAAACCTATTATTTAGAAACAGGAAGGCCAGTAACAGATTATGCCGAACTTTACCAAATTTCTAAAGCAGAAACTAAAATTTTTAAAAGTGGAGATCAAATAGATTTTAAAGAAAAACAAGTTAAGCATAGATCGACCATATTTAAAATTAATCTCCCACCAAACCAAACACAGCAAATCTATATTCATCTAAAAAGTGATGGAGAAACAATCAACCTACCTTTAAACTTATATAACGAAGCTTCTTTTTGGCGCACAAACTACTTACAACAGTTATTTTTAGGCCTATTCTACGGCTTACTGCTTTTAGCTGGAATTATTTATTTGTTTTTTTACAGCACGATAAAAGAAAAAGCATTCTTGTATTATGGCATTTATGTATTTTCCATATGTTTTTTACAGGCAGCTTTAGATGGCTTAATACACGAATATATTTTTACAAGCAGCAGCTATATAAACAGTAGAATAGTACTAATAACGGCCTTATTTTCCAATTTCTATCTACTTAAATATTGCGAATATTTTTTACAGGTCAACACCCATTTAAAATCTTATAAAACAGCATATTACGTTGCCTACGGCATTATTGGCTTAGTTTTTATGTTGCTATTTATAAATTCAAAATCTTTAGAAATTGCATATCCAATAAGTAATTTAAATGGCCTATTCAGCTTAATATTAATTTTATCAAGTGTATTTGCCCTACGCTACAAACGTATTCAAATAGACCCCTACTTTTCCTTCGGAATTTTGTTTTTAGTTATTGGCCTTTTAGGTTTTGTAATGAACAACTTAAGTATACTTCCCAATAACTTCTTTACATTGAATAGCTCAAAATTTGGATCTGGATTGGAGGTGATTTTCTTATCACTTTCCATGACGAATTTAATTAAATATATGCGCATTCAAAAAGAAAAATTACAAAAGGAAGCCTTAATAAAATCGGAAGAAATAGGTGAACTAAAAACCTATTTCATGTCTAATATGAGTCACGAACTTAGAACACCTATTAATGCCATTATGGGTATTGCTGAAATTGAATTGGGTCGACAAAAAAATAAAAAAACAAACGAATCTTTCGAAATTATAAAAAACGCATCGTTAAGCCTACTTAGTAATGTTAACGATATTATAGATTTTGAAAAAATTGAAAATGACAAACTAAACCTTAGTCCTACTGTATTTAACCCTGCCATTAAACTACAAGAAATTAGTGATAATTGGAAAATTGAAGCTGAGAAAAAAGGATTAGCCTATAAGTTTGATTTGGATAACCGAATCCCTGAAAAAATATTGGCCGATTCTACAAGGTTTGTCCAAATTATAAATAACGTTTTAGCTAATGCTCTAAAGTTTACCGATAAAGGTAACATTTATTTTAAGCTAATTTGTAATGAAATAAACACCGATACTTGTCAGTTTTCAATTCAAATTTCAGATACAGGTATTGGCATAGAAGAAAGCTCCATAAAAAATGTGTTTGAAAGCTTTAGCCAAATGCGTTTAAACCACAAACGTGAATTTGGAGGTATTGGCCTTGGCCTAACCATTGTTTATCATATTGTAAAATTATTTGATGGTGAAATAAAAATTGTTAGCAAAATAAATAAAGGCACAAGTGTATTTATCAATTTAAACTTACGCTACATATCCGAAGAGCAAAAATCAGTTAAAAGCATTATAAACACTCATAAAAACAAACCTTTGAAAATATTAATAGCAGAAGATAATAAGATAAACCAAATGGTATTATCTCGAATTTTAAAAACACAAAAAAACATTTCGTTTATAATAACCAATAACGGCAAAGAAGCCATAGAACAACTTAAAACAGAAACGTTTGATATTATTCTAATGGATTTACAAATGCCAATAATGGATGGTTATGAAGCCACTTCAATTATTAAAAACGGAAGTTTAGGTTCTGTGATTGCGGGCATACCTATAATTGCAATTACAGCAGATGCCATAGACGAAACTAAAACGCACGTTTTAAAGCTTGGCATGTGCGATTACATTACCAAACCATTAAATCAAGATTTACTATTTGAAAGAATATACACGCATTGCTTCCCAGATGATAATATTTTAAAAATTGCTTAGTTTAAATTTAGGATTTAAACATTATCAATATTAAAATACCCGCCTTTGTTTTCCTTGCGATCTATAGATTGGTTTACAATTAAATGAGCTACGTTTAGCATATTACGCAACTCACAAAGCGACGTTGTTATTTTAGATTTTTTATAAAAAGCCTCTACTTCATCGTAAATTAAATCCAAACGTTTAATAGCACTCTTAAGTCTATCGTCACTTCTAACAATACCAACATAGTCACGCATTATAGCTTGCAATTGTTTTAAATTATGCTGAATAATAATATGTTCTTTAGCAATAGTTGTTCCTTTATCGTCCCAATCAGGAATCTCCAACTCCAAACTCTCCAAAGTATTTTTGCTATGGTATTTAAAAATATTATGTGCATAAACCATAGCCTCTAATAGAGAGTTAGACGCTAACCTATTTGCACCATGCAACCCCGTTTTAGTGCATTCACCACATGAAAACAGGTTTTTAATAGACGTTTTTCCGTCCATATCGACATCAATACCCCCACATAAATAGTGCGAAGCTGGAACCACAGGTATCCAATCGGATTTTATATCAATATGGTTATCTAAACATTTTTGATAAATATTAGGAAAGTGTGTTTTAAAACCCTCTATATCTAAATGGGAACAATCTAAAAACACGTGAGTTTCTCCAGATTTTTTAAGTTCACTATCAATACTTTGAGATACAATATCTCGCGACGCCAATTCAGCACGGTCATCATAATCCGGCATAAACCGATGTCCATTTTTATCTCGTAAATATGCTCCAAAACCACGTACAGCTTCGGATATTAAAAAGGAAGATTGATTTCCACGCACATCGTACAAAGCCGTAGGATGAAATTGAACAAACTCCATGTCGGAAATTTTAGTTTTAGCACGATATGCCATAGCAATACCATCTCCAGTAGCAATAACGGGGTTAGTAGTATGTCCGTAAACACGACCAATTCCACCAGAAGCTAATAACGTACTTTTGGCTTTTATGGTAAAAATTTCTCCAGATTTTTGATTTAACACATAAGCCCCGTAACACCCTTTGCCTTTTGGCTTATTTATCTTTATATGGTGGTTGGTAATTAAATCTATAGCAAAATGATGTGGTAATAATTTGATATTTGGTAATTGATGTACACGCTTTAACAAAGCCATCTCAATTTCAAAACCGGTAATATCCTTATGGTGTACAATACGGAATTCTGAGTGTCCGCCTTCTTTACCTAAATCTAAATTTCCGCTAGCATCTTCATCAAAATTCGCACCCCATTCTAGTAGTTCTTTTAATCTATCTGGCCCTTCATTTACAACCATTTCCACAACGTCTTTATTACAAAGTCCGTCGCCCGCAATCAAAGTATCGTCTACATGTTTTTTAAAAGAATCTTTCTCATGGTTTAAAACAATAGCGACTCCGCCTTGCGCATATTTAGTATTAGATTCTTCCTCGGAAGCTTTTGTTACAATAACAACATCTCTTTCGGGGAATTTCTCGGCAATTTTAACCGAAAATGTTAATCCTGCAATTCCTGAACCAATTACTAAATAGTCTGCTTTTACCATATTATTTTGAAAGTTCTAACATACGCTCTATTGGCAATAATGCACGCTCTCGGATTTTCTCGTCAACATCAATCTTTGGCGACTCGTTAAGTAAACAATCATATAATTTCTGCATGGTATTCATTTTCATGAAATGACATTCACTACAAGCACATGTATTATCTTCCTTTGCTGGCGCAGGAATTAATTCCGTATTTGGCATTTCTTCTTGCATTTTGTGCAAAATTCCTGCTTCTGTAGCTACAATAAATTTCTCATTAGCATGTTCTCTAACAAAATTTATCATTCCTGAAGTAGAACCAATATAGGCGGCCGTATCTAAAATATGCGTTTCAGATTCTGGATGCGCTATAATTTTATGATCTGGGTATTTTTTATGCAACTCGATTAACTTATCGATTGAAAATGCTTCGTGCACAATACAACTACCATCCCAAAGTAGCATATCTCTACCTGTTTCGTTAATTATATATTGACCTAAATTTCTATCTGGAGCAAAAATAATTGGTGTTTCTTTAGGTATAGATTGCACTATTTTCAATGCATTAGAAGATGTACAAACAATATCACTTAGCGCCTTAATTTCCGCAGAGCAGTTTACATAAGTAATCACTACGTGGTTAGGATGTTTTTTAGTAAAAGCTGCAAAATCTTCTGGCGGACAAGAATCGGCCAAAGAACAACCAGCATTTAAATCTGGTAAAACAACCGTTTTAGATGGATTTAAAATTTTTGCTGTTTCGGCCATAAAATGCACTCCAGCAAATACAATAATATCAGCATCAGTTTCCGCTGCTTTTTGAGACAAACCTAAACTATCACCTACATAATCGGCAATATCTTGTATTTCTGGCACCTGATAATAGTGCGCCAAAATAACGGCGTTTTTCTCTTTCTTTAAGCGTTGTATTTCTTTCACTAAATCCATAGTAATCCTCGTTTAACTGCAAATATCTTAATTAAAATGCGTATTAAATTCAGAATTGCTTAAAAAAAACTTGGGAATAAAAAACCGGCATTCTTTTTATAAAATCATTAAATTATTGTTAAGCAAACTCTTAAATAAATAACAAAAAACAAAAAGCGTTTTGCTAAAAAACACAAAACGCTTTAAAATTAGGCTTTAATCGTCAGGCTTTCTATTTCTAACTGAATCTCGTTTAAGGTTAATTCTCCGTTAAAAAGCTCAGATAAAACTGAGGTTTTAGTATCCAAAAATTCACTTTTCATATCATTAAAAAGTGTTTGATAATAAGCAACTCCGGCTTTCATGTTTTTTGTAAAATTAAGCAGGTATTTCTCCTCTTTTTTATTCATTGAAATTCGAGCATCGGCTAATTTATTTTTTAAGAAATCGATATAAATATGAAGTTCTTTAACAAACAGATTAGGTCTATCTGCACGTGATACCATATTATCGCGTCCGTAGATATGATCGGTCATATTTTTTAAACTCATAACTTTGGAGTAATACGCCATATTAGGACCAGGACAAACAGAAACACCTTCTCCTTCCGTTTTGGTATCTAATCCATAAGCCAAAAGTGCAGACGTCCCTAAACCTACACAAGTACAAGATTTTTCAATAATTTTATTGTATTGATTTTGATAATCTTCAGGAGATAATTCTTGAGCTTTTAAAGCTTTTATTTTAAAGTGTTGATATTCTCTAGAAGCCGTACAAACACCTGTTTCCTTAAACTCTTTGTTCATGGCCACAAATTTCTTTGGACATGAACTACCAGGCCTTCCTTTATCTATTCGTGCTTGTTTTTCTGCATCCTTCGTGTTATCTTTTAAATTATTAAAAGGCACACCTAATGGAGAAATATCACTTAAATACAAGTCGCTTTCTTCAGCTTTAGCTAACTTACTCAGCGTATCTTTATCTACAGTTGTAGCTTCGGGAACTAACAAAAACGGACTCCCCCAACCTACTGAATCTAAATTATAATGATGCATTAAAAACTCATGTTCTTCAGAAGTACCAACCCCGCCTTGTGCTGTAATTTCGAAACTTAATTCGTTGTCAGGAATGGTTTTACCTTGATTTATTAATTCTTGACTTAAAACCGTGTAAATAGCATTTTGAAGCTCATCTCTATGCGCTTTAAATTCCGCTAAAACAGGCCCTAAAAGATAGCCTTCTGTAGCAAAAGCATGACCGCCACAATTTAAACCAGATTCTATTCTATATTCCGAAACCCATAAGCCTTTTTTAGCTAAAAACTTCCCTTGTATTAACGCCGATCTGTAATCGCTAACCTTTAAAATAATACGCTTTTTAAACGCACCGTTTTCATCTGGAAAGAAATCATTAAACTGTGACATGTATGCATATAACCTCGGGTTCATTCCTGCAGACAACACCACAGATGAGCTTAGTTTGCTATTCGCAAAACCACGCAATGCCGCGTGTGCATCGTTATATTCTACAGCTAATTTTTCATCTTTTATATAATTATCCTTATCAACTTTGGTCATGATGTTTACATCTATAGCACCCATTGACACATTATTAGCCACCCAATTTTTAACCTTAGAAAAATCGATTTCCTTTGATGTTAGTTTTTTAAACTCCATCTTCATTTTAGAGCTATCAGGCAACATACTTATGTAGTTAAAAAGTTCTTCACTTTTATCTACCGAAACATTTTTTAATTCCTCAAACTTCTTGTTTGCTAAATCGCTAATTAAGTCTAAATATGAGGTAATTCTCTTTGCTCTAAAATCTTCTATTTTATCTGTAATTTCGTGATAAGGCACCTCAAACTTTTCGCTGTACATTTTTCTTAATTTTTCAAGCAGAATATCATCTACCAGAGAAATTACAGAATCCATACCATATTGAGCAACTTTTAAAGGCGTATCTATTGTAAATCCTATTCCCATAACAGGAATATGAAATGAATGTGTGTTTTTCATATTAATTGAATTAATCAACAAATGTAGACCACGAATAATTCGATAAACATGATAAATATCATACTATAAGACCACGTAATTTTTTTGTTTTCTAATTTGCTCGTCAAAAAAAGGTAATGAAATACCGATCATTATTATAAACAATATGCCTTTATTAACTTTTTTTTTAATTATTCATAATAAGAAATCTACAAACGATAAAAATTGATAAAACTTCCAACAGCCTTCGCTCTTTAAGATTAGCTTTAGTACTTTTATGTTTTAATTTTAGAATAGAAAGAAAAACATGTCTGTAGAGCCAAAATTAACACGATTCAATCAAAGTGTGTTGTCTAAATACCGAATTTACAACAGTATTTTTATGACATTACCGTTTGATACTATTACAAAAACGGGAGTATTGTTGCCGTTGTTTCACGAAACTTGCGAAAAAGGATTTGCACAAGGAGACAATCCAACAACCATTGTAGATACATTTTTTAAAAAATACCAAGGTCGTAGATCTGAAGAAAGTCAAATAAACTTATTATTTCGTTTTATTCAATATATAGAACGTCAAGTTGTTTTGTTTGATGCTGTAGAAGATGCCGCTTTTCCTATTGTAAATAATATGGAAGGTATTGGAACACTTAGAAATCTTAAAGAAAAGGCAACTTCAGAGAATCAATTAGAAGCTTTACAACAATATTTAGAAGAATTTAAAGTGCGTATTGTTTTAACAGCGCACCCTACACAATTTTACCCCGGTTCTGTTTTAGGTATTATTACAGATTTATCGAAAGCTGTAAAAGAAAACAACCTAAATGGCATCAACGATTTATTTGCTCAATTAGGTAAAACACCTTTCTTTAAACGCGAAAAACCAACACCATACCACGAAGCAAAAAGCTTAATTTGGTATTTAGAAAATGTATTTTATCAATCGTTTGGAGATATTTACAATTACATCCAAACTAACATTTACGACGATACTAAAAAGCATAATGAAATAATAAATATTGGCTTTTGGCCAGGTGGAGATAGAGACGGAAATCCGTTTGTAAAACCAAACACAACAGTAAAGGTCGCTAACAAACTAAAACAAGCCATACTTAAAAAGTATTATGCAGATTTAAAAAACCTGAGACGTAAACTTACGTTTAGAGGTGTAGAAGAACGCATTATTAAGCTTGAAACTATTTTATACAATTACAGTATAAACCTAAAAACTGAAAAGACCATTACAGCTAAACAATTACTTAATGAATTATTAAGCATTAGAGAAGTTATCGAAACCGATCACCAATCGCTTTACATTAACGAAATTAATAGCTTAATTAATAAAATTAATCTTTTTGGTTTCAATTTTGCAACATTAGATATTAGGCAAGACAGTCGTATTCATCATTCGGTGTTTACTACAGTAATCGATAATTTAATTGAAAACAATCACCCATCGTTCCCAAAAAATTATCATGATTTATCAGATGATGAGCAGGTTAAAATCTTATCAGAAGTAAGTGGAGATAAAATTGATATTGATGTTTTTGAAGACGAAATGGTAAGCAACACGCTTAAAACCATTAAAGCCATCAAAAAAATACAAAAATCCAATGGTGAGCGCGGTGCTAACCGTTACATTATTAGTAACAACCAAACCGCATTAAACGTTATGCAACTTTTTGCTATGCTAAAACTAGTAGCATTTCAAGACGATTTAACGGTAGATGTTGGACCTCTTTTTGAAACTATTCCAGATTTGGAAAACGCACCAGGTGTAATGGAACAGCTTTACAGCAACCCTACTTACCGTGCACATTTAGAAAAAAGAGGCAATAAGCAAACTATTATGCTTGGCTTCTCCGATGGTACAAAAGATGGTGGATACCTTATGGCAAACTGGGGAATTTACAAAGCAAAAGAGCGCTTAACAGCCATATCTAGAGAATACGGTATTACAGCCATTTTCTTTGATGGTCGTGGTGGACCTCCTGCACGTGGTGGAGGAAAAACACATCAATTCTACTCATCTTTAGGCCCAACAATAGAGGATAAAGAAGTACAATTAACTATACAAGGACAAACTATTAGTTCTAATTTCGGAACTTTAGATTCATCTCAATACAATTTAGAACAATTAATAAGTTCTGGTATTTCTAACCGCATTGGCAAAAACAACGAAGCCATGAGTGAAGAAGATAAAATTGTAATGAATGACTTAGCAGAAACAAGCTACACTGCTTACAAAGACTTTAAAGGTCACCCAATGTTTATACCGTATTTAGAACGCATGAGTACTTTAAAATACTATGCAAAAACAAATATTGGTTCTCGCCCGTCAAAACGTGGCACATCAGATAAATTAGTATTTTCAGACTTAAGAGCCATTCCTTTTGTAGGTTCTTGGAGTCAGTTAAAACAAAACGTTCCAGGATTCTTTGGTGTTGGTAAAGCATTAAAAGCATACGAAGATCGTGGCGAATTCCATAAAGTAGAGCAACTTTATAATAACTCAAAATTCTTTAAAACACTGTTAGAAAACAGTATGATGTCTTTAACAAAATCGTTTTTCGATTTAACAAAATACATGTCTAAAGACGAAGAGTTTGGTGCATTTTGGGATATTATTTATAACGAATACCTATCAACAAAATCTCTACTTTTAAAACTAACCGGTTATAAAGAACTTATGGAAAACGAGCCAGCAGGCCGTGCCTCTATTCAAGTTCGTGAATCTATTGTGTTACCATTGTTAACCATACAACAATACGCACTTAAAAAGATTCAAGAATTAGAAAAAGCCGAAGTTAGAGACGAAGAACAAATTAAAATATTTGAAAAAATTGTTACCCGTTCATTATTCGGAAACATTAATGCAAGTAGAAACTCTGCATAATAAAACATTCAAATTAAATATAAAAAGCCTCCAACTATGGGGGCTTTTTTACGTTAAAACATCTTCTATTATTTTTATTAGGGCGCAACCCAAAAAGGGTCGGGCTATTCGCTACAAGTCCTCGCTGCATCAATTACCATTGTTGCAGCTGTGGGCTTTTCACTACTATCCCTTGCGCACTTATTGCAGCGGCAGTACAGCTAACAAGACGACCTTTTAATGGCATTAATAAGCATCTAAACACCGCAAAAACACTACCCTCTACAACTTCAATTTAATTAAAAATTATTATAAAAAAAAGGTGTTTTGCATAAAGCAAAACACCTTTTTAACAATATATAAACTGATTAGTTAAATAGTTCTATTCTAGTGATCGTTAGATCTAAAATCTGGATAAGCTTCCATACCATGCTCATGCGCATCTAAACCTTCTAGCTCTTCCTTTTCAGAAACTCGAATTCCAACAACCTTTTTCAATGTAAATATAATAATAAAAGAGGTTACTAAACAAAAACCAGCATAACAAGCTACACCTATTAATTGAGCCATAAATGTATGCTCTGAGTTTGTAGAAAATATACCTACCGCTAAAGTTCCCCAAATACCACAAATTAAATGTACAGCAATAGCACCAACAGGATCATCAAGTTTTAAAGCATCCACACAACTTACAGCTAAAACGATAAGCACACCTGCAACAGCACCAATAATAATAGCACTAGTAGGTGTCATCACGTCTGCACCCGCAGTAATACCAACTAAACCACCTAAAATACCATTTAAAAACATAGTTAAATCTAGATTTTTGTATTTAATTAAAGTTACCATAGCAGCAACAACTCCACCAGCTGCAGCAGCTAAACATGTTGTAACCAAAGTTAAAGATGTTAACTCAGGATCTGCAGAAAGCACAGAACCACCATTAAAACCAAACCACCCTAACCAAAGTATTAAAACACCAGCAGTTGCTAATGGTATATTGTGACCAGGAATAGCCTGAGGCTCTCCATTTTTAAATTTACCAATACGCGGGCCTAATAAGAAAACAGCAACTAAAGCTGCCCAACCACCTACAGAGTGCACTAAGGTAGAACCTGCGAAATCGTAAAAACCTAATTGATCTAAAAATCCACCACCCCATTTCCATGAGCCAGCAATTGGGTAAACAAACCCAACGTAGATTATAGTAAACATCATAAAAGGCCCAATTTTCATACGCTCAGCAACGGCTCCAGAAACAATAGTTGCCGCTGTTGCAGCAAACATGCCTTGAAACAAAAAGTCCGTCCAATATGTATAACCTTCATTATAAGCTAAATCTAAAGCACCTTCCGCAGTTACCGGAGCCTCTAAACCGAAGCCCGCAAAGCCAAAAATACCAGCAGAACCTTCAGCAAAATCAGGATACATTAAGTTAAAGCCTACTAAACAATATAGAAGCAAGCCTATTGTAATGATAAAAATATTTTTAAATAATATATTTAATGTGTTTTTCTGTCTAGTTAGTCCAATTTCTAAAAATGCAAAACCTGTATGCATAAAGAAAACTAAGGCTGTACAGACCATCATCCATACATTATTTATTGTAAGTAATTCCATGTTATTAGTTTAATTGAGTTATTATTTTAATGTGTCACTACCTTTCTCTCCAGTTCTAATTCTATAACACTCCTGTACATCGGATACAAATATTTTACCATCACCAACTTCTCCCGTTCCAGCAGAGTTAATAATTGTTTTCACTGTAACATCAGCAAAATCATCGTTTACAACAATAGAAAGATACCTACGCTGTATATCACTAGTACTATAACTAACGCCACGATAAACATGCCCCTCTTTTTCATTTCCAAGACCAGTTACGTCCCAGTAAGAGAAAAATATTACACCAACCTCATGTAACGCTTCTTTCACTACACGGTATTTGGATTTTCTAATAATGGCTTCAATTTTTTTCATAATTTCATTTCTTAAATATGTTTAGTTTGTTAAGGTAAAAATTATTTGAATTCTATAAAACTAGAACATCAAAAGGTTTTTTTGAATTGTGATAAACGTTTAAAAAGATGCCCTTTTGAGACATCTTTCTAAACATTTATAGTAAATAATAATTTTTATTCTTCTTCAATTTCTCTTTGTCTCTTACCATGGTAAGCGATAGATCCATGCTCTGTCCAGTCAAGACCAGCAATTTCTTCTTTTTCTGTAACTCTTAATCCAATAGTTTTCTTCATGATAAATAGGAAAACAAAAGATAAAACGATAGCCCAAGCAGCATATGCTAAAACCCCAATAGCTTGTGCTCCTAATTGAGCAGCACCTCCACCATTAAGAATTCCAATTCCAGCATCACCATCGATACCCCAAAGACCTATTACTAAAGTTCCCCAAGCACCACAAATACCGTGTACTGAAATTGCACCTACAGCATCATCAATTTTTAATGTTTTTTCTACAAAACCAATTGAGAATACTACAAGAATACCACCAACAAGACCAGCTAATACAGCACCACCTTCGCTCATGTTTCCACAACCAGCAGTAATACTTACTAAACCAGCAAGTGCACCATTTAAAGTCATACTTAAGTTTGGTTTTCCATTTTTAATCCAAGTTAAAAGTAAAGCACCTAATGCTCCAGCAGAAGCAGCTAAGTTTGTTACTAAAACCACTTGAGAAGCTGCAGTAGCATCATCACCACCCCAAGCTAATTGAGAACCTCCATTAAAACCGAACCATCCTAACCAAAGAATAAATACACCTAAAGTAGCATACATTTGGTTGTGACCGTGCATTTCAACAGGCTTACCATCTAAGAATTTCCCAATTCTAGGACCTACCATCCAAGCAGCAACAAGTGCAGCCCATCCACCAACAGAGTGAACAATAGACGATCCAGCAAAATCGATAAATTCAGCAGGCATAATACCATCAGTGTTGTTTAACCAACCACCATTCCATTCCCAACCACCAGCGATAGGGTAAATAAAAGCAGTTAAAACAATACTAAAAATTGCATAAGTTGTATATTTTGTTCTTCCGGCTACAGCACCAGAAACAATAGTTGCAGCAGTTGCAGCAAATACAGTTTGAAAGAATAAATCGGCAGCACCTTGAGAGAATGTGAAACCTCCCCAATGGAAAAATCCACCACCTTGGTCTGCTCCGTACATTAAAGAGTATCCTATAAACCAGAAAGCTAAAGAACCTACTGCGATATCTAGGAAATTTTTCATGGCAATGTTTACAGCATTCTTAGAATCTGTCATTCCTGACTCCACTAAGAAAAAACCTGCTTGCATGAAGAAAACAAGAATACCAGAGATTAGCATCCACATCATTCCCATATCGCCTTCGATAGCAGCGGTATCCTGAATTAATAAAGGTAAATTTAATATTGACATCATATTATATTTTTTGGTTAGTTAATAATAGCACTATTAAATCCCCGTTTAAAAAACGGGGATTTGTAATATTTTAATCTTAGAAAGTGTAAATCGCAGCTAAAGTAAATGCAGCTAAGTTATCGCTAGCCATTCCATCGTTATCTACAAATGGCTCATCATTACTCCATGAATCTAATCTAATTTCTGGCTTAATAATTAAGTTATCTACAGTATAGCTACCTGTTAAAGTTGTAGCGAAAACACTTGGTAAATCATCACCATCACCATGGTATCCAAAATACTCACCTCTTAACCCTAAAGAAAAACTATCAGAAGTAGCTACTTGAGGATATAAAGCTGCTCCGTAGAAACCAGCACCATCATTATCATTATACGCTGCATTGATTCCCATAAAGAAAGTCTCAGATAAATCAAAACCACCTGTATAATCAACCTCAAAACCTAAACCATCGTTAGACCCACTATCGTAGTATAAATTTAAGAATTGACCTTTATATCCTAATTGAGCACCTAATGCATATTCTCCAGTCATTGAAGTATCATTAACATCCCATGGATTAGTAATTGCTAACATTAAGCTAAAATCATCAGATAGAGCAAAATCAGCTTTTATACCCATGTGAGAAAAAGGCCCACTAGAAAATAAGTAAGATGTACTGTAGTTAAAGTTTGCAGCAGGAGAAATTACTTCGTACCCTAAAAACGTATTAAATCTACCAAAAGTTAATGTTGTTCCTTCTGAAACATTCCAGTAAACATATGCTTGATTTACAATACCATCTACAATATCACTATTGAAAGTAGCACCTGCACCTCTTGGCCCAGTAACTAAATCAAGTACTGCTCCTGCTTTTTCACCTTCGTAACTCGCTATAAGATTACCCATACCTAAAGCAAATCCTGATTGTCCTGCAAACGCAGTTCCAAAACCAGCACCTACATTATCCGGAGCTGTTAAATATGTTTGGTAATAAGCATCTACACTACCGCTAATAGATAATTTTGGTTTTTCATCTTCTTGAGCAAAGCCTATTGCAGCAACAAAAAGCAGTGAAAGTTTAAAAAAGTTTTTCATAATTGTGTTTATTTTAAAGTTAATAGTTATTGGTTTATTCGTTAAGAACAAGCCAAAACTAGGTCAAAATATTTTAACCCCCATAAAAAACAGGGGTAATTCACCCACTTTTATCAATTACACAATTTTATCCCCGATTTTTTAGGGGTATTCTTGTAAATATTTTTATTTTTTGATTTTTCAACAAATACATTGTTTGAATTATTGTTAGTCTTTTATAAAATTTTATAGCATTCCTGCTATTAAATCAACCAAATATTAGCATTAATTCATATTTCTATAATATTGACTAAAAAAACCGAATTGAATATTTATTAAAAAACTGTCATATTATTGATATATACCTATTTTAATCTTCGCTTCTCCTAAAAAATCGAAATAATGAATTAGCCCCTATTGTATTTCAAATACTAGTGCATATCTTTACAATTCAACTCAAGTTTTTAAACGATTATGCTGAAGAAACAAGGACTCTATTTACCGGAATTTGAACACGAAAACTGTGGCGCTGGTTTTATTTGTAATCTTAAAGGAGAAAAAACAAATCAAATTATTCACGACGCGTTAGAAATTCTAGTAAAATTAGAACACCGTGGTGGCGTTAGTGCCGACGGAAAAACCGGTGATGGTGCTGGTTTATTAATTGATATTCCACACGATTATTTTAAACGCGTATGCGATTTTAATATCCCAGAACAACGAGAATATGCCGTTGGTATGGTGTTTTTGCCAAAGGTGAAAAACCAATATAATTTTTGCAAAACCACTTTCGAAAACGAAGTTAAAACGCAAGGTCTTTCTATTTTAGGATGGCGTGAAGTTCCTGTAGATTCTTCTCAATTAGGCCCTATCGCTTTAGCATCTGAACCGAATATTGAGCAGTTGTTTGTTGGTAAAACAGAAGATATTACTGATGCCGATTTTAAAGCTAAATTATACGCTGCAAGAAAAATAACAGAGCACACTATTAGTCAATCTAAAATTTCTGAAAGCAACTACTTCTACGTACCTAGTTTCTCAACGAGCACTCTAATATATAAAGGTATTATCATGCCTGAAGATATCGGGCCATATTATACAGATTTACAACAAATAGATTTAGTAACTCGTTTAGCGCTTGTTCACCAACGTTTCTCTACGAATACTATGCCAACTTGGGAATTAGCACAACCGTTTAGATACATGTGCCAGAATGGTGAAATTAACACCCTTCGTGGAAATGTAAGTAGAATGCGTGTTCGTGAAGAAATCATGAAATCTGATGTTTTCGGACCGCAAATAGATAAATTATTCCCAATTATCCTTCCAGGAAAATCCGATTCGGCTTCTATGGATATGGTTGTAGAATTATTAACACACACTGGCCGCTCGTTACCAGAAATCATGATGATGATGATTCCTGAAGCATGGGAGAAACATGCTACCATGTCTGACGAACGTAAAGCATTTTACGAATACAATGCTTGTATCATGGAGCCTTGGGATGGCCCAGCATCTGTACCCTTTACAGATGGTGATTATGTTGGTGCTTTATTAGATAGAAATGGTTTAAGACCATCTAGATATACAGTAACTAAAAGCGGTAAATTAATCATGTCGTCAGAGATTGGCGTGGTTGATATTGCCCCTGAAGATGTTGAAAGACATGGACGTTTAGAACCAGGAAAAATGTTCTTGGTAGACATGAACAAAGGTCGTATTATCGAAGATGAAGAAATTAAAAGTAAAATTGTTTCAGAAAGACCATATAAAGAATGGTTAGATAATACAAGACTACACTTAAAGGACGTTCCTTATAATAACGAAACCTGTTCGATAGAAACTATTGATATCAAAACAAGACAACGTTTATTTAACTACACGTTTGAAGATATTCAAGAAGTAATTACACCAATGGCTATTGTTGGAAAAGAAGCTTTGGGCTCTATGGGTATCGACACCCCTTTAGCCGTTTTATCCGATAGACCTCAACTTATTTCGAACTATTTTAAGCAATTATTTGCACAAGTAACAAACCCACCTTTAGATGGTATTCGTGAAGAAATTGTAACAGATATTAGTTTAAACCTTGGTAAAGACAGAAATATTTTCAGTATTACCGATAGACAGTGTAGAAAACTTAAAATTCAAAATCCGGTAATTTCTAATCCCGATTTAGAAAAAATAAGAAATATCTCAATTGAAGGCTTTAAGGCTGAAACTATCCAAATGCTATATCCAAAAAATCAAGGACTAAATGGTCTAGAAGATGCTTTGGAAGATATTATAATGCAAATAGAAAAAGCGTTGGATCGCAAAACAAACATCATTATCCTTTCAGATAGAGGTGTAAATCAAGAATTTGCTCCAATTCCATGCTTATTGGCTTGCTCTTATGTAAACCACCAATTAAACCGTTTACGTAAGCGTTCTTATTTCGATATTATTATCGAATCTGCAGAACCACGTGAACCACATCATTTCGCAACTTTATTTGGTTATGGCGCTAGTGCTGTAAACCCTTATATGGTAAACGAAATTATCAGAATGCAAGTTAAAGAAGGCTTTATTACTGATATGGATGAGCAAAAAGCTGTTGATAATTTCAATAAAGCGATTGGAAAAGGTATTTTAAAAGTCATGAACAAAATTGGAATCTCGACATTACACTCGTATAGAGGTTCTCAAATTTTCGAAATTGTTGGTTTCAACTCTCAATTTGTTGAAAAATATTTCCCATATACAGCTTCTAGAATTGAAGGTATTGGTTTATATGAAATTGAAAAAGAAATTAACGAACGTTATAAACAAGCCTACCCAGATAATACTATTGATAAAAACTTAGGTTTAAATATTGGTGGAGATTACCGCTGGAGAAGAAATGGCGAACGTCACTTATTTAACCCAACAACCGTTGCTAAATTGCAACAAGCCGTTCGATTAAGTGATCAAGCGAGTTACGATGTTTATGCAAAAGCAATAAACGAACAATCTGAAAATTTAATGACCATTCGTGGTTTATTTGAATTTGATAATTTAGATCCTATTCCATTAGAAGAAGTAGAACCATGGACTGAAATCGTTAAACGATTTAAAACCGGTGCTATGTCTTACGGGTCTATTTCTCGTGAAGCGCATGAAAACTTAGCGATTGCCATGAACCGTATTGGAGGAAAATCTAATTCTGGTGAAGGAGGAGAAGATCGTAAACGTTTCCAAAAAGATAGTAATGGCGACAGTAGAAACTCTGCAATAAAGCAAGTAGCCTCTGGTCGTTTTGGAGTAACTTCTCACTATTTAACAAGTGCGAAGGAAATTCAAATAAAAATGGCTCAAGGTGCAAAACCTGGAGAAGGTGGACAGTTACCAGGACACAAAGTATTGCCTTGGATTGCTGAAACAAGAAACTCAACACCTTTTGTTGGTTTAATTTCGCCACCACCACATCACGATATTTATTCTATTGAAGATTTAGCACAACTTATCTACGATTTAAAAAATGCAAATCGTGAAGCAAGAATTAATGTAAAATTAGTTTCAGAAGTTGGTGTAGGGACTATTGCGGCTGGTGTTTCCAAAGCAAAAGCCGATGTTGTTCTTATTTCGGGTTACGATGGTGGTACGGGAGCATCTCCTTTAACATCATTAAAGCACGCCGGTTTACCTTGGGAACTTGGTTTAGCAGAAGCACAACAAACTTTAGTGCTAAACAACCTTAGAAGCCGTATTGTTGTAGAATGTGATGGCCAATTAAAAACAGGTCGTGATGTTGCAATAGCAGCTTTATTAGGAGCTGAAGAATTTGGATTCGCAACAGCCCCATTAGTAGCCTCTGGATGTATCATGATGCGTAAATGCCATTTAAACACATGCCCAGTTGGTATTGCAACTCAAGATAAAGAGTTACGTAAAAACTTTAAAGGCACACCAGAACACGTGATTAACTTCTTCTACTACATCGCAGAAGAATTAAGAGCCATTATGGCGCAATTAGGTTTTAGAACTTTAAGCGAAATGGTTGGGCAAACACATAAAATTAATTCTAATAAAGCCATAAACCATTACAAAGCAAAAGGATTAGATTTATCGGCTATTTTACACAGGCCAGAGGCATATAAGCACATGTCTGTTAAAAATACCGAACAACAAGATCATAATTTAGATAACGTAATAGATTTTAGAATTCTTAAAGATTCACATCGTGCACTTTATAGAAAAGAAAAAATGAACTTATCATACCCTATAAAAAACACAGACCGTTCGGTTGGGGCTATTGTAAGTAACGAAATTTCTAAAATTTACGGACATCTTGGTTTACCAGAAGACACTCTAAATATTAAGTTTACAGGTTCTGCCGGTCAAAGTTTTGGAGCTTTTGGTGCACACGGTTTAACATTTATGGTCGATGGAAATACCAACGATTATTTAGGTAAAGGTTTATCTGGAGCAAAATTAATTGTGAAAAAACCAGAAAAAGCAGACTTCTTGGCTGAAAAAAATATTATAGTTGGTAACGTTTGTTTATTTGGAGCCGTACAAGGTGAAGCTTATATTAACGGTATTGCCGGAGAACGTTTTGCGGTAAGAAACTCTGGAGCAACTGCGGTTGTAGAAGGTGTAGGAGATCACTGTTGTGAGTACATGACGGGTGGTAAAGTAATTGTTCTTGGTTCTACAGGAAGAAACTTTGCTGCAGGTATGAGTGGTGGTATTGCTTATGTTTACGATCCAGAAAATAAGTTTGTAAACGGACTTTGTAATACTGAAACTATAGATTTTGAAGATATTACAGAAGAAGATGCAGCTGATTTAAGAGCAACTATCCAAAATCATGTAACATATACCGAAAGTAAATTAGGTAAACGATTACTAGAAGATTGGGATACAAGCTTAAGCAATTTTGTTCGCGTTATGCCAACAGAATACAAAAGCGCTTTAATACGCTTAGCAACTGAAGAACCAATGGTAGAAGAATTAACAATAGGATAGGCAATGGGAAAAGTAACAGGATTTAAAGAATTTGAAAGACAAGATGAAACTTACACGCCCGTATCAGATCGTGTTAAAGATTATAAAGAATTTACCGTTCCATTAAAAGAAGAAGAGATTACCAAACAAGGTTCTCGTTGTATGGATTGTGGTATTCCATTTTGCCATAGTGGTTGCCCACTTGGTAATTTAATACCAGATTTTAACCATATGGTACACCAAGGCGAATGGAAAAAAGCTTCTTGGTTACTACACTCAACAAACAATTTCCCGGAGTTTACAGGTCGTTTATGCCCTGCTCCTTGTGAAAAATCGTGTGTATTAGGTATTATTGAAGACCCTGTATCTATTGAAAATATTGAAAAAAATATTGTAGAGCGCGCCTTTAAAGAAGGTTGGATTAAACCACAACCACCAAAAACTAGAACAGGAAAAACTGTAGCCGTTGTAGGTTCTGGTCCTGCTGGTTTAGCCGCTGCTCAACAATTAAATAGAGCCGGACACACCGTTACTGTTTTTGAACGTGATGATGAAGTAGGTGGGTTATTACGCTACGGAATTCCTAATTTCAAAATGGAAAAAGGAATTATCGATCGTCGTGTAAAAATATTAGAAGCTGAAGGTATCACCTTTAAAACTAGTGTAAACGTTGGAGTAAACTATGATGTTAAAGACTTAAAAGCTTTTGACTCTGTAGTATTATGTGGTGGAGCAACGGAAAGAAGAGGCTTACCAACACCTGGTGCAGATGCAGATGGCGTTGTACAAGCTATGGATTTCTTAACACAACAAACTAAAGTTGTATTAGGTAAAGAAGTTAAAGACCAAGTATTAGCAACTGGCAAAAACGTTATTGTTATTGGCGGTGGTGATACAGGATCGGATTGTGTTGGAACATCTAACCGTCATGGTGCAACATCGGTAGTTAATTTTGAAATTATGCCTAAACCGCCAGGACACCGTTCACCAACTACGCCTTGGCCTTTCTGGCCATTGCAGTTAAAAACATCATCTTCTCATCAAGAAGGTGTAGAACGTAACTGGTTAATTAACACCAAAGAATTCATAAAAGATGAAAGTGGTAAACTAACGGCTTTAAAAACAGTAAATGTGGAATGGAAAATGGTTCCTGGAGAACGCCCACAACTTATTGAAATTGCAGGCACAGAAAAAACATGGCCATGTGATTTAGCTTTATTAGCTTTAGGTTTTACGGGACCCGAAAGTACGTTAGCAGATAAATTAGGTATTAAAAAAGATGCTCGTTCTAACTATAAAGCAGAATATGGTAAATACCAAACCAATGTGCCAAATATATTTGCTGCTGGAGATATGCGTCGTGGACAATCTTTAATTGTTTGGGCTATTTCCGAAGGCCGTGAAGCCGCAAGACAAGTTGATATTTATTTAATGGGTAAATCTAACTTACCTTCTAAAGATGTTACTGGCGATTTAGTAGCTATGTAATATTGATAATAATATTGTGTATAAAAAATGCGAGCATTAGAGCTCGCATTTTTTTTATGATAATTTTATAAACTTCTTCATAAATTCATCTTTACGCCTTATGGAGACATCAATATTGGTGTTATCCTTCATGGTTACATAACCACCTTTACCTTTGGTATATTTTTTAACGTAAAAGAGATTAACTAAAAAAGAGTTATGCACTCTATAAAAGTGATTGTTAAGAAGTAATTTCTCAAACGTTTTTAAGGTTTTTGAAGTTGTTATCTTATCACCCAATTTAGTAAAAATATGAGTATAATTAATATCTGCCTTACAGTATAAAATATCTGATACTTCAATAAAAACGTAGCCATCTGGTGTGGCAACACTAATACGTTTTAAAGCATTTTCAACTTTTAAATTATGAAGCAATACGTCTATTTTGTTTTTTAATATAGAGGTTTCCACAACATTTTTAAGTTTTAAAACCGTTTCATGAAAATCATCTTTATCAATCGGTTTTAATAAATAATCTAAGGCACTAAACCTAAAAGCTTCAACCGCATAAGTCTCAAAAGCGGTAGTAAAAATAACATTGAAGTTTATAGTATCTACTTTCTTTAAAAAATCGAACCCGGTTTGGTTATTAATTTTAATATCCAAAAACACAAGGTCGGGTTGCCACTTTTTAACACCTGCAAGCCCAGCATGTACGGTGTTAAAAGTTTCTACAACACTAAAAACATCCTCGTACTTACTAATTAATCTTAACAAACTATCTATACAGTGCTGCTCGTCGTCTATTATTATAGTTTTAATCATATTAATACGCCAAATTTAAGGGTAGTTTCACTTCAACTCTTACACCTTTTGCTTTATCTATTATCTTCATACTTCCTTTCGTTTTCCTTTGAGCATTTAAAATATCAATTCTGTTTTTTGTTAATCTCACACCTATAGATTTAGTCTCCTTATCTTTTATTTGAGACTGACTTCTTCCCAAACCGTTATCATCTACGGCGCAAAACAACATATCATCATCCTTTTTAAACTCTAATTTAATATGGCCATCGCGCTCCATTTTCGATATACCATGCCAAATGCTATTTTCTATAAAGGGTTGCAGAATTAAAGGCGGTATTAAGGTGTTGTTTACATCAATATCCTCTTGAATTTCTATGCTATAGGTAAAACTATTATCTAATCGCTTTTGTTCTATATCGAGGTAATTTTTTAAAATCTCAATATCGTCTCTTAAAATCACTTCTTTTTCTGAAGAACTCTCTAAAGTTTTACGAATTAGTCGAGCAAACTTGGTTAAATAATTTGTTGCTGCTTCAGTATCGTTTTTAATAATATAACTATTAATAGAGTTTAAAGAATTAAACAAGAAGTGAGGATCCATTTGAGCTCGAAGCGCCTTAAGCTCCGTATCTGCAACCTTTAAATTAAAATCAATTTCACGTTTTTTACGATAGAAAAACATACCTCCAACAACTAATAAAAACAAACTGCCACCACCAAAAATAGCCAAGTCAATGATATGCTCTTGATGCTCTACTTTTTCTTTTGCAGTAAGCCGTTCTCTTTCAAACTGACTTTCTAGAATTGTTTTTTCATTTTGATACTTATATTTTTCTTCTAATCTTGCTAATTCTTCTTTCTTTTCAACAGAATTAAAACTATCCTTTAACACTAAAGCTTCATCTATTAAATTATAAGCTTTTTTATAGTTACCCAACTTGTAATGTGTTTGAGTTAAACTTTCTAAAGCATTCACTTGCAAATTTAAACTCGACGCTTTTTTTGCATAAACTAAAGATGTTTCAAAATTCTTTTTGGCTTCAATTAAATTTTTATCTAAATTCAAATAGCAAATCCCCATATGGTCGTGAACAATAGCCAAATTATTACTATTGTTTAAAGCTTCATAAATAGGCTTAGATTGCTTAAAATAATTTAAAGCTGTTGTGTAATCTTTTAAAGCAATATTAGCAATCCCTATATTGGTTATAGCACTTGCCATACCGTAGTTATTACCCAAAGCACTCATTATTTTATAGGCCTTATTGTAATTAGTAATAGCCTTTTGCGGCTTATTTAAATAATCGTAAGCATTACCGATATTTGTTAAACAATTTGCGAGACCATATTGGTATTTAGTAGTTTCATAAATTTCGAGTGCTATTTTATTGTACTCAATAGCTTTATCAAATTTTTCAAGTCGAGTATATTGTAAACCTATATTTGCATTCACGGCTGCAAACCCATTACTTACAGTATCATTTAAACGTCTATGTATAATTAATGCTTCAAAATATTTAGATAATGCCGAAGGATAATCGGAGAGATACATATAGTTAAGCGCTATACTATTAAGCATTTTAGCCATTAATACACTGTCGCTAACTTCTTTAAATGCTAAATAAGCTTCTTTAGTATTGGAGATAGCATTTTTATAATCTGATTGATTAAAATAAACTAAACCTTTATTATAAATAGCTCGAGCTTTACGACCTTTTAGTCCTAAATCATCATAAATGCTAATGGCCTGATTGTACATTTGCATAGCCAAAGAATCGAGCCCTTTACTCGAGTAACGATGTCCTTTATATTGATAGGCCCGGGCTAAGCGCTTTTTATTACCCAAGTTTTTGGCGAGTAATATAGCATCATCAAAAACAGGTAAACTTTTATCCGAATTAGACAAATAATAATTATAACCTAACTCTATTAACACATTTAAACGTAAACTATCCTGCTCCTTATTTGTAGTAACAAGCAAGTGCTCTAAAGAATCTATTTCTCGTTCTTGCGCAAACAAATTCGCACAAATAAAAAGTACAACATAGTGTAGACTTTTTTTCATGAAGAACTAAAAGTTATCGGGTTAATAGCTTCGACTAAAATACAAATTACGAAAGAATATTCCATATCTATTTGTAATTAAATTAGTTACAGAAAATAACAAAACTCCTACGAATAATAATTTAGACTAGTAACACCATTAAATTACAAGTACTTTTATCTAGCTATTAATATTCTAATCCCTCAAAAATGAAAAGTCTAAACCAACTAGTGCTTTTGCTAGCATTATTATGCTCTTTTTTAATATTCTCCCAAAACGACGTTGTTGATATTAAATATAAAAGAAGTTCGCTGCACACCTTTATGGTTAGTAATCCTGACCAAGAATATAGCGATACCATACAAAATATATTTATTGATGCACCTGTAATAGATAAATTTAACAACCACATTATTGAAGCAAGACTGGTTACAAAAACAAACCCAGCTTACGCTTATGATGCTCCTCTAAACGAAGCACCAAAGAAAAAAGGACTTATGTCTAAGTTTTCTAAGAAAACAGATAATGCACAAGCTAATAATGATAAAGAATTTCAACATCTAGCCATACTAAACTACCTCAACACAAACCATATTGCCAAAAAATTAGTATCAAAATGGTTTAACCGCAGTGAAACAGGAAGCTTTAATATGGATTTAATTGCCGAACGTGGTTTCTACAATGCTTCCGATTTAGATGTTAAAATTGCAAATAACACAGAACGTGGTTCGGCACAACTTGCCGATGCCGGAGAAGCCCTTATAAAAAACACCTTTGTTATTGTAAACGATTTTAAATACACAAATAAAGAAGAAATAGCAACTAAAGCTAAAGGCCTTTTAAATGGTGTATCAAAAGCAGCATCACTTTTAGGCAAAGGCAATCTATCTACAACGGCAAGCTTAACATCTAAGGGAGCAGAAATTGCAGGAAAAGGCTATATTATTAAAACCAAAGCCTACCTCTACAAGTTGGTTTGGAATGATGAAGTTGCCACTACATTTTACACCAACTTTTGGACCGATGATTCCGATTTAAATCCGGATAAAATTAAAGCTTTTAACGATACCGATATTTTTAAACTTGAATATATAGGTACAGAAACGTCTTGGGCAGATATACAAAGTACTTCGTACACACAAAAAAGCAATCTCGATTTAATTAGTGTAGCAACTGTAAGAGCTATAGACAATGTTATTTCAAAATTACAACGAGAGTTTGAAGTTTTCAGAACCAAAACACCTTTAATAAGCAGCGATCCCTTGGCTGCAAAAATTGGTTTAAAAGAAGGTATAGAACCTGGTGATAAATACGAAGTATTAGAGCAGGTTCTTACAGATAAAGGTACTACGGAATACAAACGCTTGGGTGTAATAAAAGTAGAAAAAGATCTTATTTGGGATAATCGCTATAATGCCAACCAAGAAAACAGAACAAACTTAGAATACACATCTTTTAGCGGCCAAAAAAACAAATATTTCGCAGGCATGCTTATCAGACAAATAAATTAATCAACTCTTATAAACCTCAATAGCATGAAACTTAAAACAATTTTAATAATCGTTTTTCTTATAGCAGCAGGAACTAGCGCTAATGCCCAATGGAAAAATGAAAAAGCAAATAAAGACACTAGAATTTGGCGGTACGATATAGAATGCGAAGGCATAGCTAAACTAGGATCCAAACTTGTAAAAGTATGGTCTTACTCAAAAAACCCAAAACATGCCATTTCTCACGCCATGAAAAACGCCGTACACGGCATTATTTTTAAAGGATATGCCGGTGGTGGACAAGGATGCACCTCATTCAGCCCACTTGTTAAAAATGCAGAAACCGAAGGTAAATTTAAAGAGTTTTTTGATGCTTTTTTTGCCGATGGTGGTGAATATCTAAAATACGTCTCGGCAGCAACCGACGGAAACATTGCTCCTGGCGATCGTTTAAAAATTAGCAAGCGCGAATACAAAATTGGCGCTATAGTAAATGTACAGGTCGACCAATTAAGAAAGCGATTAGAAAGCAAAGAGATTATTAGAAGTTTAACCTCTGGATTTTAAATACATTATTATGAAAACATATACTCAAAAAATACTAACTATTTGTTTTTTTCTTATCGGAATTTTAGCATTTAGTCAAGCAAAAAAACCAACATTAATGGTTGTTCCCAGCGATGTTTGGTGCATTCAAAATGGTTACGTTTTAAATTTTGACGATCAAGGCACTATGGTGCAAATACCAGATTATCAAAAAGCCTTTCAACAAGACACCGATGTGCTTTTAGTTATCAGTCAGATTAACGGCATGATGGCCGATCGTGGTTTTCCCTTAAAAAACATGGAATCTGCCATTAAAACTTTAAAATCAAATTCGGCGGAAGACAATATGAGATCATCCAAAGACTCAGGAAGCTCGGTAAGCGAAAGCCCTATAGATGCTTTAAAAAAAGTAGCAAAAGCTGATATTATTATGCAATTAACTTGGGTGGTTAATAAAACCGGACCTAAAAAGTCAATTACATTCAACCTACAAGGTTTAGATGCCTATACCGATAAACAAATTGCCACAGCGGCAGGTACAGGAGCGCCTTCTTTTGCAGCAGAAACTCCAGTGTTGCTTTCTGAAGCTGTTCTAGCACATATGGATAAATTTACCGAACGCCTGCAAGCTCATTTTGATGATATGTTTGCCAACGGAAGAGAAATAATAGTTAAAATCCAAAAATGGGACGATTGGGATGGTGATTTAGAAACTGAATACGGTGATGACGATGAAGAACTAGGCTACATTATAGAAGATTGGTTGGCTGATAATACTGTAAAAGGAAGATTTAGCACAACAGACATGACAGAAAGTATGGCATTGTTTGAACAAGTAAGAATTCCGCTTTACAACGATAAAAACCGTGCTATAGATGCTAGACGTTATACCAACGAACTAAGCAAATTCTTAAAAGGTGAACCTTATAACATCCCGAACAAACTGGTAATGAAAGGTCTTGGAAGAGCCACAATAATCTTAGGCGGAAAATAATTAAACACAACAAATCATGAAAAACTTATTATACAGTTTACTCTTTATTAGCTCGCTACCTTTATCTGCGCAAGAGATAAACTACGATGGCATATTCATTGGATCTTATGTTCCTTCTCAAATTGAAAACATACCGCAATCGGCAAAAAAAATGCTCGCCAATAAATTAAAACAAATTGTTACAGCAAAAGGCATTAGTGATAACAGCTATAATTCACGCTTTATAATTACTCCAAACATTTCAGTATTAAGTAAAGATGTTGTACCAAGCGCACCACCCAAGGTCGCTTTAAACCTCGAGGTTACATTATATATTGGCGACGGAATAGATGGCATTTTATATACCAGTGAAACTATTTCTACTAAAGGTGTTGGCACCAACGAAAACAAAGCATACATATCCGCAGTTAGGCAAATAAAACCGAAAAGCCCCATACTCCAAGACTTCGTTAAAAATGGAAAAAAACGTGTTATCGAATATTACAATACAAACTGTAATTTAGTTCTAAAAAAAGTAGATGGTTTAAGTGCGCAAACTAAATATGAAGAAGCCTTGGCCCTTCTTGCAAGTGTGCCAGAAGCTAGCTCTTGTTTCGATCAGGTAAAAAACAAAATAAACACAACCTATGTGCAAGCTATAAATGTAAGTTGTAAACGAAAACTTAATGAAGCCAGCAGTATTTGGTCTGCCAATCAAGATTTAAATGCAGCCAACGAAGCTGGAGCTATTCTAGCAACCATAGAACCGGAAGCTACATGTTTTGAAGATGTAAAAACGCTGTACCAAAATATAGCAGAACGTGTAAAAACTAAAGAGCTTACCGATAGAGATTGGCAATACAAACTAAAAGAGCTTGATGTTGAAAAATCTCGTATTAAAGCAGCAAGAGATATTGGTGTTGCCGAAGGTTTAAACCAACAACCTACTTATAATATTAGAGGTTGGTATTAACAAATAAAGTAAACTGTTTTTATAATTCTCTTTTAAGCACTCATTTGACAAGTATTTTATTAATCCATTAAATCCATAACAAATGAAAACAAAATTATCCCTCTTAGTAACAGCTTTACTTTTTGTATATCAAGTAAATGCTCAAAACATCTTAACAGTAGACAACTCTGAAGGTGCTAATGCCCAATACAGCAGCTTACAAGGTGCAATATCTGCAGCAAGTGACGGAGACACTATTTACGTGCATGCTTCTATAACAAACTACGGTGAAATTGTTATTAATAAAAAACTCACTTTAATAGGTTTTGGACATAGTGATCCTGACAAGCGTACCTACATTACTAATGCCAATTTTAGCTCAAACTCATCAAACTCTAAACTATCAGGGTTTTATGTTACATCTAACGTGTTTTCGAGCAGCCCAAATCAATTATCAAATCTCAGTATTGAAAATAATTTTATAAGTTCCATTTTATATTTTGGTAATGCAGGCGCCGACAATGTCATTATTAGAGGCAACATCATCAATGCAATTGGCACCACAAACAACTCGAACAACGCTTATACAAACACTATTATTTCGAATAACATTTTTACAGGCGCTCTCTACGTTTACAATCACGATAGTATTACTATTAAAAATAATATCTTTTCAAACACCACAGGAAGTAGACAAATTGTAAACAATAATAGTGATACGGGAAATTTAACGGTACAAAACAACATCATATACCGAAGTTATTACAGTACATTAAATGTTAATAGTGCAGGAGTTATTTACGAATATTGCTTAGCATATAATAGAAGTTCAGGAAATCTTACAGATTTAGATGGAACCAATAATTTAAACAACCAAAACCCTCTTTTTGTTGAAGATAACGATAATGCCACCTTTACCCGTAATGATGATTTTCATCTCCAAGAAGGTTCTCCAGCTATCGGTGCAGGAACCGATGGCATCGATATTGGTTTATACGATGGCACACCATTTATATTTAACAACTACGGCTATTCTAACGGTATTCCAATTGTAAAAATCACTAGCATTACCGACCGTGTGGCCTCAGGACAAGAGCTAAGCGTTACCATAAACACTAACGCTAATTAACATGAAAAAGTTTTTACTCTTAGTTTTTACTCTGTGTAGCTTTACTGCCATATCACAAAGTATAACTTCTGCCGAATACTTTTTTAATACCGATCCCGGTGTGGGTAATGGCAATTTACTCACTACCGATAGTAACACGGGAGCGCTTGCTCAAACCTTCAACATTCCTACAGTAGATCTTAATGACGGCTTTAACCATTTATATATAAGAACAAAAAATAACGATAACACATGGAGCTTGTACGACAGAACAACATTTTATGTAAAAGGCTTAACGCAATATAATATTACCGCAGCCGAATATTTTTACGAAATAGATCCTGGCGTTGGAAATGGAACACCCCTTACTGTAAATAGTGATGCTGAAATTTTAAGCCAAACCTTTTCTATTCCAACTGGCGACTTATCAAACGGTTTTCATTCGTTGTATATTAGAACACGTAATAATGATAATGCATGGAGCTTATATGATAGAGAAACGTTTTATATTGCAAATTTTGAATTGTTCACAATTACCGCAGCCGAATATTTTTTTGATGAAGATGAAGGTGTAGGCAACGGAACAGCCTTAACTGTAGATGGTAACTCTGGGCAGTTAACTCAGGTTTTTTCAATACCAACAAATACTTTATCCAATGGTTTTCATAGTTTCTATTTAAGAACTCAAGACAACGCAGGACATTGGAGTTTGTACGACAGAAGAACAATCTACATTAAAGATTTTGATTTTACTCCTGACGATATAACCAATGCCGAGTATTTTATAGATGAAGACCCAGGAATTGGCAGTGGCACACCTGTTACTTTTAACGATGCCTCCGAAACATCTCAAATACTCAACATAGACACAGCAGACATTGAAGTTGGCGATCATTTGTTTTATATACGCGTTCAAGACTCTAATGGAGATTGGTCCATTTATGATGTAGCAGAATTTACAGTAGAAATAAGTTTAAGTCTAAACAATACTTTATTCAAAACAACAACAATTTACCCGAACCCTTTTGAAAATGAGATCGCTATTAAAATCAATGATAACGTTATACTTTCCGAAGTTAAAATCTATAATAATATTGGTCAAGAGGTATATTCGAGCTCTAAAAACAAAGAAACTTTAAATTTATCTGCGCTGAAAAGCGGCTTGTATCTTTTAAATTTAAAAACCAACACCGGTAAAGCTTCATTCAAAATTATAAAAAAATAGTAGTTCTTTTGTTTCTAGCATAAAAAAATGCGAGCCAAAAAGCTCGCATTTTTTTTAAACAACTGTATTACTAAGTATTATTTGGCATTTTTCATAAACTCTTCACACTTCTCCACCATGTTTTTACTACCACAAATAAATGGCACACGTTGGTGAAGTTCCGTTGGTTCTACATCCATGGTTCTAGTATAACCATCACTAGCAAAACCATTAGCTTGTTCTGCTAAAAAAGCCATTGGGTTACATTCGTAAAGCAAACGTAATTTTCCATCTGGATTTTTAGAACTCTGTGGGTATAGGTATATACCACCTTTTATCATATTTCTATGAAAATCTGATACTAAAGACCCAATATATCGTGATGTATAAGGTCGGTCTCCTTCTTCTTGCTGGCAGTATTTTATATAGTTTTTTACACCTTGAGGAAAGTGAATATAGTTCCCTTCATTTACAGAATAAATAGTACCATCTTCAGGAAATTGCATATCAGGATGCGATAGGTAAAATGATCCAATTGCAGGGTTTAATGTAAAACCATTAACACCATCTCCTGTTGTATAAACCAACATAGTCGATGTACCATAAACCACATAACCCGCAGCAACTTGCTTACTTCCTTTTTGTAAAAAATCTTCTAGAGTTACAGGTGTTCCTACTGGCGTTACACGTCTGTAAATAGAAAAAATAGTACCTACCGAAACATTTACATCAATATTAGACGACCCATCTAAAGGATCAATAAGTACAATATATTTATTTTGATGATTTTCATCTTGACTATTTATACAAATAAAATCATCTTCTTCCTCACTCGCAATTCCACAAACAATATTTCTTTTAGTAAGCGTTTGTATAAACTTATCGTTTGCATAAACATCTAGTTTTTGTTGATCTTCGCCTTGGATGTTAGTATCACCAGCAGCACCAATAATATCAACCAATCCGGCCTTGTTTACTTCATGGTTTACAACTTTTGCCGCCAACCGAATAGAGTTCAAAAGGCTAGATAATTCACCTGAAGAATATTTAAACGATGACTGATTTTCAATAATAAACTCTCCTAAAGTTTGTTTTTTGTGAGACATAAAAGTGTTTTGTTTTGTTTGTGCAAATATCTATAAAAAATAAGAAACTACAACGTTTTCGTTAAAGTTATGTACCCAAATATATTTAACTTTAAGGTATATTTGAAAAAATTTAATTTTCATTATGGATTTTACAATAAGAAACGCAAAAAAAGAGGATATGCCACAAGTTCTCCACCTAATCAACGAGTTAGCCGTGTTCGAAAAAGAGCCAGACGCAGTTGAAGTAACTTTAGAAGATTTGGAAAACGATGGTTTTGGAACTCAACCAGCTTTTCATTGTTTTGTTGCAGAAGCTGATAAAAAAGTAGAAGGTATAGCCCTTGTTTACAACCGTTATTCTACATGGAAAGGTAAAATAATTCATTTAGAAGATTTAATTGTAAGTCAAAACATGAGAGGTTCTGGTATGGGAACAGCACTTTTAGACGAAGTTGTTAAATACGGCCACAAAAAAGGTGTTAAACGCATAAATTGGGAAGTGATTGACTGGAACGAACCAGCTATTGCTTTCTATGAGAAAAAAGGAGCTAACGTGATGAGAGATTGGGATGTGGTACAATTAGATGAAACAGCGATAAAAAATTACATATCTAATTTGAATAATTAATTCACTTTAAATGCAAATCTATAAATTTGGTGGAGCCTCGGTAAAAGATGCAAATGGTGTAAAGAACCTAGCATATGTTTTACAAAAGGTAGGCTACAAAAATACACTAATAGTGGTTTCGGCTATGGGTAAAACTACCAATGCCTTAGAACTTGTAATTAAAAATTATTTTGAAAACAAGCCTAAATTACAAAGTGCTTTACAAGATGTGAAAAAGTTTCATAACGAAATTTTACTCGATTTATTCCAAAATGAAGACCATGCAGCGTTTACAAAAGTAAATACCTTTTTTAATGAATTAAATCAGTTTTTAATTAGTAATAAATCACCAGATTATAGTTTTGTTTACGACCAAATAATAGGCTTTGGGGAACTCATTTCAACAACCATAATTAGTGAATACTTAAACGATATCGGTCTTAAAAATAAATGGATTGATGTACGTACGCATATTAAAACCGATAATTATTATCGCAGAGCCAATGTAAATTGGGACAACACACAACAGCTCATTTCGAACACCTTTAACAAGTCTATTCTAAATATCACACAAGGTTTTTTAGGTAGTGATGCTAATAACTTTACAACAACCCTTGGGAGAGAAGGCAGCGACTACACAGCCGCTATATATGCCTATTGCTTAAACGCAGAAAGTGTAACCATTTGGAAAGATGTCCCTGGTGTTTTAAATGCCGACCCACGCTATTTTGAAAACTCACAATTACTCAACAACCTATCTTATAGAGAAGCTATAGAGTTGGCCTTTTATGGTGCATCGGTTATTCACCCAAAAACATTGCAACCCTTGCAAGGAAAAGAAATTCCGCTTTATGTAAAATCATTCTTAAACCCAGATTCTCAAGGCACTAAAATTGGTAAAAACACCACGTTAGACCCATTGACTCCATGCTTTATTGTTAAGAAGAATCAGGTTTTAATATCTCTTTCATCCTTAGATTTTTCTTATATTGTTGAAGAAAATATTAGTTATATTTTCAGCCTTTTGCATCAGTACAAAATGAAGGTAGACGTTATTCAAAATTCGGCTATCAGTTTTTCTGTTTGTATTGAAAATAATTATAACAATCTCGATAAATTATTACATCATTTAAAATCAAAATTCAAGGTGGTTTGTCATCAAAACGCCTCACTTTACACCATTCGCCACTATAACGACATGGCAATAAATAAAATTGAAATCGATAAAACCGTGTTACTAAAACAATTAACGCCAGAAACCGTTCAAATAGTTACTATTTAATTAAAACGTATATTTTAGTACATTTACAGCCATGACCAACTCAACGAACATAGGCTTAGTTACCCCCAAAGAAGTAGCTAAAGCAATAAAACTAGATAAGTATGGTTTTATTGGCACTTTTATTGGCTGGCTCCTTATGAAAGTGCTTAAAATATCGACTATAGATAAGTTTTACAAGCGTAATAATCACCTCGAAGGCATCGAGTTTTTAGATAAAATTTTAGAAGAATTTCAAATTAAATTCGAAATACCAGAGGAAGACTTAAAACGCTTACCAAAAGACGGCGCATACATAACCGTCTCAAACCATCCGCTTGGAGGAATTGACGGTGTTTTACTTTTAAAACTGATGCTAGAACAGCGCGACGATTTTAAAATTATAGCCAACTTTTTGCTACATCGCATACAACCTATGCAACCTTATATTATGCCGGTAAATCCATTTGAAGGTCGAAAAGACGCAAAATCGAGCATAGCAGGTTTTAAAAACTCCATTCTACATTTACGCGCTGGCCACCCGTTAGGTTTATTTCCTGCAGGAGAGGTTTCAACCTACAGAGACGGAAAATTAGTAATCGATAAACCTTGGGAAGAATCTGCACTAAAACTAATAAAACGTGCGGAAGTACCGGTGGTTCCTATCTATTTTCATGCTAAAAACAGTAAATTATTTTACAGACTTTCTAAAATTAGCGACACTTTTAGAACGGCTAAACTACCTTCTGAGGTTTTAAGCCAAAAACGACGTGTAATAAAAGTAAGAATAGGTAAACCTATTTCGGTTGCCGATCAAAAAGAACATGTATCATTAGATGATTTTTCTAATTTTTTAAGAAAAAAAACATACATGTTAGCTAATGCTTTTGAAAAGAAATCGAAAATATTAGACAGCATTTCATCTACATTAAAAACACCAAAAGCGCCTAAAAACATTGTCACTCCCGTTGATGCTGCTATTATGACAAAAGAGGTTGAAGCTCTTAGAGCTAGTGATTCTAGACTTCTGGAAAGTAAAAATTACGAGGTGTTTTTAGCTCAATCTAAAGATGCACCAAACATATTACGTGAAATAGGCCGCTTACGCGAAATCACTTTTCGTGAAGTTGGAGAAGGCACTAATGAAGCCATAGATTTAGACGCCTTTGATCAATATTACCACCACATGTTTTTATGGGATCGCGAGCGCAACATACTTGCTGGCGCTTACCGTATGGGCTTAGGCTCTCAAATATTTGAAAAATATGGTATAGACGGGTTTTATCTTCAAGATCTATTTAGGTTCGAGCCAGAATTACATAAAATGATGAGCCAATCTATAGAAATGGGGCGCGCTTTTATTATTAAAGAGTATCAACAAAAACCAATGCCTTTATTTTTACTTTGGAAAGGTATTGTGCACATTACATTACGTTTCCCAGAACACAAGTTTTTAATTGGAGGCGTAAGTATTAGTAATCAATTTTCGAATTTCTCAAAATCGTTGATGATTGAGTTTATGAAATCCCATTACTACGATCCATATATAGCGCAATATGTACACCCAAAAAAGGAATTTAAAGTTAAACTGAAAGATGCCGATAAAGATTTTGTTTTTGATGAAACGGAAGCAGATTTAAACAAGTTTGATAAACTTATTGATGAGATAGAGCCAGGTGCATTACGCATGCCGGTATTGCTTAAAAAGTATATTAAACAAAATGCCAGATTGGTGGCCTTTAATGTCGATCCCCTATTTAACAATGCTGTAGATGGACTAATGTATATTAAAATTGCTGATTTACCAGAAAGTACAGTACGTCCGGTAATGGAGGAGTTTCAGGCTGAATTAGAACGAAAATTTACAGGAAATACAACAACCGAATCTTAATCGGTTTTTATTATACTTATATTTATATAAAACAAAAAAAGCTGAAACCTAACGGTTTCAGCTTTTTATATTTTGAAATAATTTAGGTTAGAACCAACCTTTTTTTCCAACTTGATACGTATTATAAAATTCTTCATCAGATTTTGTTAAATAGATGATACCTTCTATAAATGGAATAATACCTGCTATACCGCAAGTAACAAAAGTAGCTACAATTTGGATAATACCTTCTTTAGTATATCCTAAAATAAACTTATGAATACCTAAGCTACCTATTAAAATAGCTACAATACCTGCAACTATTTTTTTGTTTTCAGCACCTAATACTTCAGTTGCACCTTTTGTAAATTCTGAAGCTGCTTCTTTTGCTTCACCTGCTGCTTTTTGAGCACCATCCTTAGCATCGCCTAACATATCGTTAAGATCGTCGCCTAAATTTTTTTCGTTTGACATTGTTATAAGTTAAAATTTATTAGTTGTTAAAGGTAATAAAAAAAACATTTCGTGTAAACACCTAAAAACTAACTAAATAGCATAATTATACCGCCAAGAGCGGTAACTATTAATATAAACCGCCTGTAATTAACATTAGAAATTAATTTTACAATATAGGTACCGCAGAAAAAACCAACTATTACCGCCGGAATTAAAACAGAGTTTAAAACCAATGTATCTTTAGTAACAGTGCCCCAGACAAAAATATGAAACGGAAGCTTAAACACATTAATAATAAAAAACAACCAAGCTGCCGTACCAATAAATTCGTTTTTAGGAAAACGCATGGCCAGAAAATAAATATTTGAAACAGGGCCTGCCAAATTACCAATCATGGTAGTAAAACCTGCTAAAAAACCCGTACTCTTTGAAAACCATACATTGGTAGGGACTGTATCCGATTTTTTACGTTCGGTATAAATCATAATTAAAACCGAAGCAATAATTATAACAGCCATGAGCCTTTTAAAAACCAGTTCCGAAATATCGTTACCCACCCATACACCAACAAGGACACCAACAATCATCCATGGAATTAACTTCTTAATAATATGCCACTGTGCATGGCGATTATAATAAATTACTGCGAAAATATCGGCACAAATAAGCATTGGTAATAAAACACCTGTAGATGCTTTTTCTCCGAAAACAAAAGCTAAAATAACGACAATAATTATCCCGATGCCTTTTATTCCAGATTTAGACATGCCGAGCAAGAATACTGCAAAACCAATGGCCGACCATTGTAATGTTGATAAATTATAACCTTGTAGGGTTTCTAAGTAAGTCAATTAAAAAATGAAGTTATATTGTTGGGCTGTAATTTACAAAAAAGCACTATCGCTAGGTTCCCAAAGCTCAATTTTATTACCGTCGTTATCGAGAATCCAGCCAAACTTTCCATACTCGTACTCTTCAACTTCACCTACAATAGTAACGCCTTCTTCTTTTAAAACTCTAAGTAATTCGTGTAAATTTTCTACACGGTAATTAAACATAAAATCTTTTTTAGAAGGCTCGTAATATTTAGTATCCTCGGGAAACGGACTCCATTGTGTAGAACAATCTTTTCCTTCTTTATCTTTCCACCAAAAGGTACTTCCATAATCGTCGGTATTGAAACCTAAATGTTTTTTGTACCAATCTTTAGATGCTTTTGGGTCTTTTGTTTTAAAAAATAGACCACCAATTCCTGTTACGCGTTTCATAATTATTTTTTTATTGAGTTTTCATAAATTGAAATCCACTCTTTGGCAGTTACTTTTGCTGTTAACTCGCCAATAAGATCAAAGGGAATATCTTCCATTTTTTTAAAACGCACGCAACTTTTTCCCATATCGAGTTTATACTTACAGCGTTTTGAATACTCTAAAACAAACCAATCCATAAGAGTTGGCTTTGCATAAAGCACCATACTATATACGGCTATAAAGTTTTTTTGATTTGCCAAATTTATAAATGGCAGAGGTAATTTGGGGTCGCAATGGTAACCGCTTGGGTAAACAGTGTGCGGAATTACATAACCTAACATACCGTAATTAATAGTTTCTTCTACACCGTTAGGAAGGTTCTTTAAGATTTGATCACGGATTTTATTTACTGATGTTTTTCGATCTTCGGGTAATGCGCTTAAATATTGCTCGACTGTGGTGGCTTTAGATGGCATATATTTTTATTTTGAAAACCTAAAGTTAACGAAATTTATCCAAAACTTTATCTACTATAGTTTGCGCCAATTTTTCTTTACTTTCAATGGTCCAACCTGCAACATGTGGAGTTAACAGCACGTTTTCTGCATCTATTAAATATTGAAAGGCTTCGGGCATGGTGCCAGAAAATAAATTTTCGAAAGATGCTTTTTCGTATTCTAAAACATCGAGTCCTGCACCTAAAATTTTTCCTGATTGAAGCGCATGCATTAAATCTATAGTTACCACACTTTTACCACGAGCTGTATTTATTAACCAAAACGACTTTTTTACGGCATTAATAAACTCGGCGTTTATCATGTTTACCGTAAGTGGTGTTTGCGGTGTATGTAAGCTTATTACATCTGCTTTTTCTTGAAACTCTTGTAATATTACTTGTTTCGCGTTTGCATCGCCTACACCAGCTTTTATATCGTAACACAGCACTTCTACATCGAAACCACGTAGTTTTTTAGCGAAGGCCTTGCCCATATTGCCATAACCTATTAAACCTACTGTTTTTCCGTCGAGTTCGATACCTCTATTGGCTTCGCGAAGCCATTTGCCTTCGCGTACTTCGGCATTGGCTTTATTTAGTTTGTTAAATAAAGATAGTAACATACCTAAACTATGTTCACCAACGGCATTACGATTACCCTCGGGCGCAGAAATTAAATACACACCTTTTTGTTCGGCATAATCGCAATCTATATTTTCTAACCCAGCACCAACTCTACCTATAAATTTAAGATTTGTTGCGGCATCTAGAAATTGTTTATCGATAGTAAAACGACTTCTTAAAACAACACCATCATAATCTGCTATTTTAGCTTCTACTTGTGTTTTTGTAGATGTATAATCTTCGTGGTTTGTAAACCCGGCTTGTGCTAATTGCTCAATTAACAATTCGTGGTTTGTATCGAGGTGTAAAACTTTCATGAGATGAATTTATAATATTTTAATGGCTAAACTTTAAAGGCTAGCCGAATTTGCGTTAGGGATTGAACGGCCTGTTTGAGCTCCCGACCCAAGGAGGAGCGAGTAGTGAAAGCCCGACCCTTTTCGGGTAACGCCCAAAAACTATGTTTTAAAACCCAATTCCTTTTATTTTTTTATATTCTAAAATAGCTTTACTATCGGACAGCAACGATACGTAATAACATACACTCGACAGCCTAGTGTATAAGCTTGTACTGGTGGCATTGATATTTTTTGGCAGGCTTTTTAGTATAAGTTTATCGTAATTAGATGCGGTATTATTAAAGCCATTGTTTACAGCTGTGGCATAGGTGTTTAATAGTGTATTTATAACGCCATAACCAGCTATTTCTTTATCGACTACTTCGGTAGACTGATATACGTTATCGATACTTATTTTAATAATATCTTTTATTTGGGCATCGTATTGGCTTTTATCTAGCAAACCGGTATTGAAGGTGCCATTTAAAATCGCTTCCTCGTTTTCCATAAATAAATTTACGGCTTCGTTGATTAGCGAACCAATGGCAAGCGCTCGAAGGTAACCTATGCGGTCTTCTTTAGTAGAAAGCGCATAGTAATTTTCGGTTTTTATGGTATGACGGATAATTTTTGAAAGATATTCGAGTGCAAATTCTTCTTGAATGAGACCGAGGTTTATACCGTCTTCAAAATCGATAATGGTGTAACAAATATCATCTGCTGCTTCGACTAAAAAGGCCAAAGGATGACGTGAATAACTAACATCGGTTTCACTACGCTTTAATAAACCTAGCTCGCTAGCAATATCTTGAAAACTTGCTTTTTCACTTTGAAAAAAACCATATTTTTTGTCGGCTATATGCTTTGTTGGTTTTTTGGGTAACGACTCTTTTGGATACTTTATAAAAGCACCAAGTGTGGCGTAACTTAACCGAAGTCCACCTAGACGCCCTGCACGATCTTCGGTTAATATTTTAAATCCGTTAGCATTACCTTCAAAATCGCAAAGGTCTTGATATTCTTTATCGGTTAGTTGGCTTTTGAAGTTTTTACCAGCTCCTGTTATAAAAAATTCGCCAATTGCCTTTTCTCCTGAATGTCCGAATGGTGGATTGCCAATATCGTGCGCTAAAGCTGCTGCGGCCACAATCGCTCCAAAATCGTTAGCTTGATAGCCTAATGTGCTTTGTAAATGCGGATGCTTTTCTAACAACTTTTTACCAACCAAACGACCTAACGAACGGCCTACAACACTTACTTCTAAACTGTGAGTAAGTCTGGTGTGTACAAAATCGGTTTCAGATAAAGGGATAACCTGTGTTTTATCTTGTAAACTTCTAAATTCTGATGAGAAAATTACACGATCGTAATCGACCTCGAAGCCTAAACGGGTTTCGTCTTGTTCTTTTCTAATGCGTTTATTGGTATCGCCAAAGCGTTTTAAGGATAGTAATTGCTCCCAGTTCATGGTAAATTTTTATATGCAGGCAAGATAACATTTCCTAATAAAAAATAAATAAAAATTCTCTTAACATTAGGGTAACCTTATAATTACGGTTGTTTAATAATTACATAACATTTAAAATATGTTTATGCCTTTATTTTGCAGAGCAAAATATATTTATCAAAATAATTAATGAAACATCTTTTTTTAATACTCGTTTTTTTATCATCTGCAGTTATGTTTGCACAAGATGGTGCATCTATAAAAGGTAACGTACTAGACTTAGAGGCAAATAACATGCCTTTAGAAATGGCTCGTGTATTTATTAAAGAAACGGGAGGTAAAACAACATCTGATCAAGAAGGTAACTTTACACTTAAAGGCTTAAATCCTGGTACGTATACTTTATCACTAAGTTTTGTGGGTTACGAAACTAAAACTATAGAGGTTAATGTAGTTGCCAACCGCACCACACAAGTTAAAGAATCTTTAGGAGCTAACACTTTATCTTTAGATGATTTAATGCTAACTTTTGCAAGCTCAGATAAAAATGAAACGCCTAGCACTATTGCTACCAACAATTAAAACGTTTTACAAACTATATAAAAAAACAGCATCTATTTTACGGATGCTGTTTTTTTTATGCTTAAAATTTAGAGTTTAATCTTTTTAGCATGAATATTACAAAAGCTTTCAACCGAGTAGCCTAACTTTTTAATGTTAACTAAATGTAACCTAATAGTTGTATCTAGAAACACTGAGGTAACGTTTATATAACACTTTTGTTACGGTTGTTTAATCTTGAATTAACACCATTTTAAGAATGTGGTGGTTTCTTTGCCGAAAGAAATAAACTAAAAAAAACATCAAAATTTAAATCTCATGAAAAAAATAATTTTACCTATTTTAATGGTATCAACTCTCGTTTTTACTGGTTGTCTTAAAGATGATGATACACCAATTATAATAGAAGAAGTTACAATTATCCAAAACGGTGACGGTTCTACTAGCACAACTGAAACTGTTGCTGTTACTGGTGCGATTACTGAAGACACAACTTGGACAAACGATAAAATTTACGAATTAAACCAAAAAGTTGTTGTAGATAACGGAGCAACATTAACTATCGAAGCTGGAACTATTATTAAAGGTAAGCCAGGAACTGGTTCTTTAGCGTCTGCTTTAATTATTGCAAGAGGTGCTAAAATAAATGCTGAAGGAACTTCTACAAGCCCAATTATTTTTACTTCTACAAGTGATAATATTGACCTTGGTGAAACTGCTGGTACAAACTTAGACGAAACTAATAGAGGTCTTTGGGGTGGATTAATTATGTTAGGTAACGCTCCTGGTTCTTTTAAAGGAGATTTAGTTGAAGTACAAATTGAAGGAATTCCTGCAGATGATACTTTTGGATTATACGGTGGAACAGATGCTGCTGATAACTCTGGTGTTCTTAAATATGTTTCTATCCGTCACGGTGGTGCATTAATCGGAGAAGGAAACGAAATTAACGGTTTAACACTTGGTGGTGTTGGTAACGGAACTGTAATTGAAAACATTGAAGTTATGGCTAACGTTGATGATGGTATCGAATTTTTCGGTGGAACGGTTAACGCTAAAAATTTATTAGTATGGGCTCAAGGTGATGATGGTTTAGATATTGACCAAGCTTACTCTGGAACTATTGATAATGCTGTTGTAGCATTAGGAGCTGCATCTGATCATGCTTTAGAAATTGATGGACCAGAAGGAACATCTACAGGTTCTTTTACAATCCAAAACTTAACTTTAGTTGGTGATTTAGATACTAACAACGGTGAGTATGCTGATTTTAGAAGTAAAGCAATGGGTACTGTAAAAAATGTATATGCTAAAGGTTTCAAAACTAGCGCTGATGTTGAATTAGATAATAACGCTGTAGCTCAAAACTTTTTAGATGGTTTAATTACTCTAGAAGCATGGGAAATAGTAGGATTTGACAACTCTGTTTTTGTTGAAAAAGGTGGTTGTATCGATTTTTGTGACGATGATATCGATGGTAACGAAGTTTACGAAGCTAACATTATCTTAACACCTTCTTTTACTGATAGAGCAGCAACTTGGACAACTCAAGTTACTGAAGGTGCTCAAACAGTAGGAGCAACTGCTTCAGAATTTAGCTGGACTTACGCTGTAATCGAAGGAGGTTTAGCACTATAAGCTTAATTCAATTCTATTTTAAAAACATAATTTACTACTGCTTGCTTTTATGGCGAGCAGTAGTTTATAAATTATATATATGAAAAATATTTTTATAGTTCTTTCGCTTTTTTTAACTTCTTTTTTAAGTTTGAATGCTCAGGGAACTGTTGCTGGAAACGTGCTAGATGGTGAGTATAACAACGAACCAATGGCCTTTGCCAACATTTTAGTAAAAGGTACTACAACTGGTACAACATCAGACTTTGATGGTAAATACCAATTATCGTTAGATGCTGGAACTTACACGCTAATCTTTTCTTTTGTTGGATACGAATCCAAAGAAATTAGTGATATAGTTATTAAAAATGGACAAGTATTTGATTTAGATGTTATTTTAAAATCCAATTCTTTAGACGAAATTGTAATTACAACAAGTGCAAAAAGAAATACTGAAAATGCTGTACTAAATATTCAGAAAAAATCGGTAACCCTTTTAGATGGTTTATCTGCACAAAGCATTAAATCTAGTGGAGCAAGTAACATTGCAAGTGCTGTAAAAAGTGTTCCTGGTGTTTCTGTGGAAGGCGGTAAATATGTTTACGTGCGTGGTCTTGGAGATCGTTACACTAAAACAACTTTAAATGGTGTTGATATTCCGGGTTTAGATCCTGATAGAAACACAATACAGATGGACGTTTTTCCAACAAGTATTATTGACAATATTATTGTTATAAAATCTGCAGCAGCAGAATTTCCTGCCGATTTTACAGGTGGTGTTGTAGATATCATTACTAAAGATTTTCCGACAAAATTTGAAGCATCTTTATCTCTTGGTGCCGGGTTTAACCCAAGTATGCATGGTAAAAGTAATTTCTTATTAGGAAACTCGAGTAGTACTGATTTTTTTGGATACGATGATAATTCTAGAAGCAGACCAATTCACAGATACCAAAATATTCCTGGAACGTTTGATAATAGAGGCTTATTAACAACACTTACAGGCCGTTTCGATAACCAATTAAGAGCTCAAGAAGAAACAAGCAAACCTAACTTCGATTTCGGTTTTACCATTGGTGATCAATTTGAAGTTGGTGAATATAATAAGTTTGGATACTTAGCATCGTTTTCATACAAAAACAGTACAACATTTTACGAGAACAGACGTGATGGCGCATACTCTATCGATGCTAATGATACATCGAATAATGAGTTAGTTGCCGATAGAATTTCTAATGGTCGTGAGGGTATTAACAACGTACTTGTAAACGGACTTGTTGGACTTACCTTCAAAACACAAAACTCTAAATACCGCTTTAATGTTCTTCATATTCAAAATGGAGAATCTGCTGGTGGTTTCTTTAATCAAACTGTAGCGCAAGGTGGTTCTGGTTCTGGTTCTGGATATGAGCCATTAACAAAAGATGCTATTACATACACAGAGCGTTCTGTAACCAACGTATTATTAAATGGTACACACTCTTTTGGTGCTGAAAACGATTGGAACTTCGAATGGAAATTATCTCCAACAATATCTAAGGTTCACGATTTAGACCATAGAGTAACACCGCTACAACAATCGCAATCTGGAGAGTACTTTATTAGTGCTTCTGCTGCAACTTTTCCAATTAGAATCTGGCGTTTTTTACAAGAAGAAAACTGGGCTGGAAAAGTAGATTTAAGTAAAAAGTACGAATTATTCGGAAAGCCTGCCAAAGTAAAATTTGGTGGTGGACATACTTATAAATTTAGAGATTTTAGTGTAGACGATTGGACGTTTGATAATAACGGTACATCTGTGCTAAACGGAAATCCTGATAATATTTTAGCAACAGAAAATCTTTGGAGTAGAGATAATACAAACGGAACATATTTAATTTCTGGTGATATCTTTAACCCTAATGATGCTTACGAAGGTGAACAACATATTTCTTCAACCTATATTTCTAATGAGTTCAATATTTCTGAGAAATTAAAAACAATTTTAGGTTTAAGAGCTGAAGCTTTTTCATCTTACTACACAGGGCAAGATGGAACTGATCTTTATGATAGGTTTAAAGTTATTGATGTTTACGATTTATTTCCTTCGGCTAACTTAATTTATGCCGCTACCGAGAAATCTAACATTCGTACTTCTTATTATAAAACTACAGCAAGACCTTCATTTAAAGAAGCATCTTTGTCTCAAATTTTCGATCCTATTACAGACCGCTTATTTATTGGTAATATCGATTTAAAACCAACTTACGTAAACAACTTCGATTTAAGATTTGAAAACTTTGGTGATGGTGGACAAATGTTTGCCGTAAGTGCTTTCTTTAAAGATTTCACAGATCCTTTAGAAAAATCTTTCTTCGCCTCTGCTCCAACACAATTAACTATTGGCAACTTAGGTAGCGCAAAGGTTTATGGTGCTGAAGTTGAATTTAGAAAAAGTTTAGGATTTATTGCCGAAGACTTAGAAAACTTAAAATTTGCGTTAAATGCATCGGTTACCGAATCGGAATTATCCATGTCTGAGCAAGAATACAACTCTAGAGTAGCAAATGCTCGTGATGGTCAAACTATAGATCGCAAACGTAAGTTACAAGGGCAAGCACCTTTTTTAATTAACTCTAGTTTAAATTATTCTAATACAGATTTAGGCTTACAGACAGGTTTATTCTTCAATGTCCAAGGTAAAACCTTAGAAGTTGTTGGTTTAGGTGGTGTTCCTGATGTTTACACTAAACCTTTTCAAAGTTTAAACTTTACTTTTAATAAAACTTTTGGAGAAAACAAAAAATCTTCAATAGATATTAAAGTATCTAACATTTTAGGAAGTGATAGAGAGAGTTCTTACCAATCGTACAAAGCACAAGACCAAATATTCTCTTTAAGAGAGCCTGGCACAGAGTTTTCTATTGGTTACGCATACAAGTTTTAAAAAACTTCTGTTATACAAGCAAAACGCCTAAAACAATAAGTTTTAGGCGTTTTTTTATACACTAATAGTTAGTATGCTATTTATAGCGAAGCAACGTTATTTTCATAACTTACTACTTTTTTCTCTCCGTCGATAAAGTGAATCCATTTACCAACTTTTTTACCTTCTTTGTAATACGCTACAGTCGTTTTTTCTCCTGCCTCATCAAAGCTAATCCATTTACCGTCTAACTTTCCATCGGCAGTAAAAGTACCTGTTTGGCTTACTTCACCATTATTATGGTAATAAACAGCATCGATTTGGTTTGTTTCTTTATTTAAAGTTAACGATTTTTCTTTCTGAGCAAAAGTCATTGATGTAAACAATGCTATTGCGATAATTAATATATTTTTCATGTTGTATGGGGTTATTGTTAATACTTCCTCTACAAATATATAAAATATTTTACATTCACACAACATTTACATAACATTAATTTAACATTGAGTACATAAAACACTTATATACAGTAGTTTAAAAAATACAAACAACATAACATTATTAATAATTCCTTAATATTAGCGTTACATTAAAATTAACTTAATAAAAGATATTTGCCATGTCTTCGGACAATTTATTAGCAATTCATTTAATTTATTAGTTTTTGTCGACTACATTATAATGATTTCTAATTAGGCCGTCTTTAGTAAAGACGGCCTTTTATGTAAAAATTAATAATAAGGAAACATTAAGTTAACATTAGTGTTGGTTATTTGCTGCGACAAAAACTAGTACTGAATAATGAAATTTAAACTTACCCTGCTAAGTTTAATCCTTTTTGCCGCAAACTACACTCAGGCTCAAGAGATTAAATCGGGGAAATTTGGCAACGGCCTTTTCAACATCGTTGGTAAAGATAGCTCGTGGACCATGAAGGTTGGCTTACGTGTACAATTCTTAGCAGCTTCAACATGGGAAGCCGACAGCAAAAATGAAGCTAATTTCTTAATAAGAAGATCACGGCTAAAATTCAATGGTTATGCTTACAGCCCAAAACTAAAGTATAAAATTGAACTAGGACTTGCTAACAGGGATTTATCTGGAGCTTCAGAATATACAAGCAACGCACCTCGATATATCTTAGATGCGGTTTTAATGTGGAATTTTCACGAAAATTTAGAGCTTTGGGTCGGACAGACTAAACTTCCAGGAAACAGAGAACGCGTTATTTCTTCAGCAAATATGCAACAAGTAAACCGATCGTTATTAAACAGTCGATTTAATATTGATCGCGATTTTGGGTTTCAATTAAGACATCATTTTAACCTTAATGAAAACTTTGTAGTGAGAGAAATATTCTCGATGGCTCAAGGTGAAGGCAGAAACGTAACCACAGGTAACTTAGGTGGGCACCAATATACTGGTCGTTTAGAGTTGTTACCTCTCGGAAACTTTGCCGGTGATGGCGATTACAAAGGCTCTGACTTAAAAAGAGAGGCAACTCCAAAACTAGCGCTAGGTGCAAGTTACGATTACAACAACAATGCTGTAAAAACAAGAAGCAACCAAGGCGCTTACATGGAAACCGATACTGGCTTTTTTGAAACAAACATTACAACATTGTTTATGGATGCCATGTTTAAATATAAAGGATTCTCTTTTATGGCCGAATATGCCGACAGAACTGCTGATAATCCATTTGCTACAAACTCAGATGGTACTTTAACAGGTGATATTGTACAAGTAGGCGATGCCTTAAACTTTCAAACCGGATATTTACTAAAGAGTAACTGGGAAGTTTCTGGACGTTACACCAACGTAACCTTAGACAAAAACATTACCAATGTAAACGCCGAAAACCAATACACACTTGGGCTTTCTAAATATATTGTAGGACATAAATTAAAAATTCAAACCGATTTGAGTTATTTAGATGTCACAAACGAGAATAACAAAATAATGTATCGCTTACAATGCGATATACACTTTTAAAAAAATAACATTTACATAACACACCAAAATTATATTGTCATGATATTTGCAACCTTATTTCAACCAGACACTATGGATAATATTTATTTGTACATGATTATCGCCTTAGCCATTCTTGCAATTGCAGATTTGGTAGTTGGCGTTAGTAATGATGCAGTAAACTTTTTAAATTCAGCTATTGGCTCAAAGGCCATTTCTTTTAAAACAATCATGATCGTTGCCAGTGTTGGTGTTGCGGTTGGGGCTGTTTTCTCTAGCGGAATGATGGAAGTTGCTCGTAAAGGAATTTTTAACCCGAGCGAATTTATGTTTAACGAAATTATGATCATCTTTATGGCGGTTATGATTACGGATATTTTGCTTCTAGATTTCTTTAACTCCGTTGGTATGCCAACATCCACAACAGTGTCTATTGTATTCGAATTGCTAGGTGCCGCGGTTGCGATTGCCTTAATAAAAATTGGAAACGACGGCGGAGATTTTGGTGACGTTATTAATTACATAAACACGTCTAAAGCCTCTCAAATTATATTTGGAATCCTGCTCTCGGTAGTCGTCGCATTCTCGGTTGGTGCTTTTGTACAGTGGGTGTCGCGTTTATTATTATCATATAACTTTGAGAATAAAGCACCATGGGTTGGAGCTTTATTTGGTGGATTTGCTTTAACTTCTATTACTTATTTCATTTTCATGAAAGGGTTAAAAGGCACATCATACGCTAAAGAATCTTTCGATATTTTAGGAGGTGGCACGATGTCTCACTTTTTAGAAACTAAAGTATTTACTATTGTAGTAGTAAGTTTTATTATATGGTCTTTATTATCACTTGCACTAATTGTATTTGCTAAAACAAACATTTACAAACTTATTATTCTAGTAGGTACCTTTGCATTAGCATTGGCTTTTGCGGGTAACGATTTAGTAAACTTTATTGGTGTACCAGTTGCAGCTTACAATGCGTTTTTAGCCTGGTCGGCATCTGGAGTTCCTGCTTACGAGTTTCCTATGACGGTTTTAGCCGAAAAAGTACCAACCAATAACTGGTTACTTTTTGGAGCTGGAATGATTATGATTTTAACCTTATGGTTTTCTTCAAAAGCAAAAGGTGTTGTAAAAACATCATTAGATTTAGCTAGCCAAAGTGAAACAAAAGAACGGTTTGAACCTAATTTTTTATCTCGTGGATTTGTAAGATTTGCTATTTTAATCTCCGAATTCACAGCATACATTGTACCAGGCAGTTTACAAACTAAAATTGATAAACAATTTGAGGTTCCTGTAATTCCTGTTTCAAAAAACAAAACTATAGAACTACCTGCTTTCGATTTAGTTAGAGCTGCTGTAAACTTAATGATTGCAGCTGTTTTAATTTCAATAGCAACATCTTATAAATTACCACTTTCTACAACTTACGTTACTTTTATGGTAGCTATGGGTTCTTCACTTGCCGATAGAGCTTGGGGTGCAGAAAGTGCTGTTTATCGCGTAGCAGGAGTAATAAACGTTATTGGAGGATGGTTCTTTACAGCTTTCAGTGCATTTTCTGCGGCAGCTTTAGTGGCTTATTTATTAAACTTGAACATTACAGTAATGTTCCCAATTTTATTAGTAACTGCCTTTGCTTTGCTTATTAGAAGCTCTATTGTGCACAACAAAAAAACTAAAGAAGTAAAAGCTGAAGATAGCTTGATAAAAGCCGAAAGCAGCTCCGTACAAGGTGTTATTCACGAAAGTGCTGGCAATATAGCTAACGTAGTTAAACGCGGGAATAAGATATACTCAAACGCTATTAACGGCTTAGCTAAACAAGATTTACTATCTCTAAAAAAGAATCAAAAACAAGTTTCTAAATTATCTGTAGAAGTTGAAGATTTACGTAACAACATTTTCTACTTTATTAAAAACTTAGATGAATCTAGTATTGGTGCTAGCAACTTCTATATTAACATTTTAGGCTACCTACAAGATATGGCACAGTCTTTAGAGTACATTTCTAAAGTAAGTTATAAGCATATTAACAACAACCACAAAAAACTTAAATTCAACCAAATTAAAGAGTTGAAAGAAGTTGATGCATCTGTAGAGGCTTTATTTCATGATATGAAGTTAGCTTTCGAATCTCGTTCTTTTGAAGAAATAGGAAAGATTTTAAGCAGAAAAGAAGACGTATTCAATGTACTTACTGAAAAAATACATAAACAAGTTGAGCGAACACGTACTGAAGAATCTAGTCCAAAAAACACAACACTCTATTTTGGTGTATTACTAGAAACTAAAGATTTACTTAAAGCAACCATGAGCTTATTAGAAGAGTACCACAATGCCCATGATGCTTCGGTAAAACCAGCAACAATTTCTAATCCGGAAGAAGAAGAATAATTTTCGAACTTAAATTATATATAAAAAGCACCTATATTCTATAGGTGCTTTTTTATTTTTGTAACTAATTGAAAAAATTAAAAAGACATGATATCTACAAATGAATATTTTGATGGTACCGTAAAATCTATAGGCTACACATCGGCAACAGGTAAATCTACCATTGGCGCTATGGAAGCAGGAACTTACGAGTTCAGCACCTCAGAGCATGAAACCATGACGGTAATAGAAGGTGAAATGACGGTAAAATTACCAAACACAACAGAATGGGTAACTTACAAAGCTGGTGAAGCATACACTATTGATGCTAACCAAAAATTTCAGGTAAAAGTAAGTGAGCAAACATCGTATCTATGTCAATACGCTTAATACCTTAAACGCAAAATTAAGGCATAAAAAAAAGCTTATATCTACTTGATATAAGCTTTTTTTATAAGTATTATTATCTTGAAATTACACAGAAGCTTTCATAAGTTCTCTGTTCATTCTGGCAATATTCTCTAATGAAATTCCTTTAGGACATTCAACCTCGCAAGCACCAGTATTAGTACAGTTACCAAAACCTTCTAAATCCATTTGCGCAACCATGTTTTTAACACGATCTGCAGCTTCTACTTGCCCTTGTGGTAATAATGCATATTGAGATACTTTTGCTCCAACAAATAGCATTGCGCTAGAGTTTTTACAAGTCGCTACACACGCACCACAACCAATACAAGTAGCAGCATCCATAGCCTCATCTGCCGCATGTTTAGAAATTGGTAAAGAATTCGCATCTTGTGTATTTCCCGATGTATTTACAGAAATATAACCACCTGCTTGCTGGATACGCTCGAAAGCCATTCTATCAACCACTAAATCTTTTATTACAGGAAATGCTGCAGCTCTAAATGGTTCGATAGTAATAGTATCGCCATCGTTAAACATACGCATATGTAACTGGCATGTTGTAATACCTCTATCCGGTCCGTGAGCTTCTCCATTAATGTACATAGAGCACATACCGCAGATTCCTTCACGACAGTCATGATCAAAGGCTATTGGTTCTTCACCAGAATTTACCAATTGCTCATTCAAAACATCCATCATTTCTAAAAAAGACATGTGTTCTGAAATATCAGTCACTTTATAATCTACCATTTGACCCTTAGAAGAAGCGTCTTTTTGTCTCCAAATTTTAAGTGTTAAATTCATAATGTCTTTTTTATTATTTGTATGAACGTTGTTTTAGTTCAATATCTTTAAATTCTAATTCTTCTTTATGTAAAACGGCATCGCCAGGCTCTCCTTTATATTCCCATGCAGAAACAAAAGCAAAGTCTTCATCATTACGTTTAGCCTCACCTTTTTGAGGGCCATCTAATTCAGCCGATTCTTCTCTAAAATGACCACCACAAGATTCTTCTCTAACTAAAGCATCTTTAGCGAATAACTCACCTAACTCTAAGAAATCTGCAACACGTCCAGCTTTTTCTAGCTCAGGATTCATTTCATTTGATCCTCCTGGGACAGAAACTTCTTTCCAAAACTCTTCACGAATGGCTTTAATTTCAACCATTGCTTCTTTTAGTCCTTCAGCATTTCTAGACATACCACATTTATCCCACATCACTTTTCCAAGTTTCTTGTGGAAATAATCTACAGATTTTGTTCCTTTATTATTTACAAAGAAATCTATTTTATCTTTTACTTCTTTTTCAGCTTCTTCAAACTCTTTAGTATCGGTAGAAATTTTACCAGTTCTAATATCATCAGCTAAATAATCACCAATAGTATAAGGCAATACAAAATAACCATCGGCTAAACCTTGCATTAAAGCAGAAGCTCCAAGTCTGTTTGCTCCGTGATCAGAGAAATTAGCTTCACCAATACAATATAATCCAGGAACCGTAGTCATTAAGTTATAATCTACCCAAACACCTCCCATTGTGTAATGTACCGCAGGATAAATCATCATAGGAGTTTCGTAAGGGTTTTGATCTATGATTTTCTCATACATCTGGAATAAGTTCCCGTATTTAGCCTTTACAATCTCTTGCCCTAATGCTTTAATTTTTTCCTTTGAAGGATTTGATATGTTATGAATTTTAGCTTGCTCAGAACCATAACGTTCAAATGCAGCAGCAAAATCTAAATAAACAGCTTCTCCAGTTGCGTTAACACCGTAACCAGCATCACAACGCTCTTTTGCAGCTCTAGAAGCTACATCACGAGGTACTAAGTTACCAAAAGCTGGGTAACGACGCTCTAAGTAATAATCTCTTTCATCTTCAGACAAATCAGTTGGTTTTTTACGACCTTCACGAATTGCCATAACATCTTCCATGTTTTTAGGTACCCAAATACGACCATCATTACGCAAAGACTCAGACATCAAAGTTAACTTAGACTGATAGTCTCCCGAACGAGGAATACATGTTGGGTGAATTTGAGTGTAACAAGGGTTTGCGAAGTAAGCTCCTTTTTTATGTATTTTCCATGATGCAGTAACATTACTACCCATAGCATTTGTAGATAAAAAATAAACGTTTCCGTAACCACCAGTTGCAACAACAACAGCATGAGCAGAATGGCGTTCTATTTCTCCCGTAATTAAGTTTCTAGCAATAATACCTCTTGCTTTCCCATCTACTTTTACAACATCAAGCATTTCGTGACGATTGAACATTTCAATCTTACCACGAGCTATTTGACGGTTCATTGCAGAATAAGCTCCCAATAATAATTGTTGCCCTGTTTGTCCTTTAGCGTAAAATGTTCTAGATACTAAAACACCACCAAACGAACGGTTATCTAATAACCCACCATAATCACGAGCGAAAGGTACACCTTGAGCTACGCATTGATCAATAATATTAGATGACACCTCGGCTAAACGATAAACGTTTGCTTCACGTGAACGATAATCGCCACCTTTTACGGTATCATAAAACAATCTATATGTTGAATCACCATCACCTTGGTAATTTTTTGCAGCATTAATACCACCTTGTGCAGCAATAGAGTGCGCACGACGTGGTGAATCTTGATAAGCAAATGCTTTTACGTTATAACCTAACTCGGCCAAGGTTGCAGCGGCAGAACCTCCTGCTAAACCCGTACCTACAACAATAACATCGATATGACGTTTGTTTGCTGGATTAACTAGGTTAATTTTATTTTTATAATCTGTCCACTTATCTTTAATTGGACCTTCTGGTACTCTTGAATCTAAAGCCATACTATTTTAAGATTAATGGTTAAAAAAATGAAAAACGGCTACTATTATAAACCCTAAAGGAATTATAATAGAATAAGCCTTCCCTACGTTTTGAAGTGTTTTTTTACGTCCTGCAGTTACTCCCATTGATTGGAATGCAGAGGTAAACCCATGTGCTAAATGCAGTCCTAAAAGAACAAAAGCAACAACATAAGCAAGAACACGCGCAGGATTTTGGAATTTTTCAACCAATTCGTGGTAATATCTAAAACCACCATCATGCATACCAGACATATCGCCTACTACATATTTAGTATTTAATTCTGGAATCCAGAAGTCAATAAAATGCAACACGATAAATGCCAAAATAGCAAGACCGCTGTAAATCATGTTTCTGCTCATCCAAGTAGAGTTAGCAGCACCATTATTTTTGGCATACTTTACGCCATTTGCTTTTTTGTTTTTTAATTCTAATACAAAACCCATTACAAAGTGAAAAACAACACCAAAAATTAAAACAGGTTGCAATGCAAATTGAACTAACGGATTAGTACCCATAAAATGGGACATATCGTTAAAAAGGGTTTCACCAAATAAAGAAGTGATGTTTACTGCTAAATGTATTATTAAGAAAAACATGAGGAAGAATGCAGAAAGTGCCATAGCAACTTTTCTTCCAACTGAAGATTTTAAAAATCCGCTCATTATTTTAAAATTAGTTTATAGTCTTACAAAGGTAGTGAGCAAGCCTATTTTTAACAAGTTTTAAATAGTATTTTATTTTGCATTTAGAATGATTATAATTAAAAAACTCATCTTACATTTTCTTTAAATCAGAAAATGTAAGATGAGTTAGATATATTGATAAACTCTTATAAAATATTTCTTATTTCACAATAAGTTTTTTGGTAATTGTAGCTAAATCAGAATTAATGTTCACAAAATAAAGCCCTTTAGACATCCCTAATAAACTTATAGTTTGAACTCCTGACGTATTTGAAGCATCGTGCTTAGAAATTAAACGCCCATTTACATCGTAAATAATTACAGACTCCAAATTAATTGATGATGCTTTTTTAACAAAAAATGCATCATTAGCAGGATTTGGATATAAATCCACACCACTTTCTAATTGATCTTCTTCAATGCTCAATTCACATGAATACTCAGTCATTAATGGAAAATCACAAATAGCATTTGTTGTACTATTAGTAATAATAATACTTGCTGCTTCTCTATTTGTATCATTTAACTCTCTAATATCTTGAGCCAAACCAAAATTAAAATCCATTGGATCATCATTATCAATAACATGATCCAACAAATGCGCATGGCCTAATTCGTGCAGCGCAACACTCTCAAAATCATATTGAAAAAATGTTGGTCCCGGTCCATAATTCCAATCTGTATTTACATCGAATATAATATCAACCTCTGCCACAACCCAATCGTTATTATTACAGCTGTTATAATACGTACTTGTTTCCCCTAAATAACCTTCAGATAAATTAGTACTAAAAGCAACAACATTTTCTCCATCAATACCCGCAGAATCGGAAATTGTTTGATCATCACTTACGCTCCAATTAATTCCTGTTTCACAACTCCAAGTATCAAGCGCTCTTGTAAAAGATGCTAGATTAGCTCCATTTCCTGTGTAAAACATCGAGTTAAGAGTCCAAGTAAGACCACCTTGCCCGTTTGATGCATAATGCTGAGCAAGATATGCCTGACCCGCATTAATATTATTTAATAGTGCAAAAGGTATTGTTAACTCCTCTTCCGAAGAATACAAATCAAAAACCGCATCATTAGCAACAACAGTTACAACTCCTGTTCCTGCCATAGACGGTACCTCAACAGTAATCTGTGTATCAGTCCAAGTTAAAACCTCAGAGCTTAAAGCATAAGTAACAGATGCTCCAGCATCAGTAGAGTTGGCGAATCCAACAAAACCCTTTACCGGACCAAATCCAGTTCCACTTATAGTTAAAACACTTTTAGTACCTGCAGAAATTACACTAGGTGAAAACGTAATATTTTCTGGTGCTAAAAGTTTTTCATTTTTTGCAGCCTTATTTCCACGCTTTGCTAAATCAAACTCTAAAACTTCAGAAAAATTAGTTTTAGTTTTAGATTCAATTTCAGCATAAACAGCTTCTATACTTTCTACTTTATGAAAAGGGTTTGAAGCAATATTTCTATTTAAATCGTATTTGTAAAATCCTTGAATGCCCGCATATGGTCTAAAAGCATCGGGGCTAACGTTTGTATCGTTAGCTAAAGTAAAAACTCCAACATCATTTGTGTTTAAACCTAAACTAGGCGACACTTTTTGCGCCATAGTACCAACAGTACCACCTTTGGTTACAACCTGTACGGTTTCTAAAAGTTGTCCTTTAAACACCTTGTATACCTCTACAGTATTTACAGTGTAAATATTGGTGTGATCTGTATTCCAAAAAGATTCTTGTGAAATAACTTTTCCTTCAACAACTAAACTTGAAGATTCAACTTGCTGTTCTAGAGGGATTTCCCTTAGCATCCCTTGAGCATTTAGGCTAGCAAAACCTAAAAAGCCAATTAGCGCTGAAAGAAGCATTTTTTTTGAGTAGTTTTTAATCATAATAGCAATTTTTTATAATTGTATGAGGATGAATTAATTAGAACCCGCAATTTAATACATTTCATTTTTATTACCATACTTTTTTTTTAAAAACTTATCTTTAAATAAAACCTTTATTTTTGCAATACAATTCACTTTTAAAAGACTCGAGTTATGAAATACAGTCCAATTGACAACAATCTCTTTATAAAAAACAGAAAAAACTTCACTAACAAAATGAAAAATAACAGCTTAGCTGTTTTTAACTCTAACGACATTTACCCAATAAGCGCAGATAGCACAATGCCTTTTGAGCAGCATAGAGACATTTTTTACCTTAGTGGTGTTGACCAAGAAGAAAGTATTTTGGTTTTATTTCCCGATTGTCCCAAAGAAAAACACCGAGAAATTCTTTTTTTAAAAGAAACCAATGAGCATATTGCCATTTGGGAAGGCGAAAAACTCACTAAAGAAAAAGCGTTTGAAACCAGCGGAATAAAAACGGTTTATTGGCTCCAAGACATGGAGAAAATCATGTTCGAGATTATGACGCAATGCGAAACGGTTTACATTAACACCAACGAGCATTATCGCGCTAATGTAGAAACCGAAACCCGCGAAGACCGCTTTACAAAATGGTTAAAAGAAAAATACCCAGCACATCGTGTAGCAAAAAGCAACCCTATTTTACAACGCTTACGATCTGTAAAAGATCCTATTGAATTAGATTTAATTCAACAAGCTTGTGATATTACTGAAAAAGGATTTCGTAGAATTTTAAATTTCGTTAAACCTGGAGTTTGGGAATACGAAATTGAAGCAGAGTTTATGCATGAATTTTTAAGAAATAGATCGAAAAAATTTGCCTATACGCCTATTGTAGCCTCCGGAAACAATGCTAATGTGCTTCATTATGTAGAAAACAACCAACAATGTAAGGCAGGCGATTTAATTCTATTAGACGTTGGAGCCGAATATGCTAACTACTCTAGCGACATGACAAGAACTATTCCTGTTTCTGGCCGTTTTACAGATAGACAAAAAGCAGTTTACAATGCCGTATTAAACGTGAAAAATGAAGCAACAAATATGCTTGTACCCGGAACCGACTGGGCTGCTTACCATGCTGAAGTTGGTAAAATAATGACTAATGAATTATTAAACTTAGGCTTACTTGATAAAGCTGATGTACAAAATGAAGATCCAGAATGGCCAGCTTACAAAAAATATTTCATGCATGGCACTAGCCATCATATGGGTCTGGACACTCACGATTACGGTATTTTAACCGAACCTATGCAAGAAAACATGGTGTTTACTGTAGAACCTGCTATTTACATACCAAAAGAAGGCTTTGGTATTAGACTAGAAGACGATGTTGTTATCCAAAAAACTGGAGCACCGTTTAACTTAATGAGAAATATCCCCTTAGAGGCTGACGATATTGAAAGCCTTATGAATTCTTAAAAACTTTATAACAAAAAAAAGCTGCCAGAAAAAGGCAGCTTTTTTTTGTATCAATAGAAACTGTTTTCTTTTAAATTAATTTAACCACCTATTTAAAGTTTCGAATAATTGCTCTTTAATCACGGGCTTAGAAAGAAAATCTACACAACCTTTTTTGAAACATTTTTCTCTTTCATCTGGCATAGCATAAGCGGTTTGCATAACAATTTTTGTTTCGGGGTTTATTTCCAATATTTTTTCCATGGCATCAATACCATTCATTTCCGGCATCCTAATATCAAGTAAAACAATATCAATATTTGGGTTATTTTTAAACTTAGCTACGGCAGATTTACCATTATTTGCAAAAAGAATATCGGCACCTGTCTTTTTTAATACAATTTTGAACAGCAACTGTATTAAAGCATCATCTTCGGCTATTAAAATAGTTTTACCCTCCAAAAAAGCTTCTGTAGTTGGTGCTGTGTTATTTTTAGCTTCTTTTCTAAGCTTCGTTAACTTTAATGGTATTGTAAACTCAAAACGAGTTCCTTTTCCAAGTTCTGAAAACAACTTTATGTTTCCTCCCAAAAGCGAAACAATACCTCTACAAATAGAAAGTCCTAAACCGGTACCTCCATATTTTACGCTATTATCGTAATTCACCTGTTTAAAACGTTCAAAAACTTCAGCGTGCTTACTTTCGTGAATACCTATACCTTCATCTTTTACAAAGAATTTCAAATTTTCACCTTCAACATTAAACCCAAAAGAAATTTCTCCTTCTTCTGAAAATTTTAGGGCATTATTTAGTAAATTCGAAATAACTTGTTGCAATCGGTGCTCGTCGGTACTTATCACCAATCTTTTCAACTCATCTGGCATATAAGATTTAATAATAATATTATCCTTCTCTTTTACCGCCTTTAATTGATTGTAGGTAATTTCAAGATTACTTATAAGCTTAGCGACATGGCAATCTTTATAAATAATTTTAATTTCGTTAGATTCTATTTTAGCAATATCTATAATATCATCTATCAAATTTAATAATTGTTTTGAACTTCCATCAATAATCTCTAGGTACTTTAAGCGCTGCTTTCTTGTTATATCATCGTTTCTTAATAATTCAGCAAAACCAATAACACCATTCATGGGTGTTCTAATTTCATGACTCATATTAGCCAAGAAATAATTTTTATGAATACTTGCTATTTCGGCTTCCTTTTTCGCTCTAATAAGCTCAGCCTCGTATATTTTGTGCTGAGTAATATCTTGCACGGCACCTTTAAGCGCAACAATTTTATTATCTTCATCTCTTACAGCTTCGCCCATAACGCTAAGCCAGCCTCTACTTCCTCCGCTTTTTATCATTTCTAGCTCCAAATCATAAGGAACACCATTAGTCTGGCATGCCTCAATAGCCTTTGTAATAATTTCCCAACTAGATTTAGTAAATAACTTACCACTAGATTTAAGATCGGGTGGAGGTAAATTTGGATTAAACCCATATATCTTATACAGCTCTTTGGTCCACCTTACCTGACCTGTTGCTACATCTAAATACCAACTCCCAACATGCGTAATTTCTTGCGCACGATGTAACTCTTCCTCACTCTTTACTAACTCTGCCTTTTTATTTTTCAACTCGGTAATATCGGCAAAAGTTGCCGCAAACTCACCTTTGGCAGGGCTAAACAAATGCACTTGATAATGCTCTCCTTCTTTAGTTGAGTATTCTTTAATATATTGTTCTTTGTCTGAAATTGCAGTTTCTCCAAAAGTGGCAATCCAATCTCCTGGATCATCCTTAATGTAAGGTATAATATCCATTAACCTATTCCCTACAAAATCTTTTCTTTCTAAGCCTATTACTTTTTCAAACGCCGGATTTGCATCTATATATATCCAATCTATAGGTTTGCCGGCTTCATCGGTAATAATTTTTCCGTGTAAAAACCCTTCATTTAAATTATCAAAAAGACTCTTATATCTAAGTTCAGAGGTTCTTAAATCTTTTTCGGTTTCTTTAAGTTTATTGATATTATTTAAAGTAATTACAATCCCGTTTATTTTTTTATCCGAAGTAATAAATGGGCTTGCTCTAAATAAATAATAGTTTTGATTTCTATCACTTAATTGTTTTTCTATCGTGATAAATTTCTCTAAAACTAATTTTGAATCTTGTATAATTTCCGCTCTAACATCTTCCAAAAAGTTAGATGTAAAACTAGAAAGCGGCCTACCATTGTCTGATTCATGTAAATTAAAAATCTCTTTGAGCGCAGGAGTAAATTTCCTTATACGCAGTTCGGTATCTAAAAACAGAGTTGCAATTTCAGTATTATCCAGTAGGTTTGTTACATCATTACTTAAATTTGTAAGTTCTTTATTTTTTTCCTGCATTTCAGAATTTACGGTGTACAATTCCTCGTTTACAGACTGCAACTCCTCATTCGTACTTTGTAGTTCTTCATTAGATGCCATGAGCTCTTCATTAGAAGATTGTAATTCTTCATTACTCGTTTCTAGCTGTTCAACAGCATTTTGTAATTCGGTTTTTACAACTTTAAGCTCGTTTTCTAAATCTTCTAAACGCTGATTAGACGCCTCGTCAATATCTATATTTTTAACAACTAAAGGCGCTTCGTACTCTAGAACTTTATCATTAGTAAATTCTATTAAATAACACCCATTTAAATCATCATCAACATCGGGTTTATGAAATTTTAAATCGAAAGAGAAGCTTTGTGTTTTCGTTTTATTAATAACACCCTTGATAACAACATCTTTATTTTCACTTTCAAGTCTTCTAATTCCACTTCTAATAAGGCCTGCAATATCTGCATTTACTATTTTTAGTAAGTTATTTTGAAAAACACCTTCGTTATGAGATAAACGCTTGCCTGCGTCGCCCTTAATAAAAAGGATGTTGAAATTTTTATCTATAAAAATAGATGCTGGACTAAACTTTTTACTTAAAAATTTATGAAATATAAGCTCAGGGTTTTCTTTTGCTCGAAAGCCAGAAGCTTGTTTTATGACAACAGGACTCTTATATGCAATTGTAGACACGCGTTCTAAACTAGAACTTTGAGGTGGATAATTTTTAGTTTGTGAAATATTTTGAAATATTTTCCACTTTACATCAATAGTTTTGAAATAGTTTGAAACCGAACCTAAAGACTCACTATTGCCCAAAAACAAATAAGAATATTTATTTAAAGCAAACTGAAAGTTATGCATCACCTTCTTTTGAATTTTACTATCAAAATAAATAAGTAAGTTTCTGCAAGAAATTAAATCCATTCTAATAAATGGAGGATCCTTAATTAAGTTATGGTTAGAGAATACTATTTTCTCTCTTACCCGTTTTATAATTTGTATTTTATCTCCAATTTTTAAAAAATACTTATCTAAATATTTCTTTTCTATCTCATTCGCAATATTAATATTATACATACCAAGCCCGGCTACAGCTAAGGCTCTTGGATCGATATCTGTTCCAAATATTTTAAAATCAATGTTGAGCTTATGGGTTTTAATATAGTCATCGATTAAAATAGCAATAGAATATACTTCTTCTCCCGTTGAACATCCTGCAACCCATACCCTAACCGCTTCATCTACATTTTTAGATTTACAAATCTCCGGAATCACTTTAGTTTTAAATAAACCAAAAGCCTCCGTGTCTCTAAAAAATCGAGTAACACCTATTAAAAAATCTTCTTTAAGCGCTTGCTTCTCTTCTACATTACTGGACAAAAACGTGCAGTAATCGAACAAATGTTCAATATTATTAATATTCATTCGTTTTTCTACTCTACGAATGAGTGTGTTTTTTTTATATTCCCTAAAGTCGATTCCAGAAAACTTAAAAATAATGGTTAAAATATTAGTTATTAAAGCCTCGTCTGATTTGCTGTTACTTAATTTTTCTTCTAACAATGGTGTATTCATTAAGTTTTTAGCGATTATTTCAGCCATTTTCTCTGGACTCGAAATATAGTCCGCTAAATTCGTTAGTATTGCAGAGTTTGGCATGCCATCAAATTGTGCAGACAAAGGATCTTGCACTAATATAGTGCCGCCTTGTTCTTTTATAGTATGTATACCTCTAGACCCATCTGCACCTGTACCCGATAAAATAACACCCATTGATTTTTGCTTATACTCCTCGCCTAAGGTGTGAAAAAATATATCTATAGGTAAATTTAAGTTGTTTTTTGGACCCTTATCAAGGAGATACAATTTATCTCGCTTAATGTGTAAGTTTTTATTTCTTTGATTTAAATAAATACAATTAGGTTTTATAACCTGTTTATCTTCAGCTGTATATATAGGCATAGACGTATGCTTACTGAGTAACTCGGGCATTAAACTTTTAAAATCAGGAGAGAGATGCTGGACAATAATAAATACCATTCCTGTATTGCTGGGTAAATGGTCAAAGAGCGTCTGTATAGCATCTAAACCACCTGCAGAAGCCCCTATACCAATAACATACAAGTCGGAATTATTACTTTTCATCTAAAGAAATTAGACACCTAAAATATAAAAAAAACACATTAATAATTGGTTTTTTTAACAAAAAAAAAAGAAAATTCTTTCAGCAAGAGCGATACGTCGGCATTAACACTGAAGCAGCTTTAGTTAATTTATCTATAAAAATTCATTTCATCTAAATACTCCCAAACATTTTCTGGCAACATAGGCTTTACGTTTTTACCTGTTTTAATCGCATTTCGAATAAATGTTGAAGACAATTCCATAACAGGCGCATTAACAACATGGATTTTGGAGTGACCGTTAAATTGAGTATCTACTTTACTTTCTGAGATACGTGGATACACATAAATATCATGGTTTTCTAGAATAACATCATAATTTTTCCATTTATGAAAACTCTTCAAGTTATCTTCTCCCATAATTAAAGAAAACTCATGGTTTGGGTACTTTTCTTGTAGATGTACTAGGGTATTTATAGTGTAATTTGGTTGCGGCAAGTTAAACTCTATATCGCTCGGTTTAAGCTTATCATAATCTTTAGTTGCGCGATATACTAACTCGAGTCGCTGGTAATTATCAAGCAAACTACTTTTCTTTTTAAATGGATTATGTGGAGTTACTACAAACCAAACCTGATCTAAATCGCTATGTTCTGCTATATGGTTTGCAATAACCAAATGCCCAATATGTATTGGGTTAAAAGACCCAAAGTACAATCCAATTTTCATTAATAACTTATTTTAAGAATTTACAAAATTACCTACTAATGTTTTGGCTTCTTTTAAGGCATGCTCTAAAGTATCATTAACAACAATAACATCAAAAAGTGGGGCTGTTGCTAACTCGGCCGATGCTTTGGCTACACGCATATTAATTTTATCGGCACTCTCTGTTTTTCGTTTTTTAAGTCTAATTTTAAGCTCATCGATACTTGGTGGCTTTACAAATATAGCCAGAGTTTCTTCTGGAAACTTTCGTTTAATACGCAATCCTCCCGACACATCAATATCAAAAATTACATTTTTACCTTTTGCCCAAATACGTTCTACTTCTGTTTTTAATGTGCCATAAAAGTTATCGCGATAAACCTCTTCCCACTCTAAAAACTCATCATTTTTAATTTTAGATTTAAATTCGCTGGCCGAAAGAAAATAATAGTCGGTGCCATCGATTTCTGTACCTCTACTTTCTCTAGAAGTAGCAGAAATAGAGAATTCTAAATTCAATTCATCTAGTCCCAATAAATGCCTAACTATGGTAGTTTTGCCTGAGCCAGATGGTGCCGAAAACACTATTAGTTTACCTTGTTTTTTATTTGTTGCTGCCATAATACTATGTTACTTAGACCGATAATTGTCCCTATTTAAGTTTTCGGGTTTTTAAAGAACATTCAATAACTGTTCCTTAATTTTCTCTAATTCGTCTTTCATTTGCACTACTAATTGTTGCATTGGTGCATAATTACTTTTTGAACCAATAGTATTTATTTCACGTCCCATTTCTTGACTAATAAACCCTAACTTTTTACCATTAGATTCTTCAGTATTTATCGATTCTATAAAATAATTTAAATGGTTTTTTAAACGTACTTTTTCTTCAGTGATATCAAACTTTTCAATATAATACACCAATTCTTGCTCAAAACGGTTTTCATCATACTTCTCTTTAAGCTCAGCAACACCTTTATGTAATCGCTCGCGAACACCATCAACTCGTTCTGGATCCATTGCTATAACCTCTTCCAAAATGTTACTAATAGTACTTACACGATTAATAAAATCTTGTTCAAGTACTTTCCCTTCATTTAATCGGTAGCTATTTAAATCGGCCACAGCCGTATTAATTTCAGAAGAAATTGTTTCCCATTCGTTTTCGTCAATTTCTTCACGAACCGTGTTTAGCGCATCGGGAAACTTAACAGCCATTTTTAATAACTCCAACTCATCGCCCTGAACAACTTGTTTTAATTGCTCCATATATTGCTTAACAACAGGGGTGTTTATTTGTGTAGATGTATCTTCTGCGGTTGCTTCTACATAAATAGAAAAATCTACTTTCCCACGCACCAATTTATCGGCTAGAAGTTTTCGAATAGAAAGCTCTTTTTCTCTATAAATAGAAGGCATTCTTGCATTTAAATCTAAACTTTTACTGTTTAAAGATTTTAGCTCGATTGTTATTTTTTTTGTAGGTAATTGTAATACAGATTTTCCGTAACCCGTCATTGAATAAATCATACACCAAATTATATAAGTTGCGCAAAGGTAATTAAAACCAAATGGATAGAAAACCGTTTATCAAATGTTAAAATAGATTCTTTACTAAAAACTTAGATGCCTATTGAATATATTATTGATATTTTTGTTTTTCTCTAAAATTTAAAACCAACTAAATGAAACAATACACGCATTCCATTTTAGTAATTTTTATAATTACTGCCGTTTTTGGATGTAAAAATAAAAACACCGAAGCTATTGAAGTTTCTGAGAAAACCGAAGCTATAATTGCTAAAAAAGCAATAGCCGATAGCCTAACAAACAATCCTCCAAAAGGCATGGTTTGGATCCCCGGAGGTGAATTTTTACAAGGTGCGGTTCCTCAAGACAACGTAGCTATGGATCATGAAAAACCTCAACACCCAGTAAAGGTAGATGGTTTTTTTATGGATATTACCGAAGTTACCAATGTCGAATTCGCTAAATTTATTGAAGCCACAGGCTATGTAACTATGGCTGAGCGCGAAATTGATTGGAACGAAATGAAAAAACAACTTCCTGAAGGCACTCCAAAACCACACGATTCTGTTTTACAACCAGGGTCTTTAATGTTTAAAAAAACAAAATCTTCAGTTCCTAATTTATACGATTTTTCTCAATGGTGGAGATGGTCTATTGGAACAGATTGGAAACACCCAAGCGGACCTGACAGCAATATAGAAGGTAAAGATAATCACCCAGTAGTGCATGTGTGCTATGAAGACGCTGAAGCTTATTGCGCTTGGGCAGGCAGACGTTTACCTACAGAAGCCGAATGGGAATTTGCTGCGAGAGCAAACCAAGAAAACACAACCTATTTTTGGGGGGATGATCGCTCGGTTTTATCAAACCAAGCCAACAGCTGGGAAGGCGAATTCCCTGTAAACAATACTTTAGAAGATGGTTTTGAACGCACAGCTCCAGTAAAAACATATCCTGCAAATAACTTTGGACTTTACGATATGGCTGGTAATGTTTGGGAAATGACTACCGATTGGTACAACCTAAATTATTATAATGAAGTTGCAGCTACAAACACAACACTAGTAAATCCAAAAGGCGCCGATAAAGCATACAACCCTAACAACCCTTATATCAAGGAGAAAATTATTAAAGGCGGCTCTTTTTTATGTAGTGACTCTTACTGCGCAAGCTATAGAATATCATCGCGTATGGGCACCAGTTTAGACTCATCTGCCGAGCATGTTGGTTTTAGAACCGTTGCCACACCAGATATGGTAACAAAAAAATAAACCACCTTTTCTACATAAAAAAACTCGCTTAACACTTTAAAAGGTTAAGCGAGTTTTTTTATACAAATTATTGCCGCCTACGAGGTAAAAGTGGTGGTGGCTCTCCATTAAAAGGGTTTGAGCGATTAATTGTTTTAGCCTCCATACCTGCCGCACTAATTACAGCACGATCACCATAACGCTCGCGCATTTTGTCTATAGCCTCAGTTAAATGTATTTGCTTTTCATTATTTTCAAATAAATTTATTTGATGCCCTCCCTCAACAAGATGACTAAACTTTACACCTATTAAGCGCACCAACAAACGGCGGTTGTAAAGTTTTTTATATAAATCCAAAACTACAGGAATAATACTATCATCCATAGCGCTGTATGGAATGCGCTGCTGCTGCGTATAGGTTTGAAAATCGGAATACCGTATTTTAAACGTAACACAAGCCGTTAATTTATTACCTCGTCGTAATTGATAAGCCAAATTCTCGGCCATAGCAATAATAATACCTTTTAGCTTAGAAATATCGGTGGTATCTTTATTAAATGTACGTTCGGTAGAAATCGATTTTCGTTCTTGATATTGTACTACAGGGCTTAAATCTATTCCGTTTGCTTTTTTCCAAATACTTAAACCATTTTTACCAAGTACCTTATGCATTAAATCCATTGGCATTTCTTGTACCGTTTGGATACGTTTTACACCTAAATCGCAAAGTGCTTTATAAGTAACATCGCCAACCATAGGTATTTTACGAACCGATAATGGTGCTAAAAATGGCTTTTCGGTACCCGATAAAATTTTTATTTCATTATTAGGCTTTGCTTCACCTGTGGCTATTTTAGACACCGTTTTATTAATAGATAAACCAAAAGAAATTGGCAGCCCTGTTTCCTTGATAATGCGTTGCCGTAATTCCGAAGCCAATTTATGGCAACCAAAAAACTTATCCATCCCCGTTAAATCGATATAAAACTCGTCTATCGAAGCTTTTTCGTAAAGCGGCACACTGTCTTTTATAACATCGGTAACATCTCTAGAAAAATTGCTATACACTCCCGCATTACCACGTAAAATAACAGCTTCTGGACATAGTGATTTTGCTAAGCGCATAGGCATAGCAGAGTGAATACCAAATTTTCGAGCTTCATAACTACAAGACGCCACAACACCACGGTCTGATGTACCACCAATAAGTACAGGCTTACCTATTAAACGACTATCAAGTAGGCGCTCGCAAGACACAAAAAATGTATCTAAATCCATATGAACAATAGATCGGTTTTTACTCATGTTTGGGTGATTTATGGACGCAAAGCCATGGTGATAATTCTGCATTAAAATTACCATAAAATAAAATACAAACGTCAATTATTTTACTCCAAAACGAGATCTCGATTCAAATAAAGAGGCAAAATACACTACCTAATTAACTGCTAATAATTTGAATTTTTCAATAATTACTGTAGCTATCAGAAGATTAATTACAGCATAATAATCAAAAATTCATTGTTAATAAATAATTATTGCATGCGTTATATATTTCAAACTTCATCTAAAATAATTTGATTTTATAAATGAATAAAAACGAATCATTAATTAAGCGTCTCCTGAAAGAGTTTAAATATACGTCGGTATTCATCGGACCAGCTAGAAGCTTCAACAAATCCATGACTCTCCAATGGAAAAACAGCTAATTCCCAATTTTCTTTTTTCAGTTCAATTAACCGCTGAGATAAGCGAACCACGTCTTGAAAATGGACATTGGTATCAATCATACCATGAAGTATTAATAAGTTCCCTTTTAAACCTTCAGCAAAATACAAAGGCGAACTTTGTTGATAAGCTTTAGGATCTTCAAAAGGCGTATTTAAAATAGGTGCTGTATAGCCGTGGTTGTAATGTGCCCAATCTGTGACAGAGCGAAGTGCTGCACCACTTTTAAAAGTATCAGACGCATTAAACATAGCCATTAAGGTAATAAACCCACCGTAAGATCCGCCGTAAATACCGAGTCTATCTTTATCGATACCTTGATTTTCAATAAGGTATTTAGCCCCATCTACTTGGTCGTCTAAATCCTGCCCACCCATATGGCGGTAAATTGCGGTTCGCCAATCGCGACCATAACCTTTACTAGCTCTATAATCTATAGCTAAAACCGTGTAACCATTATCTACCAAAATATTATGAAACATATATTCTCTAAAATAGCCCGGCCACCAGCGGTGTACATTTTGTAAATACCCCGCACCATGAACAAATATTACAGCCGCACCATTTTTTTTAGCTTCGGAAGGTTTGTAAAGTGTTGCAGGAACTTTTTCGCCATCGCGAGCAGTGAAGTTTATAATTTCGGAATCTATCCATTTATAAGATTTAAAAGCATCGGTGGTCGATTCGGTTAACTGCGTCATTTTCGCTCCAGCTTTGTTAGGCATCACATATAATTCCCAAGGCTTATTAGTGTAAGAGTAACGAATAGCCAGCTTAGTTTCATCTGGAGAAATGGTTACTTCATGTCCACCTTGGCGCGATGTAATTTGCAACATTTTGCCCCCTTTTGCAGGTAAGTGATAAAAGTGCTGTTCGTGCGGACTCACTTTATTGCTTGTTATAAAAAAGGTTTTATGATCTTTTGATAAGCTAACCTCCTGAATTTCGAATTCTCCTTGAGTTAACGCTTTTATTTTACCAGAATTTATGTTGGCTGTATATAAGTGCGAATGGCCTGTTTTTTCGGACTGAAACCAAATATTGTTTTCATCTATCCAGCCCATTTCGGCACGAGAAAACCAACCGACTCCAGGGCCACCAATCCATGCATCGTCATGTTGTTTATCAATCTCTTTTAAACTTCCATCTTCTAGATTCACCAGCATAATCCAGCGGTCTTTATTATCTTGAGACGTGATATTTACTAAAGTTTTTTCATTTCCAGAAAACACTGGACTACCTATTTCTACACCTCTCGGAGCATCAAAAGTATCTTTATATTCTGATGGATTTTCAGCATATTCTTTTAAATATTTTGGTTTGTCTTTAATACCGCTTAGCTCATCGGTTTTAATTTGATAGGTCTCTCCGGTTTTAATATTTAAAATCCAAGATTCGTAGCTATTTGGGGTAATACCAACTTTAGGCCTGGCATTTAAATTTTCGGTATAGCCACTTTCGGTAACATAACTAGGCACGTTAGTATTTTTATGTTTTTGAGGAATACTTAAGCTATAAATTACAAAGTTTAAATCTGAAGAAATATCAAAATCAACCAAATTTTTATCTTCTAAAAATATAGGTTTAGGATGATTAGAAACCAATTGTTCGTTTCTATAATTTCTAGCGTCAGTTTCGTTTTTACGCTTTTCAAGGATATTAAAATATTGTAATTGATCGTCTTCTAGCCATTGGTCTTTCGCGCTAAGCTTGGGCTCCTCCTTTTCACTCCCCGCTTTAAAATTAGTGAGTTGCGTGATGCTGCCATCGATAATATCCCATTGAAATAAATTATTATCTCGCTTATAAACAATCGATTTTTCATCACCAGAAAACATAGGATTAGACTCTCGATCAATAGTATTTGTGATTTGTTTTTTAGAATAGTTATTGGTATTCATTAAAAATAAATCGCCATCTTTTTGGTAAACCATCCATTGTCCGTTTTTGGAATATTCACCTAAATTTGATTTTTGTTTAAGGTCTTCAAGCGATGATTTACTTATTTTTTTTGATTTAATATCCACTTGATAAGTAGACGGAATAGTATCGTTATCCGGATTCCAATTAAAATAAATAGCTTTACTATTATCTGCCCAACTAACACTTGTTGGTAAATAACCTACAAAATCGTCTCCTTGCATAATTTCGTCGATACTAAGAGCCGAATCGTTATTAACCTGCCCGAAAGTAAATGTTGTAAAAGCAAGACATAAAAGTGCTATAAGTTGTTTCATATTGAAATTTTAAGATTTTGAAGTAGACCAATTGTTATGTTACGAATTTAGCGGTTTTAGATTGAAGAATGAAATACCTTTTTAAAGTAGTTTTAATATTGTTTAATCAATTTGCTTCACAATTACATATCATAGTTTGTTTTTCTGAAAAAACCGTCGTAAAAACTAAATAAAAGGCATTAGCTAAAGGGCTGTTTTTCAGTGTGTTTTTAATGTTAAATATTCTTTAAAGTCAACAATAACGTGAGGTTTTTATGATTTCGGAATCTTATATTTGGAGTTAACATTATTATAAAACCCTTGTTTATATGATTAAAAGAGTTCTCCTTACACCTTTTCAAAAATTTGTAAAAATTGAAAGTTTTAGTGGCATTCTACTCATGTTTGCTACGCTTCTTGCTTTGGTTTGGGCAAATTCTCCTTATGGAGATAGTTATAGAGAACTTTGGCAATATGATTTAGGAATTATAACAGAAACTTTTGAGTTTAAGAAGCCTTTAATTTTATGGATTAACGATGGATTAATGGCTATATTCTTTCTTCTTATTGGGTTAGAAATAAAACGAGAGCTATTAATTGGTGAACTCAATTCTCCAAAAAAAATAGCATTTCCACTGGTGGGGGCTTTAGGCGGGATGTTGGTACCGGTAATTTTCTTTTTAGTTTTAAATCAAAACCCTGAAACAGCTAAAGGCTGGGGTATTCCCATGGCAACAGATATTGCATTTTCATTAGCCATTTTAAACGTGCTTGGTAAACGTGTACCTTTAAGTCTTAAAATATTTTTAACAGCATTTGCTATTGTAGATGATATAGGTGCTGTTTTGGTTATCGCTATTTTTTATAGTGCAAATATTAATATTACATTACTATTGATTGCATTAGCTATGCTTGCTGTTTTATACTTCTTGTCTTACAAAGGTATTTACTCTAAGTTTATAATGTTCTTCTTCGGAATTGTTATTTGGTTTTTATTCCTAAAATCTGGTATTCACCCAACTATCGCTGGTATTTTATTAGCTTTTTCTGTACCAATTAGACAAAAGATTGACACCTCTAAATTTCTTGTAGAACTAGAAAATGTATATAATAATATTAGAACCGCTAGTGTGTTAAAAAAACCCATTCTCTCGCATGAGCAAATTGGGCATATAGATAATTTAAACGATTGGTCTTCTAAATTTCAATCGCCATTACAGCATTTAGAGCATAATTTACACGGCTGGGTAGCCTATTTTATCATTCCTATTTTTGCTTTCGCCAATGCAGGCGTATTAATTTCAGGCTCAGAAAATCTAGATACCGCTTTAGTGATTAACATTATTGTGTGTTTAATTTTAGGGAAAGGCATAGGGATTACCTCTATTGTATTTATTGCTCAAAAATTAAAATGGATAGAAGTCCCTAGTGATATTAGTTTTAAACAAATTATAGGCGTTTCTTTTTTAGCGGGTATCGGTTTTACAATGGCTATATTTATAGCTAGTTTAGCCTTTAATTCTACACCAGAATTTATTGACTCTGCCAAAATAGGCATCCTTATTGCATCTTTTATTTCCGCAATTATTGGGTATCTCATACTTCGTGTAGGATCTAGTAAAGCATCCAAAACTTAGCCTATTCTTCTTTAAAATTTTAAAAAGTCTATTCACTTTTTTTATTTAACAATAAATTAACTTCGTTTAGTTCGGTTTGTTCCGAACTAAAAAATATATTTGCAGAGAATTTTGTGAAAATATATAATTCGTTTTCAGAAAATAGAAACAAAATAATTAAAAATGAAAAATAATATCTGTCAAAAAAAAATGGGCTTAGTTGAGAAACTAGGAGTGCATTTAGAAGCCAGAGAGCAATTAGCCCCAGTTGCTGCACGTATATTGGCGTACATAATTCTTACGGGAAAAAGAGGTGCCACTTTCGAAGATATGGTATCCATTCTTTGTGCTAGTAAAAGCACGATTTCAACCCATCTTAATCATTTACAAGATTTAAATAAAATTGAATATTTCACAAAAACGGGCGATCGTAAAAAGTATTTCATAATCAATAAAAACACCATTATTCAACATGTGGATAGAATGATAAGCCACTGGGACCAAGAGCGCGCTATTCATTTAGAAATTAAAGATTATAAAGAAACTCAAAATGAGATGAAAATTGAAAACAACGACGAGAAGTTCGATTTAACATTTCACAACGATTACGTCAAATTTGTAGATGAAGCTACAGCTTCAGTTAAAGAATTAAGAGATAAATTAATAAACAACCAATTCCATATTTAAAGTTAACAACAATGAAAAAGAATAACTTATACTCCATATTAACGCTAAGTCTTATTTTAGTCGTTTTTAGCTGCGGCAATAAAACCGAACAAGCCGCCGCAACGCAACAAGCTCCCCCTCCCGCTTTTCCTGTAACTGCGATACAGCAAAAAACAGTTACTGGCTACCAAGAATACCCAACAAACATTGAAGGTATTGTAAATAGTGATGTTAGAGCTAAGGTTTCTGGATATATACAAAACGTATTAGTAGATGAAGGTCAAAAAGTACGCAAAGGGCAAGCTTTATTTAGATTAGAAACGCAATCTTTAAGTCAAGATGCGGGTGCAGCAAAAGCACGTGTTAATGTGGCACAAGTTGAAGTTGATAAATTAATTCCTCTTGTAGAGAAAAATATAATTAGTGCGGTACAACTAGAAACTGCAAAAGCTAATTTAGCACAAGCCAAAGCCACTTTAAGTGGAGTTTCGGCTAATATTGGTTATGCCACTATTAAAAGCCCTGTAGACGGTTATGTTGGTGCCATTAACTTTAGAGAAGGTGCATTAATTAGCCCTAGCGACAGCAGCCCATTAACAACGGTTAGTGATATTAGCCAAGTTTATGCCTTTTTTAGTTTTAATGAAGCACAATACATAGACCACTTACAAAGGTTTGAAGGACAAAACAAAGCCGAGCGTATTAAAAACTCTCCAGATGTTAGTTTAGTTTTGGCTAATGGAAAAGTTTATTCTGAAACTGGACGTATTCAAACCAGTACTGGTCAAATTAACGAAAGTACAGGAACCATAAAAATTAGAGCGGCTTTCGATAATCCAAACGAAATTTTAACCAATGGAAACAGTGGTAAAATTAGACTTCCTATAGAATATAAAAATGCTATTATAGTACCACAATCTGCAACGTTTGAACAACAAAAAGACGTTATGGTTTTTACCGTTGATCAAGATAATAAAGTAAAATCTAATATTATAAAAGTACAAGGTAACGTGGGCAACTTATATGTTGTAGAATCTGGACTTAACATAGGCGATAAGCTTATTGTGTCTGGAGTGGGAAAACTTAGAGCAGGAATGCCTATTACTCCTCAAGACACACCTTTCGAGGAGGCTATTGAGCCAGTAGCTGTATTATTTAAAAATTAGAAAACCATAAACTTATTTAGTTATGTTAAAAACATTTATTGAAAGACCCGTTCTTTCAACGGTAATTTCTATTATCATAGTAGTACTTGGTGTTATTAGTATATCGAGTCTACCCATAGAGGAGTATCCAGATATTGCACCACCAACCATTAAAGTAACGGCATCTTATGCTGGAGCAAATGCAGAAACGGTTTTAGAGAGTGTAATTATCCCGATAGAAGAACAAATTAATGGTGTTGAAGGAATGAGTTATATCACTTCTACAGCATCTAACACTGGTACAGCAGAAATTACAGTTTATTTTAATCAGGAAGTCGATGCAGATATTGCAGCGGTTAACGTTCAAAACCGTGTATCGAGAGCAAATGCTTTATTACCTCAAGAGGTATTGCAAACAGGGGTAATAACTCAAAAGCAAGAAACAAGTGCTTTAATGTTTATTTCTATGTATTCTGAAAATGAGAATTATGATGCAACATTTATTCAAAATTATTTAAAAATAAACGTAGTACCCGCCATGCAGCGTATTAGTGGTGTTGGAGATGTTAGTTTATTCTCTCAACAAGATTATGCTATGCGTATTTGGTTGAAACCTGAAAAACTGGCAACCTACGGTTTAATTCCTTCAGATATTACAGCGGCTTTAGCCGAACAAAACTTAGAAGCAGCTGCTGGTTCTTTAGGACAAAATAACGGTGAAGCCTTTTCATATACATTAACTTATAGCGGTCGTTTTAAAAATGAACAACAATATGCAGATATTGTTATTAAAGCTTTAGGAGATGGAGAGTTTCTTCGTCTAAATGATGTAGCAACAATAGAATTAGATGCACAATCGTATGCTGCTAATGCTATGAGCATGGGAAATCCTGCAGTTTTTATGGGTATTTTCCAAACCAAAGGATCGAATGCACGAGAAATTATTGAAAATATTAAAATAACTCTAGAATCGGTTAAAAAAGACCTTCCAGAAGGCTTAGATGTTTTTGTACCTTATGATACGAGTTTATTTCTAAATGCATCTATCGAAAAAGTAATTAGTACGTTATTAGAAGCCTTCTTATTAGTATTCTTAGTAGTGTTTATCTTCTTACAAGATTTTAGATCTACATTAATTCCTGCCATTGCCGTTCCGGTTTCTATTATTGGTACATTCTTTTTCTTGAATGTCTTTGGATACTCAATTAACTTGTTAACGCTATTCGCATTAGTACTCGCCATTGGTATTGTGGTAGATGATGCTATTGTAGTTGTAGAAGCCGTACATGCTAAGTTGGATGAGGGTGAAAAAGACCCTAAAAAAGCGACATTAGTAGCGATGAACGAAATTTCTGGAGCTATTATATCTATTACCTTAGTAATGGCAGCGGTATTTATTCCGGTAACTTTTGTAACAGGGCCTACAGGTGTATTTTACGAGCAATTTGGTGTCACTTTAATTATTGCTATTTTAATTTCTGCAGTAAATGCATTAACGTTAAGTCCAGCATTATGTGCGTTATTATTAAAAGGGCATAAAGATGATGAAGAACTAAAAAGTAAAGGGCCGTTAAAACGTTTTTATACACTTTTTAATCGTGGATTTAATGCTACCATACAAAAATACGGGAATTCACTTCAGTTTTTATACAAGAGAAAATGGATATCTCCTTTATTATTAATTTTAGCTGTTGCCGGTATTTACTGGGCATCTAATACAACACCTACAGGATTTGTACCTAATGAAGATAGAGGTATTATTTTCGCGAATATAGCATTACCAGAGGGATCATCTTTAGATAGAACAGATGCCGTTTCTAGAGATTTATACAGTAAAATAAATGGTATTGATGGTATTGTTGCTGTAAACTTTATTAAAGGTAGAAGTTTAATTAATGGTACTGGTAGTAATTATGGTTTTGGTATTATAAAATTAGCCGATTGGGCCGATCGTGAAGATGTTTCTACTTCCGTACAGGCCATTACAGGTAAGTTATTTGGAGTTGCTGCAGGCATAAAAGATGCAAACATTATTTTCTTCTCACCTCCAAGTATTCGTGGTTTTGGTAACTCAGCCGGTTTCGAGGTCAATTTATTAGATAAATTTGGTGGTGAATTTAAAGACTTAGATAAAGCGAATAAAGATTTCGCCATGGCTTTAATGGCGCATCCAGAAATTAAATACGCACAATCATCTTTTAGTACAAACTATCCACAATACGAAATGGAAGTTAATGTACCGTTAGCAAAAGAAAAAGGCGTACCCGTAAATAGTATCTTTTCAACATTACAAGGTTATATTGGTGGTATTTACGCTTCAGATTTCTCTCGATTCGGAAAACAATTTAGAGTATATATCCAAGCTTTACCAGACGACAGGGCAGATGTAGATGATTTAAACAGTATGTATGTACGTACAGATTCTGGTGAAATGACGCCAATTACACAATTCGTAAAATTAGAGCGTGTGTATGGACCACAATCTGTTACGCGTTTTAACTTATTTAATTCAACATCTATAACTGGTGCAACAAACGATGGTTTTAGTACTGGTGATGCTATTAGAGTTATTGAAGAAGAAGTAGCAAAATTACCAAATAATTATACGGTAGCTTATTCTGGCTTAACTAGAGAAGAAGTAAGTGCGGGTAACCAAACTTTATTCATCTTCGCCTTGAGTATTCTATTTGTGTATTTCTTATTAAGTGCGCAGTATGAAAGCTACTTATTACCATTCGCTGTAATTTTATCTTTACCGTTTGGTGTATTTGGAGCTTATATTAGTACGAAGTTCTTAGGTTTGGAAAACAACATTTACTTCCAAATTTCTTTAATTATGCTTATTGGTCTACTCGCCAAAAATGCCATACTTATTGTGGAAATTGCATTGCAGAAACGACGAAAAGGCGAAAGCATTGTAGAAGCTGCTATCGATGGAGCAAAATCACGTTTACGCCCAATTTTAATGACCTCATTTGCCTTTATACTTGGTTTAATGCCTTTAGTATTAGCAAAAGGTGTAGGGTCTGAAGGAAATAAATCTATAGGAACAGGTGCCGTTGGAGGATTACTTATAGGAACCATTTTAGGAGTCTTCGTTATTCCTATCTTATTTATATTATTCCAGTGGTTACAAGAAAAGTTTTCTAGTAAACCAGAAGTACAAACTATTGAAGAATAAAATTATGAAATCTATTATAAACCATAAAACTGTTACTAAAACCATGCTCTTAGGGGTGGTTTTAGTAACCCTGCAAAGTTGTTTTGTAGCAAAAGAATACGATCGACCAGAATTAATTGCTAACGCAGCGCTATATCGAACCGATAATTTGCCTACCGATAGCATTTCTATGGCCGATGTATCTTGGAAAAACCTTTTTACAGATTCATTTTTAAATGAATATATAACTGAAGGTCTTGAAAACAATATGGATGTCCGTATTGCAATTCAGCAAATGGCAGCAGCCAATGCTTATGCCAAACAAGGAAAAGCAGGCTATTTTCCAACATTAAGCGTTGGACCCAATTATACCCGCCAAGAGTTTTCAGAAAACAGTCAGTTCGGATCAATATTCAGCGGCGGATTAGATACTTATGATGTGACTGCCAATTTATCTTGGGAAGCCGATATTTGGGGAAAAATTAGAAGTAATAAACGTGCTACTCAAGCTGCATATTTACAAAGTGTTTCTGGTCATCAAGCAGTAAAAACACAATTAATTTCGAGTATTGCAAACACGTATTATAACCTGTTAGCTTTAGATGCACAATTAGAAGTAACTAAAGAAACTATTGAAACTAGAAAAAGTGGTGTAGAAACTATAAAAGCACTTAAAGATGCAGGGCAAGTAACTCAAGTTGCTGTAGACCAAAATATAGCGCAGTACAACAGCGCTAGGGCCTTACAAGTAGATTTAGAGATTGCTATTTTTAAGGCTGAAAACACATTAAGTATTTTATTAGGCAGAACAGCTCAGCATTTTGAACGTAGTAGTTTAGATGTCCAAAACACACAGCAAGATATTGCCCTTGGTGTACCAGCAACCTTGCTAAATAATCGTCCAGATGTTATGGCGGCAGAGTATGGTTTAATTAATGCTTTCGAGCTAACCAATGTGGCAAATAGTAACTTTTACCCATCGTTAACCTTAACAGCATCGGGAGGTTTGCAAAGTTTAGAGCTAGATAACTTATTTAATACGAGCTCATTGTTTGCAACCGTAGTTGGCGGATTAACACAGCCGTTATTTAATCAAAGAAAACTTAACACTCAAAAAGAAGTAGCTCTTGCAAATCAAGAAAGTGCTCTATTAAACTTTAAGAAAACACTATTGATTGCTGGAAACGAAGTTTCCAATGCTCTATATACTTATAAAGCTGAAACCGAAAAATTTCAATTTAGAACTAATGAAGTTGAGGCATTACGCACTGCCGAAGCAAACTCGGAAGAATTGCTTAAAAACGGTTATGCCAATTACTTAGATTTGTTAACAGCCCGACAAAGTGCGTTAAACGCGGAACTCAATGTGATAGATAGCAAGCTACAACAATTAGTTTCTATTGTAGATCTATATGAAGCACTTGGTGGTGGATGGAAATAAAATAAAATGATTACTAAAAAAGAATTACTAAGTTGTGCCATTGCTAAGTTTACAAAACAAGGCAGCAAACATGTTTCACTCGATGAAATAGCACAAACTTTAGGTATTTCTAAAAAAACAATTTATACCTTCTTTAAAAACAAAGAAGACTTAGTAACCTCGAGTTTAGAGGGATTACTAAATGAGTATAAAGAAGAAATAAATGGGATTATTGCTTGCAACGGCAACGACCCTGTTTTTTGTGTTGTTTTAATTTACGAAAGAGGGTTTGAGTATTTAAAATACTTTAAGCCCTCTTTTATTTTTGGTTTAGAGAAATACTACCCTAAAGCCTACAAAATATTTCAGGATTTCAGTGAGGAATTAGCCTTTGACACTGTTTTTAACTTACTTAAAAAAGCACAAGATAACAGACAGATTAAACCAGAAGTAAATTTAAGATTAGCAGTAAAAATTTACTTTTTGCGTATTGATAACGTAGCCTTCAAAAAAAACAACCTCTTCGATTTATACGGAAAAGACACGTTATTTAAACATATGGTTATTTATAATTTAAAAGGCATTATTTCCAGCACATATTCTAATCCTTATTTTGAATAGATTTGTATTTTTGCAAAATGAAAGAAGATATTAAAATACCAAAAGTTGAAGACGTTTACGTAGCTATTGTTAACGAATACAACGATATTTATAAAACTCAGGACTGGAATGCATACATTATAAACGATAAAGATGTCGATTTAGAAATGGTATTGATTGTTACTGGTGGTTATTCTGAGAAAAAAACAACATCGGTTTTTAGAAAAAAACTAGACAAACTTCCTAAAAAAAGTTATGCCAAAATAGAATTAATGCACGAAGATTTATTTGCTATTAATAACACCTTTAAAGTCTCTTTTTTCGAAGGCAATAAAATGTTCGACAAAACATATTTATTTCGAGAAAACACCATTAATCTAAAAGCACTTCAACCCCTACCGCTTATGCAAGTAAAAGGAGTTTTAGTAAAATAATTCACTCTTTTTTTTATAGAAATATATTAGCTTTATTTATGCAACTTAAGCTGTATACGCTTTCGCGGAACATCCACTTCTAAAACCTTTACAATAATTTGTTGGTGTAAACTTACGTGTGCATTAACATCTTTCACAAAACTATCTGAAAGGTTAGAAACATGAATTAAGCCACTTTCCTTGATACCAACATCTACAAAACACCCAAAATTGGTAATGTTATTTACAATACCAGGAAGTAATTGGCCTTCGCGTAAATCGTTAATCGTTTTTATATTCTGATTGAAGGTGAACACCTTCGCCTGCTCACGAATATCTAAACCTGGTTTTTCGAGTTCTTTTACAATATCTTCAAGAGTTAGTAAACCCACCGTTTCGGTACAATACGTTTTTAAATTTATAGTTTGAAGAAGTGCTTTATTGCCAATTAATTCGGCTACCGATGTTTTTAAATCTTTTGCCATTTTAGCAACAACTGCATAACTTTCAGGATGCACAGCAGAATCATCCAATGGGTTTTCAGCATCTTTAATTCTTAAAAAGGCAGCGCCTTGTTCAAAGGCTTTTCCGCCTAAGCGTGGCACTTTTTTAATAGTTGCTCTAGATTTAAAAACACCATTTTCATTTCGGTAATTAAAAATATTTTCGGCTAATTTTGGTCCAATTCCCGACACATAACTCAATAAACTTTTACTAGCCGAATTAATATTTACACCTACAGCATTTACACAGTTTTCCACAACAACATCCAGCTCTTTTTGGAGTTTACTCTGGTCTACATCGTGCTGATATTGCCCAACACCAATAGATTTAGCATCGATTTTAACCAACTCTGCCAACGGATCTTGCAGACGGCGCCCAATAGATACAGAACCACGTACTGTAACATCGAAATCCGGAAACTCCTCACGTGCTATTTTGGAAGCCGAATAGATACTTGCCCCTGCTTCACTTACCACAAAAACCTGCACATCATTTTTAAAATGTACTTTACGCACTAACGCCTCGGTTTCTCTCGATGCCGTACCGTTACCAATAGCGATAGCTTCAATTTTATAAGCATCGCAAAGCGAACTTATTTTTTTAATAGCCCCAATGCTATCACTTTTAGGAGGGTGCGGATAAATGGTTTCATTATATTTTAACTGGCCTTGTGCATCTAAACACACCAATTTACATCCCGATCTAAAACCAGGATCTATAGCCAAAACACGTTTTTCACCTAGTGGCGAACCCAATAAAAGCTGCTTTAAGTTTTTTGCAAAAACGGTAATAGCAGCCTCGTCCGCTTTGTCTTTTGCTACTTGCATAGCTTCGTTGCTTAAAGACGGTAATAATAAACGCTTGTAAGCATCTTTAATGGCAAGCTGTATGTTTTCCGCGCAAGCGTTATTACTTTTTATAACGCGGCGTTCTATATTATCGATGGCGCGATCGTTATCTATTTCAATTTTTACACGAATAAAACCTTCTTTTTCGGCACGTAAAATGGCCAATAATCTATGTGAAGGTATTCTACTCAGGTTTTCTTCCCAATCAAAATAATCGCGAAATTTTTGAGCATCCTCATCTTTAGCTTTTGTTTTTACCACTTTCGTGGAAATCATAGCGAAACGTTCTAGCTGGCGACGAATGTTGTTTCTAATGTCAGCACGTTCATTTATCCATTCGGCAATAACATGTCGCGCACCTTCCAAAGCATCTTCAACAGAAGCTACTTCACCTTTTACATATTTGAAGGCTATAGATTCCAGATCGGTAGCATTCTGACTCATTATTATTTTCGCCAAAGGCTCCAAACCATTAAGTCTTGCTTTTTCTGCCTTAGTTTTTCTACTCTTTTTAAAAGGTAAATATATATCTTCAAGCGTTGTTAAATCTTGAGTGTTTTCTATTTTTTGTTTTAACTCGTTGGTTAAAACCTCTTGTTCTTCTAAAGCTTTTAAAATCGCTTTTTTTCGTTTTTCTAAAGCTTCAAATTGTTCCTTAAATTTTACAATATCACCTATTTGTACCTCATCTAAATTTCCGGTACGTTCTTTTCTGTATCTCGAAATAAAAGGAATAGTACAATCTTCATTTAACAATTCTACCGTATTTTTAACAGATTGTTCGGGTAAATTGGTATTCGAAATAATATAGGAAACAAGTAAATTCATAAGCTTAAAAAAATATAAAGGCGAATGTAATAAAGTTCTTTTAAAATGGAGTGACAAGGCCGGCGCTTTTCTTCTAAACTAAAAAGCGAACTCTTGAAAATCGAGAAAAGTATAAAACAAAAAAACCAACCTTTATTAGGTTGGTCTCTTTACTTATAACATAAATTTTGTAGGTAATTTTTAGTCTAAGGCAGGTATACGTAACACTTGTCCCGGATATATTTTATCTGGATCCTTAAGCATAGGCTCATTGGCTTCAAAAATAACTGGGTACTTCATAGCGTTTCCGTAATAATTTTTTGATATTTTTCCTAATGTGTCACCACTAACTACAGTATGGAATTGCGCTGCTGGCTCTACGTTTTCAACCGTCATTTGGTCGTCTACGGTAGCAATACCATTCGAGTTTCCTACTACTAAAATTACTTTTTCTTTAGTAGCCTGATCGTAAGCTGCACCTGTAATGGTAGCGGCATCATCATCAATAAATATATTTAAATTTTCAACTTCCAATTGTAAGTTCGCAACTGTTTCTTCTAAGTTTTTTGCGGCTGCTTCTTCTAATTTAAGCTCCGTTGCTGCCGATTCTTTAGCTGCTTCTGCAGCTTCTTCAGCATCTGTTTTTCCTATTCCAAATACTTTGGCTCCGGCATTTTTAATAAATGAAAATAATCCCATGTTTGGTTCTTTTTTAGCGTTAATTTAGGTTTAAAAGCAATTTAATCAATTATTAAATACCTTCTATAATTAAGACACTAAATCTTGCGTTAGGTCACATTTTTATTATTAAAATATAGATGAAAAGCAATTTAACACTAAAAAGCCACTTAAAACACTGGTTTTAAGCGGCTTTTTAATTAAATAGAGTATTTAATTATTTTATATTCTATTACTTTCTCTTGGGTTATCAACACGTTCTTTTTTAAACTTACGCATTTTATCAGTGGTTGTTTCTATCGTTTTAAGTTTAGAATTTTCAGATCTTAAATATTGTATATAACCTCTACCTTCAAACTCGTATTTAGTTCCAGATGCAGCGTGGTACAACTCTATTTTACCATCGTTAATAACACTTAACTCAAACTGTTCGTTATCAAAATAATCGTAATCTAAGGTTAAGCTTTTTAAATACATATCATTAGTAAAATCTCCTACGGCATAAAGTCCTGTATAATCCCATTGTAAATTATTTATATTTTTACCATTATTATCCTGTGAGCTTTTAAACTCCGAGTCGTTTCCTCCAGCTAAAAACTGTAAGTAGTTTTCATTATCAAAATCATTTAACGCTCCATAATTACTAGTATAAACTTTTTCCCAAGCATCATACTCTTGTAAAAAATAATGGATATTATCATAAAATACAAAATCATAATCAAAAGTATTACGTTGGTAGCCATCTAAAAAGTAAGAGGTATCGTTATTTGGGTTATACAATTCAATGGTATTATTATCTACTCTATACACATCAAAAGTTTCAAAACCATCAACATCATGATTTACATCTAAAATTAAATCGTAAGCATTATAAGTAGCCACATCTATACCATATCCGTTTCCGGTATCGCCTAAACCAACAATATTGTTATTAGCGTACATTACGCCATTTTTAAACGATATTGTAAATGCTTTTTGTAAAAAAGCTGTTTCGCCAAAACCTTTAGTAGCGTTAATATCTACATACCATAACTCATAAGAATTCAGTATTTGATTTACCGATATGGTTGGCTCGTCAATATAATCGTCTACTATAACCTCGGTATAGCAAGACGTAAAAAGTGTCGCGATTAGAGCAAAGCTCGAAAGTAATTTTATAGTTTTCATATTATAGTATTTTAATAAAAAGGCTTGTTGGTTATCCTACCAAAAAACAAGCATTTTTAATGTTTCTATAGAGTAGGTTTCAAAACGCGTGCCAAAAAATAATTTCATTATGCCATATCCTTCTATCTATGACTAAAATTTTCCGTATTTTTGATGTACTAAATTGATTAGACCTCATGGATAAACCTTTAAAATATGCGGTTTTCGGCGCAGGAAGTTGGGCTACAGCCATTGTAAAAATGCTTAGCGAAAATCTTGACGAAATAGGCTGGTATATGCGCAGTGTTTACACAAAAGAACACCTAATACGCGAGCAACACAATCCAAATTATTTAAGCTCTGTAGAATTTCATCTAGACCAATTAAAACTAAGTAACGATATAAACGAAATTGCAGAATATGCCGATGTGCTTATTTTTGTAATCCCTTCTGCATTTATACACAGTGAGCTAGAAAAACTCAAAATTAATATAGAAAACAAAACCATAGTATCGGCCGTAAAAGGTATTATGCCAGAAACAGGACTATTAGTCGGACAACATTTTCACGACACCTACAATGTACCTTACGATAATATAGCCGTAATAGCGGGCCCATGTCACGCAGAAGAAGTTGCTTTAGAGCGCCTTTCTTACTTAACTATTTCGTGTTCCGATCAAGTTAAAGCCAAACAAATTGCCGATAATTTATCTTCAGATTATATAAAAACAAAGATTACCGACGATATTATTGGGGTAGAATATGCTGTAATGCTTAAAAACATTTACGCCATAGCAGCCGGTATTGCTCACGGATTGGGTTATGGTGATAATTTCCAGAGTGTACTTATGAGTAATTCTATTCGTGAAATGAAACGTTTTATTAAAAAAATGCATAAAATGAAACGTAACATTAATAACTCCGCTTATTTAGGCGACTTATTGGTAACCGGTTACTCCGTGTTTTCTAGAAACCGCATGTTTGGTAACATGATTGGTAAGGGTTACACTGTAAAATCGGCACAGATGGAAATGAGCATGGTAGCCGAAGGATATTACGCCACAAAATCGGCACATTTACTAAACTCCAAAAATGCAAAAAAAACGCAATTACCTATTATAAATGCGGTTTACGAGATATTATACGAAAATAAAAACCCTAAAAAAGTATTTAAAAAATTAACCGATAAGTTAGACTAAACAGCATTTGAGCGTTACCCGAAAAGGGTCGGGCTATCACTACTCGCTTTTTTGTGTTGCATAGGTGCAACCACACAAAAAGAGCTCAAACAAGCCGTTCTATCCCTAACGCAAAACCACATGCTAAATTAGTGCTGGGCTAGTTTCTTTTTTTTAATCTGGGATCTCCTCTATTAATATTGAGCTGCGCTTCTACAAGTTTCTTTTTCAATAAAGTATTCCGCGTGATTTTAACAATGGTAAGCAAAGCCATAAATAAAACTATAAAACTAAAGAGTAATGGGGTAACATCTCGTTTAAGTTTCTCCTTACGGTCTTCTTGCTCCTCAGAACTGATAATCCGTTCGCTTTGAGGATTGTAAAATCCACGAACTGTAATTGGTGTTTCTAAACCTTTTTTAATGGTATACACTTTCTCTTCAGGAACATAAATACAATTGTCACTCAATTTTAAAAGAACCTCTTTTGGTTTTAATTCTTCTAGAATAGCTTCCAAACGCTGTGCCTTTGTAAAACGATTTTGATATTCGTTTAAAGCTCTATCAAAAGCCTTATCTACACCTTTTTCCCAAAGCTCGTCATTCATATTTTTAAAAATCCCTTTATCATACAAAGGGCTCGCTTTTAAGTTTTTTTCAAAAGCTTCCCTATTTGGCTTTTCTATCATTCTAGGCGAAAAATAATAGCGATAACTAGCATTAGCATTTGGATGGTAATAAATTCGATCTCTTTCAGCTTTAGAAATCACAGCATAAGTACCAGAATAATCAAAAGGACGTTTAAATTGATATACCCAAACATCTTTAAGTTCCACATAATCTGCAGTATTTAAAGCACTTAAACTATCTACAGAATTAATAACCACAGCATTATCTTCAGTTTTAAACAACTCATTAATTCTTAAGGCATCACTTAAACCATTTCCAACACATAAAATTAAAACAACAGGTAAAACTAAAAGAAGACTAACAATATTTATAAACGAAATGGGCTTGGCTTTGCTAATCCCATGTTCTATTTCATAATCTAGCGAAAGCTCATCATTAACCGAAACCACATACATAAAAGCCCCTTCACTTATGCCAACCCCATCATCTCTTAAGATATATTCAAAATCTACGGGTTCTTTAAGAGATTTTAAATATTTACGCCAATGCCAAGGTATTTTAACAAAGTGCTCATTAAAAGCATCTTGATATCTCCCACTTTTACCATGTTGAATATAAATACGGTTATAAGCGCCACGCATTCTATAAACTTCAGGCTTTACTTCATGCTTACCATACTCTTTAATGTACCAGCTAAGAAAATATAACAGAATAATTAAAATGCCAAACATTAAATTGATTCCGAAATTGAATTCATCGAACTCAGCATAAAACACTACAGCAAGCCCTGCAACCACAATAGCAAGCACAACAAAAGCACTCAGTATCAAATTTTTAGAACTAGAAACTTGTTTCGCAATAAATTTCACCTCGTTATCATTGAGATGCCTTCTGTTAAACATAAAGGGGATTTTGAATTTAAGCTACCAAAAATCGCAATTTTAAAGTGAAAACCCCAATAAAAATTGAAACACTTTCAGTTTTAAAACAAGTAACGATAAGCTAAATAAACTCTAATTGATTAAACGATTTATTAAGTACTTTCTCATCATTAACATCTAGCCATTTATTTAAAACAGCAGCATAAATAGTACGGAAATCGATTTCAAATTTAAGATCTCCATTATCGTCCAAATCGCTTAAACTCGCCATATTGTTATACAAACCTTGCGTTTTTAATTGCCCACCCATAACAAATACATTATTCGATGTACCATGATCGGTACCCACATTTGCATTTTGGTTTACACGACGGCCAAATTCCGAAAAGGTTAAAATTAAAGTATCTTTAAAGGTGTTGTTTGCTTTTAAATCTTTTACAAATGCATCAATACTTTCTGCATATATATTTAATAATCTATTTTGCGCACCTAATTGGTTTACGTGCGTATCAAAACCACTTAAAGCACCGTAAAATACTTTGGTGTCTAGACCAGAATTAATAAATTGAGCGGTTGTTTTTAATTGTTTTGCAAAATAGTTTTGTGGGTATTCTACTTTAGAAGAAAAGGTTTTACTAGTTTCATAAATATACTTGGCAGAGGACTCTGCCGAAATCATAGATTTATACAAATATCCCAAGTTATGCTCGCTTAAATGTGCATCATCTTGATGCTTTATAACGTTTTTAAAATAAGGGTCTTTAGATAAATTATACAGCGCTTTAGCATCTTGAGTAGCAATAGCATTGATGCGCTCCCCTTTCATGGCAAGCGATAAACTATCACTTATTTCAATGGCACTGTAAGGGTGTTTACCATAAATATCTAAATATCGCCCAAGCCAACCACTTTGTGAGTATTTATCAGAATCGGTAGCCGTTTGCCAAATATCCATAGATCTAAAATGCGAACGAATTGGATTAGGGTATCCCACATTATTTATAACACACAAATTGCCATTATCGTATAGATTTTTTAGAGGTTTAAGACTTTTATGTAAACCAACCTCATCGGTTAATTTTAAGACATCGCCTTTTTTTATACCTAAACTTGGTCGCGCTTTATAATACACATCATTTTGATACGGAATTACAGTATTTAACCCGTCATTACCTCCCGAAAGTTGAATAATAACTAAGCGCTTATACCCTAACTGACTTTGAGCCACTTGCTCGAATGCCTTTACAAAACTTGGCACAAAAAACAGACTGCTAGCCAGCGACGATTGTTTTAAAAATTTTCTTCTATCCATGATTAACACATTTGATATTCGGGTAACGACATAAGTTGAATACAGTACTCCTGCTTTGAGACTTTACTTAACGAGTTTAGATACACGCTTGCTTGATTGCTAATAGTACAAGCTAGTAAATACTTATCTAAATCGGTTATGGCCACAGTGTTAAATTGTTCATTAAAAACGTCCCAATTAGCCTCTGTTTTAAAACGTTTCCCATATTTCTTTTCAAAAAATTCTTTTTTCTTATCTATAGCATCATCACTTACACCCACTTTAGCTTTGGATATATAAGCATGGTTTAAAATAAGCGAAGGTAATTTTAAACGAAGTGTAATAGTATTAGAGTCTATCCAAGATCTACCTCCTTTCCAACCTGCAACATTAGGTGGATTTAATAGTATTTGACCAAGCAATTTCTGAAGTACAAAAAGCTGTTTAGGCGATTTAAAATAGACAGGAACTACCGTTTTTAATCCAACTAAAAGTTCTATGGGCGATTTAATTTTTGTTCCCATATTTTCATCATCATAAAACCAATCGGCAAGCATCATATAGCGCATTAGATTTTCGATGTTGTAATCTTTATAAAACACATCAGTCAACTCTTCTACATGCAGTTCATTAACAGTATCGTTAACAAAATAGCTGTAAATCTTGGTACAAATAAACTTAGCGCATTCCTTTTTTTCGAGGATTAAATCCACAATATCATCACCTTTAAAGTTTCCTGTTTTACCAAAAAATATTTTTTCAGTTTCATCATGCAAACGTCTTTTAAAAACAAATTCACCTTTTAAATTATGTCCATAACCTGTAAAGGCTTTTGCGCTTTCTTTAATATCATTTTCAGTGTAATTACCAACACCTAAAGTAAACAACTCCATAAGCTCACGAGCAAAATTCTCGTTCGGCTTTTGTTTTTTGTTTTGCTTAGTATTTAAGTATTTAGTCATGGCAGCTTCTTTTGAAATGGCCTTTATAAAATCTTTAAAATTACCAAGCGCATGCTCACGAAGTCGGTTATGGAAGTTTTGCGTGTAGACGTAATTATTATCTTCACACACAAAATGATTCGCCCAAAATAATGTCATTTTTTCACGAAGTATTTGATTAGAATTTGCTAATCGATCTATCCATGCAATGTTTAACTCCTTTGTTTTTTCTCGGCTTAGCTTCTGAAATTTTTTAATATTTTCCTTCGTCTTCTCATAAGTACCACTCAATAACTCATCGAGTTCGGCTGTATCAACTTTTAAGGGCGTTACTTTTTGCGATGTTTCAATAATGCCATCAACAATCTTTTTTTTACTTTTTTTAGAAAAATTTTCGAGTTCATTTGGCAGAATACCAAAACCAACACGCCAATACAAATGCTGAATATGATTATTTTTCATATAACTCAATTTTATTTATTATTCCAAAACATGACGTAACTAACTTATATTCATTTGACTTGAAGACTTTAGAAAGGTTTAATCATAACACTCTCAAAGCGTGATAACCATCTTAACAAGATAAACTAATTATCTTTTATTTACACACTATATAATAACGTTGAAATTCTAGCATTTTATATATTCAAATGAAATTATCTACAAAATACTTAAAAACAAAAAAACTGCTTCATACAATGAAGCAGTTTTTTATTCTAGTTATAAATTTCAGATTTTATTTTCCTCCATCTAATTCATCTTGCCATTTTAAAAGCTCTTTCCATTTGCCTTCATAAGCTAACTGCGCTTGTTTTGGCCAGGTGCCTGGTTTATGGATTTTATAACGTTCTCCTCCAGAATCTAAAACAGCTTGACATTTATCTAAAGAACATTCAGATAGTGCTTTCCATGTTTTAACATCATGATCATGAAACAAACCTTGAATTTTAGGACCAATACCTTCAACAACCGTTAAATCATTTTCTTTTATTTTTTTACCAAAAACAGCTTTTGCTGCTTCGCCATCAAATACACTCAAAGCAACAGGTGTCGCTGAAAGCGATGCCGCCAATGACGCTTTGGTTAATGCTAACGAAGACTTAGCAGAAGCCTCCGCCTCAACAGACGATGTTAATGCCGCCTTAGTTGCCTTTAAATCACTATCTAAAGACACCTTGCTTAATCTACAAGCATCTAACTCTGTTTGTAGTGTTCCTATTCTATCTTCACAATCGTTGTGATTTCCACCACCTAAAAGTTTACCTAATAAGTAACCTAATATTGCACAGATAATACCGACTAATAATGGGATTAATATACACCAATTCATAATTTTATATTTTTAAGTTTTTAGTTAATTGTAATTTCTGTTCTTCTGTTTTCTGCTCTACCTTCCTCGGTAGAATTATCTGCAACAGGAGCTTTTGGTCCTTGAGATGACGTTTCAATATTACTCTCCAAAATACCATTTCTTATTAAGTATTCTTTTGCGAAATCGGCTCGCTGTTGACCAAGAACAATGTTTTTATCAGCATTACCTGTATTATCAGTATGCCCAATAACTTGCATTTTTACGCCTAATTTATCTACACAATGAGAAATATCGGCTATTTTTTGACGTTGTTTAGCCGTTAAATTAATCGATGCTTGGCCAGTTTTAAAGTGTAATACTAAAGGGTTCGCCTTAATAGCCTCGCATGCTGTTTTTAAAGCATCCATTGATAAAGTGTCCGATGTATCTGTAGTTAACATACTAAACTCTAGCGGACCGAATAAATTATTGTTTTCATCAGGATTGATATCAGTATTTAGTTTCCCGTTGGTATCAATTTGCTTAGAAGAAACTCCGTGTAGTACAAAGTAATTTTTAACTGAATTTGCTCTTGCCAATCCAAGGTTTGGATATGCGGAATTGTTATTTTCATCGCTATCGTACCACCCAGTTATATTAATGTTTTTTAATGGATTTTCTAAAAGATAGTCTTTAAGTTTCAAAACACCTTTCTCTAAGTTTTCAGAAACGGGTTGCTCTATCGAAAAATTTGATGTTTTGAAGTTAAAATTATCATTCAGCTTCAAATTAAAATCACCGTTAACATCGTTAATCACAAATGCATTTTTGGTAACTTCATTAATTTTTGGTTTCACAACACCGTTAGTCTCGCTTTTCTCATTTGTACAACTTTCTGCGTTGCAGCATACACTACAGCATAAAAAATAGTACAAAATAGTACCGAGAATAATAGTGAGTAAAATTCCAAAAAGATAGGATGTTTTTTTACTCATTAGTTTTTGTTTTTGGTTAATTAAAAAAAAAGAAGCGCATATGTCATAACACGCTCTAGCTCATGTATTAAGAAACAATAAAACAAAAAAAGTCACATTTTATAAATGTGACTTTTTCAAACAGCTAATATTTTTAATATTACAACTCAAACTTAATCCCCTGTGAAAGAGGCAGCTCTGTTGTGTAATTTATAGTATTGGTCTGCCTTCTCATATATACTTTCCAAGCATCGGAACCAGATTCACGGCCACCGCCTGTATCTTTTTCACCTCCAAAAGCACCACCAATTTCAGCACCCGATGTTCCAATATTTACATTAGCAATTCCACAATCTGATCCTTGAACGGATAAGAACCGTTCGGCTTCTCTTAAATTATTTGTCATAATAGCTGACGATAATCCTTGAGCAACTTCATTTTGAATATCAATAGCATTTTCAACATCTCCCGAGTATTTCAATAAATATAAAACTGGAGCAAATGTTTCGTGTTGTACAATTTTAAAATTAGGTTTAGCTTCTGCAATAGCTGGTTTTACATAACAACCACTTTCATAACCTACACCAGAAAGCACGCCACCTTCAACTATAATCTCACCACCTTCTTCCACTACTTTCTCTAATGCATTGTTATACATATTTACGGCATCGGTATCAATTAATGGCCCAACGTGATTTTTTTCATCTAACGGATTACCGATACGTAATTGCTTATAAGCATCTACAATAGCTGTTTTTACTTTATCATAAATATCCTCATGAATTATTAATCTTCTCGTTGATGTACAACGTTGTCCACAAGTACCAACTGCGCCAAAAACAGCACCAATGACCGTCATTTTTATATCGGCATCTGGCGTTACAATTATAGCGTTATTACCCCCAAGTTCTAATAAACTTTTACCTAAACGGCCAGCAACTTCTTTAGCTACAATTTTTCCCATGCGCGTTGAACCCGTTGCTGAAATTAATGGAATTCGTGTGTCTTTAGTCATGAATTCACCAACTTTATAATCGCCATTTATTAAACAAGAAATACCTTCAGGTAAATTATTTCCAGCAAAAACTTCGGCCGCAATATTTTGGCAGGCGACACCACAAAGCGGTGTTTTTTCACTTGGTTTCCAAATACAAACATCACCACAAATCCATGCTAAAGCCGTATTCCAAGCCCAAACAGCTACCGGAAAATTAAAAGCTGAAATAATACCAACCACACCTAAAGCATGATATTGCTCGTACATGCGGTGGCCAGGACGCTCGGAATGCATGGTTAAACCATGAAGCTGTCTCGATAAACCTACTGCAAAATCGCAGATATCTATCATTTCTTGAACCTCCCCAAGACCTTCTTGATAACTCTTTCCCATTTCATAAGAAACAAGCTTACCTAAAGCTTCTTTTTTCTCTCTTAATTTATCACCAAATTGGCGCACTATTTCACCTCGCTGTGGCGCTGGCATATTACGCCACGTTTTAAAAGCAGTAGTTGCAGTTTGCATTACCACATCGAAATCTGCTTTAGAAGTTGTTTTAACTTTTCCTATTAATTGCCCATCTACAGGAGAAAAACTTTCAATAACAACACCATCATCATCGTGCGAAAATTGGTTTGAACCTGTTGATGTTCCTTCATTTATAGTTTGAACGCCTAAAGTTTTTAGCGCGTCGTGTATTCCAAATGTACTTGCTATAGATTCCATGAATTACGGATTTGTAGTTTTTATTTAATTTCTTTTACGAATATACTAATAAAAAGATGCAATTACTGATATTTACTACGGAATTCAACTAAGAATAATCTCTCTTTTTTCACCCCAAAAACAAGCAAAATCATCAAAAACGTTTAACTTTATGAACAATTTAACAACACCAAAAAACCCAAATATTATAAAGCGAACGTAATTTTATTAATAGGTATTTCTGTTACCCTCCAAAAAGCGCGTTCATTTTCATTTAATTCACCCGTTTATGTCTTTTAAAAAGCTTTTAACCTTTGCTCTTCTTGTTTCCATTGTTACTTCATGTAAAAAGAAAGTGGTAGAAACCGATAATATTTTCAAATTTCGAGATTATATCAGTTTCACCACATCGGGCAGAACTTCGGTAGCCAGTCCTGTTCAAATTAATTTAACCAAACCTGTGGAGGGATGGGAAATGAATCAGGAAATTACAGACAATATTGTAACCATAAAACCGCATATTGAAGGCAAACTTACCGTTGGAAACAACCATACTTTACTATTTACTCCCGACGAACATTTAGATCCAGACACAGAATATACAGTTACCGTAAAACTTGGCGATATTTATAAAAATATGCCGTCAGGCTATAAAGATTACACGTTTCAGTTTAAAACTATAACACCAAATTTTAATATTGAAACTAATAATTTACAATCCTACAGTAAAAAATGGCAATATCTCGAAGGCGTAATAAAATCGGCTGATATTATTTCAATTAAAGATGCTAAAACTTTAGTTGAAGCGTCGCAAAGCGGTAAAAAACTAAATATTGTTTTTAATGAAGCGAGCCAAGCTGCAAAATATTTCGAATTTAAAATTGATAGCATAAACCGTAAAATTGAAGATGATAACATTCTTGTAAAATGGAATGGAAATGCAATAAAAGCTAGTAATGAAGGTGAAAACACCATCGCTATTCCAGGGGTAAATAATTTTACTATTGTAGAAGTTGATGTTATTCAATCACCAGAACAACACCTATCTATCAATTTTTCCGATCCTTTACAAAAACAACAAAACTTTGATGGTTTAGTAACCATCCAAAAAAGCAAAAATCCTAAATATATTGTAGATGGTAATGTTTTAAAAGTATATCCTTCTAGCAAATTAGTGGGCAACATTCAGGTTGATGTTTTTCAAGGCATTAAAAATACAGATGGTTATAAATTGAAAAAAACCTTTTCTGAAACCATCGCTTTCGAAGATCTAAAACCTCAAGTTCGCTTAATTAGTAGCGGTACTATTTTACCAAATTCCGAAGAATTAAAATTTAATTTTGAAGCTGTAAACTTAAGCGCCGTAGATGTGCGTGTTATCAAGATTTTTGAAGATAATGTGCTTCAACTTCTTCAAGACAATAACTTAAACACCAACAATAAATACGATATAAAAAAGGTTGGTAGACGTATTGCTAAAAAAACTATACAACTGCAATCTGCAGCCGAAAACACAGGTAAATGGAAAGCTTATAGTATAGATTTATCTCACTATTTTAAAGCAGATCCTGGCGCTATTTACCGTATTGAATTAAGTTATGAAAAAAGCTACTCGCTTTACGATTGCGAAGCTAACCCTAGTACTTCAAACTCTGAAGATGATGGCTATGATGATTATTACGAAGACGAAGAATATTATGAAGGTAATTATGCTGAAATAGATTCTGAAGACGAAGAATTACGCGAGGAAGCCTACTGGGATAACCTCACATACCGCTACAAGGATTACAGTTATAACTGGCGCGAAGAAAACAACCCTTGCCATGATGCTTACTACAACGAAAACAAAATTATATCACAAAATTTATTAGCCTCAAACCTTGGTGTTATAGCAAAACAAGGCGCTAACAATTCTTACTATTTTGCAGTAACTAATATTTTAAATACAGAGCCAGAAGCGAATGCTAAGGTTACTATTTACAATTTCCAGCAACAAGAATTAGCAAATAGAAATACCGATGAAACCGGATTAACTTTAATAGATTCTGATAAAAACGCAGCTTTTGCTATTGTTTCAAAAGGAAAAAACAAAACCTACATAAAGCTTCATGACGGAAACTCATTATCCTTAAGTAAATTTGATGTTTCAGGAAATCGCTTACAACGCGGACTTAAAGGTTACATTTACGGAGAGCGTGGTGTATGGCGACCTGGCGATACTTTGCATTTAACTTTTATGCTTAATGATAACGCTAATAAATTACCAAGCGGACATCCTGTAAAGTTAGAAATTACCGACCCAAATGGTAAATTGGTTTACAAAAATGTAACTACAGATAACTTAAATAATGTTTTTAAATTTACTGTGCCAACGGCACAAGAAGACAAAACAGGTCAATACAATGCGAAAGTTTCGGTTGGTGGCGCAACATTCTATAAAGGATTAAAAATTGAAACCGTTAAACCAAACCGATTAAAAATTAAAGTTGAATTTGAAGATGATATTCTAACAAGCAACACGCCTTTAAAAGGAACTTTAGATGTAAAATGGTTGCATGGTGCCGTTGGAAAAAACTTAAAAACAGAAATTAAAGCTAAGTTTAGCACAGCTTACACCGCTTTCGAAAACTACAAACAATACACGTTTAACGATCCTACGCGTAATTTTCAAACAGAAGAAACTATTATTTTTGATGGTAAAGTTGACGAAAATGGTTTAGCGACTATTAATAATAAACTCGCTATTGGTAAAAATGCACCAGGCATGCTTAATGCTCAATTTTTGGTTCGTGCCTTCGAAAATGGCGGCGATTTCTCAATGGATGCTTTTACAAAACCATATGCACCTTACGAGTCTTTTGTTGGTTTACGCTCACCTAAAGGCAATGCTTATGGGTCATTCTTCACAGACGAAAATCAAGCTTTTGATATTGTTGTAGTCGATGCGAAAGGCAAACCAATAAAACGAAACAACCTTGAGGTTAAAGTCTATAAAATAGAATGGCGTTGGTGGTGGAATTCATCTTATGATGATTTATCTAGTTACGTTTCTAGTAGTTACCATAAACCATATTCTACCTCAAAAATAAATACGGATGCGCAAGGAAAAGGAACCTTCAACTTAAAAATCCCAAATAACGAGCGCGGACGCTATTTAATTAGAATTTCCGATCCAGTGAGTGGCCATGCCACAGGGCGAACCGCTTATTTCTATAAAAACTGGTGGCAAAACTCGGGATCGACAAATAAAGAAGCTGCAAAAATGCTTATTTTCTCTGCCGATAAAGAAAAATATAATGTTGGCGAAACTGCGAAATTAACATTCGCTTCTGGTAGCGAAGGTCGTGCTTTAGTAAGTATTGAAAATGGTACCGAAGTTCTTGACACCAAATGGGTAAAAACTCAAAAAGGAGAAACTACTGTAGATGTTGGCATTACTCCAGACATGGCACCAAACGTGTTTGTAAACATATCGCTTTTACAACCGCATGCTATTTCGGCTAACGATTTACCAATTCGTTTATACGGTATCATTCCAATTATGGTAGAAGATCCAGAAACCAAACTGGAACCTCAACTTAATATGCCAGATACACTTCAACCAGAACAGAAATTCGACGTTCAAATTTCAGAAAAAAACAATAAAGCCATGACTTACACTATTGCTATGGTAGAAGAAGGTTTGCTAGATTTAACCCGTTTTAAAACACCAAACGCATGGAATGAATTTTACAAACGTGAGGCTTTGGGTGTAAAAACATGGGATGTGTTTGATGATGTTATCGGTGCTTATTCTGGTAGTATCGATCAGGTTTTTGCCATAGGTGGTGATGGTAGTGCTGCCGGTGGAAAAAACAAAAAAGCCAACCGTTTTAAACCTGTTGTTACTTATTTAGGTCCTTTTAAACTAGAAGCCGGAGAAAAGAAAACCCACAGTATAAAATTACCAAATTACATTGGTGCTGTACGTACTATGGTTGTTGCAGGTGATAATAAAAATGAAGCTTACGGAAGCACAGATAAATCTGTAGAAGTTAAAAAACCTTTAATGGTTTTAGCAACGCTTCCGCGGAAATTGAGTCCTGGGGAGAAAGTAACGCTTCCGGTTACCGTTTTTGCTATGGAACCTAAAGTGAAAAATGTTAGTATTAGCTTAAAACTGAGTAACGGTATTTCGGTTGTTGGAGAACAGAAAAAAGTATTAACTTTTGCTAAGCCAGATGAACAAATGGCGTATTTTGAACTCGATGTTAGCAAAGCAAAAGGGATAAATACGGTAGAAGTTATTGCAACTGGAAATGGTGAAAAATCAACCTATAAAGTAGAGTTAGATGTAGTAAACCCAAACCCAATAACATCAAAAACTATAGACAAAACATTAGAAGCCAATGCTAGCGAAACTGTAAACTTTTCAACCTTTGGTGTTAGTGGAACAAATGGAGCGACTGTAGAGTTTTCTACCTTACCTCCAATGGATTTTTCTCGTCGATTACAATACCTTATCCAATATCCACATGGTTGTGTAGAACAAACAACATCGAGCGTATTTCCACAGTTATTTTTAGCAGATATTTTTGATCTTACTTTTGAAAAGAAAAAGGAAATTCAAACTAATATTGAAAAAGGCATTAAGCGCTTAGGGCATTTTCAAAGACCAAGTGGAGGTCTAAGTTATTGGATTGGCGAAAACGCCGCTAACGACTGGGGAACAAGTTACGCTGGGCATTTTATGCTAGAAGCAGAAAAGAAAGGCTTTGTTTTACCGTTAACATTTAAAAGTAACTGGATTAAATACCAAACACAAGCGGCTCGCGATTGGAGACCAAGTTACCGCAGTTATAATTCCGATTTAGCCCAAGCTTACCGTTTATACACCTTAGCTTTAGCTGGAAGTCCAGACTTATCAAGCATGAATCGCTTGCGTGAGTTTAGCGAAATATCTAACGAAGCTAAATGGAGATTAGCAGCCGCTTATGCTTTAGCCGGGCAAACGGAAGCGAGTGATAATATTTCACAATTGGCAAATATTAACTTCAAACCTTTAAAGAATAATTATTACACCTATGGCTCTGTAGATAGAAATCGTGCTATGGCTTTAGAAACTATGGTACTTACCAAAAATTCTAAAATGCGTGATCTAGCAGAAACCATTGCTAAAGATCTATCGAGCAATCGCTGGATGAGTACGCAAACCTCTGCGTTTAGTTTGTTAGCAATGGCTAAAATGGTAAACGCTAACGGCGGAAAAGCATTAAGCTTAAGCTATTCTATTAATGGAAAAACAGAAACCATAACCACTAAAAGTGCAATTGCCTCACGAGAATTACAAGTGAATAATGGTGCCAATAGTATTACCCTTACCAACCAAAAAGACAATTTGGTTTATGTACGTGTTTTAAACTCCGGAAAACTACCATTAGGTTCCGAAATCGCAGAGCAACGTGGTTTAAGCATTTCTGTAGCTTACAAAGATCTGGATGGCAATAAAATAGACATTTCTAAATTACAACAAGGCCAAGATTTTCTTGCCACAGTACAGGTCAGTAATTTAAAAGATTATAACGTTAATGATATTGCATTAACCCAAATATTTCCATCGGGATGGGAAATTGTAAACACACGATTTACGGCTTTTGGTAGCAGTACAACAAGCCAGGCTCGTTTTACAGATATTCGTGATGATCGTGTAAACTTCTATTTCGATTTATCTGAAAAAGGAAAATATAGTACAAAAACATTTAATGTAATGCTGAATGCTGCTTACTTAGGAACTTACTATTTATATGGAGTACAAGCGGAAGCCATGTATGACAACGACTTTTTAGTAAGAACAAAAGGACAATGGATTGAAGTAGAAAAATAGAACCTACAAACTAAAAAAGTCCCGATAGCATTAAAACGCTATCGGGACTTTTTTTTATATCACAGATATTATAATTAGGTATCATTTTAATCCAAATGATAAATCTCCATAATATCATGTAGATACTTTTCAAAATTAATTTTTAGGTCAATTAGCTTTCCGGTATGCACATCGAACACCCAACCATGTACTTTTAAACCTCTATCTCTATAAGCCTTTTGCACAGCGGCTGTTTTAATTAGATTAACACATTGTTCTTTTACATTTAACTCTACTAAACGATCGTATTTTCGCTCTTCGCATTCAATGCTATTTAATTCTAATTTATGAATTCTATATACATCACGAATATTACGCAACCAACCATTTAGCAAGCCTAAATCTTTAGACTGTAAAGCCGCTTTTACGCCGCCACAACCATAATGACCACAAACCACAACGTGATTTACTTTTAAATGAATTACAGCATACTCTACAACGCTCATGGCATTTAAATCGTTACCCGAAATCATGTTTGCAATATTTCTATGCACAAACACCTCACCCGGACCCAAACCCATTAAATCTTCCGCTGTTACACGGCTATCGCTACAGCCAATATATAATAACTCCGGATTTTGCCCTTTACCTAAATCTTCAAAATAATCTTTTGACGTTTCTAACTGCCTCTTAATCCAAGCTTCGTTATTTTCGAATACTTTATTTAAATCCATAGCTTATTATCTTTATTTCAGCGTAAGCAAACAGCTTAAATGCTATCTTTTATATTATTTTTAACCCACTGTAAACAAGATTTAAAATCTTTAAAAATATGTTCATTTGGAATAAAATCTGGAATAATATCAATACGTTCCATCATGTATCGTGGCTGTTTTAACAAGCCTACAAATAGCACTTCAACATTGTTTTTTTTAAGTTCCTGAAGCATATCTTCCATAGCATATAACCCCGTTTGATCCATATATTGCATGCGACCCAGCCTTAAAATAACGGTTTTTGCTGTATTTGGAATTTGCAATGTGAGTGCCTGAAAATCACTCGTAGACCCAAAAAACAAAGGCCCTTTAAGATGTTTAATAAAGACTTCTTCTTTTAAATTTTCTGGAAAACTACCTTCATCTGTCCACGTTTCTTCTTTTAACGATTTAACAGCCGAACGTTCGGCTGTTAAATCGCCTATTTTTTTCATGAACATTAAAGAAGCGATAATAAGGCCAATACCTACGGCATAAATTAAATCCCAAAAGGTGGACAATAATAATACAACAAGCATAATAAGTACTTCTGAACTTAGTTTTATTGGTCCAAATTTAATATCACGTGGTAGGCTAGGAATGGCTTTTAAGCCTTTATAATCCATAACCCCAATACCAACGGTTACTAAAATACCTGCCAAAACAGCCGCCGGAATTTTTGATGCTACTGGCCCAAGAGCAAGCATTATTACTAATAGCATAATACCAGCAATCATCCCTGAAAGTTTAGTTTTCCCGCCCGCATTTATATTTACGACCGTACGAATGGTTGCACCTGCACCTGGAATACCTCCAAAAATAGAACCTATGGTATTACCTATTCCTTGACCAATTAATTCCTTATTAGGCTTGTGTTTGGTTTTTGTCATATTATCGGCAACGACACTTGTTAAAAGTGAATCGATAGCTCCTAGAAGCGCTAAAGTAAGTGCCGTAAATATGTATGGTGTAATTTTGCCTAAGCTGAAGCTTGTAAACATTTCGAGATGCGGAATAGGAATGCCTCCTGGTATTTCTGAAATAGGTCGGTAACCTAAATTGAATCCATAAGCAACTCCAGATACTAAAACCAGCGCGACTAACGTACTAGGTATAGCTTTGGTAATACGCTTAAATCCATAAATTATAAATATAGTAGCCAGTGCTAAAGCGAGCTCTAACCAATCAATATTTTTAAGAGCTCTAGGCAACACTTTAAGAGCTCCAACGGTTCCAGAAGCTTCTTTAGCCGCTAAGGTTTGAGACTCGTTTAATATTTGCTCTGGTGTAATTTTAGCAGCTTGACTAATGGTTTCTTTAAAGTTTTCAAGAACCAAAATACCTTCGCCTGCTTCTTCTTTTAAAATATTCTCGAGTATAACCTCTTGCGCTTGGGGTTTAAACTGTGCTACAAATTCAACATCTTCCTTGGGGTAATACCCAATAGATGGCAAAATTTGAGTTAATAGAATAATAACCCCAATAGCCGTCATAAAACCAGAAACCACTGGATACGGAATGTATCTAATATATTTTCCTAAACCTAAAAGACCTAAACCAACTTGCATTAGACCTGCCAGCATAAAAACCGATAAAATAGCCGGCAAAGCTTTTTCTACACTGCCATCGTTAGCCGCAACAATACCTGCAATAACAACCATACTTACGGCTGTCATGGGTGCTGTTGGACCAGAAATTTGCGTACTAGTACCTCCAAATAACGCTGCAAAAAAGCTGATAAATATAGCACCGTACAGTCCGGCTTCTGGTCCTAAACCAGAAGAGACTCCAAACGCTAACGCTAATGGCAGTGCTACAATCCCTGCGGTAATACCACCGAAGGCATCGCCCTTTATATTTGAAAATAGTTGCTTCATTTATTAATTTAAACTTTTTTCTAAGTTAGCTTATTTTATTTATGATTTAAAAAATAAGCGCTCAAATTTATTAGAAATTAACAAAAGCTATAATGTTAATTTGATCCCGTCCTGAGGTTTCAAAAAACTGATTCATATACCCAAGTTCTAAGCGTAATTGTTTTGAAAAGGTATAACCTAAACCACCATAAACACGATTTCTATCGAACACCGAAGATTCGGTATTTAAAAAAATCTCGTTGTAAGCAGATACGTATAAAGGACTATCACCATCTTCTTTATATTGAAGCGGTATTTTAATACCTAAAAAATAACGAAAACGCATTTTAAAATCATCTTCCACAAAACGTTGCTCAAATCGGTAACGGTGACTTAACCCAACTTTACCAACACTTTGCTTTGTTGTAAACTGCTGAAAAATACGATGCTCGTTTATCGATATTTTTTCATCGGTATCTCCAATATAATTTTCAGATAGAATATAACCATATCCCAACAAAACATTGTTTTTCTCATTAATATTATACCCCAACCCAGTACGTAATAACAACTGTTCTAAATCGCCAACAGCATTATAGTTTCTGTATTGAACCTCATTGTGAATGTTCCATTTACTATTTAGCTTTTTATTACCTATATAAATAAGCCAATTTCCTAAATCGCTCTCTTGAGCTTGAAAAGATAATGGCAGCATTAATACCATAATTAATGCTGCCATATTCAACTTCTTCTTCATAATTTTTATGCTTAACAGCCTTTTAATAAAAATTCACTGCACCTGTATTGATATCATACATAGCGCCAACAATTTTTATTTCTCCATTCTTTTCCATCTCAGTAAGTATTGGACTTTCTGCGTGAATTCTATCAATGGTTAATTCTACATTCTTTTTAGAAACATTATCAACAAAATCTAAATTTTTAGAATTTCTTAAACTCTCTTCTTTAGGCTCTGTAATGGCATTAACTGCTGGTGTTATTTTTTCAATTAACTTTGTTAAGTTACCCATTTCTGCACCATCACAAGCCCCTTTTATTGCTCCACAACTTGTGTGCCCTAAAACTACAATTAATTTAGTTCCGGCAAGTTTACAAGCAAACTCCATACTTCCTAAAATATCTTCGTTTACAAAGTTACCCGCAATACGTACACTAAAAACATCACCCAAACCTTGATCGAAAACTAGCTCTGCAGAAACTCTAGAATCTATACAGCTTAAAATTGTAGCAAAAGGAAACTGCCCTTCACTCGTATCATTTACTTGCTCTAAAAGGTTTCTATTCGCTTTTAAGTTCCCTTGAAACCTTTCGTTTCCTTCTTTTAAAAATGCTATCGCCTTTTCTGGCGTTAATGTCGCTTGTGTTTCTTTTGTATGTGCTTTCATAATATTTTATTTATTTATTTTTTAAACTGCCCATTTTTGTACGCTACCCGTTATAAATAACGAAACGTTTACATTGTTAATTAAACTTTTTATTTCGGACTTATTATTTGCAGAGTTATTTGTGCTATCTGTACGGTTTACAAACAATAGATTTACATGGTTTTTCTCTAAATACTCTGCTAATTTATTAATGGTATTATCATTTTTTTCAAATACGTAATTAACAGCTTCCCTTAAAACACTTGTTTCTTCTACTTTTGCTTTACTACTTACAATATTAAACGATTTTAATGGCTTGGTAGTTTTGGTTAATACATCTTCTAAAAAGGCCTGATTAAAAGCTTGAGACTTCCCGTTTAGTAAGCCAATATTTAATTCGGTTTCTGGATCGATACCATTTTTATTAGCAGCTATAAAAACCGGTCCTTCGTAAGTTTTTAGTACAAAATCGGTAATATTATCACCAATCAACTTAAGGGCTTTGGAACTTCTTTTACCTAAAACTATTACATCTGGTTTTGTTGCTTTAATGTAATCCTCAATTTCAGACTTTACATTACCAATACCAAAATTAGAGGTGATATTAATATTATAAGCCTTGTTTAAAGGTGCTATGGTTTCTTTAATTTTATTTCGTGATTTATTGTGCTCCTGGTTTAAGGAACGCATGGCAGATAATTGGCTATCACTAGCAACAACATCGGTTGGTTTCTTTACGTGAAACAAATCGACATCAGCATTTATCATTTTTGATAAACTAACAGCACTTTTAATAATAATGCTAGTATGCTTCTTTAAATCTGAAAGCACTAAAATTTTAAATCTATTATTTGCCATAGCAATTTGATTTAGCTTAAACTTAAATTCGATTTTTCTCTTTCGTTAAAGAAATGAATAAAACTCGATGGGTTTTCTACAACGCCACGCTTCGAAACAAGTTTAATATCTATATTTCTCTCTTCAGCTTTAAATAAGAAATCTTCCAAAATTTCGATAATATCATTATCCAAATATCTTGTATTTATCAGGTTAATTTCTAAATAAGTATCTTTTGGTAAACTCTCTAATTCTTTCAAAATGGCTCCTTTATTAAAAAAAGTAACTTCTTCCGCTAAGGTCATTTTTATTTTATGTTTTCCGTTACTCTTATCTTCGATATGAAGAAAATGCGAATTTTGGTAGCTCTTTAATAGAATAACAACAATACCAACTGTAAGACCTAAACCAATACCCCAAAGTAAGTCTATAAAAACAATACCTACAACGGTTACAACAAAAGGTACAAACTGTTTCCAACCCAAACTATACATTTTTTTAAACAAACTCGGTTTAGCTAACTTGTAACCTACTACTAATAATATCGCTGCTAAAACAGATAAAGGAATCATGTTAAGTAGTTTTGGAATAACTACAACTGAAATTAAAAGCAAGAAACCATGCAGAATTGCTGACATTTTTGAAACACCTCCAGATTGTATATTTGCAGAACTCCTAACTATTACCTGTGTAATTGGAAGCCCTCCAACTAAACCAGAAATAATATTTCCTGTACCCTGAGCAAGTAATTCTCTATTGGTGGGAGTCACGTTTTTATGAGGGTCTAATTTATCTGTTGCTTCTACACATAATAACGTCTCTAAACTAGCTACTAAAGCCATTGTAAAGGCAGTAATCCAAACATCTGGATTTGTTATAGCTCCAAAATTTGGAAAACTAAATTGGCCAATAAAAGATGATACGTCCTCCGGTATTGGCACACTAACAAGATGGGTTGGTGCAATAGATAAACTTGTACTATCTTGAGTAAATGCGTAGTAAATTATACCGATAACTACGGCAACTATTGGTCCTTGAATAATTTGAAATATTTTTGCTTTTTTTGACAGCACCTTATCCCAGAACAAAATAATGGCTAATGCTATAGCTCCAATTATTAAAGACCCAAAAATAATATGATCAGAAATATTGGTTAATGCTGAAAACGTATTTTCACCAGAGCTCTCAACAAAACTATCGGCTCCTTCTGCTTCTGCATCGTACCCAAAAAAGTGAGGTATTTGTTTTAAAATAATAATAATTCCGATACCTGTTAGCATACCTTTAATAACAGAAGATGGGAAATAATAACCAATAACCCCTGCTTTTAAAACACCAAAAACTATTTGAATAACTCCGGCTAAAACTACAGCTACCAAGAAATTCTCGTAACCTCCTAATGCGCCAATGGCAGTTAACACTATGGCTGCCAATCCCGCTGCCGGTCCACTTACCCCAACTTTAGAGCCACTTAAAGCTCCTACAACTACACCTCCAATTATACCAGCAATAACTCCAGAAAAAAGTGGTGCACCACTAGCTAATGCAATACCTAAACATAATGGTAATGCCACGAAAAACACAACTATACTCGCAGGTAAGTCGCTCTTAATATTTTTAAACATAGATAAATTCACTTTAGCCAAAGCATTAGTCTTCAGCGGTTTTAATAATTTTTATTAATATAATAGAATTGAACAGAACTGCTCAATGACTGAAAAATTATTAAGCAAACTTGGGAGGAGGAGAAATTAAATTAAGAAAGGGTTTGGAATATTTTTTAGCATAATAACTTAAATGATTTTTTTCTTCAGTTAAGTTAATAAAACACTCCTGATCTTGATTTTCTAAAATAATGTCTTGTACATTTTTGCTTTTTGGATGGCCATTTTCTTCTTCTTCCGCCATAGAGAAAAATAGAGATACATCTACAGAATTATCAACCATAGCAATGATGGTTGGCGCCGATAAAAACACCAAAAAAGCAAATAAAAAGAATATAGAAACTAAGTTTCTCGACATTTATTTTAATTTTTATCAACCGCTAATATACTATTTAAATTTTACGGTTATAAAAAATAGACTATTAAAATGCTGTTAATGTTTTAATATCGTCGGATGCAAGCCATCCTGTTTTGCCGTCGGATAATTTCACCTTTCTCCAATTATTAACTGAGTCTACAACCTGAACTTTAGTTCCTTCATGAAGTCTAAAAGACTCTTCACTACGCAAATTAGGCTCACTTTTAACCTGAGTTTCTTGAGCAAAAACTATAGCTGGTTTATCCTTTTTATCTAAAGCATATTTTTGAAATGCAAACGCCAAGCTTATACACAACAAAACAAGTGATACAATGCTACCAATAAAAGTTAAACGCTTACGGATTGTAGAATACGCAAAATAGTAGACCAAAAATAGTATTACAAATAAGAACACTAATATAACGGCTGTTTTAGCCCAAGCATCGAAAGACATGCTGTGCGTTACATTTTTAAACAACTTAGAAAAACCAACCTCTGGCACTATGCCTATAGCATCTACGGTCATGTTTCTAGCAAAAGCTAAGTTGTTTTTGATGTCTTTATCATTTGGAGACAACTGCAAAGCTTTTTCGTAATAAAAAATACTAGGTGCAATATTGTTCAGCTTATAGTGCGCATTTGCAAGGTTAAAATATAAATCGGCAGAATGCTTTTTAGTATTTAGAATAGCATCATACTTCTGGATAGCCTCAGCATATTTACCTTCATTATACAAGGCATTACCTTGCTTAAAAAGCGCATCGCTTTGTGCAAATAACCCAAAACAGAACAAAAACGAAAGTATGTATAATAACTTCTTCATATTAACGAGCTTGTTTATCAATTAACGAAATAGTTTTAGCTGCTTTATCATAATCGACTTGCATTGCAACAATATCAATTGGCGTATAACGTGCTAACTCACAACTCTCTAAAATAACTTTAAAATCTTTTATTACCTCAGCATCCACTTCCTTTTTCAAGAGTAATTCTTCTATTTTATCTTTACTCAATTCGTTGGTTTCTATATGTAGTTTTGCTTTTAAATAGTTATGTAATGCCTTTTCTAAAGCAATATAAAAGGCTTCTTTTTGACCTAAAGATTTTTTAGCATTACTTAAATATTTTTTGGCCAATTTATCGGCTTTTCTAATTCGGTTTCCGTAAACATCGGCGTCACGTGTTGCTTTCTTATTACGAATAACAATGGCTATCGGTATTAACAAAAATGGCAACAATAACAAACTCCAAAACAAATTGGTTTTAAAGAAATAACTTGGTTTTATACTTGAGAAATTAGTTTTTGTTTTTATAAAAGCAAATTGATCACTATTTAAAACTACAGCTTGCTTATTACTATTCGCATTAGCCGTTTCGGTATTTGCGTTAGTCGTATTTAATGGTCCGTTTTGGACATCAATAATAATTTCACTAGAATTTAATCGCTTGTAACTTTTAGTTTTTAAATCAAAATATGAAAATGACGTACTCGGTATTGGGTATTTACCCTTGTACTGCGGTACTACGGTATAACTATCGGAAATATCGCCTTGCATACCTGCAGAGTTTGTTTTTACATTCTCACTATGTTCTGGCTCATAAACCTCTAAAGAACTCGGTAAAGACAGCCTAGGTAGCTTAAAAAGCTTTAAATTTCCATTACCTTTTACACCTACTTTTATTTGAAGCGATTCTGATGCGTCGAGCACTTGTTTTGAACTTGTTACAGCGAAACTAAAATCACCAACAGCACCAGTAAAATCGGCCGGTTTACCTTGTTCTGGTAATGGCTTAACCTTAATAATTTGATTACCTGCCGAAACAACTTTACTAACACGCGTCATTAAAGAACCTCCAAAAATATCGCGACGGTTTGTTGGCACACGCATCGAAAGATTTAAGCTCAGTGGCTCTATATTTAATTCTCCTGTTTTTTGCGGATATAATACCGTTTTACGCAATACTAAATAGCGATAATCTTCGCCTTTATACGTTCCGTTTTGAACTTTTTGTCCTTGCGTATTAATGTTCTGACTCCAGAAATCGTTGTATCTAGGGCTATCTATTTCATTCCAATTATCTACGGCTATATTTGGCGACACATAAAGCTTATAAACCACAGAGATTGCCTCGTTTAAATAAGGGTTCGTTTTAGAAATTTCGGCAACTAAATGAATGTTTTCTGAAGCAATAAAATTTGGATCGTTTGGATCTTTAGGCTTATCAACCGCAGCGGTAACCGTAACTTTTACCGGAATTGTTTTGTACACCGTACCATCTATAACAATAGTGGCCTGTGAAATTGTGAAATTCCCTCGGCTTTTTGGTGTTAAAAAATAAGTATATGTTTTTTTATAAGTTCGTACACCATTAATCCATGAGTTACTTACCGACTGGTTTGGCCCACTAACATTGAAGTTTGAAAAATCGGGTGGATTAAAATTATCGCCATCCTTATTCATTTCAAAATCGATACGTAAACGCTCGTTTACACCTAATGATTTCTTACTTACTTTGGCTTCAAATTTAACCTGAGCAGAAAGCATACTTGTAGTGAGTATGAAAAATAATATAGATATGTGCTTTACTAATTTCATGTTTTAAATTTAAAAATCTTTTCGAATTTTAAAATATTTTAGATTACTGAAAACAGAATGCTAAACTACCAATCCTTATCGGTTTTAACCTTAACACCTTTTACTTTTTCGGCATTCATTTTTTCCTGAACAGCTTGTTCTTGGTTATTCATGGCTTCTAGCAAGTTTTTTATTTGCTGAGGAGATAATTGCCCTGGTTGTGGCTGAGGCTGTTGTTGCTCTTTTTTGTCTTTATCACCATCTTTACCTTCATCTTCCTTCTCATCTTTAGGCTTGCCTTCATCATCCTTTTTATCGTCGCCTTCTTTCTTATCTTTATCGCCTTCGTCCTTTTTGTCGTCTTTGTTCTCGTCGCCTTTATCTTTGTTTTCTTTGTCTTCTTTATTGTCTTTATTATCCTTCTCGTCCTTTTGATCTTCGTTTTTATCCTTCTTATCGTCCTTATTTTGGTCGTCTTTATTTTGATCTTCTTGTTGCTTGGCACAATCTTTTGCTAAAGCTAGATTATAACGTGTTTCATCATCGGTAGGATTATTTCTTAAAGCACTTTTAAAAGCTTCAACTGCTTCTTTACATTTTTTACCCTTCATTAAAATCGTGCCAATGTTGTGAAATGCTTTGTGCTTTTCAGATTTTGAAGTCGCTGTTGTAGCGGCTTGTTGCAATCTAAATACAGCCTCATCAAAACTACCTTTTGTATAGTAAGCGTTACCTAAATTATAAGCACCAGCAATGCTGTTTGGGTTTTCGGAAATGGCTTTTCTATATTCCATTTCTGCTGAAACATAATCATCTTCGTTCACCAAGTTATTCCCTTCATAAACAAAATCGTTAGACTTTTTAAGCGCTTGTAACTGTGCTTCTTCTTCTTGTGAGAAAGAAAAAAAACTTACAAACAAAACTAATAGTGTTATTAAGTGTTTCATTTTTAAAATCTTATACCTAAGATAAAAAACTTAGATTTTTTCGTTGTTAATGAAATTATAAATTCTCATTAAATAAATTTAATTTTTTCAACCAACCGGTTTTTCTTTCTAGCAAAAAAACATCTACTAACAATAAGAAAATCCCTAAACCTAAAAACCATTGAAATTGATCTTTAAAATCGGCAAACTGCTTGGCTTCAAACTCTGTTTTGTCCATACCGTTTAATATTTCGCGAATATTTTCAACGACGTCATTAGTGTTTTTTCCGTTAATATAAGCACCATTAGCTTCTTCGGCAATTTTCTTTAAAGTATCTTCATTTAAACGGGTAATTACCGTTTCTCCTTGACTATCTTTTTTATAATTTAAAACAATACCATTTCGTTTAATAGGAATTGGACCACCTTTTAAATCGCCAACACCAATGGTAAATATCTTGATTCCTTCCTCACTTGCTTGTTCGGCGTAAGCTAAAGCATCTTCACTATGATCTTCCCCATCTGAAATAATAATAAGCACGCGATTGGTTTGCTCTTCATTATCAAAATAAGTAGTTGCTAATTTTATGGCTTCGTTTATAGCTGTTCCTTGCGACGACAACATATCGGTATTCATGTTGTTTAAAAACATTTTGGCCGATGCATAATCTGTTGTAATAGGCAATTGCGGAAATGCTTTTCCTGCGTAAGCAATAATACCAACGCGGTCGCTTGCCAAATTATTGATAATTTGCGTTACCAATTGTTTAGACTTCTCTAATCTATTTGGCGCAATATCTTCGGCTAACATACTTTTTGAAACATCGACAGCAAAAACAATATCGACACCTTCACGCTTAACGGTTTCTAGTTTTGTACCTACTTTAGGATTTACTAAAGCAATAGTTAAACACAAAAAGGCTAAACTTAAAACTACTACTTTTAAAATGGATTTAAACAACGATTTATTCGGGCTTAAACGTTTTAACAACTCCTTATCGGCAAACTTTTTTTGTGTACGATATCTCCAAAATTGAAGTAACAAAAACAGCACAATTATTACAGGAATAATCGCGAGCGTCCAAAACCATATTTTTTCTTCTAATTGAAACATGTATTAGTTTTCAGTTTTTCAGTATTCATTTAGCAGCTAAACCGGATACCTAAATTTATTTATCACCTTTGCTGCTGTCTAACTTCTTTTAAACAAAACTCTTAAATATTGTATTACGCAAAAGTAATTCTAACAATAGCAAAAGCCCTGCTAAGAGCACCAATGGTCTATATTTTTCTTCGTAATTATAAAATTTAAACTCTTCAACATCTGTTTTTTCAAGCTTATTGATTTCGCTATAAATTTCTTCTAACTTCTTATTATTTGTGGCTCTAAAGTATTTTCCTCCTGTTGCGGTAGCAATTTCTTTTAGAAGCGTTTCGTCTATTTCTACTTTAATTCTTCCATATTGAAACTGCCCAGTTCTTGGGTCGATAGCCACAGGCGATAATGCCATACCATTTGTACCTAAACCAATGGTGTAAGTTTTAATACCGTATTCTATAGCTAATTCGCTAGCAATTTTTGGATCTATAAATCCTGAATTATTAACACCATCGGTTAATAAAATAATCACTTTACTTTTTGCTTTACTATCTTTTAATCTATTTACCGAAGTAGCTAAACCCATACCAATGGCCGTTCCGCCTTCAATAATATTATTATATTCAATACTTTTTAAAGAACGCAGCACAATAGCTTTATCACTAGTTATTGGTGTTTTTGTATAACTCTCTCCTGCATATTCCACCAAACCAATTCTATCGTTAGGACGACCTTTAATAAACTCTGCTGCAACTTCTTTTAAAGCATCTAACCTATTTGGACGTAAATCTTTCGCTAACATACTAGCCGAAACATCTATCGCCATAACAATATCAATACCTCGCGTTGTTTTTGTTTTAGATGAAACATCTACCGTTTGCGGTCTTGCCAAAGCCATAATTAATAACCCTAAAGCCAATAAGCGTAACACAAACATTATTGGTTTTAATTTTGTGAGCCAAGAACTGGTAACTTTAAAACCTTTTAAACTCGACATTTTTAATTCTGCCGTTTGCTTATTACGCTTAAAAAAGTACCATACAATAGCCAATGGCAAAAGCAAAAACAACCAGAAAAATTCTTTATTTACAAACTCGATCCCTTCAAACATTATTCTTCTGCTTTTTTAAGTTCAACTGAATTTATAATACGCTCCACAATTTTATCGGCATACGTATCCGTTTTGTTCCAAACAATAGAAATACGCTGTAAAATATTTTTAGATGAAAATTGAAGAATTACATATTTACCTTCATAAAACTCATCGGAGTTTAAAATTGGAAAACTAGCTGTACCATGTGTTTTTAAACCTTCAGCACCATTTGGCGTTGTAAACTTATCATTTAATACAGCGATGTCGGTAACACCGGCCTGCTCTAACTGTTTTATAGCACCGTTTTGAGCTTGCTCTAAATCGATATCTTCTTCTGGATTAGCTTGTTTTAAAACTATGGTTGATACATCTACACTAAAGAAATTTAACAAACTACCATAACTAAAACTTGTGACACTCATTTGCGCCTGAGCCTCTTCTGGAAGTTCTACCGTATTACGTTTTAAAACCTTTGGAGTTGTAATGTTAATTGGAGGCACACCGTATGCACTAGTTACCCAATCACCCTCTAAAAGTTCTATACTATCGTGACCAATAATGGTATCTTTAACATAACTAAATCCATATTTTAAAGAGAACCCAACAAAGGTGGCCATCATTAAAAAAACAGCAATAACAACGGTTAAAATAATTTTATTACGCTTCTTTTTACGTGCTTGCTCTTCTCTATACTTTTCGTCTAAAAGCTTTTCTTCTTCGGTTGGTTCTGGCAAGGCTTCTTTTACATGATCTATTTCTATATCAATTGTAGTTCTATCTATTTTTGCCAATTCAATATCTGGAGCAGATTTGGCGAACTTGACTAAATCTGCACGTTTTAAAATGCTTTCTAAGTTTTTTATGTCTTCTTTACTTAAATCTACTTGATTCCCTTCTTTAAGAATATTTAAGCGCGTAATCAGCTCATCGGTTGTGCTTTCCAAGGCGCGATCATAAACCTTTTCATCTAAATATTTTCTAATAATAAAGGTTAATTCAGAATAGTAATCTTTTAAATTTTCGTGTTCTAAGTAAGTACTTTCATCCAAATTCTTTAAAGCCAATTTTGCACGATCGTATGGCGGTAATAAAGCAATTTTCTCTTCTTCGGACAATGGTTTTTTACGCCAAATAAACCAATATAATAAAAATGCTATAGCACCAATTATTAATAAGGTAACTAATAAATATTTCCACCAATTGCTAGCCGATTTTTCAACTTCAATAATTGGTTTAATATCGTAAAGCCCTTGTTTAGTAGTATCCACAACTACATTATTTACTTCAACTTTAAGCGAATCGGTAAAAAATGTTTTTGTACCAATAATTATTTTTTGGCGAGGAATGGTATAGGATCCCGAATCGAATTGGGTTAACCCATATTTTTTAACAAGATTATATTTGTCTTTATTTTTTAAAGTATCTACCGCATAAGATTCAATCATTTCCAAAGGCGAAAAAGATTGCCCTTCTGGAAAAACCACTAAGCTTGTAGTATCGGTTTCAACTTGAATATGATAAGTAATTTGCTCACCAATTTTAATTGATGTAGAATCTATTGCCGATGTAACTTGAGAAAAAGATAATAGAGAGTATAGAAAAAAGAACATGAAGATGATTACGGAATTAGCTCCGAAAATTTTCGAGCGACTAAAGCCCATCCCATCATTATTTAATTCTATATTATTAATAGTAATTTGTCTCACTTTTATTTTTTTTAACTGCTAATACTAATTATGCTCTATGTTTAAAATAGCCCAATAATTTTTTTACATAACTTTCGTCAACACGACAATCTATGGCGCCGGCTCCCGATTTGGTGAAACTTTCTTTATAATATTTTGCCTTTTCGTGATAGAATTTATTATAATTCTTACGTACGGTTTTAGACGATGTATTTACCAACATAAGCTCGCCAGTTTCTTCATCCTGCATTTGTACAATACCTAAATTAGGGATGTCCTCTTCACGCTTATCATAAACACGAATACCAGTAACATCATGCTTTTTGGCAACAATTTTCATGGTTTGATGATAATCGTCTGCAATAAAATCTGAAAGCACAAAAGCAATTACTTTCTTCTTCATAACATTTTGCATGAATTTTAAAGCTTCTACTAAATTGGTTTGTTTACTTTCTGGCTTAAACTCAATTAATTCACGAATAATGCGAAGTACATGCGAGCGTCCTTTTTTAGGCGGAATATATAGTTCTACCTTATCGGAAAATAAAATAAGACCTATTTTATCATTATTCTGTGTTGCAGAAAAGGCTAATGTTGCTGCAATTTCTGTAACCACTTCATTCTTAAATTGGTTTTCGGTTCCAAAAAGTTCTGAACCCGAAACATCAACCATAAGCATCATGGTAAGTTCTCGTTCTTCCTCAAAAACTTTTACATAAGGCTCATTATAACGAGCGGTTACATTCCAATCTATATTTCTAACATCATCTCCAAAATTGTACTGGCGCACTTCACTAAACGTCATACCACGCCCCTTGAAAGTCGAATGATATTCGCCTCCAAAAATATGATCAGACAGCCTACGCGTCTTAATCTCAATTTTTCGTACTTTCTTTAGTAATTCTTTAGTATCCATTTATTCAGCAAACAGTTTTCAGTCGCAATTTTCAGTTATCATTAAACCGTTGGGTTTTCAGTATTCAGCCTCGGTAAACACCTGCTTACCGAGATTGAGCACTACAAACTCTTTTTATGGTACTTCAATTTCGTTTACAATTTTAGTGATAATATCTACTGAAGTTACATTTTCAGCTTCAGCTTCATAAGTAATACCTATTCTGTGGCGTAACACATCGTAAACTACGGCGCGAACATCTTCAGGAATTACATAACCTCGACGTTTTATAAATGCGTAACATTTAGCTGCTGTTGCTAAATTAATACTACCACGTGGAGAAGCTCCAAAGGAAATTAAAGGTTTTAAATCGTTAAGCTTATATTTTTCAGGATAACGTGTAGCAAAAATAATATCTAAAATATACTTTTCAATTTTCTCATCCATGTAAACTTCGCGAGAAGCTTGTTGAGCTCTTATTATTTGCTCTACAGAAACTACTGGATTTACTTTTTCCCAAGATCCTTTTAAATTAGAACGCATAATAAGTTGCTCTTCATCTAATTTTGGATAATCTATAACGGTTTTCAGCATAAAACGATCGACTTGAGCCTCTGGTAAAGGGTATGTTCCTTCTTGCTCAACCGGATTCATTGTTGCCATTACTAAAAATGGTTTATCTAATTTAAAGGTTTCATCACCAATAGTAACTTGCTTTTCTTGCATGGCCTCTAATAATGCCGATTGTACTTTTGCTGGCGCTCTGTTAATCTCATCGGCCAAGACAAAGTTTGCAAAAATAGGTCCTTTTTTAATCGAGAAATCATTAATTTTCATATTATAAATCAATGTTCCCGTAACATCGGCTGGTAATAAATCTGGCGTGAACTGAATACGGCTAAAACTACCATCAACAGCTTGTGCCAGCGTATTAATCGCCAAAGTTTTTGCTAAACCAGGAACACCTTCTAATAAAATATGTCCTTGCCCCAACAAACCAATTAGTAAACGTTCCACCATATGTTTTTGGCCTACGATTACTTTGTTCATTTCAAGCATTAGTAAATCAACAAAAGCACTTTCCTTTTCAATTTTCTCGTTTATCGACTTAATATCAATTGTACCTGTTTCTTCCATTATTTTCTAGTAATTTAAAAGCCGAATATACAGCCCTTATTTGAGGAGTGCAAATTGTTAAAATTTTTCGGTTGATGCTGTTAAAAATTGGTTAAAAATTAGAGCAAATGCAATGTTTTCCTAGTTTAACCTATTATTATGATAACTTTTTCTTAATTATTTTTTTATTTCTTTTCAAAAGCGAACTTTTAATTATAATTTATTACCAAACCGAGTTCTGTAAACATGTTTTTTAAGTATTTTTATAGATGAATTAAAACATGATTATGACAAAAACAGCCCTTATTACCGGAGCAACTAGTGGTATAGGAGAAGCAACAGCATATGAATTTGCAAGAAACGGCATTAAATTAGTGCTCTGTGGCCGAAGACTAGAACGCCTAAACACCATACAAAAAGCACTAGAACGCCTAACCGATGTACATATATTAAATTTTGATATCCGAGATAAACAAAGTGTTAATGACGCTATTGAAAACCTACCTAAAACTTTTAAAAATATAGACATCCTTATTAATAATGCAGGTAACGCACACGGACTAGACCCCATAAATAAAGGTAACCTTGATGATTGGGATGCCATGATGGATATTAACGTAAAAGGTTTATTGTATGTAAGCAAAGCTGTAATACCACAAATGACAGCCCGGAAATCTGGACACATTATAAATATAGGCTCATCGGCAGGAAAGGAAGTTTACCCCAACGGGAATGTATATTGCGCCTCCAAACACGCTGTTTTAGCCATTACCGAAGGTATGCGCATAGATTTAAATCCATTTGGCATAAAAGTAGGCGCCGTAAACCCAGGCATGGTCGAAACTGAATTTTCGGAAGTACGCTTTAAAGGCGATCCGTCAGCAAATAACGTGTACAAAGGTTTTAAAGCTTTACAAGCTAAAGATGTTGCTGAAGTTATTTACTTTGCAATTTCACGCCCTCCACATGTTAACCTTGCCGACATTTTAATGTTTTGTACAGCGCAAGCCAGCTCAACGATTATAAAAAAAGACTTATGATTGATTTCCTCCAAAATGAATGGCAACAATTAGCTTCAAAATTCTCTAAAAACGATGGCGAAATTGATGCTTTATGGAAAGAAATTAAAACACAATACCAATTAAAAACAAAACATTACCACAGCCTATCGCATATAAATAGTATGATTATTCAAGCTAAAGAAAACGAGCAAAGCATAGAAGATTATGACGCCTTTTTATTCGCGATATGGTATCATGATATTGTTTACAAAGCCAGCAAAAAAGACAACGAAAATCAAAGCGCCCGGTTTGCAGAAAAAAGACTAAAAACACTAAATATTAAAGAAACGACATCAATTACAATCCAAAAACTAATTGTTTCAACTAAAAATCACCAAATTATTTTAAATAAAAATAGAGATAACGCCTTTCTATTAGATATTGATTTATCTATTCTTGGTAGCGATTGGGCAACCTACCAAGAATACACTCAAAATATTAGAAATGAATATAACATATACCCAAACTTCATTTATAACAAAGGCAGAAAACAAATTTTAAAACAATTCTTAAATCGCGATACATTATTCTTTACAGAAAAATACCAGTTGAAATTTGAAAACCAAGCCAGACAAAACATTTTAAGAGAAATAGAACAACTATAAAATGATTAATAAACGCCTGCTCATAAAACACCTTTTAGCTCACAACGACGAGAATAGTTTTTATGATAAAAAGCGTAAAATTGATATTGGACACAAAGAAGGTAAAGCCAAATTTTTAAAACATGTTTGCGCCTTATCAAATAGTAATCCTAAAAATAACTCGTATATAGTAATTGGTGTAGAAGATGAAGACAACAATATAATTGGAGTCGATTTTTTTGACGACAGTAAAATCCAAAATCTAATAAACGCCTACTTAACCAACCCACCTATTGTTCAGTACGAAAACATTCCATTCCCACATTTACCAGATCATAAAGTAGTTGGCTTAGTAACCATTAGACCAACAGGTAAACTAACATCGCTACGCAAAAATGTTTGGAAATACTATGGAGGCTCTGTGTTTTTTAGAGACGGTAGCATTAGCATGCCTAAAGTTTTCGATATAGAAATTAAGGATGTAAATTCAAAAATTGTTGAAGCTATAGAGAAAAATGCACAAAACAATATAGAACACACTCTTAATGGAGTTTTCGACTTCATGAAAAAAAGTGTAGATTATAATCCACAATACAAAGTATTTAAAGAGTACTTTGTAATGTGCTGGGCCGGGCAAAAGAAAATAACAAAAGATCAAATTTATTACTCGCGGGTGGATATTAAACTTATAAACGAGCAAGTTCTATTGTTTTTCTCCGCATTAGATGAAGTATCAATCAATATAAGTGATGATGCCTTCGAAATTATTGAATATGTGAATCTCGGATTCCAAAACTCAAATAAATACTATCCATTAGAAGAAACCACAATTAAATTTGAAAACAATGCAACTTATAGTATAGAAACCAAACTCCTATTCGAGCCTCCGCAATATGATAAAAAAGTTTTACACCATATCTATAATACCAATAATACCATTTTAGAAAAACTAAAAAAAGGACTCTCGCTATCAAAAACAGAAGAAACCGATCTTAAAAACTTACCAGTAACCTACCTAATATGTTACTTAAACCTTTTTCATGAGGCCATAGACAAACTAAACGAAGCTAAGCCCTATTTAAAAACCTATAACGGAGAAATTTACACTTTATACAAAGAAACCGTAAGAGTTTTAAGAAAAATAAAATATAGTTAAAAACAGATTTCTTAACCTTATATTAACCTAGAAATTTATTTACTCCAAAAAATAATACTATGTTTGTAATGCTATTAATCTTTTTAAGATATAAACCTTGATTCTTGTTTTTAATTTATTAAAAACAGTTCAAGGTTTTTTTGTAAAAAAATAAACACAAACCTCTCGATTTTAACGATAAACATACTTTTGAATAAATAAAAGCGTTAATCAAATACTATTCGCAGAACCTAAAAACATGCGCTTTATCGGTGTTTTTAGCTGTTTTATGGATGAATCTTTTTAAATTATAGATTTTATGCTTTGTTAGTTCACTTTTTTTAATATTTTTACCCCATAATGATAATACAAAATAAAAGAATATTTGCCTCAATCTTATTTGTATTAATAAGTTTTGTATGCACCGCCCAAGGAGGTGGCATGCCGCCCCCACCATTACCACCAGGTCCAGGTTTACCTATAGACGGAGGAGTAATTGCAGGAGCGTGTTTTGCCATATTTTATGGTGCTAAAAAACTATTAAAACGAAGCTAGCTTAGCCACATATTTCCCTAAGACATCAAATTCCAAGTTCACTACACTGCCTTTTTTAAAGGTATTAAAATTGGTATGCTCAAAAGTATAAGGGATAATAGCTACACTAAAACTATCTTTTTTAGAATTCACAACAGTTAAACTTGTCCCGTTTACCGTTACCGAACCTTTTTCAATTGTTAAATTCTTGTTTTCATCAAAATTATAACTAAAAGTAAACACCCAACTTCCATTCGCTTCCTCAACATTTGTGCAAACCGCTGTTTGATCTACATGCCCTTGAACAATATGCCCGTCGAGACGATCTCCCAATTTCATAGCCCGCTCTAAATTTACCTTATCATTAATTTTTAAGGTATTTAAATTTGTTTTATCCAGTGTCTCTTTAATTGCTGTAACTGTATACTCATCATTATTTATGGCGACAACAGTTAAACAAACCCCATTGTGTGCCACACTTTGATCTATTTTTAATTCCGAAGTTATTCCGCTTTTAACGGTAATATGCAGATTATCTAATTCTTTTTTCAGGCTTAAAACTTCACCTATATCTTCAATTATTCCGGTAAACATAGTATTATCTGTTTATTTAGTTAAATTTGCAACAGCAATTGAATTTCAAAATTACAAACAAAAGTTGTCTTTTTTAATGAAGCAAGCAGAAAATATAATAGTAGGAATATCTATAGGAGACCTAAATGGCATAGGAGGAGAAATTGTTTTAAAAACTTTTGAAGACGAAAGAATTTTAGATTTCTGTACACCAGTTATTTTTGCATCGATAAAAGTAATGAGTTTTTTAAAAACCCATTTCAACTCAAACATAAACTTTCATAGCATAAATACTATTAACCAAATAGCTATCGGTAAAATAAATGTATTTAATGCATGGAAAGAACCTGTGAAAATTAATTTTGGTCAAGAAGACCTAAAAATTGGAGAATTTGCAGTAAAATCTTTAGCATCGGCAACTAAAGCCTTAAAAGAAGGTGATGTTGATGTTTTAGTTACCGCTCCAATCAACAAACACAATATTCAGTCGGAAGATTTTAATTTCCCAGGACACACTGATTATTTGGCGCAAGAATTAGAAGGCGAAAGCCTAATGTTTATGGTAACCGATACATTAAGAGTTGGCCTGCTAACAGACCATGTACCTGTAAAAGATGTTTCAACTCATATTACAGCAGAATTAATTCAACAAAAAATAGCAACTGTTTACAACTCTTTGGTAACCGATTTTAACATACAAAAACCAAAAATTGCTGTTTTAGGCATTAATCCGCATACAGGAGACAATGGTGTTATTGGCAGTGAAGATGACGATGTATTAAGACCAACACTTAAAAAAATTAAAGATTCTGGCAAACTAGTTTACGGGCCTTATGCTGCCGATAGTTTTTTCGGGTCTGATAATTATAAAAATTTCGACGCCATTATTGCATCCTACCACGACCAAGGTTTAATACCTTTCAAAACATTATCATTTGGGCAAGGTGTGAACTTTACAGCTGGGTTAAATAAAGTTCGAACCTCTCCAGATCATGGAACAGCATACGAAATTGCAGGAAAAGGAGATGCTGATGCCAATTCTTTTAAAGAAGCTCTATTTAGCGCTCTTAAAATATATAAAAACAGAAGTGAATTTGAAGAGCTAACTTCAAACCCATTAAAAAAAGCACCAAGAAACGAACGCAGTAAAAACTATAAAGACAGGTAGTTAATCGCTGTTTTCTATAGTAAACACGGTATATCTTCCTTTAAAAGAAAGATATAAACAAAAAAATGTTTATAAGTAACGCCACGTAAATAAAAATTTATATATTTGCAGGCTCAAATTAGAAGTGATAATGAAGCCATTAAAAGAGTTTACAATTCCATTTGTAGGGTTAAAGATCGGCAAACATCAATTTAAGTTTGATATTAAACAACCGTTCTTTGAACATTTTGAGTATGAAGATTTTAACAGTGTAGACGTTAAAGCTGATGTGATTTTAGAAAAAAAAGCCACATTGCTTGAGTTAAACTTTAAAATCTCCGGTTCTGTTAACGTCAATTGCGATTTAACGAACGAACCATACAACCAAGCTATTGAAAATGATTTTCATTTGGTAGTTAATTTTGGTGATGAATATAACGATGAAAACATCGATATTCTAATATTGCCTCACGGCACTTACGAAATTAGCATAGAGCAATACATTTACGAACTAATTGTATTAGCTGTACCAATTAAACGTGTTCATCCTGGTGTAGAAGACGGAACATTAGATTCCGACATACTTGAAAAACTAGAAGAATTAAGCCCTGGGCTTAAAGAAAAAAACGAACAAAACGAGGATGATATTGACCCTCGCTGGAATACATTAAAGAAATTATTAACGGATAAATAAACATATAAAATGGCACATCCTAAAAGAAAAATCTCGAAAACAAGAAGAGATAAAAGAAGAACACATTACAAAGCAACTGCGCCACAGATTGCTACTTGCCCTACAACAGGTGAGCCTCACTTATACCACAGAGCACATTGGCATGAAGGTAAATTATACTATAGAGGTCAAGTATTAATTGACAACTCAGAAGTAGAAAACGTAGCATAATAACTATGCACGCATATAATAAAACACTCATTTATGAGTGTTTTTTTTATGAAATTACTTTTCTAATAGCAAAAAAACGTAAATTGCGTAAAATTCCACTCAATTTTCGTGGTTTTTTAAACAATTTTGAGCGTTTTTGCTCAATTTTAATGATTTTTCAGTCAAACCAACTAAAAAGTTATGAGTAAAATTTCTGCAGCCATTACAGCTGTTGGTGCTTATGTACCAGAATACGTATTAACCAATCAGATCCTTGAAACGATGGTTGATACAAATGATGAATGGATTACCTCTAGAACAGGAATTAAAGAACGTCGTATTCTTAAAGACGACGGCAAAGGCACATCGTACTTAGCGATAAAAGCCGCTCAAGACCTAATCAAAAAAAAAGGTATTGACCCAAAAGATATAGAACTTGTTATTGTTGCTACGGCAACTCCAGATATGAAAGCGGCCTCTACGGCATCATTTACAGCATCCGAAATTGGTGCTACAAATGCTTTTTCTTTCGATATGGATGCTGCATGTTCTAGTTTCTTATTTGGTATGTCGGTCGCTGCAAGTTATATTGAAACTGGCCGTTACAAAAATGTATTATTAATTGGAGCCGATAAAATGTCTTCAATTATTAATTACAAAGATAGAGCCACTTGCATTATTTTTGGCGATGGCGCTGGAGCTGTTCTTTTTGAACCAAATGAAGAAAATCTAGGTTTACAAGATGAGTATTTAAGAAGTGATGGAACTGGTCGTGAGTTTTTACAAGCTACATACGGCGGATCATCGCATGCTTTAACTCATGATATTTTAGATGAAGGCGGACATTACGCTTTTCAAGAAGGTAGAACCGTCTTTAAAAATGCTGTTTTTAATATGGCCGATGCTGCCGAAAAAATATTAAAACGTAACAACTTAAATAAAGACACTGTAGATTGGTTAGCCGCACATCAAGCAAACAAACGCATTATTGATGCTACCGCAAACCGTATTGAATTAGCCCCTGAAAAGGTTATGTCGAACATAGAAAAATACGGTAACACAACGTCTGCAACACTTCCATTGTTAATAAATGATTACGAATCACAACTTAAAAAAGGAGATAATGTTATCTTTGCAGCTTTTGGCGGCGGATTTAATTGGGGTTCAATTTATTTAAAATGGGCCTATAATTCAAAGTAATAACCAACCTTAAAACACCAAAATTATGGATATAAAAGAGATTCAAAACTTAATCAAATTTGTTGCAAAATCTGGAGCAAGCGAGGTTAAATTAGAAATGGATGATATTAAAATCACCATTAGAACAGGTTCAGAGTCCGATACTACAATCGTGCACCAAGTTCCTGCAACTCATCAAATGCCACAAATAGCGCAACCAGTAGCGGCAGCACCTGCACAAACAGAAGCAGCAGCACCTGTAGCAGCACCGGCAGACGAAAATTCAAAATACATAACTATTAAGTCACCAATTATTGGTACCTTCTATAGAAAACCATCACCAGATAAGCCCTTATTTGTTGAAGTTGGACAAAGCATTGCAGAAGGTGATGTACTTTGTATTATAGAAGCCATGAAACTTTTCAACGAAATTGAATCTGAAGTTTCAGGGAAAATTGTAAAAATATTAGTGGACGATTCTTCACCAGTAGAATTCGACCAACCTTTATTCTTGGTAGATCCATCTTAATTTGAAGTTTAAAGTTTAAAGTCTAAAGTTTAGCACCACGTGTTAAACTTATATTCTCATAAACCATAAACTCTTAAACTCATAAAGATATGTTTAAAAAAATATTGATTGCCAATAGAGGTGAAATAGCACTACGTGTTATTAGAACCTGTAAAGAAATGGGCATAAAAACGGTTGCCGTATATTCTACTGCGGATGCCGAAAGTTTACACGTAAAATTTGCTGACGAAGCCGTATGTATTGGCCCACCAGCAAGTAGCGAGTCTTACTTAAAAATGTCAAACATTATATCTGCAGCAGAAATTACAAACGCAGATGCTATTCACCCAGGATACGGTTTTTTATCAGAGAACGCTAAGTTTTCTAAAATTTGTGAAGAACACGGTATTAAATTCATTGGTGCATCTCCAGAGATGATCGATAGAATGGGAGATAAAGCAAACGCTAAAGAAACCATGAAAGCTGCCGGAGTACCTTGTGTACCAGGAAGTGATGGTATTATTGAAACCTTTGAAGATTGCACACGTATAGCCGAAGAAACTGGTTATCCTGTAATGCTGAAAGCCTCTGCAGGTGGTGGTGGTAAAGGTATGCGTGGCGTTTTTAAACCAGAAGATCTTAAAGATGCCTGGGATTCTGCAAGACAAGAATCTAAAGCTGCCTTTGGAAATGACGATATGTACATGGAGAAACTTATTGAAGAGCCTCGCCATATCGAAATCCAAATTGTAGGCGATTCTAACGGTAAAGCCTGTCACTTATCAGAAAGAGACTGCTCAATCCAACGTCGTCACCAAAAATTAACAGAAGAAGTTCCATCGCCATTCATGACGACAGCTTTACGTAAAAAAATGGGAGAAGCTGCTGTAAAAGCATCAGAATACATTAAATACGAAGGCGCCGGAACTATTGAGTTTTTAGTCGATAAGCACCGTAACTTCTACTTCATGGAAATGAACACTCGTATCCAAGTAGAACACCCAATTACAGAACAAGTAATCGATTTCGATTTAATTCGTGAGCAAATTTTAGTAGCTGCAGGCGTGCCAATTTCAGGTAAAAACTACACACCAAAATTACACTCTATAGAATGTCGTATTAATGCAGAAGATCCGTTTAACAACTTTAGACCTTCACCAGGATTAATAACAACACTACACGCGCCAGGAGGTCACGGTGTACGTTTAGACACTCATGTTTACGCAGGGTATGCTATTCCACCGAACTACGATTCTATGATTGCAAAGTTAATTACAACAGCACAAACTAGAGAAGAAGCTATTAATAAAATGAAACGTGCGTTAGATGAATTCGTTATCGAAGGTATAAAAACAACTATTCCGTTCCATAGACAATTAATGGATCATCCAGATTATTTGGCCGGTAACTATACCACTGCCTTCATGGAAAGTTTTGTTATGCAAAAACAAATTGAAGAATAAATAATTAAAACTCCGAAAAATCATTTTCGGAGTTTTTTTTTGGTTAAAACCTAAAGTATCATTTGGGCGTTACCACAAGGGCCGGGCTTTCCGCTATATCTTTATTTGTGTTATTACGTTTCACTGAATATCAACATATTTTATATACCATTAAAGTCTCAATTTCAACTTTAGGTATTTCCGGCACAAAAAAAGGATGCCGCATCAATCCCTAACGCATATTCCGGCTATATCACAAAACAGTAAATTAACAAAACACAAATGTCTTACTGGGCGAAAAATCAACTCATTTACCAGAATAACTACTGCATTTCCAAAACCTTAAAAACATCTACATTATTCCAATAAAAAATACGCTATTTTAGTCGCACGGAATACGCAAAACCTCATGAAAGAAGCATTAGAAATTAAGCAAAACTTATTTAATCTCTGTTTAGAGTTTATTGATTCTAGATTTCAAACCATACAAAATACCATTAACGAAATTCAGGAATCTTTAACTTCAGAAACTAAAAGTAGTGCTGGCGACAAACACGAAACAGGCCGTGCCATGTTGCAATTAGAACGTGAAAAAGCAGGAAACCAGTTAGCAGAAATTAACAAAACTAAAGTAGCCCTTTCTAAAATTGATATCTCAAATACATCGCAAACCGTAGGTTTAGGCAGTGTAATTTACACTAATCAAGCTAATTATTATATTGCAATTAGCGCAGGCGAACTAATATTTAATAATCAAAAATTCTACGCGATATCACCAAACACACCCATAGGATTATTACTAATGGGAAAAACAGTAAACAATATTATTCAATTTAGAACACAACACTTTGAAATAAAATCGGTATTATAATATTTTACTAGCAAAACCAGATAGTAAGTTATAATCCTTTACATGAAACGTATGTATATCTAGCTTTTCTGCTGCTTTTACATTATCAATAGAGTCGTCTATAAAAATAGATTCATCAGCCCTCAACTTACTATCACTTAAAAGAAAACTAAAAATACCTTCGTCAGGTTTCCTAATCCCTACCTCGTGCGAATAATAAGCCTTTACAAACAAATCATTGAACTTAAATCCATTTGCAACTTCAAACTCATCTAAAAAATATTTCTGATGGATTGCATTCGTGTTACTTAAAAGGTACAGATTATATTTGTCTTTAAGACTTTCTATAAAAGCAATTCGTGCTTTTGGCATATCCAAAATCATAGCATTCCAAGCCTTTTTTATAGCGTCATAACTTGGGTTTTTACTCGATAATTGCAACAAAGCATCCAGAAACTCTTCTTCAGAAATCTTACCTATTTCAAAATCATAAAAAAACGAATATTCATAATGGTGTCCCGTTTTATTTACAATGTTGTTAATGCCAATAGATTCTAATTCAGCTCTAGTTTTTGGAACATTTAAATTCAAAATAACACCGCCCAAATCAAAAATAATATTTTTTATAGCTTTCATTTATAAGTTTCTTCTAAGTGAATAATAGCTTTTATAAGCTATACATATTCAAAAATAAAGAAATAGAATGAAACATGTTATAGCTATATCATTAACATCATTTTATCTTTTTCTTTAAAAATCAGGAAAATCACCCTTTCAGTATGGGGCAATCACCTAGCTATTTAAACGCTAAGGTTATTTAATTTTACAGTAATATTAATCCATTAAACTAAAAGTTATGCCACATTATGCACAAGGAACAACAGGTTGGACGAAACTAAAAACCTACCAAGCCCTTTGGGATCCAAAAATAGATCTCGGTAAATTCTATTTTACAAATTTTCAAGGAAAGCGAGAAGAGACACCATACATGACAGCCTCAAATTTTGCCAGAGTTATAGATATATTAAGACATGAAGAGCCAGTTTATGGTAATGCTAGCACAGGCTCTGTAACCACGCAAGGTGAAAACGTTGGAGAAGAAGAAAGTTAAATCGAGTACAAATCTACCCTGCTAAGCCCTCTTATTTTAACCTATTATCAACAAAAAAAGAGTGAAGATTGCCCCCATGATCTTCATTCTTTTTTGTTTTAATCTAGTTTATTTATTGTAAGGCAAACTTCAGCATCGATACCAAGAGGATTTTTATGTTCAAAAAACACCAATTCTTCATTAAATTCAGCCCCTATTAAATAATAATGACCTTTAAAATATACTTGTTTAACCCTAACTTTTAAATTAGAATCTGCCACAACCTTGAGCTGGTGGGCGTAAACTATTTTATTATCAATGCTATTAAACTCTCCAAAAAACGAGGCTATTAAAGGTGTTTTAGGATTCTTATAAAGGTTTTCGGGTGTGCCTTCTACTTCTACTTCATTGTTATTTAGAATTAGCATTCTATCTGCAAAACCCAACACATCTTCTTTGTCGTGCGTGGCAACAACACAAGCAATATTTTTTAGTTTTAGATATTTAAATACGTTACGGCGTAAAGATTGTTTTTTAAAGTTATCAATATGGCTAAACGGTTCATCTAACAGCATAATTTCAGGTTCCTTTGCCAAAGCTCTTGCTAATGCTACGCGCTGTTTTTGCCCACCACTTAACGTTTTTACTTTTACTTTTGAAAAGGCGGTGAGTTCTACAACTTCAAGCAGTTCTTTAATACGTTCTTGTTTTTCTTCGGGATAAAAATTAGATAAAAAAGCACCTATATTTTCGGCAACCGTAGTAAAGGGCATTAAATCGAATTCTTGAGCCACATATTTCATGAAATCATACCCCACAACAAGATTGTACTTTGGGCCAAGAATTTCAGTATCTCGCCAAAAAAGTCGTCCTGAGTTTAAATCGAATTCTCCATAAAGCAATTTTAAAAGCGTGCTTTTTCCAGAGCCACTCTCCCCGATAATGGCTAACTGTTCGCCGGCTTTTACAGAAAAAGAAATGTTTTTTAAAATCTCTGTTTTTTGATAAGAAAAAGAAATATTATTGACTTGAAGCATTTTAGTTTATTAATATAATTTGACCCAAAAGTCTTAATTTTTTGAGGTTTAAACTGAGTAATTAAAAAAGTGTTTTCTTTTAAAGAATTTCAAACAATTTACCAGGTAAAGGTCGTACAACACCTTTTAATTCCATGTTTAATAAAATGCTAGCTACTCTAAAAATAGGCAAATTACAATTAATAGCTATAATATCTAACTGCTGCTTTTCGTTTTCTTTTAAATAATTATAAATCACTCTTTCTGTGCTGTCTAGCTCCACAAATAACTGTTTTTGTATAACGGGTTTTTGAGCATCTTCCAATTGCCAATTTAAAATATATGGCACATCTAAAGGTGTAGTGAGCATATGCGCACGTTGTTGCTTAATTAAATTATTACAACCCACGCTTTGGCTATCGGTAGTGCGGCCAGGCACAGCAAACACATCACGATTATAAGAGTTGGCAATATCTGCCGTTACTAAACTCCCACCCTTTTCAGCAGACTCTATTACAATAGTTGCTTCACTTAATCCTGCAATAACACGGTTTCGCTTTAGAAAATTATTCCTATCAAAATTATCGGTACTCCAAAAATCGGTAAAAAAACCACCGTTTTTCTCCATATCCACCATATACTTTTTGTGCACTTTTGGATAAATTTGATCTAGACCGTGTGCTAAACATGCTACGGTTTGTAACCCATGTTTTATAGCTGCTTTATGCGCAGTAATATCGGTTCCGTAAGCAAAGCCCGAAATAATAACGGGATTATATGGCTTAAGAGTTTCAACAAGTTTTTCGCAAAAAGCGATACCATTGGTGGTAATTTTTCTAGCACCAACAATACTAATAAGGCGTTCCTTTTTTAAATTAATATGCCCAGATTGAAATAATAAAATAGGCCCATCGATACAATGCTTTAACTTTTCTGGATAATCACTATTTTCAAAATAAGAGACTTCTATGTTATTCTCTTCAATGAAACGCATTTCTTTTTCAGCTTCCTTTAAATGATGTGGCTTAAACAAGCTTTCTAAAATAACTTGGCCAACACCATCAATTTTGAGCAAATTTTGTCTTTTTTCTTTTAAAACCGCTTCAGCAGAACCACAATGAGAAATGAGCCTTTTGGCCGTAATATCTCCAATATTTGGCACATGTTGTAAGGCTAAAGCATAAAGCAAATCATTTTCTGTCATCGTAAAAGGCTTAATTTCAATCTACAATAAAAGAATTTTTAATCTGTTAATAAAAACATCGAGATAAATTTTATCGAAAACTATAATTTTCTAACTTTGTATCTATGCAATTAGATACCTACATAAGCGATTTACTATATAGATATGAATGTGTTACCATCCCTGAGTTGGGCTCATTTTTAACACAACCTATATCTGCAACGATAAACGAAACTACCAACGCGTTTTTTCCGCCTAAAAAAGTTCTATCTTTTAATGAGCAAATTCAGAAAAACGATGGTTTATTGGCGCATTACATTGCCGATGTAGATAAAATACCTTTCGAGGTTGCTAACAAAAAAATTGCAAAATTGGTTACAGCTTTAAAAGAAAATTTAAGCGAAGGTGAAACCGTAAACTTTAAAAACATAGGCGACATTGTTTTTAATAGCGAAGGTAAAATTACATTCGAACCATCGTACCAATTAAATTATTTAACCGATGCTTTTGGATTATCTCAATTTGAATCGCCTGCAGTTACACGTGAGCTTTACAAACAAGAAGCTGAACGCATTGAAAAAGTAATACCAATTACTGTTACTTCAGAAAAACGCCAAAGCAGACCATATTTAAAATATGCAGCAATAGCTGTAATTGCTTTAACACTTGGAGGTTTTGTGGCTTCTAATTTTTATGTAAATCAAATTGAAACGCATAATCAATTAGCGCAACAAGAAGCAGAAAAGCAATTAGATAATAAAATACAACAAGCTACTTTTAATCTAAATCCGCTACCAGCAATAACTCTAAACGTTACCAAACAAACAGGTAACTTCCATATTGTAGCAGGAGCCTTTAGAGTAGAAGAAAATTGTGATAAAACCGTGGCGCAACTTAAAGCCGATGGTTTCAACGCACGTAAAATTGGAACAAATAAATACGGCTTACACCAAGTAGTTTATTCTAGTTTTGAAACACGCTTAGAAGCTCGAAAAGCTTTAAGAAACATTAAAAAATCACATAATAAAGACGCTTGGTTACTTGTTAAAAAACTAGACTAGTACTTTTCACAAAACTACCACGCTTTTACTAGCATTATTACTAACTTTGCCCCATCATAAACCTAATTCTTTTTGATGCAAGTAAAAACACCTGAACAATCTAGAACTGTAATGACAGATTTGGTTTTACCTAGTGAAACCAACCCGTTAAACAACTTATTTGGGGGCGAATTATTGGCCCGAATGGATCGCGCTGCCAGTATTGCAGCTCGTAGACACTCACGCCGTATTGTGGTTACCGCCTCGGTAAATCATGTTGCTTTTAACCGTGCCGTACCACTTGGTAGCGTAGTAACGGTAGAAGCTAAGGTATCTCGTGCCTTTAAAACCTCAATGGAAGTTTTTATCGATGTTTGGATAGAAGATCGTGAATCTGGAGATCGTGCCAAAGCCAATGAAGCCATTTACACTTTTGTTGCTGTAGACGAAACTGGCCGCCCAATTCCGGTACCTGAAGTAAAACCAGAAACCGAACTTGAAAAAGACCGTTTTGATGCTGCTCTTCGCCGTAAGCAATTGAGCTTATTACTAGCCGGGAAAATAAAACCAAGCCAAGCTTCGGAACTTAAAGCGCTTTTTGATTAAACAATAGTAGGTGTTATTTTACTATATTTCCCACTTAAGCCGAGTGCTTAAACAAGCCACTCAATCTGCACTTCAGTAGTTTTAAAAAGCGAATTACCAAAATACAAAGAACCATTTTTCCGCCTAAAAAAGTTATATTTACAGCATGCAAATTCCAAAAGGAAAAAAAATATATTTCGCCTCAGACAACCATTTAGGAGCTCCCACAAAAGAAGCTTCTTACCCACGTGAAAAAAGATTTGTGGCTTGGCTAGACGAGATTAAACATGATGCAGCTGTAATATTTTTAATAGGCGATTTATTCGACTTTTGGTTTGAATACAAAACCGTAGTACCAAAGGGTTTTACAAGAACCTTAGGAAAGCTTGCCGAAATATCGGACTCTGGAATACCAATACATTATTTTGTGGGTAACCACGACCTTTGGATGGATGGCTATTTTGAAGAAGAACTTAACATTCCCGTTTACCATAAACCAAAAGAATTTGTTTTTAATAATAAAACTTTTTTTATTGGGCATGGTGATGGTTTAGGCCCACATGATAAAGGTTATAAACGTATGAAAAAAGTGTTTACCAATCCGGTTTTTAAATGGCTATTTAGATGGCTACATCCAGATATAGGTGTTGGTATTGCCCAATATTTATCGGTTAAAAATAAACTTATTTCTGGCGACGACGATGCTAAATTTTTAGGCGAAGAAAATGAATGGCTTGTACAATATGCCAAACGAAAATTAGAAGACAAACATCGTGATTACTTTATTTTTGGACACCGACACTTACCAATGCATATTGATTTAAGTAACAACTCTAGTTATTTAAACATTGGAGATTGGATTCAATATTTTACCTATGGTGTTTTCGATGGTGAACAACTTGAACTAAAAACCTTCGAGTTAAAATAGTAACACTCTTTTTTTAGCGCTTTAAAGTAAAATGTCCTGTAAATTGCTGTTCGTTTATACTAATAACATACCAGTAATCGCCTGTTTCTAAAAGTTCTCCCGCAAATAACCCATCCCATGAAAATGCGGCATTTTTCGAGAATTTTAAAAGTTTACCATATCTATTAAAAATAGAGACTTGTGATGTTTGATAAAACTCAATGCCTTTCAAATCAAATTCATCATGCACGCCATCACCATTTGGTGTAAAAAACTGCGGAATAAAAAAGTGAATAAATGAGCTCGTTACCAAAGTATCACAATTTTGGTGTTTCACATAAACGGTATAACTACCACCATCAACATTTGTAAAAACAGGATTTGGCTGAAATATATTCCCATTAATAGAATATAAAAAATCGCCCATATTTGCAGTTGCTATCACTAGGCTTCTTCCAACAGATTCCACAGATTCTATTATTGGTAAATCTATCCGCGAAAGCGTTATCGTTTTTGTAACCGTACAGCTTTCATTAGTAATATTTACGGTATAAATCCCGGCCTGATCTACAGTTATAACTTCTTGCGTAGCACCTGTATTCCATAAAAAAGTAGCCGTTGCAATATCAGTATCGGCATGTAAATCTATAGTTTCACTTTCGCAAAACAACAGGGTTTCATCTTCAAAATACGGAATTTCATAAAAATTTATACTTACCGCTGTTCGCGTGCTAGAAATGCAACTTCCTATATCGGTTTCAGCTTCTGCATAATACGTTCCGTTGTCTGTAGTATTAAATGTTGTACTATTTGCTTTTAGTAATGTACCACCGGTTGCCGCGCTATACCAATTAACCATAACACCAAAGGGCACGCTAACACTTAGTGGTGTAGTATCATTTTCGCAAACCATAATATCGCCATTACTAGTTGGCGCATTGGGTTGCGGAATAATTTGAATCTCAAAAATATCGGAAGTAGAGTTACAAGAATCATTAGTTAAATTAATAGCATCTTCTGCCACTTTAACCCTATAGTAAGTGGTACTAAAAAGCGGTGGCGTGCTATATCTATCGGTATTTTCGCCAACAACATCTATCCAATTTACACCATCAACACTTACTTGCCACTGATAAAAATGACTAGAGAAAATTGAAAAATCGGGCGTTACAATTAACTCCGTTGAAAACGGTGCACTATCTTCACAAAACTCAACATGAGTTTCATTTAAAGTATCTTCTATAATAATAGTATCTCCGCAAGTTTTAAAAACAATATCGTCTATAGCCAAATCGTTTCCGCAGCCACCAACACCATTATTAAGCATTTTGAGAATAATAGCAGTTTGCCCAGGTTTAGATTGAAAAACTAAAGCATATTGTTGCCAATTTGGGCTAGAAGTTCCGTAAATATCTCCGGTATCTCCACTCGCCAATAATTGAGTATCTGTGCTATCCCAAATTTCGAATTTCACATTTATGGGTATACCTGCACCGCAACTATGGTTGGTTGGTAATAAATTTATCATCCAAGCCGAGAACTCATACGTGGTGTTTTCACACAAACCGCTAATGGCTGTTCTATAAAATTCACCAGAAGTATAATCGGCATTAATAACTAAATTCCGGCCATTAGTATCGCCTGGTGTATGGTCGCCAATATTGTGCCAACCAAACCAATTTGTACTACTCGACAACGTGTAAAACCCATCGTTAGGCTGCCCACTAGCAAAAGTATAACTTGTTGTTCCTGCTGGTAACGGAGCATTACTTGTGCCTACTCCAAAGGTTTCTGTAAATATAGGATCGCCAGAGTTACCTCCGCAAAACCCCAATTGCGCCTGAGATTTTGCACCGAGAAAAAACATAAATAATATGATAAGTTCTTTTTTGATACCCTAACTTTTTTATGTGATGCGTGTTTAAATAGTACGAATAGCTATATTAGTAAAAAAAAGCACTACAATTTACTAAATTCCGCTATAATGAACCATTTACCTTATTATTCAGTTATTTTCACATCGGCTTTGAACAAAAATACTGAAGACTATAATGATATGGCCGAAAAAATGGAAGCCTTAGCAAAAAAGCAAGATGGCTTTTTAGGCATAGACAGCGCACGAAACCATATTGGCATTACCGTAAGCTATTGGAAAAATCTAGACGCCATAAAAAACTGGAAAGCACAAACCGATCATTTAGAAGCTCAACAAAAAGGTAAAAACAAATGGTATGCTTGGTATAATGTAAAAATTTGCAAAGTAGAACGTGAGTATAGTTTTCAATAAAAAAAAACATCATAAAATTATGCAAATTTACATCTAAACCAATAACGCTTAGAGTATATAATTTAAGTGATGACCATGTTAAACTACATAAAGCAACATAAAATAAAATCGGTAATAGCAGCAATCGTTTTGGTAGCCTATTATTTCTGTTTACCAAACCCGCTATTTAAAGACCCAACGGCCACCGTAATTACCAGTTCTAATAACGAATTGCTTGGCGCACAAATTGCAAAAGATGGTCAATGGCGCTTTCCGCACAACGATACCATACCCCATAAATTTAAAACTTGTATTGTTGAATTTGAAGACGAATATTTCTATAAACACCCCGGTTTTAATCCCGTTTCCATTTTTAAGGCTTTAAAAGAAAACTTAAAATCTGGAGGTATAAAACGAGGCGGAAGCACTATTACACAGCAAGTAATTCGCTTAGCGCGTAAAGGCAAAAATAGAACCTATTTCGAAAAAATTATTGAAATTATACAAGCTACACGCCTAGAACTATCTACCTCTAAAAAACACATATTAACCTATTATGCTAGCAATGCCCCTTTCGGGGGAAATGTAGTAGGTCTAGATGCGGCATCATGGCGGTATTTTAACAGAAACTCTAATAACCTATCATGGGCAGAAAGCGCAACATTGGCCGTATTGCCAAATGCGCCAAGTTTAATTTACCCAGGAAAAAACCAAGAACGCTTATTAAAAAAACGAAACCGACTATTAAAAAAACTTCTAGAACACTCTAAAATAGATACGCTTACTTATGAGCTTTCTGTCGCCGAAGACTTACCACAAAAACCGTATGCTCTACCTCAAAAAGCACCTCACTTATTGCAAAAAGTAGCACAAACGCAACTAGGAGCACGCGTACAAACTACTATTGATGTTAAATTGCAAAACCGCGTTAACTACCTTGTAAAAAACCATTACAATAAACTAAGCCAAAATGAAATTTACAACGCAGCCGTTTTGGTTTTAGATGTAAAAACAAGACAAGTACTCGCTTATGTAGGTAATACTCCAACCGATAAAGCACACCAAAAAGATGTAGATATTATTGATAAACCACGAAGTACAGGCAGTATTTTAAAACCTTTTCTTTACACCGCTATGCTAGATGCTGGCGATTTGCTTCCCAACACATTAGTAGCCGATGTACCCACACAATACGGAAGCTACAACCCAGAAAACTACAATAAAACTTACGATGGTGCCGTACCCGCAAGTCGGGCATTATCACGTTCGTTAAACGTTCCCGCAGTAAGAATGCTACAAGAATTTGGCTTAGATCGTTTTTATCAATATTTAAAATTTCTAAAACTAAAAGACTTAAAATACAATGCTAACCATTACGGTTTATCGCTTATACTTGGTGGTGCAGAAAGTAATCTTTGGGATTTATGTAAAAGTTATGCCGCGCTATCTTCCACATTAAATCATTTTTCTGAAAATTCGAGCACTTATTTTTCAAACGAATTTTGCGACCCCACCTTTTTAGCTTCAAAAACCATTAACTTCGGAAAAACCACAACCGAAAAAACATTATTCGATGCCGCTTCTACTTACCTTACTTACCAAAGTTTAAAGGACGTTAATAGACCTGAAAGCGACGAGAGCTGGGAGTTTTTCGATAATTCGAAGCAAGTAGCATGGAAAACAGGCACCAGTTTTGGTTTTAGAGATGCTTGGGCCATAGGCTCTACAAAAGATTACGTAGTAGGTGTTTGGGTTGGAAATGCCGATGGCGAAGGCCGCCCAGGTTTAGTTGGTGTACAAGCGGCAGCACCCATAATGTTTGATGTTTTTGAAGCCTTACCAAATAGCGAGTGGTTTTCTAAACCCTTCGACGAAATGAAGGAAGTAGGCCTTTGCAAACAAAGCGGACACAGAGCTTCGCAAAACTGTAAGGATATCGAACAAAAATTTATTCAACTTTCTGGTTTAAAAACCGAACCTTGCCCTTATCATGTTTTAATTCATTTGGATAAAGATGAAAACTACCAAGTTAATTCATCTTGTGAGGCTGTAAGCAACATTACTCATAAATCGTGGTTTGTATTGCCTCCGCTAATGAGTTATTATTACAAAACCAAAAATCCTTTTTACAAACCATTACCCAAATTTAAGCCTGATTGCTTTGGTGAAAATGCCGTTTCTATCGCCTTTATTTATCCCAAAGAAAACAATACTATTTTCTTACCAAAAGATTTTGATGGTAAAACCAACGAATTAATCTTAAAAATTGCACATTCTAGACCAGAGCTAAATGTCCATTGGTCTATAGACGAACAGTTTATAGGCACAACCAAAGACATACACGACATAGCAATAATCCCCAAAATTGGTAAGCATATTATTACCGTTGTCGATGAGCTAGGAAACGAGAAAAAACTAGGCTTTACCGTTAGTCCATAACCATTTAGCGGATATTTTTGTTACTACAACCAATTAATTGCAATTTACACCGTAAATCACCTACTCTTGCTTTGTTTTAAATATTGAAAATTTACACCCTAACGAAAATTTATTAGTTAAGTTCTCTTTTAATGTAAGTTTACTAAATAAAAACCACTAACAACCTGTGTACTTTGTGGATACAGATTTAAAAAAAACACACACCCTAACAACCAGCTCCCTCGCTAATAAAATAGTGCCCTATGAAAAATTTATACTCTAACCTACTTAGTGTATTAAAAAACATTATAGCAATTGCTTTGTGTTTATTCTCTTTTAATTTTATTGATGCGCAGTGCAGCTATGACATTACTTCTCTTGTAGGTGATGACTTAGTAGATTGGAATGGACATTACATATCTAATGTCACTATTAATGGAGACAATGTTGCTACCGGAATTAATAATAGCAATACCAATACTAGGTATACAAATTTCACAGGTCAATCGGCGGAGGTAACAGCAGGTAGCTCTTACAGCTTCTCAATCGTTAATAGTAACAATCAAGGTATTTCTTGGGGCGATGTACAAATTAGAATTTGGATTGATTATAACAACAATGGTAATTACACCCAAGTTTATAGTAATAGTTTTGCACAAAACAACAACGTTACGCATACTATCTCGGGTAGTTTTGAAATATCTCCATTGGCAGCTACTGGGTCTGCTAAATTAAGAATTCAAGCAGCATATTGTTCTGCTTGCTCTGGAAATGCAGGAGCATTATCAAGCGATGGTTGTAATTTTACAAAAACCTATCGAGGAGATGTTGAAGATTATACACTAAACATCACTGGAGCAACATATACAGACCCTTTAGCTACGGACGACAGTCTTTCCGTTGTAATGAATAGCACATCTGGAACAGCTAACCAAATTAACGTAGAAGTAAATGATATTATTGGCAATGATGGAAGTGATGGTGATGATTTTGATTTACTAACAAATACTTTAAATGGAACGGTAACCGAAACAACTACCGACGGTATCTTTGAATATATTCCAAACGTAGGTTTTTTAGGAAACGATAGTTTCACATATAGAATTTATGATGCCAATGGGGATTTTGATGAAGGTACGGTAAACATTAATGTCAGTTTAGACAAATGCCAACCTACAACATCATCAACAGATGGCAGTAATAATTCTATATTCCTTACAAACGTAAATTTACCAGGCGAAAACTTTGTTTTAAATCATAGCTCTTTAAATGATGGAGGCTATTCTGATAATACAAGTTTATACTCTGCTTTAGAACTTTATAAAGGAGCATCATACCCTACAACCATTGAATCTGGTGGTCACGCTAATTGGATAAGAAACCAAATTTTTTGGGCAGTATTTATTGATTTTAATCATGATGGGGATTTTAGTGACGCTGGTGAGAATTTATATGTTTCTAGTGCTCGAGAGCAACCTACATACCCAACACAAAATATAACTATACCAGCAACAGCTTTAACGGGCTTAACCGCTATGCGCGTTGGTATTAGAGCATGGACACCACCTTCATCATGCGGTACTAGCTCAGAATGGCCAGCAGAATATGAAGATTATTTAGTTAATATAGGTATAGACCCTGCTAGTGCTGCAGATATAGGTGTTTCTGGTAATGGTAATAATATAGCTAATGGATCAACAACCCCTACTCTAACTAACAATACAGATTTTGGAGTTTATGATATTTATAGCGACATACCACAAACCAAAACGTTTTCGATTAGTAATAATGGAGGTATAGATTTAAATTTAATAGGCACACCAACTGTTAGTATTTCGGGAAGTCCAGACTTTACAGTAACTACACAACCATCTACATCAGTTATAGCCACTGGTAACACAACAAACTTTGTAGTTAGTTTTAGTCCAACAGCTCCAATAATTGGGCAAAGAACAGCAACCGTATCCATATTAAGTGATGACACCGGAGATAGTCCATATGTTTTTACTATACAGGGCTATGGAGAACAAACATTTCCTGATACCGATGGAGATGGTATACCTAACAATATCGACTTAGATGATGATAATGATGGATTACCTGATCTCTACGAACAAGTATCTTGCATAAATAATTCTATTGCAAGTACAACAGACGTTATCTTTTTATTCGAAGATTTTGAAACAGGTACAAGTAGAGGTACTATTGACGGGGCTACATATTGCTGGGAAGATGGTCTAGGTACAGGATCATGTAACAGTTCTCCAAATTTAAATGATGGTGAATATGCTGTATATTATAAAGCATCTAATGGTGATGGTACAAACCAAACCCCTATTGGAGAAGTTGCAAGTTGGGCTGATGTATATTGGTATCCTGGAGTAGACCACACACCTAATGACACTAATGGAAGAATGGCCATGTTTAATGCCGATTACAATCCAGGAGTATTTTACGAAAAAACTATTGTAGGTGTTAGTGCAGGAGTAGATATTACTTATGGATTTTCTGCAATAAATTTAGATAGAGCAGATGCCCCAGACATTGGAAGCAGAGGGCGCCCATCTGTACTAATTGAAGTTTTAGATCCTTCTGGAGCAATAATTGCTTCAGAGTCGTCCGGTCCAATTCAACCAACAACAAATTACACAACCGGAGACTGGACCGAGATAAGTGCTACTTTTAATACAACGTACACACAATTTACGGTTAGATTAAGTAATGAAGTTTTTGGTGGAGCAGGAAATGATTTAGCTCTTGATGATATTTTTGTACAACAAACATTATGTGATTTAGATAGTGATGGTGTTGAAGACGCTGTAGATTTAGATAACGACGACGACGGCATACCCAACGTTGTAGAATTACAACTGCCAGACACCGATAAAGATGCTACAGTTAATAATGATACTGGAGCAAATACTTGGGTAGACATTAATAACAATGGGCTTTTGGACTTATATGACCATCAAGATGCCGCAGGTAACAACCCTGGGGATGCCGGATTTTCAGGACCTTTAGGAATCCCTATCGATTTATCAGATCCAAAATATGATACCGATGGAGATGGTGTAGCAGATTATTTAGATTTAGACTCTGATAACGATGGTATTTTTGACGCTGTAGAATACGACAACAGAGGAGATGTTGACGCTGATGGCGATGGAAATGGTGATGGACTAGACATACAGTTATACGACATTAATGGCATTGCTATTCCAGACGATGGCTTTGATGGCGATGGTATTTTAAGTCCTGCCGATGGTAACGATTTTGATAATGATGATGATGATCATGGTACAGCTAATACATACCCGACACCTCTTGATGATGATGGCGATGGTATCCCTAACTTTCGAGATGTTGATAGTGCAGATAATCCAAATAATTTTGCCAACGGTAGTGATATAGACACAACGCAAATTTATGCACATTTAGATGCCGATAACGATGGTATTATCGATGGTTCTGGAGATGCCGATAATGATGGTATACTAGACGCTTTCGATACAGACAATACAGTTTACGGATCTCCAAGAGATTTAGATGGTAGCTATACGCTTTTCTTCGATGGTAGAAATGATTATGTAGAGGATATTTCTATTCTTGGATCGCTTTCCAATGCAACTTTAATGGCCTGGGTAAAACTTGAACCAGGCTCTTCTGGCAATCGCTTTATTATTGGGCAAGATAATTTCAACTTACAAATTAATAGCACCAATAAATTAAGAGTTATTGCCAATAGCTATCAACTCGTAGGCCCAGCAACGTTACCAACAGGTATTTGGGTTCATATAGCAGCCACTTATAATAGCGTATCGGGTAAGTTTAAAACTTATGTAAATGGCGAAGAGCAAAAAAACTCGAATATTTCTGGCGGTTTACAAGCCGACACCACTCCTTTTACAATGGGTAAAGCTTCTGCAATCGATCCTAGATATTTTGAAGGGGAAATGGACGAGGTTCGTGTTTTTAATGAAGCATTAACTGAATTAGAACTACAAAGAATGGTTTATCAAGAGTTAAGTAGCACCTTTAACCAAGGAGCTATAATACCTTTAGATATTGACGCCGCAAATACTTTTGGAACATCTTTAATTAGGTATTTTAAAATGGATACCATTAAAGATGATATTGTAGATGATGAAACAACTCCAACAATTGATATTGGTACGGGAGCTAGAATGTATAATATACATAACATATACTTTCAAACAGCACCATTACCATACGAAACTGTAGCCACAGGAAATTGGTCGGCAAAAGCAACATGGTTACATGGCGATGTTTGGGATATTGCAGACGAAATAAACAATAAACCTTGGTCTATTGTACATGTTAAACATAGCCTTTCCACATCTGTAGATCACGGAACTTCAGGCTTAATTGTAGATACTGGTATAGAACTAGAAATTAATGATGATGTTGAATTAAACAATAGTTGGTATTTAAACCTAGCCGGAAAAATAGACTTAGAAGGCGAATCGCAATTAGTACAAACCAAAGAAAGTGTTTTGGTTGCCACCGGAACTATAGAAAGAGACCAACAAGGTACCGAAAACCTATACACATACAATTACTGGTCTTCTCCGGTACATTCTGTAAATCCAAACACAGCTGTAGATGGAGACGAAACGTACACCGTAGCAAGTGTTTTAAAAGATGGTGAAGATCCAGATAACCCTGCTGCTATATCATTTGTTGGTGGATACGATGGAGACAATACATCTAGCCCAATAGAAATTGCAAACTACTGGATTTGGAAATTTGAAGACAACTTGTTTTCTAACTATTACGCTTGGCAACAAATAAAAAGTACCGGTGTTTTAAAAGTTGGGGAAGGCTACACGATGAAGGGCCCAGGAACGGGTTCTATTGCAACAGATAAAAACTACGTGTTTGAAGGAAAACCAAACAACGGAATTATAGAACTTCCTATTAATGCAGGTAATGCCTCTTTAGTAGGAAACCCATACCCATCGGCCATTGACGCTAATCAATTTATAGCAGATAACACACATTTAGATGGGGCTCTATACTTTTGGGAACATTATGGAGGAGGTTCTCATATATTAAAAGAATATCAAGGTGGGTATGCCACTTATAATTTATCTGGAGGAGCTCCTGCAGTAGCTTCTGTTGGTGTTGATCAAGTAAATGGTACAGCAACTAAAATCCCTGCTCAATTTGTTCCTGTAGGCCAAGGGTTCTATGTTAAAGCAAATTCTAATGGAGATGTAACCTTTAATAACGGCCAACGTGTTTTCATGACCGAAGCGAGTAGTTCTAACTCTTTATTTGTAAGAGGAACAGCTCAAAAATCTACTGTTGCTACAACAGATACTAGCTTAGAAGATTTACGTACCAAGTTCCGTGTAAACTATAACTCGCCTAACGGATATGTGCGTCAGTTACTAACAACTATAGACGAAAATGCCTCTATAGAACTTGACAGAGGTTATGATGCATCTTTAATTGAAGAAGGCGCAGAAGATATGTTCTGGATGATTGGAGAAAACAGTTATGTTATTCAAGGTATAGATCAACCTGCCGAAACAACAACTTTACCTCTTTCTGTAAAAACAAAAACAGCAGGAGAGATTGTTATTAGTTTAGCCGAATTAAAATATCCTACAGAAGGTTTTGAATTATATTTAAAAGATAATTTAACGGAAACCTATCATGATTTATTAGAAAACCCTACCTATACAACTTCGGTTGAACAAGGCATTACTGCTAATAGATTTGAAATTGTATTTGCCAAACAAGTAAATACACTAAGTGTTTCGGATAATGAAATCGCTCAAAATGCTGTTGGCGTATATTATGATAACACAGCGTTACATATTACAAATCCAAACAACGCTTCAATAGAAAAAATTACTGGAAATAACATATTAGGGCAAAGTGTATTGAACGAGGTTATTAATTCATCTGATAAAAATATTACACTTCCGGCTAATTTAGCTTTAGGTATTTATATATTTACGATTGAAACCGATCATTCAACAATAACTAAGAAGATGATCATTAATTAATAGCTAATCAATTTTTATTACCCTAAACTAATATGAAAAAAAAATTACTTGGTCTTTTTTTGGCAGGCTTTAGTGTGGCCTTTTCTCAAGGTAACATGACCCCTTTATCTACAGCAACAACAGCAGGTTCCGACTGGGAAACCACAACATTAACTGCCGATTTTGCTTTTGACTTTCCATGGGAAATAACCTATGGTCCCGATGATAAACTTTGGCTCACCGAGCGCGTTGGCGAAAAAATTGTACGTATTAGTACAACAGGTGGCGCTATTGAAACTTTAATAGATTTAAGCAGTAAAGTCGCTAACTCTAAACAAGGCGGATTAATGGGTATGGCAATCCATCCCGACTTGTACGCCAATATAGCTACTACAACTAACAACTACGTTTACGCAGCTTACTCTTACGAAAACTCTGGACTTAAACTTAGATTTGTTAGATTGGTTTACAACCATAGCACAGGCGTATTAACAGAAGATACGTCTTTAGATGCAAATGGAACTCTACTTGAAGGCTTACCGGCTAGTGGTGACCACAACTCTGGACGTTTAATAATTGGTCCAGATTACAAACTATATTACACTATTGGTGATCAAGGTGCAAACCAGTTCGATTATTCTTGTAACCCAGTATTATCTCAAGTATTACCGACTTCCCCAACAGATTACGACAATTACCCAGGGAAAACACTAAGACTAAACCTAGACGGTACAATTCCATCGGATAACCCTATTCTAAACGGTGTGCAAAGTCACGTTAACACTTACGGACATAGAAATGCACAAGGTATTATTTTTGCAAAAGACGGCACACTTTACGCTTCTGAGCACGGGGCAAAAGTAGACGATGAAATAAACGTTATTAAATCGGCTCAAAATTATGGTTGGCCAGAAATTGCTGGTTATTACGATAATTTAGCCTACACATACTGTAATTGGTCGTCTCTAGGAGGATCTTGCAACGCAGGCAGCTTTAGTGATCACAACTGCCCAAGTGGAGCAGAAACAGCCACAGAATACGAATCGTATCCAACGGCTAATGATGTCCCTGCTAATTTTGAACCACCAATTGGAACTTATGGAAGCACAATTGCAACAGATCCTGCTGGCGGATGGTTTACTTGGCCAACAATTGCTCCTTCTGGAATCGATATTCATGAAACTAATAATATACCTGGTTGGGGACGTTCCTTACTTATTCCTTCATTAAAAAAAGGAACTATTTACAGAGCTAAACTAACTGCCGATGGTAGTGATATTGTTGATGATACTTATGAAGAATTTCATTCGTCTAACGATCGTTATAGAGATATTGCGATCTCACCAGATGGTTTAACAATTTATGCTATTACCGATAACAGTGGTGGTACATCTGGACCTTCATCAGAAAGTAATGTTTCTATTGAAAACGGCGGAACCATAATAAAAATTAATTATTTAGGTACACAGGTTACAAATCCACCTGTTGCTAGTTGTCAAGATTTCATTTTAACTTTAGATGCTGATGGAAACGGTAATTTATTAGCAAGTGATATTGATAATGGCTCTACTGGAGGAACTGCTGGATTAGCTTCCATCACTCTAGACAAAGACACTTTCGACTGTTCTCACGTTGGCACAACGCAAACGGTTTGGTTAACTGCTACCGATAACGATGGTAACGAAAGTAGATGTAGCGCTATGGTTACCGTAAACGCTAATGCTAGTCCTAACCCGTTTACAACACCTACTCTAGAAGATGTTGTTAGTAACTGTGAAGTAACCGTTACAGCACCAACCTTAATTAATAATGCTTGTGTTGAAATTACAGCAACTACAACAGACCCGCTTACCTATTCTTCAGGAGAATCTGGAGTAATTACATGGCTTTTTAATGATGGTACAAATAGCGACACTACAACACAAAATGTAACTGTTAATACTTTATCTATACCAACTAACATATCTATAATTTCAGGTTCTAATTTTGCAAATGTAACTTGGGATAACATTGAGGATGTAAGCTTTAATGTAAGATATCGTGAAGAAGCAGGCGCTTGGACCACCATAAACACCATTAATAACGCTATAACATTAACCGGTTTAAGCTTATTAACTAATTATGAGTTAGAAATTAGTAGTGATTGTGGCGCTTCTGAATCTGCCTATAGTGCAACGGAAACTTTCACTACAACAGACATTGATTACTGTGATACTTTTGGTATTGTAAATAGCGATAATCACCATATTACAAGAGTAGAACTTGAATCTATAAATAATAGTTCTAACGGATCTACATATACCGATTTTACAGCATATTCGACAACATTAACCGCTTCTGAAACATACACCATAAATATTGATAAGTCTATTCCTGGAGACAGTTGGAAAACCGCCGGGTTTGGTGTATGGATAGATTATAATGGAGATGGCGATTTTGCAGATACTGACGAATTCGTTGCAGGAACTGTAGCAGGAACAGATTTATCTCCTTATGACCAAACAACACGTTCGTTTCAATTTACAGTACCTTCAAATATTACTATAGGAACAGCAAGAATGCGTGTTGCAATGATGCAATATTATACACCTTATGGAGGAAATGAACCTTGCGGAATAGTTAATAACGATGAAAACTCTTCGGAAGTTGAAGATTACACTATTAACTTAGAGGACAACACCTTATCTGCCACAGATATTGCTTTAGAAAGTATTTCTATATATCCTAACCCAATAAAAGACAACGTTGTGGTTAAATTACCATCTGCATATAATTATGCAGAACTAACAATAAGTTTATTCGATTTACAAGGTAGAACGATAAAGCAGGAATCTGCATTTAATTCACAAAATAGAATTACTCTTGATGGATTAAATCAATTGAATTCAGGGGTTTATTTTATTAGAATACAAGAAGGAAATAAAACATTAGCTTCCAAAAAGCTTATAAAAATGTAGTTTTAAACAACTCGAAATAAAAGTCCTCAATACCTTTTTGGTGTTGAGGATTTTTTTTGTCATCGCTTTAAAGAGAAATGGCCTGACAATTTTTGTCCATCTATAATAATTATGTACCAATAATCTCCCGTAGATAATTCGTTGCTATTAAAAGTACCGTCCCATTCAAAAGAGCCATTTCTTGTGAATTTTAATAATTTACCATACCGATCAAAAATAGATACTTCTGATTCACCATACTGCTCAATACCCGATAATTTAAAGCTATCATTATATCCATCATTATTAGGCGTAAAAAATTTAGGAATATAAAAATGAAGATACTCCTGAGTAGCCATACCTGAACAGTCCTGAGGTTTAATATAAATAGTGTAGAGCCCGCCTTCAATATTATAAAAACTAGAACTTGGCTGAAAAATATTACCATCAATAGAATATAGAAAGTTACCCGTATTTAAGGTTGAAATAATAATATCATTTCCATTTGATATTATGGACTCAATAACAGGCGTTTCTTCAACGGAAACATTAAAAACTCTAGTTTCATAATTACAAACACTTCCCGTAATTTCAACAGAAAAACGGCCTGAAGTATCAATACTTATCGTTTCCGTAGTTTCACCAGTACTCCAAAGATATAAAGGGTCTACAATAGTGGTTTCTGGATTTAAAACTAAAGTTTGAAACTCACACAGCACCAAATCATCTTCGAAAGTAAATCCTGGTTGCACTCCCAAAATATCCCAATTACAAGTTGTGGTATTAAATGTTGTGGTTTCCCAACACTCTAAACTAGGTTCTGCAGGTTGTGTTCCCGTTACATCCCAAGCACATGTTGTATTATTGAATGTAGCAATTTCATAACAAGCTGTTGTTGACGCTAAGGCCTGTGATCCTGTTATATCCCATGAACAAGTTGACGTATTAAAAATAGCACTCTGCCAACACTCTAAACTTGGCTGTGCAGGTTGTGTTCCTGTAACATCCCAAACACATGTTGTATTATTAAATGTAGCAATTTCATAACAAGCTGTTGTTGGCGCTATAGCCCGTGACCCTGTTATATCCCATGAACAAGTTGCCGTATTAAAAATAGCACTCTGCCAACACTCTAAACTTGGCTGCGCAGGTTGTGTTCCTGTAACATCCCAAACACATGTTGTATTATTAAATGTAGCAATTTCATAACAAGCTGTTGTTGGCGCTATAGCCTGTGACCCTGTTATATCCCATAAACAAGTTGCCGTATTAAAAGTAGCACTCTGCCAACACTCTAAACTTGGCTGTGCAGGTTGCGTTCCTGTAACATCCCAAGCGCATGTGGTATTATTAAATGTAGCAATTTCATAACAAGCTGTTGTTGGCGCTATAGCCTGTGACCCTGTTATATCCCATGAACAAGTTGCTGTATTAAAAGTAGCACTCTGCCAACACTCTAAACTTGGCTGTACAGGTTGCGTTCCTGTAACATCCCAAGCGCATGTGGTATTATTTATTGTTGCTGTTTGCCAGCATGAAATAGTTGGCATTGCTGGTAGAACAGCAACTTCTGCTTTATATTCTGTAGAAAATGATACGCATTGAGGATTACTTAAATTAATTGCCACTTGTGCAATTTTTGTTCGATAATAACTCGTTGTTGAAATTGATACAGAAATCGACGCATTTGTTTCCCCAACAATATCATTCCAAATTACACCATCCAAGCTTACTTGCCACTGATAAAAATGAGCACTATAAACCGAAAAATCTGGCGTAGCCGTTAATGTTGTGTTATATGGCGTTTCGGTACTGCATAAACTTACCGTACTACTATTTGATGTTTCTGTAGTTGTAACATAATCTCCACAAGATTTAAATTCAATATCATCAATAGCTAAATCATTACCACAGCCACCAACACCATTATTTATCATTTTTAATATTACCGTATTTTGAGATGCAAGCGTTTCAAAAACTAAACCGTACTTTTCCCAATTTGGGCTAGAGGTTTCAGTAATTCCACCTGTAATACCACTAGCTAGTAAATTAGCATCGGTGGCATCCCAAATTTCAAAACTTACATTAATCGGGATTGTTCCTCCTGCTTGTGTTGAACAAAAACTATTAGCTCTTACTAAATTTATTAACCATGCCGAAAACTCGTATGTGGTATTTTCACATAGCCCAGTAATAGTGGTTTTATAAAACTCGCCAGGAGCCGTGGCTGCATTTACAATTAAACATTTACCGTTAAAATCAGAATCTGTGTGATCTTCTATTTGGTGCCAATCAAAACCATTACCGAAAGTACCATTAGATACGGTGTAAAAACCATCACTAGGAAATCCATTAGAATAAGAATATGTTGTTACTCCAGAGGGTAAAGCATTATTTGATATTCCAGAACCAAAAGATTCTGTAAAAATAGGATCGCCTGAGTTTCCATTGCAAAATCCAAGTTGAGCATGTAATTTAGTTATTAAAAAACAAGAAAGAATGAGCCCTAATATGAGGTTTTTAGATATGATAATAGCTTAGTTTAAGTTGTTGGTTTTTTTGTTTAAAAAACAATGGTCTGGCTATATTATAAAATTAGAATTTATAATGCTTGTGTTTTTCAAAAAAACAGACCTATACAAAAACCATACAGACAACCAACACCCTATACACAAAGGCTATTTAAATAGATCTAATAAAAATGCCCGAATAAAATTCGGGCATAACCAACCAAAAATAAAGTTCTATATTAACGTTTTGTCAAGTCAAAAACTAGATCATATTTAATTGGGGACAAGTTCAACACGATCTGCATGCTGTTTGGTGTGATTAATTTTACGATTTTAATTAATAAAATCTATTCGTTTACTATTGCTACTACTTTATTTTCTGTTTTTACTATTTCGAAATCTGAAAATAAAACTTGACTCGCAATAAAGGCGAGCATAGCAAGTAATAAAATGCGCTTAAAATTTTTCATGGTTAAATAGGGTTTGGTAGATTGGTTACGCTAAAGTCAAAATTATTTTTGAAAAAGCAAAGAAAACCATAGAATATCTACACAAAAACTATTATTTCATGTATTTCATCGATAAAATGAGTATAAAAAGTAAGAATTAACTACAATTTAAAATATAAACACCTGTTAATCAATTATTTTGAAACCGGTATAAGATTGAAGCACTTCTGGAATAACAATACCATCTTCCGTTTGGTAGTTTTCTAATATTCCTGCAAGTACTCTTGGTAATGCTAATGAACTTCCGTTTAACGTATGCGCTAATTCATTTTTGCCTTCAGCATTTTTAAATCGAAGTTTTAATCGGTTAGCTTGAAAAGTTTCAAAATTAGATACAGAAGAAATTTCTAACCAACGATCTTGCGCTGTAGAAAATAATTCAAAATCGAAAGTTAACGCTGACGTAAAACCTAAATCACCACCACAAAGTCTTAAAATTCTATAAGGTAATTTCAACTCTTGCAGAATACCTTTAACATGCTCTACCATGCTATCTAAAGCCTTGTAAGAGTTTGCTGGGTGTTCTACACGTAAAATTTCAACTTTATCAAACTGGTGTAGTCTATTTAACCCACGCACATGTGCACCATAACTTCCAGCTTCACGTCTAAAGCAAGGTGTATACCCTGTAATCCCTACAGGTAATTCACTTTCATCAAGAATAGTATCTCTAAAAATATTAGTTCCTGGCACCTCAGCTGTTGGAATAAGGTACAAGTTATCTTCTCCAACATGGTACATTTGCCCTTCTTTATCAGGCAATTGTCCTGTACCAAAACCAGACGCTTCATTCACTAAAAGCGGTAATTGGTATTCGGTATATCCAGCCGCCACATTTTTATCTAAAAAGTAAGCAATTAAAGCACGTTGCAATCGAGCTCCTTTACCTTTGTACACTGGAAATCCTGCACCTGTAATTTTATTTCCAAGCTCAAAATCGATAATATCGTATTTTTTAGCAAGCTCCCAATGTGGTAATGCTCCAGCATGCAGTACAGGAATATCACCTTCTTTAAAAATCTCTTCGTTATCATCTTCAGTACTTCCTTTAGGTACCGTTTCATTTGGCACATTCGGAATTTTATACAATAATTGCGCTAGAGATTCGACTGTAGTATTTAATGTATCACTAAGTTCTTTAGAACTCTCTTTTAACTGGCTTGTTTTTTCTTTTAAAACATTTGCTTTTTGAGCCTGGCCAGATTTATACAAGTTTCCAATTTCTTTAGAAAGCGCATTGGATTCGGCTAGCGTGTTGTCTAATTCCGTTTGGATGCGTTTACGATCTTCATCTAGCGCAATAACGTCATTAATCATGCTGGTAGCATCGATGTTTCTTTTTTCCAATCGACTAATAACCAAATCTTTGTTTTCTCTAATAAAAGGTACTTGTAACATGTGTTGAAAATTTAAGCAACAAATTTAGGGAATTGGTAATTATTTTAAGCCGTTAGCAGCAACGAATTTCGCTAATTAGTTTCAATGATAGATTCGCAACAATTAAAAGTAAACAGTGCCACTTACTTAGCCTCTAAATCGGATGTTAAAATCCAATCGCTATGCGCAAGTGCTCGCCACTCTATGCTCGCTAAATCTACTTTTCTATCTGTGAAAAGCTTATACTTTCTACCGTTAATACTTACTTTAGAATTTACATAAACGGCAATATCCTCGCCTTTGGCTTGATATTCTTGCTTTAAGCGCTGTGCAAATTGCCACATAACGTCTGGCTTTGTACTTGCAGAACGTTTTTGTTTTGCCGTTAAATAATGGTTTAAATTAATAACCGCTCGATTTCCTGTTTTTTTGTTTTCTACGGTATACGATGTACTGCCGTGCTTAACTCTTAACATCATCCGCCAAGATAATCGATGACCTTCTTCTGTCCACAACACATTATCTTCTATAAAATGATGACGCAGTGGCAATGCGATTTGAATTATAAAATATACTGAAAACAAAGCCAGTAAAACCGTTTTTTTACTCGGAAGTATTACAGCGCCTTCTCTATATAAAGGTTTCTGTTTTAAAAAGATGTTCCTAATCGTTTCTGCTTCAAAAAAGAAAAGAGAAAAAGCTAAAGATAAAAAAGGAAAAATTCCAATTTGAAAAACAATAGAGTTAAACAAATGAAAGAACATGGAAATAAAAAACATATACTTTCGCGTTGGTTTGTAAAGCAACAATGGAATTATTAATCCATCGAACAAAATACCACCATAAGCTAGAAAATAATGCACTACTTTTTGCTGAAGTATTTCGCCAACTAAAACATAGTTTTTTTTCCCTTTCATTAAAAGTTCAATAACCGTAGTATCAATCCAATCGGGATAAAACTTAGCTACCGATGCGTAAGTATAAACTATAAGTAATTGCAAAACAAAAACCCATTTACACCACTGGGGCATTGAGAAACTTTTAATACTACTATTTTGGTGCGCATCTATAGAGGCATAAGTATTTGCTGGCATAAAAACCATAATACTACTAAGCAACATAAGTAAATAATAATGGTTATTGTAAGACGATTTTTGCATTAAATATGTGGCCGCCCACAATAAGGTAAACCCGATAATGCTAAAACGGTATTTATAACCCAACATAACACCTAAAGCAAAGGCTCCCATAATAGCATAATAAAAATACATGCCGTTTCCGGGAAGGGGTTGCAACCACTCGAAACCTATAAACGAAAACGTGAATTTTGGTTCTACCAACGTTTTAGTAACCCAACCTGTAAATATTGCACCAACCGATTCTAAAAAACATAACAACCCAAAAATAATACGGAATACAATAAGTGCCGAGTTATCAATATGTTTAAACAACCACTTATTAATCATTCAGCTTTTGGATATAATCTTGCGTAAAAATTTTATCTTTTGAGAGTTGTGCTTTTAAAACCTCAACCGATTCAAATTTTTCTTCATCACGAATGCGCTGTAACAAATTAATTTGAAGGTTTTCGTTATAAATATCTTTATCAAAATCTAGAAAATGAACTTCTATAGTTTGTTTGCTTCCATTAACGGTTGGATTCATACCAATATTCATCATGCCGTAAACCAGCCGCTCATTAATTAAAGATTTTACAATGTATGCACCTTGTTTTGGTATCAATTTATAATCTTCATTAATTTTAATATTTGCTGTTGGGTAATCGAGTTGTTTACCTAAACCTTTACCTCTTACAACACTGCCGTTAAGCATAAATTGATAACCTAAATAACTGTTTGCTTTGGCAATATCTCCATCCATTAAAGCACTTCTAATTTTTGTAGAACTTACCGAAACATCATCAATGTCTTGAGCCGAAATTTCTTCAACCTCAAATCCAAAACGCTCACCAAATTTTTTTAAATCGTTAATATCTGCATTTCTATTTCTACCAAAACGATGGTCGTAACCAATAATTACTTTTTTTGCACGCAGCTTATCCACTAATATTTGTTTTACAAAATCTTCTGCCGAAAGGCGAGAAAAATCGATTGTGAATTTTTTAACCAACAAATAATCTAAACCCAAAGCCTCCAAAATATCATGGCGCTCATCGATTGTATTTATCAGTTTTATATTAGAATCTTTTTGCAATACCATACGTGGATGCGGAAAAAAAGTAAGAACCACAGATTTTAACCCTTGTAAATTTCCTTGATTAATTAACCGTTTAACTATTTTTTGATGCCCAATATGTACACCATCGAAGGTACCAATGGTTACAATGGTATCGCGGTTTTCTATAGCATTTGCAGAATTACTTAACTTCAACGTATCAATTTTGCACAAATTTACTTATTAAGTCTGTATTAAACCATTAAAGAAAGCGACTATTTAAAATAGAAACGAAAGTTACTCGATTAAAAAACGGGTTGAAAGGTAAGGTTTACCGCAATAAACGTGATTATTTTAACCTCCTTCAAAGATTTTTTTGTTATTCCTAACTTAACAACCTATTTTTATTGTCTATGCTTTTTTTAAAATTATAAGAATGAAACATTTACACCCTAAATCGACGCTTTTTTTATTACTAGTTTTTTTCTTTGCTAATTTTGGAAATAGCCAAAACGGACGAGATTTATGGGGACAAACGTCTCAAAACAAAGCTGCTAATTCTAAAAACCTAGTACGAAAATCAAATCCTGCCAAGTCATTAGAGTATAGTCTAAATATTGAAGGGTTAAAAGCTTATTTAAAAAACGCACCAAAACGAGAAGATAAAACAACAACCAGTGTTGTTTTAAGCTTTCCTGTTTCTAGCGGAAGTTTCGAACAATTTACAATACGAGAAGCATCTATTTTACACCCAGATCTCCAGGCAAAAATGCCCGATTCTAGAAGTTATATTGGAAAAAGTATAGATAATCCAGAAAACACCATTCGATTTAGTATAACACCACAAGGCTTGCACACCATGCTTATCTCTGCTAATCAAGGAACACAATTTATAGACCCAATAAGCTACGGCCAAAACAACTATTTGGTATACAGTAAAAGTGATTTGCCCCAGTTAGACGATCCTTTTTCTTGTGGTTTTATTGGTAAAGAAGTTTCAGAAAAAACAGCAGGAATCAAAGCAACCACTGCAGCTTTAAATGATGGATTTATTAGAACCTACAGAATAGCTATTGCAAGCACTATTGAATATTCTGAATTTCATTGGATGGCTGCAGGTCTAAATGCCTCTGCCACTACAACCGACAAAAAAAATGCAGTCATGAATGCCATGATTGTTACTATGACAAGAGTTAACGCGGTTTACGAAAGAGAATTATCTATAAGTATGCAATTTGTAGCAAACAATATGGATGTTATTTTTATAGGTTCCGATTCTTTCACTAATGATGATGACGATCTATTAATAAACGAAAGCCAAACTCAAATCGATAATATTATTGGAAACGGTAATTACGATATTGGGCATACATTCAGCACTGGAGCAGGAGGTTTAGCAGAGTTAGGATCTGTATGCCGTACAACATCAAAAGCAAGAGGTGTTACAGGCTCGTCTTCTCCTGTTGGCGATGCGTACGATATTGATTATGTTGCTCACGAATTAGGCCACCAATTTGGAGCCCCACACACTTTTAATAGTAATCAAAGTAACTGTGCTGGCGCTAACAGAACATCTACCAGCGCATACGAACCAGGAAGCGGAACAACCATAATGGCATACGCAGGACTTTGCAGTCCAGACAATATACAAGCTAATAGTAACGACTATTTTCACCAAAACAGCTTACAACTTATTTGGAGTTATTTAAACACTCCTAATGGTGCATCCTGCGGTGTTCAAACAGCAAGTGGCAATGCAGCACCAGAAGCTTTAGTAGATGGAACTAATTATACCATACCAATCTCTACACCGTATAAACTTTCAGGATCATCGACAGATAATGATGGCACAACATCGCATACTTACACTTGGGAACAATACGATTTAGGCAGCTCTGGTTTACCTTCTGAAACCAACACTACCGGACCATTAGTACGCTCTTATCAAGGCACAACTAACCCAACAAGATATATTCCTGCGTTACAAGATTTAGCTTATTTTAACGGTTCTACAACTTGGGAAAAACTACCATCGGTGGCACGCAATATCAACTTTAAACTTACCGTAAGGGATAATGAAACCTTTGGAAGAACAGCTTCGGCCGATATGATGGTAACTACCACGGCAGCAGCCGGTCCGTTTGCCGTAACATCTCAAAACACATCTGGTTTAAGCTGGGCGCAAGGCGCTACAGAGAACATCACTTGGGATGTAGCAGGAACCACTGCTAATGGCATTAATACAGCTAAAGTAAATATTTTGTTATCTACCGATGGCGGACTAACTTATCCCACAACACTAGCATCTAGTGTAGATAACGATGGATCGGAAGATATTACAGTACCAAACATTACAGCCGCAAAATGTAGAATAATGATTGAAGCAGATGGCAACATCTTTTTTGCAATAAATAATGAAGATTTTGCGATTGGATATACAGTTACCACAACTTGTAACCAATATAGCGCATCGCCAAACGCAAGTATTCCAGATAATGCCACAGCTTTTGAATACACCAGTCTTAATGTGAGTGAATCTACAACTATAACAGATATTAATGTTGGCGTAAATATTACACACAGCTACAAAGGAGATTTACAGCTTGCCCTAATAAGCCCAAGTAATGAAGCTATTAATTTAATAACACCTTTATACTGTAGCGTAGGGAGTTTAGTGGTTAAGTTTGATGATGACGCTACCGCTTTGGATTGCAACAGTACTTCAGGAAATGAAGCCTATAAAGCCATAGAAAGCTTATCCGGCTTTAATGGAGAGGACTCTAATGGAAATTGGACATTGGCTTATGCCGATTTAGAGAGTGGAGATACAGGTACTTTAAATTCTTGGTATGTTGAAATTTGCGAGACTACTCTAGTCCCATTAAGCGTAACATCCTTTACTCTTGAAGAATTAAAAGTTTTCCCTAACCCGAATAATGGCGAATTCACCTTTAAGCTCGCTACAACATCTAACGAAGTTAATGTTGAGGTATATGATATACGCGGTCGTCGCATCTACAAACAAGCTTTTGAAGGTAATGGCAGTATTAACGAAAATATTAATTTAAACCATGTGCAATCGGGCATGTACATTTTAAATGTAACCGATGGTTTTAAACAGGATACCAGGAAAATTATTGTTGAATAACTAAAACTGTAAACTTATTTACCGTTAAAACCATTCATGGTATTACTCATTCCTGCTAAACCGAAAGATTTAATAAGTTCTACAGATTTGGTTAAACGCTCTTTTAGAGTTTTGTTTTCCTCTTCGCTCCACTCGCCAAGAACATAATCTATTTGCTTGCCTTTACTGAAGGCATCGCTAATTCCGAAACGAAATCTGTTATATTTTGTGGTATTTAGTGTACTTTGGATATCCTTTAATCCGTTGTGACCACCGTCGCTACCTTTTGTTTTTACACGAATACTACCAAAGGGTAAATTAAGATCGTCGGTAATTACTAATAAATTTTCTAAAGGAATTTTCTCCTTGGTAAGCCAGTATTGTACAGCTTTACCACTTAAATTCATGTAAGTACTTGGCTTGAGTAAAATAAAAGTGCGCCCTTTTAACTTGTAGGTGGCGAGATCGCCTAATTTTTGAGTGGTAAAGGAGATGTCTTCCTGGCTTGCTAAGTGATCTAACACTTTGAAACCTATATTATGGCGTGTGTTTGCATACTCTGCTCCAATATTACCTAAACCAACTACTAAATATTTTTTCATAGGATTTTGCTCTTCTATGTTATTTTCTTTTCTGAATATTTTTAATAAAAATTGCCACATTTTATGGTTTTATTTTAAACAAACATAACCAATATACACCTAACTTATAATACTTGTCTATTCTTAACAAGTTTGCCTTTGCGTTAGGGATTGCAGTGAAAAGCCCACAGCTTTACCAATGGTAATTGGTGGAGCGCGGACTTGCAACGTAAAGCCCGACCCTTTTCGGGTAACGCCCAAATTATTATTTTTTGTAAAAATAAAAAAGCATCCTGAATTAACAGAATGCTTTTTGTATTTTGATGTGAATATGTTCTATTCTTGAGCTTCTGCTGCTGGAACTTCTGCTGCTGCACCTTCTTCTTCTTCTTCATCTTCAACAACTGCTGTTCTAGATGTTTTAATTTGACATACAACTGTATTATCTGTATGTAAGAATGTGTATTTTTCGTTTGCTAATTCGCTAACGGCAACTTTATCACCAATTTTTAATGGAGTAATATCTACTTCAATAAAATCAGGAAGGTTTGCAGGAAGTGCTTTAACACGTAATTTACGGTTGTTTCTACGTAAGATACCACCATTTTTAACACCTTTTGAGTTTCCTATTAAGTTTACAGGAATATCTAAAGCGATTTCTTTGTCTTCGAATAACTGATAGAAATCTACGTGTAAAATTCTGTCTGTTACTGGGTGAAATTGAATGTCTTGTAAAACGGCATTGAAAGTTTCACCACCTTCTAAATTAATCACAACTGTATGCGCATTAGGCGTGTATACTAGTTTTGAGAAGGCTAATTCTGCTGATGCAAAATGTACTGGTTTGTCTCCTCCGTATAATACGCAAGGAACCTGACCAGCATTACGTAAGGCTTTTGCTGCTTTTTTGCCTACGCTTTCTCTTTGAGATCCGTTGATTGTAATTGATTTCATTTTTAATATATATATTTAATTAATACTCTAATTTGTATTTTCCTTTTCAGGAAAAATTACATTACAAAACTTGAACTGATAGATGTATTGTTATGAACCTTATCCATAACTTGAGCAAATAAATCTGCGCAACTTAATACACGAATTTTATCGCTTAATGGTTTTACCGGAATTGAATCGGTTACAATAAGTTCTTCTAATTTTGATTTTTCTAATTTTTTATACGCATCACCAGATAAAATTGGATGTGTACATATAGCTCTAACACTTAATGCACCACGCTCCATCATTAAATCGGCCGCTTTTGCTAATGTTCCGGCTGTATCAACCATATCATCTACCAACACAACGTTTTTACCTGTTACGTCACCAATAAGTTCCATATGTGAAATTACATTAGCTTTTGCACGTTGCTTATAACAAATTACTACATCACTTTTTAATGCTTTAGAATAAGCATAGGCTCTTTTAGAACCTCCCATATCTGGAGAAGCAATAGTTAAGTTTGGTAAATTTAAGCTGCGTAAGTATGGTAAAAATATCGTGGATGCAAAAAGGTGATCTACTGGTTTTTCGAAAAAACCTTGTATTTGATCGGCATGCAAATCCATAGTAATTATACGTGTTGCTCCTGCTGCTTCTAGCATTTTTGCAACCAATTTTGCCGCAATTGGCACTCTTGGTTTATCTTTTCTGTCTTGCCTTGCCCAACCAAAATAAGGTAAAACGGCTGTAATGTGTCTGGCAGATGCACGTTTTGCAGCATCAATCATTAACAACATTTCCATTAAGTTTTCTGGACCTGGGTTTGTTGAACCAATAATAAAAATACGTGCTCCACGTATAGACTCCTCATAAGACGGTTGAAATTCACCATCGCTATAGGTTGAGGTAATTACTTTACCTAGCTCTGCACCGTAAGCTTTAGCGATTTTCTCGCCAAGGACTTTACTTTGAGTGCACGCAAAAATTTTAGCTTCTGTTACTACTATAGGCATGGTTAATGTGTTGTGTTGTAGCGATAAAACTATCACTTGTTTTAAACAGGGTGCAAATTTATGGATTTATTTTTACCTAAAATGTATATTGATGCGTATTTTTTGGGTTATATATCGAAAAAATCTATATTTTTGCTGCTCCAAACGCTCAAGTGGTGGAATTGGTAGACACGTCGGATTCAAAATCCGATTCTTCGGAGTGCGGGTTCGATTCCCGCCTTGAGTACTTTTTAAGACCGTAAACAAATGATTGACAGGTGTTTACGGTTTTTTTAGGCCGACATTTTGCCGAAAAAATTTATATTTTGAAGTGTTTTTTCAATCTATTTCTCCGTTTATCGTTTCCATAATTTCACGAAAACTAGCTAATCCAGATTCTATATTTTCAATAATCTCATTAGCTAAAATGTCTGGATCAGGTAAATTATCTAAATCCGTTAGACTTTTATCCCTGAGCCAGAAAATATCTAAACTGGTTTTATCTCTTACAATGACCTCATCATAACTGTATTTTCTCCATCTACCATCTTCATTTTCTTCGCTCCAAGTTTCTTTTCGTTTGTTAATGTTTTTACCATTATACAACTCAATAAACTCTTTTAAATGCTCTTGACGCATTGGACTTTTCTTTGGTGTATGATGTACGTTTGTTCTGTAATCATAAAACCAAATGTCTTTTGTCCAAGCCTCTTTACATGCAGGCTTGTTGTTAAAAAACAAAACATTTGCTTTTACGCCTTGAGCATAGAATATTCCTGTTGGTAATCTTAAGATAGTGTGCAATTCAGTAGTTTGCATTAATTGCTTTCTAACTTCTTCTCCAGCTCCACCTTCAAACAATACATTGTCAGGAAGCACAACAGCTGCTTCTCCGTTTATTTTTAATTGTGTTTTTATATGTTGCAAGAAGTTTAATTGCTTGTTGGACGTTTTTTCCCAAAAGTCTTGACGATTATAACTTAAATCTTCCTTTACAATTTCTCCTTGTTCGTTGGTAAACGTCATGCTACTTTTTTTACCAAAAGGCGGATTTGCTAACACATAATCGTAACGTTCACCATCATCTGCAATTAAGGCGTCATTAGGATTGATAAACGATTCTCCGTCTATTTCTCCAATGTTGTGCAAATACATATTCATTAAACACATCCTACGTGTGTTGGCAACAATTTCGTTACCGTAAAAGGTTTTGTTCTTTAAAAACTCTTTTTCTTCTCGGTCTAATTTGTTGTTATCTACAATCCAATCGTAGGCAGCTAAAAAGAAACCACCAGTTCCACAAGCCGGGTCAACAATAGTTTTTAATGGTTTTGGCTCTACACAGGCTACCATTGTTTTTATCAATGCTCTTGGTGTAAAATATTGTCCAGCTCCACTTTTGGTGTCTTCTGCATTTTTCTCTAAAAGTCCTTCATAGATTTTACCTTTTATATCAGCTCCCATCATCGACCAATCCTCTTTGTCAATTAGGTTAATGACTTTTAGCAGTTTGGCTGGATCTTGAATTTTATTCTGGCTTTTTGTAAAAATTTGTCCAAGCGTTCCTTTTTCTGTAGAAAGTGTTCGCAGCAATTGACTGTAAAACGATTCTAATTCTGCACCACGTTTTCCAGAAAGTGTTTCCCAATTGCAAATTTCCGAATCTTCTATTTCGTTGCCTTCAACATCTTTTAGTTTCGGAAAAACCAACCCTTTATTATAAGGTGGTTTGTTTAATTCATCTGCCATTTTTAAGAATAGCAAATAGGTGATTTGCTCTAAATAATCTCCATAACCTACTCCATCATCACGAAGCACGTTTGCGAGGTTCCATATTTTTGATATTATACTTGAATCTGTCATTTTAATTATTTTCTATCATTTCAAGAATAGACTCTTTAGCCAATTCTAATTGCTCTTTTACGTGTGGTCTTTTTTCTTTTCTCAATCTTTTTGTTATTGATTTAAAAGATTTTTTTCTTACGTTAAGTTCGTCAATATAATCAAGGACAATAATATATCTATGTAAATTACATAACTTATATGTATCAGGACCTTTCGTATTTGGCTTTGGGACTAAAAAAAACTCATCTTGGATTTCGAAATGATCTGACCACTTATCAAAATGTGGATTAAAAATTTTAAACTCATTTGTATCTGTGGGACAATGGTTAGGTGAGTGTCCATAATTGTTTTCATGCTGCATCATTGTGTTTTCTACTCCTTTAGAAGAATTACAATTAATACATGCGATTGATAAATTATGTTGTACAAACATCCATTGTGGTTTTTTTATTCTAGGTACAATATGTTCAATTGCATTTCCACTGCCATCTGGACTAATAGTGATTCTACAATAAGCACACTTTCTGTTTTGTCTCCTTGCATAATGTTTTCGAACATTGCTTTTTAAATTTTTGAAACACGACTTTTCCCAGTCATCTTTTAAGTATGTTGGGTTAGCATTTAAAATGGCCTGTTCCGCATTTTTAACTGGATAAGTCTTGCCTTTTAATGAGTAATCTAAAATTTTATCGAGTTTAGCCATACTTTTCAATTAACTTATCTACGATTTCTTTTAAAGGGTCCTCTTTGGATAATTTATCAATGTTTTTCTCTATTAATTCATTCACTAAAGACTTTATTACACCAGTGTTTTTATCAGGATTTGCAATTTCATCCAATATTTCGCCTATTTTTTCGGAAATAAAATGATTTCTTGTAGTAGGAACTTGAAAAACTTCTAAAAGAACTTCTTCTGCAGACCAACCATAAGTATTTTTGCTAATCTCAATAGACTCAATTTCTCCGTCTCTCTTTTTTAATCCAATAATATTTGAATTCTCTCCTGGTAAATCTGAAACTAAAAAATGACTGTGAGTAGCTATAATTATGTGAGATGTTACTCTATCTGTATCTGCAAATAATTCTCTAATAAACTGCAAATATTTCATTTGCCAATTTGGATGTAAACTTATTTCAGGTTCATCTATAATTATTAAGCTGTCAGCACGAGTAGAAGCCATTAAGCCAATCATAGTTGTAAACAAATGAAATTCACCAGAACTTGCATTTTGTAACTCTACATCTTTATCTGAAAACTTAATAGTCGGTGCGGTTATTAACCCAATTTTCCGTAACCAATCAATATCATATTGATGTTCTTTTAGAAATGCCATTTGGTCATTATCGCGTAAATCAAAATTCAATGTCTTTGCGCTACTTTTTCTAATATCAGTTAGCCTATTTTCATTAACAAGCTGGTTTACAAAATTCACTTTATTAAGCAACTCCGTAACGTTCTTTTTTAGTTTTTTAAAATCTGCTAATTTAAATGGCGCTATCTTACCTTCATAATTTTTTTCAATCTCTTTAAAGTGTGCATCTAATATTTCTGCAGTTAGATTTCCTGTATAAAACATTTTATAATTTATCGTTTTATACTGAACCATAAAAGAACCTGTTGCACCAACAAAATCTATTAAGTTACTTATTCCTTTTTGGAAATATTTATTTTCTATTGCCTTAATAATTAATTCAACTGTTCTTCGGACGTAAAATCCTGTACTTGTTTGCTGTCTTGTGCTTCTAATGCCCAAATAATGGTATGGTGCAAACCGTATTTTTTCTTTTTCGTTTCGTTGGACAAAGAACTTATCTGTCATCATTATAGATTGAGCAACTATCTGAAGTGGATAGTAACTGTAATACTCTTCATCAGAAATTGAAACAGTTTTAGAATTTGAATCAAACAGGTTTCCTCTTAAATGGGTTTTGCCAGCTGTAGTGAGGGCTATAAGTTTCATATTAAGACCATTTGAATACTTATACACTTTACCACCTATTGTATACTCTAATGTAAAAAAAAACTGTAGTGGTTTATATTGTGATTCTTCGGGCACAAAATGCTGATAGAAATCTCTCCAAATCAATAATAAGCATTTTAAAATTTCACTTTTACCTGTACCGTTTGGGCCAATGATTATAGTAAAATAGGGCGAGTTTTTATCGTGGTCATCGCCATCATAAAACTTAAACTCATTAGTGCCAAGTATAGGATGTTTAGTTAGAGATAAACTTATTATTCTGAACCCTTTCATACTTTTTCTTTTTTTATCCGCTCCAACAAAACACTAGCAGGTTCATAAGCTGCATCGGCTTTACATTTTGCAATTTCTTCTTTGCTTAACAATTTACCTTCAAATGCTTTTTTGAGAATACTTTGGCGTAAGGCTTGGGCTTTTTCTAAACTGTCTGCAATGTCTTTTTCAACTTTATCACAAACCGATAAACGACTTTCTATTTCTTTGACGATTTGGTGTTGTTCTTGAATAGAACAAAGAGGGAAATCAAAATTCATTATTCGCCCTTGATTAAGAGCTTTTTGATTATTACCAGAACCAACTCTTCTATTTCCTTCATATTTTAAAAATAGATAGTGAAATAAATATTTTGGTTCAAACCCAATTTCAGAAACTCTAATCGCAGCTGTATTTTGATTATGACAAGCTTCAATCTCTAAAATAGCAGCTTGACCTCTTGTTTTTCCTTCACCAATCATTGCCAACATTACTGTTCCTTTAGGATGTAAAGAAGTTGAAGCGTTATTTAAACCTTTGGCAGTTATTTTTTCTTTGGTTTGATAAATTGATTTAAATGCCACTTCACCACTACTAACCCAATTAATATTACCATTTTGCCAATATTCTATTTTGCTTCGACTTGGCGTTGAGCCAACGAAAACTTGAAACACATTGCCTAATTTGACTAATTTCCATTCTGTGGGTAATTTATCTAATTCTGATAATTCAAGTTCGGTAAATTCATCAACAAATTTTAATGCTCTTGGTTTTGTTGGCTTTCTTTCAACTTTACCATTTTTCTCCCAAACTTTAACAGCTTCTTTCCAATCTGTTAATTGTTCGTCATAATGTTTTTGGCGTTCTTCTTTTATCTGCTCCAACAATTCATTGGCAGTTGGTAAGTTAATTTGTTTCTCTCTCCATTCTTTCGTCAATTCCCCCTCAAAAGCCTTTTTTAAAACCGCTTGTCTATAAATAACCAATTGGTCTTGTGCTTTTTTAAGGTCGGTAATACCACTATCTAAACTACTAAAAAGTTCTTCTATCCTTTTTACAATTGCTTTTTGTTCAACTAAAGGTGGAAGAGGAATAATCTGCGCAAAAACATCTTTATCCCTAACAGCTGGATAAGAAGTCCCTCTTTGTAACTTATTTAAAGAATTTAAAAAGACTGTAGATAAACTTCTGAAAAACAAATAATCTGAATCTAAAACACCTTTTTTGGATCTTAGTACAGTGAAGCCAGATGAAACTATTTCATCATTATATTCTTCCTTATTTACTTTCGCTATATTTTTTAAATACGTCCTAACTGTGGAAAATAAAACGTCATCTTTTTTAATTATTTGTTGAGCTCGTGATGGTGCGTCTTCCCAAGTATATTCTTTATGACTTATTATTTTGTTTACGTGATTATCTATTGCTCCAATATCCAAATACTTTAATTTTTCGGATAAAGGCATTTCCTTTCGCTTTACCTTTAATACCTTTTCACATACTTGATCTAACGTACTTTCGATCCAATCTTCTCTCATATTTAGGTGTTCTGGTCTTTAAATATGAAAAAATGACTCATTGTTACATATAAAGTTAGACCAACAAGTATCATAATTAAATATTGAATTTCAGAATAGGTACTCAAAATAGTAAAACCAAAAATAATTAACCCTAAATTCAATACCCAAACAAGACCATTAATTAATCTTAGGCTTGTTTTTAATTTATTAACTCTATTCTTCAAATCTTCATGTATTTCTTGAAAATGATTTAATTCACCTTCATTATCCTTAAAAAACTTGTGTTCTTTTATCAAGGTAAAGTCATAATCCATTTGCCTATTCATTGTGATAATATCATACCAATAAATTGCAACTATATAGCTCACATATACAACAAACGCACACAAAGCAAAACAGATTAATATAATTGCGAATGTAGAGTCTTTTAATTTAAATAATGCAAATGCAGAACCTGCAACCGAAACTGGTAAAGCTAAAACTTGAGAAGAAATTTTATTTAGTATCTCGTTCTGATTTCCATAGTATTTTTTTTTATATTCTTTGTACTCAGCTTTTATTTTATCGAGAGAAAGTTCATGTAAATAAACATTAAAATTAAGTTTTGCATCTCTATTAATCTTGATTAATTTATCAAAAAAGGCTTTATAGACTTCTTTACCTGATTGTAATAAATTAGAAACCATAGCGTTTTTCAAAAATATTGGATGGTGCTTACTTTCATTAAAAACAGTAACAAATTCATCATAATTTTTGCTATAATCTTCTATAAACGACAGATTAGGTATTCCCGTTTTAGGAAACTTTAAAACTAACCTGCTCTTATCTCCAGGTAGAGAGAAACCAATAACACAATCCGTATCTGAGTAAAAGTCGGTAAATTCAAACTCCCCATCGTTGTATGTATAATTAGATTTAAAAAAATCTTTTGACTTAAAATAACATACTGTGTTATTAAATATATATACATCTACTTCTTTTCCATTTGATAATGCTTTATTGTCATGTTTTGAAAAGAACAAATAACTATCATCATAGTTATGAATTATACAATCTTTTTTTAGGTGCTTATAACGCACTTCATTTTTAAATTCATCAATATTAATGAAGTAAGAAAAAGGAAGATTAAGCTTTTCAACACATAGTTTCCCTGCCTTCTGATTATACTTGATATTGTGCCTATTTAGAAGGTCTTCGTAATCACTTTTAATAGGAAAACGCAGTTCTTTAGTATTTTCAGAATCATATTCGATTATTTCTCGATTTTCATCTAACACCTCTAAATATACTTCTAAAGTATTAGCCATATAATTCATCGAATTTAGTTCTTAATGCTTCGTTTGTTATAATAATCTGATCATCATTACCTATATCAACTCTTCCACTTTCAATATCGGCTCTAGAAAAACTTAATTTAATTTTCCCTGATTTTAATTCATACTTTTTAAGACGTCCTAGAATAGTACTAACTGCCTGAAATTGGTGACTAATGCTAATATCATTTTCATCAATATAGTCAGTTAAAAAATCAGAGTCATCCCAAAAGGTTTTTCCCAACTCACGCAGTCTTACAACACGACCTGACGAATTAATGTAATCAAATACTTTTTCTCTAAATTTTTCACTATCAAAATTGTCACCTGTTTCTGGATCAATAGGAAATTCTGTTAAACCATCTATTAAACTTATTAAAGCTTTTGTATCATCAGCGCTTTTATCTAATAAATCTGCCTCTATCCACTCAGAAAAATAATTTGAAGTACTTGATAGCTTATGTGTAAATTGAAGATATCTTTTTTGTTTTTTTATTAGTCTGTCTAGGTCTATCCTTACAGCCATCGCTAATTTTTCAGTATTAATAATCGTAGTTTTATTGACCACAAAAGTGTTTTTATCATTTCTGTCGAAAATTACTTCTTCACTATCTCTAACAATGAAAACTCCTGAGTAATTAATTTTTCTATGCTTGTAGTTTACATATACAAAATATCCACCTGTTGCTAATGGTGTGGCTTGTAACAATTTTTTTATCCGTTTTATAGATGTTGTAGTATACTTATAAAAAGAATCATCATTAATATCTTTTGCAAATCTTCTTAGAGATTTTTGAAACAAATCTTGATCCTCAATAAATTCTGTACGTATAACTTTTTCATCTTTTTTAAATGCATCATTCAATTTCTCTACTAAAAACTCAACTTTATCATCAATCGGAATTAAATCATCTGATGCTACTAAATGAGCTTCAGACACACCTTGTTTCTTTTTGATTTGATGAATTGTTATTCTTTTAATTTTCATACTTAAATGTTTTATGCCGCTAATACTTCATTGATTTCGCTAATAATTTCATTCATTTGGTTACCAAATAATTGATGCATTTTTCCTTTTCCGCCTTTGGCATCAAAAGGTGTATAATCTAAATCGTCTATTTCTATGTGGTAGCTGCTTACAACGTGGTCTTTTATCATTCGCAACCAATCTAACTGTTCTTGTGAGAATCGGTTGTGTTGTCCTGTATGCTGTTTAAAAATCCATTTGTTAAAATTGGCTTCAATTGTGCTGTCATAGGCTTTTAATTCGCTGTCTATTCCACAAGCTCTTCTAATTAAAGATACCAAAGCGGTTAATTCGTCTTTTGGTTTTTGAGACCCTTCGACTGCGCTCAGGGTGACATAGGCATCCCAAACGTAATCTGGTGCTAATAATGGTTTTTCAAGTTGTAATTTTTCCATCACATCTTTTATCATTTTAAAGGTGATGTCTCTTCGGTTGTAAGGTTGATTGTAAAAAATACTCAAAGCCTTAATTTCGTCTTTGTTGGCTTCTAAATATTCCGAAAAATCTTTTACAATTTCGGTCGCTTTATCTGCAGAAGTAGTTTCCCATTCGCTTTTGGTAACCGTATCTATATTTACGCTATCAATAATTTGTTCGTGTTGTTTACGAACATTATCTAAATAACCATTTAACTCTCCGTTAAATGTTTTACTTGCCTCTAAAATCAATTGCTCTTGAGCATTCTTTTTTGCATCTTCGATTAAAGCAGGTGTTTGGTCTTGCACAGGAATTTTGTCAATCTCTATTTTTGCTTTCGTTTCAATTTCGTCTTGGTCAAAAGCTGTAATTAATTCTTTGGTAATTTGTTTTAAGTTTTTACCACCAGAAAATTCCAATAATCTATCTTTTTCGGTTGAAGTAATTTGTTTCTCTAAACGGATTAATCGGTTTGCTAAAGACAAAAACAAATCTTCGTCTGCAACTCCCATTGTTACTGCTCCCAATAAATCTTTCATTGGAACAGAAGGTTTACGTTCTAAAGGTCTGCTGTCTGTTTTTTTAGATTTTGTTGCACCAACTGCATCTACAATTACGAAATGCGTTTTTGTCTTCGCTGTTTTAGAGACTAATTGTAAAGAATCACTATTGATGGTTCGTGTTCCACGACCTTTCATTTGCTCAAAATAGTTGATGCTTTTTACATCTCGCATAAACAATAAAACCTCTAAAGGTTTTACATCTGTTCCTGTTGCAATCATATCTACGGTAACTGCAATTCTTGGGTAGTATGAATTTCTAAAACGGTTTAATATTGATTTTGGGTCTTCACCTTTTTCAATAACGTTACCGTCTTTGTCTTTTTTATCTTTCTTTACTTTGTAAGTTACCTTTTTGCAAAAGTCATTGCCTTCATCAAATTCTTTTCGAATGATTTTAATTATATCATCTGCGTGACTATCGGTTTTTGCAAACACTAAGGTTTTTGGTACTTCATACTCTCCATTTTCATCAATACGATTTGGGTAAATAGTTGTTTTTAAAGCCTTTTTATATTCTCGAATAATGTTTCTAATTTGACTAGGATTGACAACTTTTTTATCTAAATCGTTGCGTTTATACTCGGTATCTTCATCTTCTTGTTGCCATCGTTTTTTACGTGTTAGTTTATCTCTTCTATCAACAAACCAACCTGCTTTAATAGTTTCTCCATTTTGCGAAATTTCAGTTTCAATAGTATACACATCATAAGGCACGTTAACACCGTCCGTTACCGATTCTTCATAAGTATATTGACTAACAACGTTTTCTTCAAAAAAACCGAAAGTTCTTTTATCTGGCGTTGCCGTTAAACCAATAAGGAAGGCATCAAAATAATCTAATACTTGTTTCCATAAATTGTAAATAGAACGGTGAGCTTCGTCAATGACTATAAAATCAAATTGTTCAATGGGTACTTTTGGTGTGTACTCTACCGGAACAGCTTTGTTTTTAGACATTTTGTTTTGAAGCCAAGAATTTTCGTTTGGATTTTCTATTTCAGCACTTTCGTCTAGTTCTTCACCTTTTAAAATAGAATAGAGGCGTTGAATTGTTGAAATACAAACTTGACTATCCGAGGCTATATAACTTGATGATAATCGTTGCACATTATACAATTCTGTAAATTTTCGGTTATCGTCATTGGGCTGAAAGGTCATAAACTCCTGTTCTGCCTGTTCTCCAAGGTTTTTAGTATCAACCAGAAATAAAATACGTTTTGCATCTGCATGTTTTAGCAAACGATATACAAAAGTAGTTGCTGTAAAGGTCTTTCCAGCACCCGTTGCCATTTGAATTAAGGCTTTGGGTCTGTTTTTTTTAAAAGAATGTTCTAGATTATTAACTGCTACAATTTGAGCAGGACGAAGTCCTGTTTCATCTAGTGCAGGAATTGATAAAAGTCTTTCTCGAATACTTTTTCCTTTTTTTAGCCATTCTGCAATTGTTTCAGGTTTGTGAAAACTAAAAACATTTCTACCTCTAGGTTTTGGGTCTCGATAATCCGTAAATCTTGTTATAGTTCCTGTGCTTTCATAAACGAAAGGCAAAGGGTCATTATTTAAGTATTTTAGTTTTGCATTTGCGTAGTTTGAAGATTGTTCCTCTACAACTGTAAGTCTGTGTCCTTCGTTCTCACGTTTTGCTTCTATAATTCCGACTGGTTTTCGGTTTACAAACAGAACATAGTCAGCAGGTCCAACATCAGTTTGGTATTCGCGTACTGCAATTCCTTTATTTGCAGACAAATCAACTTTATTTTTTGACTGAACTAACCATCCAGCTTCTCGTAGCATTTCGTCTATTTTATTACGAGCGATTTGTTCTGGGTTTTGGTTAATATGATTCGTCATTTTGAAAAAAGGGTCGTCGTTTAATTGTAGTTAAGCAAATTACATTTTTTTACGACATTTTAATAGTTGTATTCTGAAAAAAAACATTAAAAAATTTCAAAAAGAAAGCATAACAATTTTCATCTTATGCTATAGATAATATTTATTGCGCTTTTGTTCGACCTAATGAGTTTTTTCAGGAGGTGGGGACGGGTTTGCTACAAACTCCATAAAACGACATCTCCATATCGTATTAATCTATAAAAAAGCATAAAAACAACTGTAGAGATAAAAATAATAAGTATCCCTTTTTTTGTTTTAGATCTTTCACTATCATTCCATTCGTTATATGATTGTATATATGTAGTTATACTCGACACAATCGTAAAAACTAAAGTTAACAAAACTGTTAGAAAAAGCTTTAATAAAATTGTATAAAAAATACTAGAATCGATTATAAAAAGAGGGTTGGAGGATGCAATTATTAAAATTAAAAATAACAAATACAGTATAATAACAGTTAAAAGAACAATTTTAATTAGTCGATTTCTAATAGAGTTAGTATAACTATTTCCATAAACATACGTAAGATTTAAATCTATAGATTTCTTTACGTCTAAAATCAGACAATGACCCTTAACTTCTGTTTTTATATTTCTGTCAAAAGTTGGACTATTACTATCCTTGTCTTTTTTCCATAGAAAAGCGTCGGTTAATGTTATTGTTTCTAAATTATTATTAGGATCAATGGTATATTGCGTTAGAATCCCAGAAAATAATTTATTTCTACTAAAACCATCAGACATAACTATATCAACAAGTGTAAAAAGGACTTTTTTATTTTCTCTTATAGTTACAAAATCTTTGAAATCAATTATTTCACCACGTAAGTAATAGTTCCATATATTTCCAAATCGAAGAAGCTTAAATTTTCTATCTAATTTCAACCTTCTTACAAAATGCCAACTTATTAATGCACAAAGAAAAGATATCAAGCAAGTTATTATGGCATAGCAAGCTATTATTAAAATTCTTTTATCATAAACATTAAATTCATACAAGCTTAAGCCCTGAAGAGTATTCTTAATATTATCAAAATCTGATAACTTAATATAATACTCATCATTCTCAGGCATCCCAAAAACTTGAAAAAAGCCTTTAACACTATAAAATGAAATAAATTGAATAATAATCCCTAACAAAAAGGAAGTTGTTAGGGTATAAGCCCAGTTTTTTGAAATGAACTGTTTAGAAAACTCTCCTTGATAATACAGTTTTCGAAAAACTAATCCCGGAATTGCAAAAAATAAAAATAAATATATAAAAGTAAAATCAACGCTTGGGATTTCCATAAACAAAAACCTTATGCGCTAATTTCAACAGTTTTATTATTAGATAATATCACCTTTTGAACCTCACCTTTATTCTCTATTGAATTATTAGCCGCATCTAAAATTTTTTTCTTATCTGTAGAATTAGATAAAATACTAGCGGAATCCCTATTAATAACTCCATCATCTTTAGAAAAAACACTATCTAATAAATCAAATACTAATCCAATAGCAACTATGACTACCGTCAAAGAAAATAAATCTTTAATAAAATTAGATGATTTCATAAATTAAAATAGAACTTTTTAATAATTGTATAAGCCAAAATTACAATTTATAATAATAAGGATATCAATAGAATTAATTTTTTTTTGTTAATTTTTGTTAACCCGTATTGTATTGTATTCAGCAAAAAAAAAAATTAACATAAAAAAGCTACCAAAAATGAATTTTTGACTGCGCAGTGAGTTTCCCGGCAAACTGTGTGGTGTTTTGTAGTGTTTTGGTAGTAAGCCCTAGGTAAATTGTGTGGTGTTTTGTGGTGTTATGTAGTGTTTTGGTAGTAAGCCCTAGGTAAATTGTGTGGTGTTTTGTGGTGTTATGTAGTGTTTTGGTAGTAAGCCCTAGGTAAATTGTGTGGTGTTTTGTGGTGTTATGTAGTGTTTTGGTAGTAAGCCCTAGGTAAATTGTGTGGTGTTTTGCAGTTTAACGACATCCTTCATAAGTATCACTTATACTGTTAGCAAAACAAATAGAATCTACCAATCGTTTAAGTTTATTGAATTTATCTTTCCACACCTATCGGTGTTTCTTTTCTTTCTCAATGTTACTTGTAATGAGCTTAAATAATTATTTTTTTTATAGTTTACCTTAGTAAATAACAAAGCTGCACTAATTGCCGACTTCACAGCATATTCATCACTTAATTCTTTTAAATACTTTTCACAATATACGGGTACAAAATCACCTTCAGGCTTAAAAATAATATTAATAAAAACCACCTCAATAGAAGAATCTAAAGTGATTAAATTTAAAGTACCATCCCAAGCCTCTCTTAATATTCTCGATTTGTACAATTGTTTTTTTTCTAATTTCATCCTGACTTTAATTTAACAAACTAACAGACAGATATTTAACACTAAAACCTTTAAGGTTTTTAAGTTGCCTTATCTTGCCTAAATAACAAATAAACTATAGATTGTATAGTGTTTTATAAAATCAAGTTGCCCTGCTAAACAACATATAAATGCTACTTCAACTTCATAAAAGGCAACTTGAATAACTAATTATACACTCTTGTAATTAATATAATATCCATGAACATTTTTAACCTTTACTCGCTCAAATCCAGAAGCCTTTAATGCTTTACCAACCATGATATTGTTTAAATTGAGCCCAGAATGAGACTTTAAATAAGTTGTAATTTGAGTAGATGATAAGTGAACTCCATCAATTGAGTTACTTGGATTCAAATAAGTATTTAGAGTTTCTTTTTCAGCAGATAAAAACTGAAACTTATCATTCCTTAATTCATTCTCAATAAGATCTTCCCGAGATAATTCTGCTACAAAATCTTTATCGTTTGAAAGAGCATAAGCCTGAGACCAAAGCATATCAACATTAAACTGATTTTTATAAGCCCAGTCTATATTTTCTATCACAAAGCACAACCACCTAACACTACCTGTTTCATCATGTAAAAATGTTGACATATTTGTAGAACCAATAAACGAAGCCACTCTCGGAATTATTGAATTTTTAGAATCGTATGGAAGCCTATCATTTATTTGATCCTTTGAGAATAAAGATTTGAGTTGATTAATTTCCTTTTTAGACAACGCAGCGAGCTCATCCATATTTATTAGAAAATTTTTACAAATTAAAATCCTTGTGTCTTTATCATTATTACTTATATCCTCTGCGATGTATTTACTTAAAGCAGGTGGACACAAATTTCGGCACCAAGTTGATTTGCCAATATTTTGACCTTTTCCATCATCTGTTAGCACAAAGGCCTGCTTATTAAAATATCCTTCTTTTAAAGCACACTTAACGGCCCTTACACACCATTTCTTAAAATGATATAAATATTGCTCATGATTCTCATAGGGTACTAATTTTACATATTGCGCATATTCTGTAATAAAATCAGTACTCTTATCCCATTCCGGCAAACCTGAAAAATAATATTGTAAAGGATTGTGTCTTGGCACAAAATCACTTTTAAGTACAGCCCTAAGAGCACTTTGACCTATTTTGATTCCTTTTTTTTGGATCTCAACCCAAAGTGAATTATCATTACATGAAATCCATTCTTTTTTAGAAATGGGAGTCCATTCTACATCTAATGCCAAAGTATTAAATCTAAGCTTATACCGCTTTGAAATATAATCTTCAACCTTATGAAAAACAGTTGTAAGCTCTTTTCCTTTTTTGTTATTTTCGTCGTTTTGAGGCACACCTCCTTTTTTACCATTAGAGTTAATGGACTTTTTTGTATCTTGCATATATTATTTTTTGATATAAAAACTTTAGCCCCAATACATTTTGGCGATGTAATGGGGTTCTTTACTTTTTAGAATTTATTCATCTTTTTTAAAGCAAGTAAAATGTCGCTTTTCTTGTACCTAACTTTAGATCCGATTCGAAATGCCGGAACAACATCGTCTTTCGTATATTTCCATAAAGTCACAAGTGATATTGATAACATCTCAGCAGTTTCCTCTCTCGTAAGCAATATTTCAGAGTCGTTTGCAGATTTACTATACTCCTTAAGTATATTCTCAAAACCTGTTAGAATTTTTGGAATGAATTCAGAAGATTGTGTGTTTTCAATTTGAAGAATTTGTTTTACCATGTTTTTAGTTTTTAACTTTGTTTCCGTGGTAAAACTGATAATTATTAATCTATTTTTATGTCATAATTTTGTCATTTCTAGATGAAAAAAAACTTAAATCTCCTGATTTTAATGGCACTTAAGCTTAAATTCCGCTTCTCTATTTATTAATTGACAGTTATATAAATCTATTATTTTGTTCGATAATTCTTTACGTATCCTAACCTCACTCATCCCATAAACCTTATTAACAAAAGCTAAATAATGAGAATGTTTTATATTCTTTTTAAAATACTTACGCATTATAAATATTTCAAAAAAATATGAAAAAACAATAGGTTTTGGATCCAAAACAAAACTCAATGTATACATGAAAAGCTCACATGAATAAGCATCTTTGAAAACCAAAGGAAACCTATTCTCTTTATTAATAACCTTTTCAATACAATAGTTAGAATCTCCTACAACCACTTGGTTGTGATTTATTTTTCTTAATTTATTTTTAAAAAACTCAAGAGTATTCAGTAATCGATTTATATAACAAAAGTCGCTGGCCGTGAGATATAACAACGGATTTGAAAAATCAGGGCCTCCCGGAACAACATGACAAATGCAATCAATCTTAAAATTGACAAATTCCTCATGTAACTGTTCAGACATTTCATTATCACCGTAAAAATCTACACACCCAAGAAGATCATTATAATAAAAGTCTACTTTTTTAAGTAACTCAACCCTATCAAAGTTCTCATTTGCATCTTGAAAAATAGAAAGCCCCCATTTTAATTCATCTTGTAATAAACCAGAAATCTCTAATAAAATCTCATGAATGATTTTTTCTTTATGCTTAATATTAATACTTGCTAACAACCTACCCTCATATTCTTCTTTTAATTCATACTCAAAAACACTTATACTAAAACTGCTACTAACTATCAATTCAATCTCACTCGCAATGGATGGGTTAACCCTTAGATAAGGCAAATTAGCAATTATTTTATCATCAGAAGATTCCCCATAAAAAGGATCATTAATTCGTGATTTAACGATTAAATTAAAATCTTTCCAGTCCTTTTCAGAAACATTAAAAACCCCATTAACTAGTAATAAATTAATTTTTTCTACTAGTGATTTATCATAATAATTATCCAAACCTATCCGGTCGAAGAATTTTAATTCAACACCATTTATTTTATTAAGCTTTTTCATTAAGATTTAACCTTTTTAATTTTTTGATTATCCCAATAATCCCTTAATTTTTTAACGTGCTCGTCCTGAGATAATTTGATATACTTAATAAACTGTGCTTCCGTTTTATGCCCTGTCGCTTTCATAATTACAGATATATCAATTCCACTAGCAAAAAGGTTGCTAGAAAAGCTTCTCCGACAACAATGGCTGGTTATCAATTCATGTTTCGGGAAAACATCGAGTACCTTCTTTTTTTCTCCTTCCTTAATCCCTGAACCATAAGTAAGGGCATCAATTCCAACTTTTTTACATACTTCCTTAATGTATTTATTGAACTTTTGATCTGAAATTACACTAGGAAAATTGCCATTTCTTTTATCAAGTGTTTGTTGGAGTTGGGGGTGAATAGGAATAGTAAGGTTTTGCTCAGTTTTTAAAGTAGTGATATTTATAACACTTCCTAAAATATTTTCTTTTTTTATCCTTAAAAAATCAGAGACTCTTAACCCAGTCCGAAGACCAATAACAAACAAATCGCGTGTATTATCAAGCCTTTCAGAATCACTAAAATCATGATTGAAAATCTTATCTATCTCTTCCTCATTTAAATAAGTATCAAAAGTTTCGTTTTTCGGAGCATTAAATTTTTTGCTTTTATACTGAGGGTTTATAGTATACCCATCAAATTCAATCTCCCTGCAGAACGTCTTGATACGAGATATAATATTACCTATCGAGTTATTATTAAGCTTTTCAATGTTTCGACAATAATTAACAAAATTTTGATGAAAATTTAGGTCAACATCTTCAAAACGATACCTTTTTTTCTGATATACCTCAAAATCCCTAAGCTTATTTAGTGCAGTTTTATAATTTTTAACAGACCGAAGCTTAATCGGCTTGCCATTATGCAACCTATTTGGAGCCTCCTCTACAAATTTAGTTACCCATGGCACAAAATAAACCTTATATTCCTCGACGTCATTTACTCTTCCAAAAAACTGAGCAACTGATTCTTTTAACCATTTTTTAGAGTTAACCTGATTAATAGTATTATCGTAATTATACTTATTTACAATAAAACTCTCCAATTCCCTCAATTGACTATTTAAATAGTCAGCGTTATTATTAGCAACCCTTATTTTTATCTGCTGTTTTTTTTCTGACCAATCATCATATAGAACACTTATTCCAGTTTTTGCTTTTTGATCTAATCTTTTACTATCCCAAAACCGCACATACAAACTATGATATTTATTTTTACCTCGAATTATAAAATATTTCAAATTCATATCAATTATTTTTGCCGACATTTTGCCGAAAAATAATTAATTTTAATGAATATAGGTTAATCTATCTTAATTTTTTAATAAAAAAAAACAGTGAGAACCATTAAAAACAAAGGAGATAACCATTTTTTACTAATATATTAGGTTTTATAAAATTAACTAAATTGATTCCCGCCTTGAGTACTAATAACCCTTTAAAAACACCTGTTTTTAAAGGGTTATTAATTTAAAATAGTTACAAGTTTCAATAAAATTTCTAAAGTAGATTATATAATTTACGACACCTTTTGTTGTAACAATTGCTACTAACTTCTATAGTATTGGTAATTCTTCTTGAGAATAAAAAAAATTTAAAAAACAGTTATCACAATATATTCTTTAAATTTGAGGATGTATAGACAATGGTCTTTATCTAATTTTATAGTTAGTATTGATTATGTATAGTTGTTGGCAATAATAAAAACTGAATCCAAGAATCCTAATTATTAATTAATTGGAATGATTTTTGGGGTTTATTTATTTGAATTCGTAATTTAAACCAATTTTAATAAAACTTATGAAAACTAAATTATTCTTTGCTATTTCAATAGGATTTATATTTTTAAGTTATTCTCAAGCTCTTCAAGGTATAGATAAGCTGAATTCAAATATTAAAAGACCAATAAATTATTATTTGGTAAATAAAAAGAGTGATACAACACTAATATATGGTGAAATATTGCCGATTGAAACAATACAAAGAGGTTTTGTTTATTTAACAGAAAACGGAGATAAAAGAACAATAAACCCTGATGATTACACATATTTATTAATGAAAAATTCAGAAGGAAAAACTTTAACTTTAAAATCCTTACCCTTTAAAAGAAAAACATTTAGTCGTGCGGTGAAAAGAAATGCTTTTATGACTGTTTTAATTGAAAATTCAGAAAATGAACTTAAAAAAGGGAAACTAAATTTATATTTACATAATTATATTTATCTAAAAATCAAAGACTTATCTCAAGAAAAATGTGTGGAGTGGCCGTCGCATATGAATCTAGAAAAAGATCAATTTATTGAATCCAAAACATTATACTTTCAATATTTGGATGGATTGTATATAATAGAATCTAAATCAGATTTTAAACAATTCCCCAAAATACTAGGAAAGCAACTTTACAGAGAAATGAAAAATTCTGATAAAGATAAAGTACAATTTATTCTTGATTATTTTACGAAATATAATATGAAAATCGTGAAGTCATAACTATTGCCAACACCGTATAAAAACAAGGCTTATTTTAATATTAAATCAAGAGTTAGCACTTTTTTATTGCATAAAAATTGTGCTTAATGAAAATAAAAGAAACTAATTCTACAATAATTTTTAGTGCCTTTTATATGTTTATAGGTTTATTCTTGTCAGTTGGCTTGGTCATTTTTGCTTTAATCCTATGGATAGATTACAATGATAAAATGCAAAAAAATGATAATCTTTGGGTTTTATATCTAACATTAATAATCTCTGGTTTTTTAATTCTCTGGCAGGTACTTGAAAAAGGCATAAAAAGTGATAAAGAATTAAAAAACAAAATCATTCAAAAATTTGATGATTATAAATTACTTGCTCATTTTAAATACACAAAAAATGAATGGGATGATTTCACTAAAAAAAGTTATTTAGAAAAACGTAAAACTTATTACATTTATATATTCATACTCTGTATTATTATAATTATTGTTAATGTTGTTTTTGAAAAGGAATCACGACTAAATTTAATTCCAATAAACATAATCATATTACTCAGCTTATTATTGATAAAATACTTTTTCTTTAAAAAAATCAAAGGAGTAAATTCTGATATGGGGAATTATGTACATCTCCCCGAAGTCAAAATAGCTCAACCTGGAATTTTAATAAATAATACTTACCTTATTTCATATCATAATAATGATGGATGGCTAGACATTTGCTACAGCAACCTCTATAATAAAAGCGAATGTATTACTTTTCAAATTAGAAGATCAACCGGAACCGCTAATCCTAAATATCAGATATTCAACCTATTAATTCCCTTGAATAAATTAGAAGAAAAGGAAAATATAATTGATATTATAAATGAATATAGAGTATATAAGAAAAGTTAAAACTAAGCACAACACAATATATAAAACTGCTATTTTCAGCCTAACCAATGTTAGTTGTTCTATTTTCATTAAGAAAAAAATAACATAATTCTAGAAAAAAATTATCTACTTTTACCCAAGTGAAAGAGAATTGCAAAATAAATAAAATGAATTCAACCTTGTCCATTTTTGGACTTGTGCTACTGCTATTGCTTTCTCCTTGTAAGGTTAGAAATGTTATTCAAACTGAATTCGGCATTCCTCAAACCAAAGTTTTAAATAAAAGTCAATCTACAGTTTCCCAATCCAATTGCCAAACTTTTGAACTTTCTGAAGCTTTACATACTACCTCAAAACAAACTTTACAGCAATCTGGCTTTCTAATCCCAGAAACTACTCGTTTTGATTTTACTACCCGTCTACTTAAATCTTCATTTAATTTTAATACATCCGGAAACCAGCAAGTTTCAGGTGTTCCTCTGTATATTTTATATCAGAACCTCAAGATCTATGCGTAATTGATTTTCTAAATAAGAAAACTTAAAGCAGTTATTATATCTGCTACTTATTAATCTATTACAAATATCTGGAATGAAATTTCAAGAAAAAACACTTGAAGTTAGCTACAAATCTGTGGTTATACTTCGCATTTTGCTTAGCCTAATTTTTATAATAGCAAGCATTAATCATTTTTTTAATACCGAAAAAACGGTGAGCAGAATAGAAAACTCCTCAATGGGTTTTGTTGGCGGTATTCTAGGTACACCAGAAACAGCCGTAATTCTATCAGGAATAGTCATGCTAATTATGGGGTTTTCATTACTTCTTGGCTTTAAAACACAAATAGCTTCAATAGTACTAATAGCCGTTTTAATTCCTATCACACTAACTATACAAGTTGGGCAAATAACAACTTTAGGCCCACTTTTTAAAAATGTAGCCATCCTTGGAGGGCTTCTTTTTTTTAGCATCAATTCAAACTTACAAATTCAAAAACAATGAAAAATTCAATCTTATTTATAATAACAATGTTCCTTTTACTATTTGGATCATCACAATTAGAAGCCCAAGATATTAAGTCCAATAAGAATAATTATTTAGTACTTTCAAAAAACATACAACAACTTAAACCTGTTTTGTTAACGGCAAATGAATTAGAGAAAGAAGATGGTAAAAAACATGGTGTATTCTATGTAATTATCTGTGGTAAAACAGTTAAAGATATTGTCGATAATCTAGATTTTAATAAGCTACTTGAGAAAGCAAAAAAACAAAACATAAGAGTGTTTGCCTGTGGAATTTCACTTTCAAAATTTAATATAAATCCGGAAACATTGCCTAGCCACATTGAAATAACACCAAATGGTATTTTATACGGTTTTCAACTTGCAAAAAAAGGTTTTATAACACTTACAATATAATAAACTATGAAAACTATAAATATAAAAAATGATGCAGGACTTTTAGCGCTAGCACTGAGATTGGTTGTAGGTTGGACTTATTTCTCTGCATTTTGGAGAAGAACCGTATTAGTCGACAAACTAGACCCTGAAGTAGCTGGATATATTGGCGAAAAATTTAATGCTTTTTTACCTAATGCTTTAGGTATAAAACCAATTATACAATACTTAGTTGAAAACCCAGACATACTTTGGATAAATATGGTAATATTTACCATTATTGAAGGTATTGTTGGTTTATTTATCCTGTTTGGATTGTTTACTCGAATTATGAGTGTTGGCGTATTTGGCTTAGCTATGGGTATTCTTCTTGGTTCGGGCTGGATAGGCACAACCTGCTTAGATGAATGGCAAATTGGTGTACTCGGTATAGCTACAGGCTTTATAATATTCTTAACAGGTAGCGGAAAATATTCTCTAGATAATTATTTAATAAAGCGCAATTTTGCTTTTACCAAAAAGAAATGGTTTAAATGGTTTGGCTCAGGACTTTTACCAATTAAAAACAGCTTGTTTCCTAAAGTAGTATTAATTGGTTCACTATTTATTTTTGGCATAACACTAACAACTAATCAAGTATTTCATGGTGGCGTTTGGGGAACACTTCATAACAAATCAGTTAAGCCAAAACTTGAAATTACAAATGGAGAAATACAAAACAACACCCTTACTTTTGATGTTTTTAGAACAGAAGGTGTAGATGTTTACGGGGCCTGGGTAATAGGTATAAATTTATATAACAATCAAAATAATTCAATTTTGGAATATACCCAAGAAGATTTAGCAAACTTGCACAAAAAGAGTATCTCTAACTATTATGTTGCTAAAATAAAACCAGGAAAACATAGCTTAATTGTGCCTTTAGGAGCAAAAGCTAAGCTAAACTTAAAAAATGCAACTTTATCAAGTTTACCAAAAGGAGTATATACACTTAAAATTACAGACATTAGTGGCGCTTATTGGGAACATAAAATTAAAAAATAACAAAAGTTAACCTCATCTAAAAAAACTCAGGGCGTTTGGAAGAAATTCAAACGTCCTTTTTTTATTAATAAAGCTTGTTAAATACAAAATTTAGCATTCAACACTGAAAGAAGAAGTGAATCTCCCCTATAAGCCGTCACACCTCAACAAACTTTAATCCATGAGATTATAAAGTTCAAACTTGCAAAAACCGTGACCAAAAAGTATACAACAACCAAAATTCTGTATAAAAACACGGTTCTGCTCTCACCCTACCTTTGTCTTAATTATTTTAATTACTAAAAAATGGACACAATGGATACAAACCAATTTGGTGAAAAAAAGTTAGACACCCAATACAATGAAGAATTTAAATGGAAAAACAGATGTTATTACCGGCACTACAAGTGGAACAGGTTTTGAAGCAACTAAAATGTTAGTAGACAGAACTGCCACGCAAAAATAAAAACCTACTATAAAGAATTGAAGCTAGCGGAAACTAAAAAAGCTTAGACCCTTTTATAATAGAATTTCCTAAACGTTTGTAAGTTACCTTAGTACCATTAGCGCAAAAATGATAAACTGCTTTTGCCTTTTGTTCAGAAAAAGAGAGCAACAACACATCCTCAACCGTGCAATTTTGGTCTTTAGCCACTTTCTTTTTTACATATTCAATTGTAGAATGACCACGCTTTAATTTCGACTGAATTTTACTATCCAATTTAGGCTCTGTATAGTCTGCCTGTAGGCTACATACATTTCCATCTGCTGGTTTAAGAGATTCAGTTATGGCTGTTTGCGATTCTGTATCTAAAGCATCCACATATTCCCAAGTAAAATCGCTCTTAAGAAAAACACGACGTCCATCTTCTGTTTTAATAATTTCACCTTTTTGAGCGAAAGTAACAGCGGTTATAAGCAGTAATAAAACAGATAAAGTAAATTTCATAATAAAAAATATTGTAATTATAATAATTCAAAAATACAGATTTAAAAACGATAAGCCAGAAACAATAACATCCATTTAAAAACTAAGCATTTTTTACAATTGGGCGTTACCCGAAAAGGGTCGGGCTTTACGTTAAAAGTTTTGGCTCGATGCGCGCCTCGCCAAAAGCTACCACTGCAATCCCTAACGCAAAAAAGTCCGCCAACAACACCTTTTAACTTGCTATCAACAGACTTTCTTTACAAAATTTATCCTCTAAAAAAGAGCGCTATTTAATCAATTTTGCTTTTTTCTTAGCCAATTCGTTACGATCAATTTTATGGTCTGGGCGTGTCCATTTTGGTTTCTCACCTAAAGATTTAAATTCAGAATCATTAGCCTCAACCGTTTGTGGTTGCGCTTTTTTAGTGAAAGATTTTTGCGGATTCAATCCTAATAATTCAAACATTTTTAGGTCTTCATTAACATCAGGGTTTGGCGTGGTTAATAATTTATCGCCAGCAAAAATAGAGTTTGCGCCAGCAAAAAAGCACATAGTTTGTCCTTCTCTACTCATTTGCGTTCTACCTGCACTTAAACGCACTTGGGTTTCTGGCATAACAATTCTGGTGGTTGCTACCATTCTAACCATATCCCAAATAGAAACTGGTTTCTCATCTTCAAGCGGTGTGCCTTCTACAGCAACAAGCGCATTAATTGGTGTAGATTCTGGTTGCGGATTTAAGGTAGAAAGCGCAACAAGCATACCGGCTCTATCTTCAATATTTTCGCCCATACCAATAATACCGCCACTACAAACCGTTACATTTGTTTTTCGCACATTATCAATAGTATCTAAACGATCTTGGTAACCACGGGTAGATATTACTTCTTTATAATATTCCTCAGAAGAATCTAAATTGTGATTATAAGCATACAAACCTGCTTCTGCCAAACGCTGCGCTTGGTTTTCGGTAATCATGCCTAAAGTACAGCAAACCTCCATGTCGAGTTTATTAATTATACGCACCATTTCTAAAACGGCATCAAATTCTTCACCATCTTTGACGTTTCGCCATGCTGCTCCCATGCAAACACGAGAACTTCCGCTTGCTTTAGCACGTAACGCTTGTGCCTTTACTTGGGACACAGACATTAAATCGTTCCCTTCAACATTGGTATGATATCGTGCTGCTTGCGGACAATAGCCACAATCTTCACTGCAACCTCCTGTTTTTATAGAAAGTAATGTACTTACCTGAACCGTATTGGGGTCATGATTTAAACGATGAACCGTTGCCGCTTCGTAAAGCAATTCCATTAATGGTTTATTATAAACGTTTAGAATTTCTTCTTTGGTCCAATTGTGTTTTAACTCATTCATAGTCTCCAAATAGCATGCTCAATAAGTAAAATTTTTAATTATTTTAGATTATAACGTAAACCAAATAATAGATTACTTGGTGGCATTGGTACAAAACCAGCTTCAATATAATCGGCATCAAATATATTACTCGCTGTAATGGTAAACTCTAACTGTTTGGCACTAATAACTAGCGATGCATCCCAAACATTATAAGAATCTCCAGTAGTACGTTTGGCGTGTTTATAAATAATATTCTGACTTACATTTTTAAACAACTGTGTGCTTAAACGTGTTGTAAAATGGTGCTTTAATGTATTTAGCGAGTATCGCGATAATTCTTTGTTTTGATTTAAAATATCATCTTCTAAAAAATTATAACCAATAGCAAGTGTTTGGTTAAAGGTGTTTAACCTAAAATTATAAGCCGCATCAACCTCCAAACCTTTGGTATTAACTTCTGTAATATTTGTTGCTACGTAACTCGTTTCGGTAGTATTTAAACGAACAAAATCGATTAAGTTTTGTGCATCTCTATTATAAACCGCTACAGAACCAGAAAATCTTGGTGAAAAATATTTAATTCCAATTTCTTGAGCAAAAGCTTCTTCTACTTCCAAATCTGGATTCCCTGTAGTACTTGGGTCATTATAATACAAATCGGTATAAGTCGGTATTCTATAAGTATAACCAATATTTCCATAGGCTTTAAAAGCATCACTTATCTTATAGCCAACATCTACACCAGGAAAGGCATAAAAATCAAAATCAGAAAAATATGTAACCGCAACTCCAGGAGTAATATCTAATTTACTATCTAAGGCTTTAAACTTGTGTTCTAAAAATAGTGTGGTCATAAATCTATCACGATCTCCTAAATTATTACTCGTAATAAAGTCTTCAGAGATATCGATTCCAAAACCTGTAATACCAGCTTTCGATCTGTAAGAGCCGTTAACTTCTGCCCCTATTTTATTAGAGATATGTAAATTTCTATAAACTGTTGGATCGTTGCGTAGATACACATATTCATCTTGGTTTCTTTTCCAATAAACACGTGGTTTTATAGTTAGATTTTCAGTTTTAAACTGGGTAGAAAAAGCAATTAAACTATTTTGGGTTTCCTCATACTGTTCCGTAGCGCTTTCTCGAGCATAAAAACCGTTTGCACCAAACTTACGTTCTTGGAACGTTGCTACCATTTCAATAGCTTTTTTGTTTTTATTAAAAATACTTTTTATAAAATAATTACTATTATCATAATCCGTATTATGTCGATAACCAGCCGAAGACATTTTATCCACATGCACAATATGCGATGAATTCTCTAAATCTGCACCAATAGTAATTCCAGCATTTAACTGCCCGAAAGACCCTGTTTCTGCCTTAACAGAAACTGTATTGTTTAATTCTTTTTTAGTAACAATATTTATAGCGCCATTAAAAGCGTTTTGGCCAAACACGCGTGCCGCAGGACCTTTAATAATTTCAATACGCTCAATAACTTCAATTGGCAATGCGGCATTCATGGTGTGATGTCCTGTTTGTACATCATTCATTTTAACACCATCTATAAGCAAAAGAGTTTGATCGAAACTTCCCCCTCTAATATATAAATCGGCCTGACTTCCAGCCGTACCTCGACGTCTTATATCAACACCTGCCACTTGTTGTAATAAATCTGCAATATTGTTTGCTGCACTATTTTTAATATCTACAGATGAAATAATATTAATAGTTCTTGAGTTTTCTTTAAACGGAAGGTCTATTCGTGTTGATGCTACAACAATAGTATCTAAGTTTTGTTTTTGTTGCTCTATTTGCGCATACCCTAAAAAGGTGCATAAAATAAAAGTCGTTAAAGCGAATGTAGTCTTCATAAAATGATTTGTTTATAACGTTGCAAAAGTCGTAACTTTCCGGACGAGTAACCTAGTCCAGTTTTAAAACAATGAATAGTCCGGTTAGTAATCTTCTAAAGCAATTAATACATTTCGATAAAAACATATCGCAGCCCGTATATATACAAATTGCTCAACAAATAATAAATGCCATTCAGCGCGGCTACTTATCCGTAGGAGGAACCTTACCCGGAACACGAGTTTTAAGTCAAGTTTTAAAAATTCACAGGAATACCGTTGTAGCTGTTTACGATGAGTTAGCATCTCAAGGGTGGGTAGAAATAATACCTAACAAGGGTACGTTTATTTTAGTCCCAGAGCAAACCACAGCAAGCATAAAAGCAACCGCCCACGCCATAGATCAGGTTTACGAATATTCTAAAACCACAGGATTTCCATTTCAACCCTCCTTTAATTTAGCATCTACAATGCAAACCAACAATGCTAAATACAGTTTAAACGATGGTAATCCTGATTTAAGGTTACATCCCGTACACGAATTTTCTAGATGGTATAGTGCAGCCATGAAACGAAAATCATTAATTTCAAAATGGAACACAGCCAACTCTCCATCTTACTCAAAATTCGAAACAGAACTCTGTAATTACTTAAACGTTACAAGAGGGTTTCATATAAAACCAAACAACCTAATAAGTACTCGAAGTACAGAAATGAGTCTTTATATTGTTTCGCAACTTTTAGTAAAACCAAACGATGTGGTTGTGGTTGGACATTTAAGCAACTATGCCGCAAACATGATTTTTCAGCAAGCTGGAGCCGCAATAAAGACAATTCCTGTAGATAAAAACGGCTTAGATGTAGATTACATAAGAACGCATTTTATAAAAGGAAGCATCCGCTGTGTTTATGTTTGTGCACATAGACACTACCCAACTACGGCAACACTTAGTGCTGAACGACGCTTAAAATTATTAGAACTAGCAAAAACATACCAATTTGCTATTATAGAAGATGATTACGACTACGATTTTCAATATAATGGATCGGCTATGCTACCCATGGCTAGTGCCGATGCTAATGGTGTAGTTGTTTATTTAGGAAAATTAGGGCAGTCTTTGTTTCCTAGTTTTCAAACAGGATTTGTTGTTGCTCCCGAAAGTTTAATTTCTGAAGCAAAAAACTATTTACAGCTATTAGATAAACAAGGCGACCTAATACAAGAACAAATACTTGCCGAATTAATACACGAAGGAGAAATATATCGCCTTATTAAAAAAAACATTTTAGTTTATAAGCAAAGACGAGATTGCTTATGCCAGCACTTAACAACATATTTTAAAGATAGAATTACTTGGGAGAAACCATCGGGTGGTTTAGCTATATGGCTCGAGTTTAAACATAAAATTTCGCTAATAAAACTTACTGAAGAAGCAAAACTTCATGATTTATTTATTCCAAAAACAATACTTTACCAAGATAGAGACACTTGCGCTATTCGATTTGGTTTTGGACAGCTAAACGAAGATGAAATAGAGTCTGTAATTAAAAGTTTAAAAAAGGCTTATGATATTGTTTCTTTGGGTTCCGTTAAAGGATAAATAGAGGATACTTCTTTTAAATTAAACTCTGTTTTACAATCTTCACATCTGTATTTATGCTTTGTGTAAATTGGCAAAGTAGAAATCAAAAAAGACATTAGAAAAGCGAAAAAAGATTTAAGATCCTTAATTGTAGAAAACAACTCAATTTTTTCACTCTTACAATTCGGGCAACTAAGCACATTGCCATGATCATCGAGGGAATATTTATTTATTGATTCTAAAATATGCTGCGCCTTCAAAGCCTGAGAAGCCAGTACTTTTAATTTCACACCTCCAATAGCATTACTTATAAGCGGATCTGTATCTATAGTAACATTATCCGACAAAAACACCTGAATTCCGTCCGCTTCCAAGCGCCCTTTTATTATTTGTGCTTCTGTAGAATACTGAAATCGTGCAATGGTTTTAAAGGTATCGCTCATGTCTATTTTAAATTATTTATTAATTTAATACCCTTCTCCAAAACCTCATCTTTATCCGTTAAACTTTGATTAACGAAATACGTTGGCACATATAATTCTCTAGCTGTACCATTAATATGAAAAAGTTTTTCTGTAGAAATTCTATAACCATACGTTTGGTTTTTGAAAGAAAAACTACTGACACCACCTGCTAACTTTTCCATTTCAGAACCTATAATTTCAGCACGCTCCATGCCTTCAAAACCAATAGCTAGACCTTCGCCCATACTTCCAGTCCATCGGCCTACTAAAACAAAAACAGGCTTCGTATAAGTTTCTCCTCTTGGCTCAACATACTCTACCCAACTTCTAGTAATTACTGGGTTTACAGCAGGATTAGATTTCGATTTCTCTAAAAACAAATGCTTTTGGTAAGGTCTTGATTCTGTTATAAATCGTCCCATTATTCCACGTGCAACATACGAGTTTCCTCCGTCTACAGTATTTCTTAAATCTATAATTAAACCTTTAGCATCGATAAGATTATTAAGTGCTCTATCAAATTCTTTAACTAAATTATCTTTTCCAAGTGAATTATTAATTCTAATAACACCAACACCATTTATAGTTTTTGAAGTTAGAAAATAAGGCTCTGCTCGAAGCTTAATTTTATCCAAGTCTAGCGTAAACTCTTTTTTGTTTTTTAGTTTTAAGGTTAAAATTCGAGGACGATTATATTGCCCTGCTAAAACCTTATTTGCAATCCATTCGCGAGTAACCGCATTATTTTTATCATTGCAATACGATGGAAATTGCTCAATAGCTTCACTAAAACCCACACCATTTATCGCAATAATTTCGGCATCAATAATTTGGGGAACAACTCCTAATATTTGCGTTTTCCACACACTAGAAACCAAAAATTTATCGTTTTTAATTGATGTATAAATTGGACTACTTAATCGATATGATGATGATCGATTTGTATTTAAAATAAGGTGACTATCATAAAACTCATCTAACAGGTACTCAAACAAAAGCACGGTTTCTTCTTCTGTTTTAATATGCTTAATTTGGCTATTGTAATAATCTCGAATACAATTTAAATCGATCCCTTTTTCATTTAAATAAACATAATTCGTTTCCAAATCACCAATTATTTTATTTAGATCTTCTTTAATTTTAGAATGATTTATATACTGTTCTTGCGCATTCACGCAAGAATAATTAAATACAAATAGAAAAACTAAAAGAAGTTGTTTCATCTCAATTCATCTTAAAAGGTTAGCAATACAAAGCAAATAAAAACTCTGCACTAAAAATAATTGAAATTATCAAAATTAGGCAGAGCTTATAAAATTATAATTTTTTTAATATTTATTCTTTAACCGTTGTTTCTTCTTCAAGACCGGTATCAATATCCTTACCTTTTAAATATTCTGGTAATTGCATTCCTGCCATATCGAACATTTCTTGTAACGGCGGTACAGATTTATACATACCTGAAAGAAAGTTAGCGGTTGATGATTTTCCGTCTTTTCCGCCACCATTTTCCCAAACAGTTACTTTATCAATTTTAATGTTCTTAATAGCTTCAGACTGCATTCTTACCAATTCTGGTAATTTATCGGCAACTAAAAGCAATACAGCATCTTTAGAATTGTTTCCTGCAGCTTTCACAATTTGATCTAAACCAGCAGCTTGCTTCGTTAAAACTTCATATAAACCTTGTGCTTCGGCTTGCGCTTTAAACAGTATGGCATCTGCCTCTCCTTTTGCACGACGTCTAATTTGTTCTGCTTCCGCTTCAGCGTCAATCTCGACTTTCTTTTTATCAATTTCAGCAGGTACAATAATATCTGCCATTTGTGAAGAACGCTCACGATCTGCTCTAGCATTTTCTGCCAATTGCTCTGCCGCATAAGATTCTTCTAAAGCTTTTGCACTTTGTACTTTTTCTGACGCATTGGCCACACGTTCTGCTTCTGCTTCACGTTGACGACGTAAAGAATCGGAATTTGCTACAGCAATTTTAGCTGTATTTTCACCTTCTACAGCTTGTGCGTTTGCTGCTGCAACCTGAGTTCTTTCATCCTGAACAGCGTTAGCCTCACCAATAGATCCATCTCTATTTTTTTCTGCAACAGATTTACGTGCCGCATTAATAGCGTGTGCTGCTGCTTCTTTACCAAGCGCCTCAATATATCCAGACTCGTCTACAATATCTGTAATATTTACGTTAATTAGTTTTAAACCTACTTTCTTTAGCTCCGTTTCTACAGATTGAGAAATATTGGTTAAAAATTTATCACGGTCATTATTAATTTCTTCAATATCCATAGAAGCAACCACTAAACGCAACTGACCAAAAATAATTTCTTTTGCCAATTCCTGAATATCTGGTAATGCCAAACCTAATAAACGCTCTGCTGCATTTTGCATAACGCCAGGTTCTGTAGATACACCAATAGTAAATCTAGAAGGTACATTAACACGAATATTTTGTTTAGATAAAGCATTTACTAAGTTTACCTCGATAGACATTGGTGTTAAATCTAAAAACTCGTAATCTTGAATTACTGGTAAAATAAAGGCTGCTCCACCATGGATACATTTAGCCGATTGACCACCACCAACTTTACCGTAAACTACTAAAATTCTATCGGATGGACAACGCTTGTAACGCCTAACTAATACGATAAAAAATAAAAAGACGAATAAAATAGCTGCAATTACAGCGATTGGTAAACCCAATTGAAGGTTCTCCTGTACAAAAAGTGTGAGCATGTGTTATTTATTTAGTTGTTCTACAATTAATATTCCGTTTTGGGTTACATCTTTTACAGATATTACGGCGCCAGATTTTAAGTCAATTTCAGAATCGGTTAAAGCCTCAAGTTCGCGCAGCGCTCCTTGTATTCTAACATGTGCTTTCCCTATAGAAGAGCGTTTAGCTCCAATAGTTAAATAAACTTCTCCTACTTGACCAACGGCATTTTTAAAATTTAAAGTTCCGCTATGGTTAAGTTTTTGCATATAATAAAACATGGCAGCCATAACAACCATCATGATTAAACCACACACAATAGAGATTATTATGGTTAATGGTTTAGAGAGCCCTGCATCCATACAAGCAATACCACTCCAACCAAAAAGCGTAAAAAAGCCAACGAGGTTTTTAAAAGTTATAAACTGAAAACCAATACCCGTGTCTGCTTCAATTTCGGCATCGGTATCTAAATCTCCAGAATCGCCCCCCATAAAAGTGGTTACAATGGTAATCACAAAAATAAAAGAGCCTATTAATGCGATGCCCCAATATATTTGTGAAAAAAGCTCCAAGCTATAAAACCACTCCATAATTTTAGATTTAAAAAATTAATAAATAAATGTAAGACCTTTTTACCATTCGAACTATTTATTTTCTAAGTAAAACAGAAACCGTGTTTATGCGAAACTCTTTATCGTTAAAATGGTAAAATAATCAAGAAAAAAATTAATGCGCACAAAATGTAAACTCGACTTACATTTTATTAGTAGTTAAATTAACTAATTTGTTACAAAATATTCTATTGATGGTTTTTAGATTACTGAATTGAAATAAGTACATAAGAAACTGACACACCTTAAATATGCTTAAACCCTATATTGAATCTCTCTTTCCTGCAAGCAAGCTCGCGTTAGGGATTGATGCGGCATCCTTTTTTGTGCTAGCCTAATAACTCGAAAAACGTACAAAGCTTTATGTACTTAACTACAGTTTTTTAATCTCCTGCATTAAACCTGCACAAATAAAGATACAGCGGAAAGCCCGACCCGATAGGGTAACGCACAAAAAAGGGTTAACACCACTACAGATTAGAGGAAAACCACCCTTTTTTATCACACAAACACCAATAACTCATTATAAATTAATAACTTAGACAACAAATACATCTTTTTAATCCCTCTGTTATGAAAAAAAATTACGTTTTACTTCTAGTTGTTTTAATCTCTCAACTTTCATTCTCTCAAGCCGCAAACGATATGTGCTCTACAGCCGAAAATATTGTTATCTCTACGGAATCCTCAGAAATCACTTTCGACATAAGCACAGCAACTATTAATAATGAGTTTGGCTGTGAGGAATTGGTTCTAGAAAACTATGCTGATATTTGGTATGAATTTACAATGCCTACCAACGGAAATGTCTTTGTTAATGGATATATTGGATGGAATAACTTCGCTCTATATAGCAGCTGCGGTAGCGACGCCATAAGTTGCGACGGAGCAAATGCTCTTTTTGAAAAACTTACAGCAGGAGAAGTTTATTTACTAAGAGTTTTTAGAACAGAAAATAATGCTACAAAAACAAACTACAACAGCTTTAGCATAAAGGTTTTTGAAACAGCACCAAACGACACTTGTGATACCGCAGAAAACATTGAGCTTACAACATCTCTTACCAATATAGACTTTAACATTGGAGGTGCCGAAATTAATAATGAAATGGGATGCTCGGACACAAGCTTAGAAGAATATGCAGATATTTGGTACGAGTTTACAATGCCTGTTAATGGAAATCTTGCTGTAGACGCCACCATTGGATGGAACCAATTTGCTTTATTTAAAACCTGCAACGGTACTGAAATTGAATGTGGCAGTGCTGACGTAATATTCGATAATTTAGAGGCTAACTCTACATATAAATTACGGATATTTAGAACAAAAAAAAATGCAACCACTGCATCTTATACTAATTTTTCCATTCAAGCCTTAGAACAAACAATAAACGACAGCTGCGATACAGCAACAAACTTAAATATATCAACAACAATACAAAACGTTGAATTTAAAATTGGGGGATCTAATATAACCAACGAAATTGGCTGCTCGGATACAACCGCTAATTATGCCGATATTTGGTACAACTTCACCATGCCCGTAGATGGCAGTATTTATATTGACGGAAGCATCTCTTGGAATCGTTTTGCAATTTATGACGCCTGTGAAAGTACAGAAATTATGTGCGGAAGCAGTAATATTACTGCACAAAACCTAACTGCCGGTACAACATATAAGCTAAGGGTTTTTAGAGCAGAAGATATTATAATGAACCCTAGATATAAATCTTTTTCAATACAAGCCTTTGCTAATCCGGATAATGATACATGCAACAACGCCGAATTAATTAACCTAACAACAGAATCTACAACCATAAATTTCGAAATTGGAGGTGCTCAACTCTCAGAGCAACAAAACTGCCAAACAGGAGTCAGCGATATTTATGGAGATATTTGGTACGAATTTACCATGCCTGTTCATGGAAACATTTTTGTAGACGGAACCATTGCATGGAATAATTTTACGTTGTATGATGCATGCGATGGCGAAGTAATTATTTGCGATGATGATAACATACTTGCAGAGGGATTAACGGCTGGCCATTTATATAAACTACAAGTTCTTAGAAAAAAAACTTTAACTAAAAACTCGAGATACCAAGCTTTTACAATACAAGCCTTTCCTATTACACCAAACGACTCTTGCGACACCGCCGAAAATCTAACCATAAGCACCACTCCGTTAAATGTTGATTTTCAATTAGAAGGCACACAAATAAACAATGAAACTGGGTGTATAGATGAGACCACAAGTAATTATGCCGATGTTTGGTATAGCTTTACAATGCCAAACAATGGTAATATTTACATAGATGCAGATATTTCCTGGAATAAGTTTGCTCTTTATGATACTTGCAACGGCAACCTTCTGTATTGTGGAACAAATGCTGGCAGAATTGAAAACCTTTTGGAAAACACCAACTATTTGTTACGCATATTTAGATCTGAAGCACAATCTACCAACTCATCATATCAAAACTTTAGTATTCAAATAGAAGAGCTATTAAGCATAGAAAATTTAGATACTGACAACCCTATAAACATATACCCAAACCCAGTGAAAAGGATATTAAATATAGCCTCCAAAACTCCAATAGACAGCATAGAAATATTTAGCATATTGGGCCAAATGGTATTACAATCTAAACATCAAAATAATATTGAAGTCAACCATTTAAAAACAGGAATTTACCTTGCCAAAATACAAACCAAAAACAAAGAAATTATAAAACGGTTTATAGTGAACTAAACCAAGACTTAGGGCGTTACCACAAGGGTCGGGCTTTCAGCAGTCGCTTTTTCGTGTTGCATAAGTGCAACAACACAAAAAGAGCTTCAACAAATGCTTCAATCCCTAACGCAAATATGGATAAATTCATTAAATTTGCGAACATTTTGAACAAGTCATGATAGATAAAATAAAAGAACTTATTGCAGAAGCCGAAACTTTTAAAGCGCAATCTAAAGAAGAGGTAGAAGCATTTAGAATTAAATATTTAGGCAAAAAAGGTTTATTAAACGATTATTTTGCTGAGTTTAAAAATGTGGCAAACGACCAAAAGAAGGAGTTTGGCCAAACCATAAATAAACTAAAAAAAACCGCTGAAGATAAAGTAAACGCTTTAAAAGCCGAACTTGAAAACACAGAAGAAGTACAAGGTGTTTATGGCGATTTATCTAGACCAGGGCAACCGGTACAGATTGGAGCACGCCATCCTATTTCTATAGTTAAAAATCAAATTATAGATATTTTTTCTCGCATTGGTTTTAATGTAAGTGAAGGGCCAGAAATAGAAGACGATTGGCATAATTTTACGGCCTTAAACTTGCCAGAATACCATCCGGCTCGCGACATGCAAGACACGTTTTTTATTCAAACCGATCCAGATATTTTATTGCGCACACATACCAGTTCTGTACAAGTACGCTATATGGAAAACAATACGCCACCAATTAGAACTATTTCTCCTGGTCGTGTGTATAGGAACGAAGCTATTTCTGCGCGTTCTCACTGTTTTTTCCATCAATTAGAAGGCCTGTATATTGATAAAGATGTAAGCTTTGCCGATCTAAAACAAACCTTGCAACACTTTACCAGTGAAATGTTTGGAAAAAGCGAAATACGCTTACGTCCATCGTACTTTCCATTTACAGAACCAAGTGCAGAAATTGATGTGTATTGGGGCTTAGAAACAGAAACAGACTATAAAATCACCAAAGGCACAGGCTGGTTAGAAATTGGTGGTTGTGGCATGGTAGATCCAAACGTTTTAGAAAACTGCAAAATAGATTCTACAGAGTATTCTGGTTTTGCTTTTGGAGTTGGTATAGACAGAATTGCTATGTTATTACACCAAATTGGTGATATTCGTTTATTAAGTGAAAATGATGTGCGTTTCTTAGAGCAATTTAAGAGCGCCCTTTAATAAAGATATTTTAAAACATAAAAAAGCCTCTAAATTTAGAGGCTTTTTTATTCAGTTTTATTACTTAAAATTAACCGTATACTCATCTACTATTTCTAGTTCGGTACGAAAAGAAAGTACTTTATCTGCAAATTTCTTGAGTCCTTCTAATCTAAACTTATCGGCATCGTCACGGTAATAAGCATCTAAAGCTTCACGAGAATAAGATCGGTATTGCACCGAATAAGTTACACCTTCAATATCCGCTTCTACCAAAACTTTACTAAGCGTAGCCTTTTCAAACTTTCCTGTTCCTAAAACTTGTGGAATGTGCTCTTTTATCCAGATTAACCACTCTGCTTCAATAGACTCGTCGATGTTTGAAGTTACATTATATATTATCATAGTTTCTATTTAAAAAGCCAAAATTAAAGCTCCTAGCTCCAATACCCAAATTACTATAGATATATTGTTAATAACGGCGTTTTAAAAAAACTAGTTAATGGAATCTCCACGTAAGGCTCTAAATTTTTTACGAGCTTCCACAAAGTATATACTATCTGGGTGGCTAAAAATAATTTGTTCGTAAAGCGGTTTTGCCAGTTCGGGTTGACCTAAATAATCCATGTAGAGCTCGGCTAATTTAAATAATGCGTTATCGATTAAAATACCTTCACCATAATTTTCAATTATAGATTTATAATTACGCTCGGCTTTTTCAAATTGCTGTTTTCCTTCAAATAATTCCGCTTGCTTATACAACGCCTGAGCTATAATAGGTTCGGTTTTATGTTCACCTAAAACTTGATTCAATAAAACAATGGCTTCATCATTTTTATTCTGAAAAGCTAATAAATCTGCTTTAGCGTAAAGTTTTAATGCTGTTTGTACCGAATCTTCATATTTATTATCTGTTATTAATAATTTTAAATTTAAAGCATCGTTAGCGATTAATTGAGATGTTGATGCTTTTAAAATTTTTAATTGAGATTCAGCCCATTTAAAATCGCCCTTATAATAACTTGTTTTAGCAACTTTATATCGCGCTTCCTGAGATATTTCACTGTTTTTTAAACTGCGCTGAATTTGTGTATAATAAATTAAAGCTTGATTAAATTTTTCTTGAAGAACTAATATATCACCTAACTCTAATTTTACCTCAGCCTTTTTAAATTCAGGCAAAGACAACTTTAAAGCATCTTCTAAAAAAGAAGTAGCCTTAGCCGTTTCATTCTTATAAAATGCTAAAAAATGTGCATAAGCAATTTGTAATTTCAAGGTTTGCGTAATTAAACCAAACTCATCAAATAATTCCAAATATTTAACCTCTATAGCCGCGTAATCTTCTTTATCACTCAATTTTTCTTCAAGTTGTAAAACCTGATAATTCGCCATTATCTTTGTTCCAGCATCCTGAGCCTTTTCTATAAGGTATGCGTAAATCTCTTTAGCTGTATCATACGCTTTTTCATTGGTTGCAATCACAGCCAAATCGGCTATTCTACTTAAACTTTCAGGCTGACGATTAAAAATAGCTTTTTCTTGAACAAATGCTTTTTTAATATCTTTCTGTTGAACAAATAACCAACTTAAAAGCTCATTCCATAATAAATCTGGCGCCTGCTGTGCTTTTTTTAATAATATTTTTCGGAATAAAATATTATTTTCATTAGCACTATCTTCACTTATAAAATCGTTTATAGAACGCTTAATATTGTTTATGGTTAATGGGTTAATTTCTACATAATCGATGTAACTGGTAAACATTTTTTCAATTTTACCTTGTTCGCCATACAACTGTGCTAATTGTAAATTAAAATTATACTTAGGGTTTAAAACCATCCCTTTTTCGTAGGCAGTTATAGCTTCATCCAATAAACTATGATTTTGAAATCCCTTGGCAACAGAAAACACGTTGCTCGTTCTTTCATCAATACTTTCCAAGGCTTTATTATATTGAACTCTCGCATTTACTGTATCTCTTTGTAACTGAAAATTATAACCTAAATCGACTAAAAAGCCTGCATATTTAATATCACCCATTACTTTTATCAAAAAGGCTTCAGCATCGGCATATTGCTCTAATTGCTGATGGGTTTCGACTATAGCATTTATGGTTGTTAAGCTCGTTGCTGGTTGCGCATATATTTTTTTATACTCAGCTAAAGCTTTCTTAAAATCACCATTTTTAAAATACTCCTTCGCCAAAATATCCGATTGCGAAAAAACATTCGTACTTATAAACAGAAATAATATTAAAAAAATTCTCATGTTGTAAATATAATAAATGTGTTTTGTGATATAGCGTTGCTTATTGTTTTTTATGCTAGATTTAAAACCAGCAATGCACCGAACACGAAACTCTATAACAAAAAAAAAGCACCCTATAAAAGGGTGCCAACATTATATAACATAGATTAAAATACTATTGATTCATCTTTTTCATGGCATCAATAAAATCATCTAAATCCGTACCCTTATTAACTAAAGTTAATGCTTTATCTACAATATATTTTACATTATCAGCTTGAAAACCAAGTCCTAAAGCTATTTTTCTAAGCAAAATCACTTCGTGATCCCCTTTAATATTATCTACATAGACCATACGAGCTAAATCATACAAACGCTCTAAACGACGATCGTAAGACGTTGGAGGATTAATTGGGTGCGATTTATAATCTTCTAATATCAATTTAAAGTCACCCTCACCAATCGCTAAACTACGAGCCAATCGCTCTAAAAACGCTTGCTCTTCATCTGTAATTACACCGTCATCCATTGCAATTCTTACAATTGAAGCGAAATGATCTTCATTACGCTTTTTAAAACCACTATCAAATAAATCTGAAAACGACATAACTTTTTTCTTTTTTTTGTGATGCAAACCTACATATTTTTTTTAATATTATAAACCGAAATTTTAAATATTTGGACGTTACCACAAGGGTCGGGCTTTCGGCAGTCGCTCTCTTCGAGGAGCTTCAACAAATACCTCAATCCCTAACGTTTAAATTTTTAGTTAAAAAAACATAGTAATTTTTTAGAGAACAAACTTAACTTTTATAAAATATCCGGCTCTACTTGGGAATAGTAAAGAAAAAGGTAGTGCCTTTATGCAACTTAGATTCGAACCAAATTTGTCCGCCTAAAGATTCTACTATTTTTTTACAAAAAGACAAACCAATACCTGTACCCTCATATTCTTCACGAGAATGTAACCTTTGAAAAATTGAGAAAATTTTATCCTTGTGCTTTTCAGCAATACCAATACCATTATCTGTTATCTCAAATTGCCAATAATTTTTATCCTGCGGCCCGTACACCATTGTTTTAAAACTAACAACAACCTCTGGACTAACATCCGCTTTTTTAAATTTTATAGCATTATTTATTAAGTTCTGAAAAACACCTCTAAGCTCCACCTTACTTCCTAATACAACAGGTAAATTGGTATAAGTTATTTTAGCATTAAAACGTGTAACTGCATTTGCAATATCTTGTGTAATTTCATCTAATAAATCATTACAATTAATCTCTGTTCTATCTTCAGATTTACCTAGTTTAGAATACGCTAGCAAATCGTCTATTTGCGTTCTCATTCGCTCACTAGATCGATCTATAAAGTCCATACTTAGCATTGCATCTTCATCGAGCTTATCTGTATAATCATCTTTTAACAAAGCAATAAGCCCAGAGATTGTTGCTAAAGGCTCTTTTAAATCATGACTCGTTATGTATGCAAACTCTTCTAATTCTTTATTTTTAGAAGCCAGCGTAAAAGATTGGCTGTATATGGTGTTATTCTTCTGTTTTAAAATAGTGTTTAATCGTCTTGTAGCATAATAATTTTTAAACAGCACCAAAACCAATATTATAGCAAAAAGCACCAGCGCTAATAATAAATAATTAATTGTTCGCTGTGTATTTAGCTTTTCGTTAATAGTTTTAGCTTTAACCTCTTTATCAAAAATATCTAACTTTTGCTCAGTAAGAATTTCTTGTTGCTTATCGATTTGCTTATTACTTAAAACTATTTGCTCTTGTTGGTTATTAAGCGAATCTATTTGCTTAATAATTCGCTGCTCCAGCTCCTGTTCTATAACTAATTTATCGGAGTATTTTTTCTTTTGAAATTCTGAAATTGAGATAAGCTCTTTAATTTCATTTTTTTGGATAGCTAAAGATTTATTTTTATTTTTTATTTGATTCTCTTTAACTCCTATGGTTTGCTTTTGATCTTCAATTTCTTCGTCTTTAAGCTTAACGCTGTCTTCAGCTTTAGATAGCTTGTTTTTGGTTTGAGCAATAGTATTTTCGGCATCTTGGAAAAGCTGTTTCCATTTTTCTATAGACGAAATAGCATTGTCACGAAGGTTAGAATGCGCCGAAATATTATTACGCCGCATAAGCATTTCGTTAATTTCATATTGAAAATCGCTACCAACATTTACAATATTAACCATGGAAGAGTTGTATGGGTAATTTTCTGTTATTAGCAAAGTGCTATTGCTTGATATTTTATTTAACACATACGATACGTCAAAATTATTGGTATAATTAGTATAAATAACATCTACATTTTCAATGTCCTTTACACTATTAAAACCAACAACCTGAACAGGTTTATTTTTAATTTTTCTTTTTTGCGCTAAACTTTTTAAGTCTATAATAGTGCGATCTTTGCCTAAAACTCCAATAGTAAAATTCGATTTTGTATTAGCATCTCCATAAAGTGTCTGTTCTGCAACATTGAAGATAAAAATGGCCCGTTTTACACGTTTTACTTGCTCATTATCTGTGTTTTGAGTATATGCTCGCATAGCCGTAAGGCATAAAATCAATAGAGCATATTTAATTAAAACATTAGATTTCATAACATTATAAACGTAACAAAATTTTGGCAAATAAGTTGGCACCATTTACACCAAATTGCTGTACACGCCTGCTATAAACCAAACTCCCGTTTACCGTATTTGCAGAGTGTTTATGCTCGCTTGGGTACACATCAAAAATATTATTACATCCAACCGTAGCTTGCAGCCAATTCTCGTAATTATAAGTTACATACAAATCGGTTACAAATTTTGGATCGAATTTTTGATCTCGCGTCTCAACATTCCCCGTAAACTCGTTCAACTGCCAATTATTTGGATCGCCATCATCCGGATGAATATACATAACGCTTCCAAAATAGGTACCTATTAAATTAAACTTAAAATCGTTAATTTCATAATTTAAATACGAATTTACTTTAAAATTTGGTTGAGCAGACTCTATTCTAGAACGTTCTTCTCTGTTAAACAAAGATTCAATATCGCTATCTACAATGTTGCTTCTATTTACCTTAGTTACTTTGGTTTCAGTAAAATTAGCCGATAGTTTTCCGTTTAATTTACCTGCTCCTATTTTATCCTTATAATTAAAAGACATCTCTACACCGTTGGTTTTAGAGTCTATAGCATTAGCAAAAAATTGAGCGGCAGTAACATTAAATGGTGTTAATAAATCTTCGTAACCCTCATCAAACTGTCCTGATAATACAATACGATCTTTAATATTGATGTTATAATAATCAAAAGAAAGCGTGTATTTATTTTCTATTTTAGTACTTAAACCAAGACTAAAGTGTTTTGATAGTTCGGGCTTTAATTTACTAACTTCAAAAGCATCTGAAACCAAAGTACTTTCATGATTAAAAGTACCAACCTGACTAATATCTCCATCAAAAAACTGTGTGCTTATTTTTTGAAAAAACACCTGATGCATGGATGGTGCGCGAAAACCTGTAGAATAACTAGACCTTAATGAGGTCTTTTTACCTAGCTTATATCGGGCAGAAAGTTTCCAAAGCGAGTTTTCACCAAAATCGTTGTTAGACTCATAACGAAAAGCCCCTTTTATCAACATAGGCTCAATCGGCTTTAATTCTACATCTACATAACCAGAGGCGTTAGATCGGTAACGAATAAGTTCGTCTTGAGGTTGTATGCCAGGGAAAACTTGAGCCCCAATAATTTTAGGTCTAGAAAAACCCTCTTCATCTGTGTACATTTCACCGCCATTACTATAAGAATCCTCTTCTCCAGAAATAATCTCATAACGCTCTACACGCAACTCTCCTCCAAAAGCTAAATTAAGGCCATACATAACATCAAAAGGCCTGCTAAAATCTAAGTTAGTAGTGTTAAGTTCGTATTGATAGCCTCCAGATTTAAATGTTCTAGGTGAAATAACACCAAGAGAAGCATTGTTAGAATTATTTACCGTAAAATCGATACTATTAGACCCCATAGAATGGCTAAAATCTATATCCCAACCATTTTTTTCTCCTCTAATGCCAATTGTAACGGCATCATCCTGAATGTTTGTTAAAATTTCTGGTGAAAATCCGTTGGGATGAAGAGCCTCTTCCACTCTATCAATTTCTCTAGGAAAGCGATAAAACCCTTTTGAAGTTCCTTCTCTAGAGTTACGACCACCAAAAAAATAAAGATTAGCTTTATCAAAAAGTGATAATTCTCCATTGAAGGCTAAAGCTGAATTTCTAGTTGCAGCACTACCAACCTCCATCACCTGTTGATTACTATAACCCGTTTGTGAGAAAAAATCATTTTCTGCTATTAATTGGCTATCCAGAGCGTCATCATCATCAACATAAATATTTCCGGTGTAATCTCCTGCTCTGTTAGTAGCACTTCTATCTCTAAATTCTCCTGTTATATTTACAAACCCAGTATTACCAATTTTTAAACCGAAGTTTCCACTAAAATAGTGGTTGATACCATCTTTTTCTGCATTAATCCTTGTTCCTGTATCAATATCAATAACATCGGTTTGCTTTTTCAGAATTATATTAATAACTCCAGCAATGGCATCTGATCCATATTGAGACGTTGCGCCATCTCTTAAAATTTCTATGTGATCTATAGACGCCACAGGTATCGCATTAAAATCTGTACCAACACTACCTCTACCTATGGTATTGTTTACGTTTAACATAGAAGATGTGTGGCGACGTTTCCCATTAATCAAAACCAAAACCTGGTCTGGCCCCACCCCTCTAAGAGTCGCCGGATCGATATGGTCCGTTCCATCGGAAATAGTTTGTTGAGTAGAATGAAAAGAAGGCACTAAAAACTGCAACAATTCACCTAATTCAAAACGCGAAGAATTACTTATTTCTTCAGGTGTTATAATCTCAATAGGTACGGTAGTTTCTAATGCAGATTGCGGCTTAGAACGTGTTCCAACCGATACGGGTTCATCTGCAGAAAACCCTGTTTCTAAACGAAAATCGGCGGTAACACTATCACCAACCTTTAAAGAAATCGACTTACTACTACTATTATACATAATAAAAGATGCTGTAATAACATAATCGCCTTCTTCAAGCTCTAGTACATAATCTCCATCTATATTAGTTGTTGTTTGTATTTTGTAACCTTCAACACTTACTAAGGCACCTGGCAATACGCCAAAAGAATCGGATATATTTCCTTTTACAGACGCTCTATTTTGAGCGCATATCGTGGCACTTACAAATAAGCATATTAATAAAAATTTTCTTTTTCCCATGTGGTCTACTTCTCAAAATTTAAAGCTTCATCTAAAAGCGTTATAGACAGTGGCTTATTAATATAACCGTTTATAAAATAAGAGTCGTTTGCTTTTTCTTGATCCTTTGGATTAGACGACGTGGTTAACATAATAATCTTAATATCGGCAGTAAATGCCTTATCCAGCTTGCTATATTCCTCTATAAATTCCCAACCATTCATTGCCGGCATATTAATATCAAGAAAAATAACTTCTGGCTTTTTAACCAAGCCATCCATAGCCTTTTGCAAATAAGCTAATGCATCGGCACCACTATTTACAGACTGAACAGAGTCGAAAGCATTATATTTTTTAACTATTTTTTCGTTATAGAAATTGGTAAACTTATCATCATCGATAAGCAGTGTCGTTTGGTAGGGAGCCATTGCGAGAATTTTGCTATTTTTTTTTAAAAATTATCATCTTTATTAGATAAAAAATGCAAATTACTCAATATGTCCTTAACTTTCTAAAGATTTGATTAAAAAAACATAAAATAGTCTCATTTTAAAAACATATTAAAAGCTATATTTGCAATCGTAAAACCCTTATTACGTGAGTAAATCCATCCTCTCGCAAACTTATTTACAGACTTTGCAAAAGCAAAATCTGCAGAATGCTGTTGCCAAAAGTGAAAACAAAATACATCTTACAGGTTTAGTAGGTTCGTCTTTATCCTTTATAATATCTAGTATTTTTAAGGAATCCGACAAACCTTTTCTTATTATTTTTGATGATAAAGAGGAAGCCGCTTTTTACCTAAACGATTTAGAACAACTTTGTAACGACAAAGATGTATTATTCTACCCAGGAAGCTATCGCAGGCCTTACGACATAGAAGAAACCGACAACGCCAACGTACTATTACGCGCCGAGGTTTTAAACCGCATAAATTCGCAAAAAAAACCTGCTATAATTGTTACCTATCCCGATGCCCTTTTTGAGCAAGTTGTTACTAGAAAAGAACTAGAGCGCAATACGTTAAAAATAGCTGTGAACGATAGTTTATCTATAGACTTTGTAAACGAGGTGCTTTTTGAATATCAATTTAAACGTGTTGATTTTGTTACCGAACCAGGCGAATTCTCGGTTCGAGGTGGCATTGTTGATGTGTTTTCATTCTCTAATGATGAACCTTACCGTATAGAGTTTTTTGGAGACGAAGTGGATAGTATTAGAACCTTTGATGTAGAAACGCAACTCTCTATAGATCAGATAAAAAAAATAAACGTTATTCCAAACGTTGCTAATAAATTATTAGAAGAAAAACGACAAAGCTTCCTCAAATACATTGCACAAAAAACCGTTGTTTGTTTAAAAAATGCTGACTTAATTTTTTCTAGAATCGATGATTTTTATAACAAAGCCGAAGTGGCTTACAAAAATCTTTCGTCAGAAATAAAACGAGCCAAACCAAATGAGCTTTTTTGTAATTCTGCTTTATTAAAAAAACAACTGCTCGATTTTTCAATTATTGAATTTGGCAGCACGTCTATAATGACAAAAATTGGTAGTGTGGTACAAAAAGTAGAATTCAAAACTACACCGCAACCCTCTTTTAATAAGAAATTCGATTTATTAATTGAAGACTTAAACAGCAACCACAACAAGGGTTACACCAACTATATTGCTTGTGTAAGCGAGCAGCAAGCCAAACGTTTTCATGATATTTTCGATGATGTTGAAGGCGAGGTATCTTACCAAACTATCGTACTATCTTTACACCAAGGCTTTATAGATCACGATACAAAAATAGTATGCTACACAGATCATCAAATTTTTGAACGTTACCATAAATTCAATGTTAAAAATGGTTATGCAAAAAAACAAGCCATTACCCTAAAAGAGCTTACAAACCTAGACATTGGCGACTATGTAACACACATAGACCACGGTATCGGACGCTTTGGTGGACTACAAAAAATTGATGTTGAAGGCAAAAAACAAGAAGCCATTAAATTAGTTTACGGTGAGCGCGATGTACTATATTTAAGTATTCATTCCCTACACAAAATCACTAAATTTAATGGTAAAGACGGAAAACCTCCTAAAATTTATAAACTAGGAAGCACTGCCTGGAAAACCTTAAAACAAAAAACCAAAGCACGTGTTAAGCATGTTGCTTTCAACTTAATAAAACTTTACGCTAAGCGAAAAACAGAAAAAGGCTACCAATACAATCCCGATAGCTATATGCAACACGAACTGGAAGCTTCTTTTATTTATGAAGATACCCCAGACCAAAGTAGTGCCACCGCAGATATAAAGGTCGACATGGAAAGTGAACGCCCGATGGATCGTTTAGTATGTGGCGATGTTGGCTTTGGTAAAACGGAAGTAGCTATTCGTGCCGCTTTTAAAGCAGTAGACAACGGCAAACAAGTGGCCGTTTTAGTACCAACAACCATTTTAGCTTATCAGCATGCCAAAACATTTCGTGAGCGCCTAAAAGATTTTCCTGTAACGGTAGATTATGTAAACCGCTTTAGAACGGCAAAAGAAAAGCGCACCACCCTAGAAGGCTTGGAAAAAGGCAATGTAGATATTATTATTGGCACACACCAACTTGTAAATAAAAACGTAAAATTTAAAGATCTTGGTTTACTCATTGTAGACGAAGAGCAAAAATTTGGTGTAGCCGTAAAAGAAAAATTAAAAACACTAAAAGACAATGTTGATGTATTAACATTAACCGCAACACCTATACCACGTACTTTACAATTTAGCTTAATGGCTGCGCGCGATTTATCGGTTATTACAACACCACCACCAAACCGATACCCCATTGAAAGTAACGTAATTCGCTTTAATGAAGAAGATATTCGTGATGCAGTGAGCTATGAAATTGAACGCGGCGGACAAATTTTCTTTATACATAACCGTATAGAAAACATCAAAGAAGTTGCTGGCCTTATTCAGCGTTTAGTTCCCGATGCTAAAATAGGTATTGGTCATGGGCAATTAGATGGTAAAAAACTAGAACAGCTTATGCTAGCATTCATGGATGGCGAGTTTGATGTTTTAGTAAGCACCACCATTATCGAAAGCGGTTTAGATGTACCAAATGCCAACACCATTTTTATAAATAATGCCAACAATTTTGGTTTAAGTGATTTACACCAAATGCGTGGTCGTGTTGGGCGAAGTAATAAAAAGGCTTTTTGCTATTTTATCACACCAGAATACTCAGCAATGACAGACGATGCCAGAAAACGTATTACTGCTCTAGAGCAATTTACAGAACTTGGCAGCGGATTTAATATTGCCATGAAAGATTTAGAAATTCGTGGTGCAGGAGATTTACTTGGTGGCGAACAAAGTGGATTTATAAATGAAATAGGATTTGATACCTATCAAAAAATATTAAGTGAAGCCATAGAAGAACTTAAAGAAAATGAATTTAAAGACTTGTATGACGAACCTGAAGAAGATCGTGTTTATGTTAAAGACGTCACCATAGACACGGATTTCGAGCTTCTTTTCCCAGACGATTATGTAAATAATATCGCAGAACGATTAAGTTTATACACACAACTAAATAATTTGAAAACCGAAGCTGAATTGCATACTTTTGAAACAGAATTGGTCGATCGTTTTGGGGAATTACCAATACAAGTGACCGATTTATTAAATAGTGTCCAAATAAAGTGGTTAGCAACCAAAATTGGTTTTGAGAAAGTAGTTATGAAACAAGGTAAACTTATTGGTTATTTTATTAACGACCAACAAAGTAACTTTTATCAAAGCTCTGGTTTCACTAAAGTTTTACAATTTGTTCAAAAACATCCAGGAGCAGGTAAAATAAAAGAAAAACAAACTCGAAATGGATTGAGATTAATGCTAACCTTCGAAAAAATAAAAACAGTAAAACAAGCACTAAACGCTTTGCAACCCATTGTGGCTTAATTCTTGTTTCATTTAAATTAAAAACAGCTCATGTCTTCAGTTCGAAGAAAAACAAATACATCCAAAACCGTGAAACGCTTATTATATTTTATCGCCCTATTACCAAGTATTTTATTAGCACAACACAGCATTAAAGGCACATTCTCTCCTGCGAAAGAATATAATTTTGCGCTACTTTATAAGGTAACCCCAACTTTATCAGAATACATTTCTAACACCGAAATTGATAAAGAAACTGGTGGTTTTGAGTTTAAACTAGACTCCACAAGAACAAAAGGCATGTATCGTGTAGTATACGCTATACCACAAGAAGACTATAATTTCGATATTATATACAACGGAAAAGAAGATATTGAATTAACGTTTAATTCTGAAACCGGTGTTACTTTTAAAAAATCTTCTGAAAACAAATTATTGGCATCATACACCAACAGCATGTCTATGGTTACGCAAAGTATTGGAAATTATTTTAGAGATGAAAATAAAAAAAACTCCAAAGCTCTAAAAGCGATATTTAAAACACAACAAGAAACTCAAGAAAACTTTGAAAAAGCAGCCGAAGGCATGATGGCTTTAGATTTTATAAAAGCAAACAAACCTTACATCCCAAGTGATTTCGAAGACTTAAAAACCTATATAAATAACTTAAGAACGCATTATTTCGATCATATAGACTTTAATAGTAAAGCACTTCAAAGTTCGAATTTTTTAGAAGAAAAAATGTTAAATTATGTTTTTGGAATGTCTTCCGAAATTGAAGATGAAGCAACAGTTTACAAGAATAATATTGATGTGTTTCATGAAGTTTTAAAAACAACACCACAAGGTGTAAAACGTATTTTATTAGTCGATTTATGGCAGCAAATGGCAGATTTAGGTTTTGAATCGGTTGCTAACTATATTTCAGATAAATATTTAATGCCAGTTGCAAAATCGTTAAATGATAAAGATTTAATCGATGGATTAACTCTATTCAAAAACACATCAATAGGTAGAAAAGCGCCCGATTTCACATTAGAAATAAAGAAAGACAAAGCCTTAGTTAAAACGCAATTAAGCGCACTAAACGTAGCAAAAAAATACATTGTCGTTTTCTGGAGTAGCACATGCTCGCATTGTTTAGATGAAATCCCTCAATTACATAGCTTCGTAAATACTTTAGAAAAAGGCGACGTAAAAGTAATTGCTGTAGGCTTAGAAGACGATCCCTATAAATGGAAAGACTTAACCTATACTTACACTAGTTTTATTCATGTTTATGGTGAAGGCCGTTGGGAAAATAAAATTGGAAACGATTATGGCGTAACATCGACACCAACATATTTCATTTTAGATAAAGACAAAAAATTTATTTCAAAACCGGAAGATTTTAAAGCTTTAAAAGCATTTTTTGGAGAAGAAGCTGAAGAAGAATAAATTAGTTTTTAAAAGTGGTAAAAAGCACCTTCTAAGTGCTCAATGTGAAAATCTTTACCTTGCTTTACAATAGCAACAACATCAAAACGAACTTCTACGTCAAGATCGTTCGCAATTACATAGGCATCAATAGCCTTTACTAAACGTTGAATTTGTTTTGGTTTCACAAAATCTTGAGGATTACCAAAGTTACTAGTAGACCTTGTTTTAACTTCTACAACCGCCAGAACATCTTCTTTTTTCGCAATAATATCAACTTCTGCCTTTTGGTATCGGTAATTACGCGCCACAATAGCATATCCGTTTTTCAACAGAAAATCGACAGCTAACTGTTCTCCTTTTTTACCGAGTTCGTTGTGTTTTGCCATGATGTTAAAGTTCCTTTATCCTCTAAATAAGAAGAAATCATCTTTCATATCCTCAATTTGTGCATCTTCATTAGTAATGATATAATCAATTGCTTTAGATGTAAAAGCATCACCTTTTTCCGTTAAGGAAACAATATTTTTTTCAAATTGAATCATATTGTTTTTAAGTGCCAAATCTAACACCGTTTTAGAACGTACTTTTTGCCAATTAATATGTTCATTAAGGTGATTTACATGTCGTTCGCGCTCTTCTGTATGATTTTTAAGATGAAGAAGAAATGTTAGCAACGACACTTCTGTACGCTGTTGTTTTTCTCTATAAATAACGGCAATAACACCTTTACTTGGTGCAAATAAATAAACAGCCAAAAATAGTAAACCAAGCATAGTGGTTATCGATCCCGCAATAGAAGCGTCAAGAAAATGCGCTAACCAATACCCAGAAATCGCGCTAAACACACCAAAACAAATAGCTAAAACAAGCATGCGTTTTAAATTATTTGTAAGTAAATAAGCCGTAGCAGCAGGAGAAATCATGAGTGCTACAACTAAAATAGCTCCAACAGCATCGAAGGCTCCAACGGTTGTTATGGATGATACCGTCATTAAACCGTAATGGATAATGGCTGGCGAAAAGCCCAAAGAAGCCGCTAAACCAGCATCAAAAGTGCTTACTTTTAATTCCTTGAAAAAGGCTATTAATAAACCAATGGTTATCAACAAAATAACACCTATAACCCATAACGCTTTTGGACCAATATCTATCCCAGAAACCATAAGCCTATCAAAAGGTGTAAAGGCAAGCTCGCCAAGTAAAACAGCATCAATATCTAAGTGAATATCGTTAGCATTTTTAGCAATCATGATAACACCAATACTAAACAAAATAGGAAACACCAAACCAATAGCAGTATCCTCCTTTACTAAGCCTGTTTTTTGAATATACTCCACCAAAACAACAGTGATAATCCCTGTTAAAGCAGCCAATAATATAAGTAATGGAGAATTTAAATCTTGTGTAATAAAAAAGCCAATAACAATTCCTGGTAAAATAGAATGACTAATAGCATCGCTAATCATGGCCATTTTTCTAAGAACTAAAAATGTTCCTGGAATAGCACATGCAACAGCGACTAAACTAGCAATAAGTTGTATTTCAATCTGCGCGTTACTCATTATCTTCGTTTTGTTGATTATACAAATTAGATGCTGTTTTATATCCTTCTTCAGTTAAACTCCATTTCTTCCCTTTTAAGGTAACGTAATGCTTATCGACTAATTTTTGGAGCGTTCCTGTTGTATAGCCTTGAAAATTATTTAAAATTTTAATAGTATGTGGATGCGAAATATCATCGTGTGTTTCCGCGATATGAAACATAAATGCTAATGTCTTGTGAAGCTCCAAATCTCTACGATTTTTAATAAATCTAATTTGTTTAAAAAGTAAACCTCGACTTGGTGAAAATATAAAAGACACTAAAACAAAAACACCTGCAACAATAACAATAACAGGCCCCGTGGATAAATTGTTTTGGCTCGCACTAATAGCTGTTCCAAAAACGCCAGAAAAGGCACCAAATACAGTTGCTAAAAACACCATAAGCCCTAAGCTATTTGTCCATTGGCGTGCAGCCGCGGCAGGTGCCAAAAGCATAGCACTCATTAGTACCACACCAACCGTTTGCAAACCTAAAACAATAGCCAAAACTATAAATGATGTTATTAAAACATCAATAAACTTAGTATTAAAGCCCAATGTTTTAGTATAATCGGCATCGAAAAGTAGTATTTTAAACTCTTTCCAAAAGAGCAATAAAACAAATAAACACACACCCGTCACAATGGCCATTAACCAAACATCACTCTCTACTAACGTAGCCGCTTGACCAAACAAATACTTGTCTAAACCAGCCTGATTAGCATTAGGTTGTTTTTGAATAAATGTAAGAAGTAACATTCCAAAACCAAAAAACAAAGATAAAATTAAGCCCAAAGCCGTATCGGATTTTAAATGTGTTTTTTTAATAATACTTCTAATCCAAAAAGTACCAAGAAGCCCACTAACCAAAGCGCCTAAAAGTAAGACATTACTATCTTTTGCTCCAGTAATTAAAAAAGCGATTGCAATACCTGGCAATGCTGCATGTGAAATAGCATCACCTAAAAGACTCTGTTTTCTTAAAACAGCAAAGCTACCGAGCATTCCAGTAACAGCGCCAAGAATAGCCGTACCAAACGTTATGGTTCTAAGTGTATAATCTGAAAAGACTAGGTTAAAATATTCTGTTATGTTCATTTCTATTCTATAAAACGCATTGTTTTCATATTGCAACAAGCACTATAATTATTCCTGAATACTCACTTTATAATTTATACCATAGGTTTTAGTTAAATTATCGTCGTTGAAAATATCTTTAACTGGACCTGTGGCAATTTTTTTCACGTTTAAAAAAGTTACCCAATCAAAATACTCCGGAACCGTTTGTAAATCGTGATGCACAACAATTACTGTTTTTCCAGCTTTTCGTAGTTCTTTTAGAATATTAATTATAGCAATTTCCGTAGTAGCATCTACACCTTGAAACGGCTCGTCCATAAAATAAATTGATGCGTTTTGCACTAAAGCTCGCGCTAAAAATATACGTTGCTGCTGCCCTCCAGAAAGCTGACTTATTTGTCTATTTTTAAAGGCTAACATACCTACTTTTTCTAAAGCTTCTAAAGATTCTTTTTTTTCTTTTTGACCAGGACGTTTAATCCAACCCAAGCTCCCGTAAGTCCCCATAGTTACAACGTCTAAAGCTGTAGTAGGAAAGTCCCAATCAACACTACCTTTTTGTGGCACATAAGCTACCAAATGGCGTTGTTTTTCATAGCTCTTACCAAAAATTGACACACTACCAGCAATTGGTTTTAAAATTCCTAGAATAGATTTGATAAGTGTTGATTTTCCTGCGCCATTAGGCCCAACAATAGCCATTAGTACACCTTCAGGAATCTCTAAATCGATATCCCAAAGCACAGGCTTATAGTTATAAGCTACCGTTAAATCGTCAACCTGAACTGCTATATTTTTTTTCATTTGTTTTCAATTTTATAATAATCGCTCCAAGATTTAAATTTTCCCACAAACATTTTAAGATAATTTTCTGTGAGGAAAATATTAGACCAATCGAATCTTTGAGCTTGCACACCAAGATAGAACACAAAAACTGCTAACCCTGCTTTTGGCAATAGTATCAATTCTTTTTTGGATATTGTATTTACACTTTGATAACCTTCTAAAAAACGTTCCTTTTTTATTTCGTATTCTTCTTTGTCCATTTCTATATGAAACAGTTGTTTACAAAAATAACCAATATCTAAAATCTGCGATCCGTTGCCACAAAAATCAAAATCGAATAAGGTGATATCTTTTTGGTTGGCAATACTCATATTATCGTACCAAATATCTAAATGAACCAAACCTTTGCGCGTGTTTTCAAAAGCTGAATCTTGAAAAACATTTTCTACAGATTTAATAAATTTCATTTCTGGTAAAGCCTCTGAAAAGTATGATTTTAATTTTTGATATGGTAATTCTATAAGTGATTTTTTATTATATGTAATTCTCCCTATTGTTTTTTCTTGAGTTACATTATGCATTTTACCCATTAATTTGCCAATAGCAAAACAAGCATCTGTATTTAAAAACCTAATTTTATCACCTTCTGCGAACGAAAACAATACGGCATACCTAATGCCTTCTGGCGCTTTTATAGTTTGTATGTAAGCCTTATTTTTATCAAGTATTGGTGCAGAAACGTTTAAATTATTACTTTTTAGTCTATTTAAAAGGGCTAATTCTTCTGTTATTTCTGTTTTAGTGCGCCAATTGTAGCAATAAACTCGAAGTGCGTATTTGTTTTTTCCGTTGGAAATAAAATAGGTATGGTTCATCCCTGTTCTAAACAACGTACAAATATAACTGTCATCCAGCTCATATTGATTTTTAGTGAATTCTTCTAGGGCTTTCGCCGATATGGTTGATGTTGTAACAGGAAATACATTCATCTTTAAATTTATTTTTGAACCTTTGAATAGACTTTACTATTTACTTTTAATTTACGTTTTACACTTGCCCTAGCAGATGGTTTAGCCCTGATAGCAGCGGCATCCTTTTTTTTATGACTTACTTTACTTTATTAACGGGCCTTTATTTTAAGCTTAAGCAAACTAATAAAACCAACTTTCACTAAAAAAAGATATAGTGAATAGCAGGTTTAGCTTCTAAAAAACACATTACTTTAAAGCATTTACTATGGTACTTACATTGTATTTAAACATACCGATGTACGTGCCTTCGGGAGTTCCTGCACTACCCAGCGCATCGGAATAAAGCGAACCTCCAATATCTACATTATGATCTTTTGAATTTACAGCCGCTTGCAATGCTTCTATGGTACGCTTTGGCACTGAACTTTCTACAAAAATGGCTTTAATTTTATTTTCTATTATATAGGCCGATAACTTTTGAACATCTTGCACACCGGCTTCTGTTGCTGTAGAAATACCTTGTAAACCGCGCACCTGAAAACCATATGCTTTACCAAAATAATTGAAGGCATCGTGAGCTGTTACTAAAATTCGTTTCTCTTTTGACAACGTTTCAATAGTGCTTTTTAAACTAACTTGCAACGCTTTTAACTCGGTGATATACTTGGCACTGTTGGCCTGAAATACATCCGTTTTTTCCGGAATAGCTTCAGATAATTTATCGGCTACAAATTGGGTGATTTGAATCCAGTATTCGGTATTAAACCAAATATGCGGATCGTAATTTGAGGCAAAATATTCTGAACCAATAAGTGTGCTTTTATCGACAGCATCGGAAAGCGCCACCGTTTTAATATTGTGCATTTTCTCGAAAACCTCAACTAACTTACCTTCTAGATGCAAACCATTATAAAAAATGATATCGGCACCAGATAGCTTCGTTACATCGCCTTCGCTGGCTTTGTAAAGATGCGGATCTACACCGCTCCCCATTAAACCTTCTACATTTACCTCATTACCTGCCACATTTTTAACCAAATCGGTTATCATGGATGTTGTGGTAACAATATTGAGTTTTTGATTGGTGTTTTTATCGCTTTTACAACTAAAAGCAATTAAGCTTATAAGCAGTATGTAAATATATTTTTTCATGTGTTTTAATTTGTTGTGAAATTACTAAAAAAAGTAACGAATTATTTAAATGCATATCTTAACCCTAAAAACGCTCTAATTCCTTGGTTTGGCGCATAAACGTAAGAAGGGTCGAAAGTTAATGCATAAGGATTATTTGGTGTGGCTTGAGCATTACCTTCTGCATCGAATGTTACCTCTCTATCAAACGGATCATTGGCTCGGGCAATAACAAACGGGTTACCTTTGTTTGGCGTCCAGTTTAATAGGTTTTTTACGCCTCCATAAATTTCTAAATTATCAATACCATCGTAGGTTAATTGTATATTTTGGATACTCCAAATAGGCGAATACTCACTTCTTGGATCTAGTTCTCCCAATAAAGGTAATCGCATTGGTCCGTAAACGTTACCCGTATAATCTAATGTTACATTGTATTTATAATTTTTATATGATGCCGCCCAAGTACCTGTAAAACGCTCGGTAAGTATTTGGCGCGCCTTAACACCATTTTCTGTTTGAGAAACATCTTGAATTGTTCCACCAATTAAAAGTTTAACTCCACTTGCAATTACAGCATCTATATTTAAACTAACTCCTTTTGTTACGGCCGTTCCATCTAGATTATCGTAAATTATTTGCGTGGCATTTGTATCGTAGTCTGGCGTTATTAAGTTTGAGAAATGCGTGTACCAAATAGAAGCATCGAGACCAATAATCATCCCTGATTTTGTATACATTTTTTTTAGATAGTTTACATTTACATTAAAAGAACGTTCAGGCTTTAGTTCTTCCGCAATAATAACATCTCTTGCTCCAGTAAGCGCCGCATGTTCTTCTGTAAAAATATTTACTACACGAAAACCTGTGCCTGCATTTATTCTAAAAACATCATTTTCGGTTGGCTTAAACTTATAGGCTATTCTAGGCGTAAAAATACTTCCATGTCTCTCATCATAATCATAACGTGCGCCCAATAATAAGGTTTGCTTTTCGCTAAGTTTAATTTCATCTTGAGCAAAAAGCGAAGGTATAACCACCTCATCGGCTGTTACTGTTGCCGGAGTATTATCGTTATAATAATTATATCTTACTGCGGCTCCAAAAAGTAAATCATGATTTTTGAGTGGTTTATCCCATGTAAATTGACCAAAACCAATTTTTTGACGTGCTAAATATTCTACATCACCGTACACAGAGTTTTGATCATGATCGTTATAAGAAAACTGGAACATCACTTTTTCTTTTATAGGGAGTTGATATTTTCCTAAAATTTCGCCACGTTTGGTATAAATACTCTCTCCATAAATTTCGTCTCCTCCGCGAAAAGAAGAGTTCCATTGCATTTCTCCACCCCAACGATCTTCATAAAAAAGACGACCAGCAATAGATAACACTCTATTCTCTTTACGTTTAAAGTTCCATTTTTGAAAAACTGATATTCTATTTTGAAGTGTTAAGTCTGTAAAATTATCACCATTATTATCAATAGGATTATTGTAGTTAAAGTAGTTAACTCCGAAAAGCAAGTTTGCTTTTTTTCCAACTCGAGTATTAAATCCTAAATCTAAATTAAGCTCACCCCAACCAGTACCGTAAGTATCAGCAAAAAAACGAGGTGCATTTTCAGGCAGCTTAGTAATAATATTTATAAGTCCGCCAACAGCTTCACTTCCATAAAGAGATGATGCAGGACCTTTAACAATTTCAATTTGTTCTATTAAAGAGTTTGGAATTCCTGATAAACCATAAACCGTAGAAAGTCCGCTTACAATTGGCATACCATCTATTAAAACTAAAGTATATGGCCCTTCTAAGCCATTAATATGAATATCTCCAGTATTACATACATTGCAATTTATTTGCGGACGCACACCATTGACGTTTTGTAGTGCTTCAAAAATATTAGGTGTTGGATTCTTCTTTAAAAATGCGGTAGAATAAACTTCTACAGGCACAGGACTATCTAATCTAGAAACAGCCTTTAATGTTCCTGTTACCACAACCTCATCTAATAATTCAGATTCTGGCAAATTAAAATTGATAGTTATATCTTTTGATTGAGATACAATTATATTTCTCTTTTGTGTTTGATAACCTGTAAATGAGGCAATGATAGTATATTTTCCTGGTGTAACATTTTTAAAATTAAACACGCCGTTATCATTAGAAACTGCTCCTTTTTGAGTTCCTTTTAAATATACATTTACATACGGTAATGCATCGCCATTTGTAGATGTTTTTCCCGTTATAGTTTGCGCGCTTACCACATAACTTAATAGAAACAAAAGTACAAATATTAGGTTTCTCATGTTTTTTATTTTTGACAAATATAAAAATATTTTTAGACAAGTCTAAAAATATTTTTAAAGTTTTAATTATTATATCTTTGTGACATCTCTAAAAAAACATTATGGTCACCCTTACGGAAGAAAATTACATCAAAGCTATTTACCACTTAGGCAAGCAAGGCGAAAATAATGTTAGTACAAATGCTATTGCTAAAGAGATGGAAACTAAAGCCTCCTCTGCCTCTGATATGGTTAAAAAGCTTTCTGAAAAAGGTTATGCCGATTATAAAAAATACCAAGGCGTTACGTTAACTAAAGAAGGAAAACTTATTGCTGTTAACATTGTTAGGAAACACAGATTATGGGAAGTGTTTTTATCTGAAAAATTAAACTTCTCCTGGGATGAAATTCATGATGTTGCAGAACAGCTAGAGCACATAAAATCGGAGAAGCTTATTAAGCAATTAGATGCGTTTTTAGAATACCCATCTCACGATCCACATGGCGACCCAATTCCGGATGAAAATGGAAGAATACAAAGCATAGATAAAATATTATTATCGCAAGCTAAAGTTAATAATGTTTGTATTTGTGTTGGCGTTAAAGATTCTTCTTCAGAATTTTTAAAATACTTAGATAAACATAGTATAGCCTTAGGCACAGAGCTAAAAGTAACCCATAAAGAGCCTTTTGATAACTCCATCACTATTGCTATAAATCATTCAGAATTTATAATTTCGAATATAATAGCTAATAATTTATTTGTAAAACTCGGCTAACCTCTACTTTATAAAAAAAATATTACAAAATTAACATGAGGCACGAATTTTGATTCAATTTAAATATTCAAAATTCAAAATATGAAGTCGTTTTTACTCGTTTTTGTTGTTACAGTATTATGTTTTTCTTGCATTCCGGTGCGCATTGCTCCAACCATTGAAACCGACAAAGTTATGGTTGCTAAAAAATTTAAACGTAAGCTACCCAAGCGCCAAGCTTTTATTTTTGAAGACCCAAAAAACGCCAACGAGTTTTATAATTATGTAAATACGAAACATGAATTACAACACCAAGATGTAGAATTTAATGTTCCTTTTGAAGTTGATGGTACACTATTTTATTTTTCGTTTCACGAAGTAGAGATTCCAGACAAAACCATCAATCTTATCCCTATTATAATTGACGCTAAATTAGACAACGGCGGTCACAGCCATCTATTTGAGGACAGTTACGCATCGAGACACGGAAACTGGTATATTGCCATTACCGTAAATGATGAAGACATGAATGATTGCCTAAAACCCAAAAGCCCACATCAAGCATCCGTTTTAAAATATTTAAAACAGATGCGATTAGAATACTTAAATACAAGCAATTACTTAGAAGCTTTATTAAGACGATAAATTAATTCTTTTTAAAACGGACTTGCTTTCTAATTTTTTTAGGAAACTTTTTTATAGAGGTTAAGGTTAAATCTTTGTAGTAACACTCAGCAGCTTCCGATTGAATTTGAATTTGGCCTTTATCTAAAATTTCACCTGTATCGTTTTTTGCGTTTTCAACAACCATAACGACATGGCCATTTACTACGTGCACTGCATTATTCCCTAATACATAAATCTCTAAAAGATTCCACTCACCATGAGGTACATCGTGCTCTGATCCCGCATTAATGTATCCGTTTGCCTCAAAATACGCATCGGAATTTCGATTATACTTTTTAGATTCACCTCTAACTACAGCAGTTGGCTTACCTCTTTTAGGACTCGCAGTTCCACCTCCTAAAGGAATAAAATCTCCTAAATCTGTTTCTTGTACTTGATATTCTAGAGATGTTTTCCAGGTCTTCCAAAAAGCCCCTTGTTCGCCATAACAATGGTAAAGAATACCACTATCGCGTTTTGCATCTAATCTTGGTTCCCATTTTTTATCACCCCATTTAAACAAGGTACTTAAATGATAATTTTCGTAGTCTTTTTTAGTATTTATTCCTCCTAAAATTTCCCCACTAATATTTAATATTAATTCTCCATTTTCTTCTGTAACCGTAAAAACATCTTTAATATCGTTGTTTAAACCTAAAGCGGTACCGTTATGCACATTATCAGATTGATATGTACCTTCAGGCAGATTGGTAACAGTGGCATGTGGAACTCCTATCCATTTTTCAAACTGACTTAAATCCTTATCCAGTAAATAAATGGTTTTAGAGTTTTTTTGAGCCGCTACGGTTAAACTTGTTAAAATTAAAAATAGGGAAATGTACTTGAATTTAGAATGCATGGTTGGCTTATTTAGTTTAGCCAAATATAGATATATTCTTAAAAAGTAAGTAATATTTACTCTATGAATCTGTTTTAATGACAGCCGCAACCATCATCTCCACCGCAGGCCTTTTTAGCACTTGGTTTCTTTACAAAGTATTTTTTAACCAAAGACCAAACCGCAAAAGCTACGGCTGCAAAAACGAGTATATTTTGAATTATAGTGTTCATTTTCTTTTAGTTTTTATTTCAATAATTGAAAAGCAATTAAAGCTGTAATATAAGCAATTGCCGTCATGATTATTAATTGCCAAACTGGCCATTTCCAGCTATTAGTTTCTCTTTTCACTACAGCTAACGTACTCATGCATTGCATTGCAAAAGCGTAAAACAAAAGCAGAGAAATTCCTGATGCCAACGTAAACAACGGCCCTCCTAAAACAGGATTAACCTCTTTAGCCATTCTATTCTTAATAGTGTCCTCATCATCATTACCAACACTATAAATAGTAGCTAATGTTCCAACAAAAACCTCACGAGCAGCAAAACTACTTACAATAGCAATACCAATTTTCCAATCGTATCCCAAAGGTCTAATAGCAGGTTCGATGGCATGCCCGGCAATACCAATAAAGGAATGCTCTAACTTATGCGAAGCTATTTTTTGTTGTAATTCATCGTCAGATAAATTATTAGCAACGTTTTCAGTTTTTATAATTTCTTCCGCATTATTAAAATTATCGCCTGGCCCATAAGACGCCAAAAACCAGAGCACGATAGAAATCGCTAAAATAATTTTACCAGCACCAAATACAAAAGACTTCGTTTTTTCGATAACCGTAAGCGCAACATTTTTAAAAAGCGGCAATTTATAGTTAGGCATTTCTACCACGAAGAAAGATTTACTCTTTATTTTAAGCACTTTATTTAGAATGTATGCTGAAATAACAGCGGAAACAAAACCGAGTAAATACAACAACATTAACGTTAATGCCTGATAGCCCAAACCTAAAAAACGTCCTTCTGGAATAACCAACGAAATAATAATTAAATACACCGGTAAACGCGCCGAACAGGTTGTAAATGGCGTTACTAGTATTGTAATTAATCGTTCTTTCCAGCTCTCTATATTTCGCGTTGCCATAATAGCTGGAATTGCACAAGCTGTACCAGAAATAAGTGGCACAACACTTTTTCCGCTAAGGCCAAAACGCTTCATAATGTTATCCATCAAGAATACCACACGGCTCATATATCCACTTTCTTCTAAAACAGAAATAAAGAGGAACAAAAAGGCAATTTGTGGAATAAAAATTACAATTCCGCCCAGACCAGAAATAATACCTTCGGCTAATAAATTAGTAAAAGCACCAGGTGGCAATGTGGTTTTTACCCACTCGCTTAACGATGCAAAAGCTCCGTCTATTAAATCCATTGGTACACTAGACCAATCGTAAATTGCTTGAAAAATAGTAAGTAGAATAAAAAAGAAAATAACATAACCCCATACTTTGTGAGTTAAAATTCTATCGAGCTTAGACCGTAAATCTTTAGCCTGAGAAACATCTATAGTTTTTCCTTTTTTAAGTACATTATTTATAAACTGATAACGCTTTATAGTTTCACGCTGCTGCAAACGTTTTAAATCGCCACTTGTTTTTGTTTTAAAACTTGCTATGGCATCAATTTCATTTCTATCGGTTTTTCCGAAATTAACATCTTGAGTAATTACTAACCAAAGCTTATAAATTAATTGATTAGGAAAAGCTTTTCTTAAGGCATCGAAATAAGGCTTATCAATTTCCGATGGATCTAAACAAGGTGTTATCGATAAATCTCTGTAATTAGCAATAAGCTCTTTCAACCTATCTACCCCTATTTTTTTACGCGTACTTATTAGTGCAATTTTAGTTTGAAGTTGTTTTTCCAAATAATCAATATCCAATGAAATACCTTTGTATTTCATCCTATCGGACATATTTATTACTAAAATCGTCGGAATTTCTAAATCTTTTATTTGAGTGAAAATTAAAAGATTTCGTTTTAAATTCTCTACATCGCTAACAACAACAGCAACATCTGGATAGTCTTTATCATTTTTATTTAAAAGCAACTCGATAACCACACTTTCATCAAGCGACGACGCATTTAAACTATACGTTCCTGGCAAATCAATAATGTGCGCTTTTACACCACGTGGCAACTTACAAACACCTTCTTTTTTCTCTACCGTGATACCCGGATAGTTTCCAACTTTCTGATTTAAACCTGTTAAAGCGTTAAAAACTGAAGTTTTACCCGTGTTTGGATTACCTATTAAGGCGACGTTTATTTGCTTACTCATAGGCTACTTTTTCAATTAAAATATGCGAAGCTGTTTCTTTTCTAATAGCTACATGCGACCCATTTATGTTTAAATACATTGGGTCCTGAAAAGGAGCAAGCTGAATTAACTCGACAAAATTCCCTGGTAAACACCCCATTTCTAATAATTTTAGTGGGATATTTTTAGATGAAACATCGGTAATAACACCGCGTTCGCCTCTTTTTAAATGTGCTATAGTGTATTGCAAGCTTATTTAGATTGATTTTAAAGAAGCAAAAGTAATGTAAATGTTTAGAAGTTAAAAAGTTTATCGAAAATAGTTTGAGGTTTTTAAGTCGTAATTATAACCAACAGCTTTCAGTTTTGCACCAATTTACATGGCGAAGAACACTTATTCTTCTTCTTTTAAAATTGAAATATCACTTAGCAGCCTGTTAATATCTTCTTCATTAGTGCCATCATAGAAACCTCTAATTTGCCGTTTTTTATCAATAAGCATAAAGTTTTCGGTATGCACCATATCGTAAGGCCCACCAAATTCGGCATCTTTAACAGCCAGATAACTTTTTCTAGCCAAGTCGTAAATTTCTTTTTTATCACCAGTTACTAAATTCCACTTTTTATCGTTCACTCCTTTCTTTTCAGCATAGCGCTTTAATTGTGCTACGGTGTCAATTTCCGGGGTTACAGAATGAGAAAGTAACATCACCTCATCATCATTTATAATTTTCTTTTGAATTTTAACCATATGGTCCGTCATTATCGGGCAAATAGTTTGGCAGGTTGTAAAGAAAAAATCGGCAACGTATATTTTATTTTTATAATCGTCTTGTGTTATGGTTTTACCGTTTTGATTTAACAAAGCAAAATCGGCAATTTTATGATATTTTTTTTGATACTGAAGTGTGCTATCTACCAACTCTGCACTTACCGATGCGGGCTGATAAATTGGTAATGGTTGGTAAACGTTTAATGTGTTATAAATTAAAGACACAATAACCACGGAAATAACACCAAAAACAATGAAGAAAATCTTATATTCTTTAAAAATAGAGCCCATTATCTATAAATTTTAGACAAAAATACGAGATATTTTAGATAAGCCCATTGTGAGTGAAGCCTAAATTCCTGTTAAAACCAATGGCTTTGTTTGATTGTCTTTTTTAAAGTTGGTTTAAAAGCTTACTTTTGTGCGATTCTAAAAAATTGATTGAAAAACATATGGAGTTTGTTATTAAAATATCGCAGTTTTTGCTAAGTCTTTCGCTGTTAATTGTTTTACACGAATTAGGGCATTTTATTCCTGCAAAACTTTTTAAAACGCGAGTAGAAAAATTTTACTTATTTTTTGACGTAAAGTTTTCTTTATTTAAGAAAAAAATTGGAGATACTGTATACGGAATTGGCTGGTTACCTCTTGGTGGCTATGTTAAAATTTCGGGTATGATAGACGAAAGTATGGATACCGAGCAAATGGCAAAAGAGCCACAACCATGGGAATTTCGATCTAAACCGGCTTGGCAACGATTAATTATTATGCTAGGTGGTGTTACTGTAAACTTTGTTTTAGCTGTAGTAATATATATTGGCATGAGTTATTTTTATGGTGATAAAATTTTACCTGTACAAAATATTCAAGATGGTTTACTAGTACAAAGTAGTGTTGCCAACAATGCAGGGCTTCTAACTGGTGATAATGTTATTGCCGTAGATGGAACAAAAATTGAAGATTATTCTCAAGTTTCTGAAAAAGTGCTTTTCGGAAAAGAAATAACTATTGAGCGTAACGGACAAGAAAAAACTATTACATTTCCACAAGATTTTTTAGCACAACTTATAGACTCTAAAGAAAAAGGATTTATTAATTTAAGAATGCCTTTTGTTGTAGTTGAAGTTCCTGACACCTCGGCTAACAAAAATAGCGGACTTAAAAAAGGAGATATTATTGTTGGTTTAAATGATTACAAAACCAAATATGTTGACCAAGTTACTGCTGGTTTAGATAAATTTAAAGGACAACAAATTTCAGCAACTATACTAAGAGATAATAAAGAAACAACCTTACCATTAAATATTAGTAGCGATGGGAAATTAGGCTTAGTTTATGCACCACAATCTACATATTCTACGCTAGAAGCTTTAAATTATTACAAATTTGAAACTAAAGAATACGGCTTTTTTGAAGCTATTCCGGTAGGATTAGAAAAAACAGGTGAAAAAATATCATCTTACATCACACAGTTTAAAGCCATTTTTACACCTAGCACAGGCGCATACAAAGGCGTAGGTGGCTTTAAAGCTATTTATGATATATTTCCTAGCTTTTGGAGCTGGCAAGTATTCTGGGGTATTACAGCGTTTTTATCTATTATGCTAGGCGTTTTAAACCTACTTCCTATTCCTGCATTAGATGGTGGACACGTTATGTTTTTACTATACGAAATGATCTCCGGAAGAAAACCTGGAGATAAATTTATGGAGTATGCACAAATGGTTGGATTCTTTCTTTTAATAGCACTAGTACTATTTGCAAACGGGAACGATGTTTACAAAGGAGTAACAGAATGGTTAAACAATAAATAATTTAAAAAAAATTAAAAAAATGTTTGCGGCATTTAAATAAAGTTCTATATTTGCAACCGCTAAGCAAAATAGCACAGTCCTTCTTAGCTCAGTTGGTTAGAGCATCTGACTGTTAATCAGAGGGTCCTTGGTTCGAGCCCAAGAGAAGGAGCAAAATTAAGTCTAACAGAAATGTTAGACTTTTTTGTTTTTAATAGGTTCCTGTAAACTTCTACAATTACAGTATTTCTGCGTTTTATTCTAAAAGTCAAATTGCCTCATTGATTAAATCAAAAGGCATACAATTCGGTGTACTATTATTTTTTGAAGGTTTGCCACAGAAGTTTTAAAAATCACGAATAAAACACCCTATATTTAGTATACAAAACCAACCCTAAAGGATTGGGTTCTGTTTGGTATAGAATTACCTATTATTAGAAAAGATTTCTCTACATAATAATTTGTAAACCCTAAAAAATGGAACAGTAAACATCAATTAGAAAAAACAGCTTATATAAGCTAAGTAATATTTTTACAAGCAACTTCTTTCAGAACACTTCAAGTGCTTTTCACCACACACACAAAAGACTAAACAACTGTTTATCAACTGATAAAATCGACTTTAATCGAAAAGCCAATATGTTATCCAAAAAAATAAATTAGTTTTAACTCGTTCCCTAATACATAATTAGTAGCATTTTACTAAAAATTAATTATCACCACAAGCTATCAAAAAGCTACTGGTTGTTACAATATTAATAATATGTCTAATGCTAAAAAATTACTTTCCATTCATTATTTCTGCTCCAAAATTATTGTTGTCAAATATTTTTTTGCACAACATTATTACTCTGCGTTGTATTTAAAAATAAAAATTCAAAAATATGTTCAAGATATAAAGACTGAGCAGAATTTATATTTTTTAATTACAAAACGAATAATTGAAACTTTTAATAAAGCCTTCAATTTAATCAAGGGTTTTTCTTGTCTGTGTTTAAATTCAAAAAAGAAGTATTTAGATCCACAATCTTATTACCCAAAAAGTGAACACTCAAAACTTCTCCTTAGCCAATTTCAGAAAAACATGCAGCTCCTTTAATGGAATTACAATTTTTTTACACCTTAAATTTTAAAAAAATGAAGAAAAAATACGCTCTACTCAAAATTTTATTTTTCTTATTAACAACCTCTCTTTTTGCACAGGACCCTGTACCAACAGTGGAATACCAAGCACTTGTAGACTTTTACAATGCTATGGATGGTGATAATTGGTTAAACAAATGGGATATTAGTTCTAATAATTTGCATACTACAGATTGGTATGGTGTAACGGTTGAAGATGAACATATTGTACAAATTAATTTACCAAACAACAGAGTTAGAGGCGCTATTCCAACCTCCTTTGGTAATTTAAAACATTTAAGAATACTTAATCTAAGTTCAAACTCCAGTAGTTACTATGCGCATGATTTGAGTACTACAGATCTTGATAATCTTTCAGGCTTAGAAAGTTTAGAGGAATTGAATTTTAGATATTGTAATATCTCAGGAAACCCTCCAACGTCATGGAGTCAACTAACAAAATTAAAATCGTTAACAATAAGCAACAATACACTTTCAGGACCTATTTTTAGTGAAATAGGGAATTTAACTGCATTGGAAACCATCGATTTTTCGCAAAATAACATATCTGTAATTCCATCAACCATTAGTAATTTAACGAACTTAAAAACTTTAAATTTATCTTATAATGACCTTACTGTATTACCACAAGAATTAGAAGACCTAACCAGCTTAACTACCCTATATGTTAATTCCAATCAAATTACAAATACCGAGGCTTTTCTAAACTCTAGTGTTAATTTAATTTTGTACTCCCAAACCCTAAACTTAGATGAGTTTGTGTTTAATGGCGATGATGTTGTACTTACAAATATCCCCAATATTACGCGCTACAATAGAACGACTAATGATTTTTCAGCTTTAAATAATTTTTATTTAAGAATAGACAATAGTAATGTGGCAACAAACATACCTATGCAAGCTGATGGTAGTCTAATTATTCCTAAAGAACATCTAAGCTCTTTAACAGGAGAAAACCAAGTTTCAATCTACCAACAAAATGGAGCTTCTTATAACACATATATTAACTTTACCACCACCACGGTAGATTTACCCGCAATTCCAGATGCCGAATATCAAGCCTTAGTAGATTTTTATAATGCAACACAAGGCGATAGCGGCTGGATAAACACCTGGGATGTTAGCGTAAATAATCTTAATGAAGGGGCTTGGTACGGCTTATCTATAGAAGACGGACACATAACAAGTATTAACCTATACAGAAATAGAATTAGAGGTGCTATTCCGGCTTCATTTAGTAATTTAAAATTTTTAAAAACACTTAATCTAAGCTCGAACTCTAGTAGTTACTATGGTAATGATTTTAATACTACAGACCTTGATAATCTATCGGGCCTAGAAAGCTTAGAAACATTGAATTTAGCATATTGTAATATTTCAGGTAGCTTACCCGCTTCATGGAATCAACTTACTAATTTAAAATCTTTAACCTTAAATAACAATGCACTTTCAGGAGCTATATTTAGTGAAATAGGAGATTTAACAGCATTGGAAACTATCAATTTTGCATATAACAACCTGTCAGTGATTCCAACAACCATTGGCAATTTAACAAACCTAAAGACTATCAATTTAAATAATAATGAGCTTAGCATATTACCACAAGAATTAGAAGAACTTACCAGTTTAACCTCATTGAATGTGTACTACAATCAAATTGCAGATACCGAAGCTTTTTTAAATATTAGCGTTAATTTAAGTCTATATTATCAAACCATAACTTTGGATGAGTTTGAGTTTAATGGCGATGATGTAGTTTTGACCAACCTACCCGATATAACGCGCTACAATAGAACTACTAATGATTTTTCGGCTTTAAACAATTTTTACTTAAGAATTGATAATAGTAATGTGGCAACTAATCTTACCATGCAAGCCGATGGAAGTCTTATTATCCCGAAAGAACATTTAAGCTCATTAACCGCTGAAAATCAAGTATCTATTTACCAACAAAATGGAGCATCTTATGGCACATATATCAACTTTACAAGCACTACCGTAGAATTACCAACAATTCCAGATGCAGAGTATCAAGCTTTAGTAGATTTTTATAACGCCACACAAGGCGATAGCGGTTGGATAAACACCTGGGATGTTAGCGTAAATAACCTTAATGAAGGAGCTTGGTATGGATTATCTATAGAAAACGGGCACATCGTAGGTATAGACCTATACAGAAATAGAATTAGAGGCGCTATTCCTGCTTCTTTTAGTAATTTAAAATTTTTAAAAACACTTAACCTAAGCTCAAACTCTAGTAGTTACTATGCTCATGATTTTAGCACTACAGCTCTTGAAAATCTATCGGGTTTAGAAAGCTTAGAAACATTGAATTTAGCATATTGTAATATTTCAGGTAGTTTACCAGCTTCATGGAATCAACTTACTAATTTAAAATCTTTAACTTTAAACAACAATACACTTTCTGGAGCTATATTTAGTGAGATAGGAGATTTAACAGCATTGGAAACTATCAATTTTGCAAATAATAGTTTAACAGCTATCCCTACAACTATAGGAGGTCTAACAAACTTAACGACACTTAATTTATCGTACAATGCCCTTACCGTATTACCGCAAGAGCTTGAAGACCTTACAAGTTTAACTACATTATATGTTAACTCAAATCAAATTGCAGATACCGAGGCCTTTTTAAACTCTAGTGTATATTTGGCATTATATTCACAAACCATAACCTTAGATGAGTTTGTTTATAGTGGCGATGATGTGGTATTAACAAACCTTCCCGATATTACACGCTACAATCGATCTACGAATGATTTTTCAGCTTTAAACAATTTTTATTTAAGAATTGATAATAGCAATGCGGCAACGAATCTTGTAATGGAAGCCGATGGAAGCCTTATAATCCCGAAAGAACTCTTAAACTCTTTAACTTCAGAGCAGCAAGTATCTGTTTATCAACAAGGCGGAACTTCATATGGCACATATATAAACTTTACAACAACCACACTAGATTTAGAAGAAATTCCAGATGATGAATATCAAGCACTAGCAGATTTTTACAATGCTACTCAAGGCGATAGCGGTTGGCTAACCACCTGGGATGTTAGCGAAAACAACCTTCATCTTGGTGCTTGGAACGGTATATCTATAGAAGACGGGCACATTGTTGGAATTAATTTACCCAATAACAGGATTGTTGGAGCCATTCCAGCTTCTTTTAGCGATTTGAAGTTTTTAAGAATACTTAATTTAAGTTCTACCACAACATCTACTTATTACACACATGATTTGAGCGCTACAGATTTGGATAATCTATCTGGATTGGAAAGTTTAGAAGAATTGAATTTAAGGTATTGTAATATTTCAGGAAGTTTACCAGAATCATGGAGTCAACTTACTAATCTGCAATCTTTGGAATTACGAAACAATGCTATAACCACTATACCAGCAGGAATAGATAGTTTAACAAATCTAGAATCGATTGATTTAAGTTATAATGCTTTAGAAAACTCAGTCGCTAACTTTTCTAATATTCAATTAACCTCACTTAATCTTCGTTATCAAACCATTAATTATGAAACGATAGAAGTTTCATCGAATGAGATAAACATTGATTTACCTTCAGCTTTACTATTAGCATTAAACGATGGCGTTGTAGATACCAATGCTAACAACGAATTCCATTTATATGTAAATAATGTATATCAAAAAACAAGTTTTTCAAACGACGGAAAACTGGTGTTTACAAATATAAACTTGTTAAACTTAGAAGTAACAGATGTAATTAGAATCTATCAAACCACTGGTGCAGCTCAATATTCAAATATTAATTACAATACGTTAAGTTTTGGATTACCACTTGTTGATGAAGAATTCGAAATTTTAAAAATAATATACAATGCAACAAATGGAGATTCTTGGACAAACTCTTGGGATATTAGCGTAAATAATGTTAATACAGTAAGTTGGTTTGGAGTAAGCATTAAAGAAGGCCATGTAGTATCTTTAAATTTGTTTAACAATAATCTATCTGGTATTATTCCAGAAGAAGTTACCGAATTAAGTTATTTAAAAATACTGGCTTTAAACAATAACGATATTGGCGGCAGTATGCCTTCTAACATCAATTTATTAACCAATTTAGAAACTCTAGATTTAAGCTCTAATCAATTATCTGGCACTATTCCTTCAAATATTTCAGATTTACAATACCTTAAAAAATTCGCCATTGGCAATAATAACTTTGCAGGCACAATTCCTTCTATATTATCAGATTTTGTTGCCTTAGAATATTTAGATATTTCCAGCAATAGTTTCGATAACGTAGAAAAGAAACTCTATTACGATTTCACAAACACATATATCGATTTGCGAAACCAAGTTATTAACTTTAATACAGTACTAAACTTAGAAGGAAGCACCTTAGCTGTTGAACTTGGAAACATTGCAACCTACGATCTAGAAAACAATAATTTCGAAGCAAAAAACACTTTTGTTTTATTAGTTAATGATATAACCCACACCTCCACAACCACCAATAACTTAGGTGAAATTATATTTGATGATGTACGAATTGGCGAAATACCTTCGGATGCGAAAATCTCTATTCGTCAAACAACAGGTACTTTTAGAAATACAGAATTTAATTATAACGGTATTGAAGACAAATCGAATATACCAGTTGTAGAACAAGAATACCTTGCGTTAGTTGATTTATATAATAGTTTAAATGGAGAAGAATGGACTAACCCATGGAATGTTTCAACCAACAATTTACATACCAACAAATGGTTTGGTGTTAGCACTTACGACGGGCATATTGTAGCTATAAATTTAAGCGAAAACAACTTAAAGAATACGGTTCCCGATGTTTTTGACAATCTACCTTTTTTAAACACATTAAACGTGTCATCCAATAATATTACTGGTATAACCGCAACTTTACCAGAAGCTTTAGATTTTGTGTATGATAGACAAGCCATAGAAGCTGGGGAAATCCAATTAAATAGCGAAACGACTATCAACGATTTTAGTATTAATAAATACGAACATGATAAAAGCAGTTTTAATAACCAAACCTATAATTTAAGAATTGGAAGCTACTCTAAAACAGTTAATTTATCGGAATCTGGCATTAAATTAATAGACTTAATTAAAGTATGGAACGTACCAAATAATCAAAACGTAGAATTAAGGCAAATTTCTGGCGACGCCAAGAATAGTATAATTAATTACTACTTACAATACGATTCTGGAGATTCTAACTTAGATAGTAATTTGAATGTTTTGGACATACAAACTTCAATTAATTATATTATGAGTAACTATGTTCCATACTTCAATTTTAACGCTGCCGATATTGATAATAATGATAATATTAACATACTCGATGTTATAGGGCAAGTTAATATTATTCAAAATCAAGAACCAGAAGATTCACCCAAAAATGCTTTAACAAAAACCAACACAGGTGTACCAATCTCAAAAATAAGTGTAGAAAACGGGGTACTTTACTTAAATACTAATGGTAATAGCGTTACCAGTTTAGAAATTTTAATAAACGACATCACCAAAGAAACTATAGAAGAATTAATATCTCCATTAGGCTTTTCAGTCAATATGGCAACCAAAAGTAATGGTGTAAGTCTTATTGCATATTCCTTTAATGATGCTTTAAACGGAAAAGTTGCACTAGCTAATCTTAATACTACAAATACTTCCGTACAATCGGTAATACTATCCGATGTAAATGCTAATCAAATTCCGGCAGAAATTATAGAAAACACACTTACTGATAAAGGTTTTGAAATAACAAAATCGATTAACATTTATAATTTCCCAAACCCATTTAAGGAGCAAACTACTATTGAGTTTTATTTAGATCAAAATAGCACAAACAACACTTTATCTATTTACGATATAAGCGGTAGAAAAGTAGACACCTCAATTATTAAAAACCTTACTAAAGGAAAAAACCAATATATGTTCAAACGGAAAAAACTACCTAACGGCGTTTACTTCTATTTGATAAATACAGAAGGTAATAGTAAGATATTAAAAGGAAAAATGATTTTAAAATAATAAAAGATAACTAACAATAAATAATTATGAGAGCTATTAAATTCACTTTATTACTGTTGTCTCTTATTACAACAGCATACGGACAAAACAGCCTTAACATCCAAAACTTAGAGGCAGCGCCGGGCGATAATGCCAAGATTATAATACAACTAAATAACACCGACAATATTTCTGGCTTACAGTTTAAAATAAAACTTCCTAGCAATCTAACAGTAAACGAAAAAGAGACGCAATTTGTTGGCAGAAACACAGACCACCTTATTTACCCAAAACGATTAGGCAATGGCGAGTATTTGTTTTTATGCTTCTCTGGAAGTAACGATAATTTTACTGGGCAAACAGGAGACCTTATTGAAATCCCTATAGAAGTACCTTTAACATATGTTGCCGGAGAAACTTTCGATATAACATTTACAGAAACCATAGTAAGTTCTAGCGCAGGAGTAGATATTGGTAGCAATCACCAAAATGGAATATTAACAATAATAGAAGGCGAAAACCCAGATTTAGAAGTTGGAGAAATAACAGGCTTAACTAATGATATTTTACCCAATGCACCGTATAATATTAGTTGGAATGTTGAAAACATTGGTCTTTCTGCAGCAATAGGCGGTTGGAGAGAACAAATTTCATTAGTATCACAAACAACAGATAAAAGATATATTATAGGAAATGCTTATTACGCTAACGCCTTACTAGAAAATGAATCTATTGCACGAAACCTAGAGGTTACCATCCCTCGTATTATTGGTTTTGATGGCGATGTAAAGATTGAAGTTAAATTAATAACCAATTCGTCGGTTAAAGAGCCTACAAGCGATAAAGATAATAACACAGCTCTTTCTAGTGACACCCAAAATCTATTAAAGAGATTAATTTTTACTGTTAATAAAAATGAAATATCCGAAAACTCAAGTGATCAATTAAGATTTAAACTTGTAAGAAGTGGAGATATAAGTGCTGAAGAAGAATTCACAGTATCTTCAGACGTTCTAGGCGCTTTTAATTTACCCACAAATTTTACAATTGGCGAAAATGAATCGTCCAAATTTCTATATGTAAACCCTATTAACAACACCACTTATGAAGGTGACAGAACGATAAGCGTAATAGCACAAGGAACTTCTTATTCAGATGAAAATTTAAATATAACTCTGCTAGACGACGAAGAAGTTATACTAACTTTAGAGCATCCTGAAATCTATAATTCTACCATAGGAAGCAGCATACCATTTACTTTAAATGCCACGTTTTCTGTAAACGAAGATAGAATAATTACACTATCTACCGATTTACCACAACGATTACAATTACCAAATGAAATTACATTATTAGCTAATGCTACCTCAACAACTTTTGATGCCATAATCATAGATTCTCAAAAAGTTGAAAAATCAGAAACAGCTAATATTATTGCCAAAGCTGAAGGCTATACTACAGCAATAAAAGATATTGAAATAGGTTCAATTAACATTCCAAATTTCACATTAAGTATAAATCCCGAACAAATATCAGAAGGTGGAGGAATTAAAGCATCTTATGCAACTTTAACAAGAACAGATCAGTTAGATAAGCCAACTACAGTTAAAATTAGTGCCAATACCGCTAATCAATTAATTTTACCTAATCAAATCTTATTTAAAATTGGTGAATCTGAAAAAATATTTAATATTGGCGCCGTAGATAATTCTGAAGTAGAAGGCGAGCGCACTGTAAGCATTTCTTCAGAAATTATGTTTGATGGTTGTTCTTGTGTTGACGATACAGATTCAAATGCATCAATAAGTGGAGATCTTACAATTTTAGATAACGACGGGCTAGCATTAACCGTAAAAATAACACCATCGACCATTAAAGCTGGCGCTAACAACAATAAACTTGTAATTTCTAGAAATACAGAAGACCCAACTATTCTTCAAAACCCAGTTACAGTAAATCTGTCTAGCGATTTAACAAATATTATAGAGCTACCGAGCACGGTAACAATACCTGCCAACCAAAGAGAAATTGAAATTGAATTTAACACGGTAATAGATCCTAACCAAGATGGAGATGAAACCGCTAGAGTGCAAGCAGAAGCCGCAGGCTATAGCGCAGGATTTGGGTGGATATTAATTTCTAACCAAAACAAACCCGATGCTTCAATTGTAGAACTATCAGCAAATACTAGCGTAGAGGCAGGAACACAACTAGCAGTTACCACTTTTATAAAAAACCAAGGAAATATTAACTTTCCAACAAAAAGTAAAATTGACTATTATTTATCTAAAACAGCAAATATTGGTAACGAGAAGCCTTTTGTATCTACCATAATAAACAAAATTATTAACGTAGACGAAACTTATGAATATGTTGAAAATATACAGTTACCAAACTTCTCTGGAGACTATTATCTTATTACTAAAATAAATGCCGATTATTCTATTAATGAATTAGACTTTGAAAATAATCAAAACGAATTATTAATTGAACTTCTTCCAGCCTATACCGTAGATATTACACTAGATAAAAATGTGTATAGCACAAACGAAATTGTTAATATTACGGGAGTGGCAAAAAATGCAGTAAACGAAACCGTTGCAAACGCAGATATTACTTTAAAAATTGCAAATTTAGAATTTGATAAAGATTATAATATTGTAACCGATGCTAATGGTGCTTTTACTTTTGAGTATGTACCGTTCGAAAACGAAAGCGGATCGTATACCGTAACAGCAAGTTTTCCAGGAGAAGATATATCACCGCAAGAAAGCTTTGAATTATTAGGTTTCGAAATTATTAGTAAGCCACAGTATATTAAATGGGAAACTGTGGTTAACGAACCATTGGGTAAAGAGCTTACACTAAAAAATAAAACAAATACAAGGTTAACAGGAGTAATAATTCAATTACCAGCAGAAGTGGATTTCTTAATAGATCAAACCCCTATGGATATTGAACCTGGAGAAACAGTAACCTTTCCATATACTTTAAGGCCAACGGTAGCAAGTGATGAGTTAAAATATTATGAATATAAAATGGAAATCCAATCTAATGAGGGTGCCATTTATTCAGAAAAGGTGTATTACTACTGTAAAAATCAGGTAGCTAAATTGGTAGCAACTCCTATTTCCATTAATACAACTATGGCAAAAGACCAGATTAGGCTTTACGAGTTGTCTATTAAAAATGTTGGAGCTATTAATGCCGAAAATGTCGAAATACTATTACCTGAATTAGATTGGCTAAGATTAAATTCTCAAAAAGTAATTGAAAGCATTAAGCCAGATGAAGAAATAAAAATAGTATTAGAATTTGAACCCACAGTTAAAGAGCAGGTTAATGTACCTATCTCTGGGAATTTTGTGGTAACACAAGATACTGGCGCATCTTTATCTATTCCTTTTAAGTTAGAAACGGTATCCGACTCTACAGGGAATTTAATTGTTGATGCAACCGATGAGTATACCTACAACACCGCAAGTGCACCGCACCTAAAAGATGCAAAAGTGGTTATTAAGCACCCTTTTACTGGAGCAATAATTGCAGAAGGTCTAACAGATGAGTTTGGTTTGTTTGAAGTACCCAATATAAACGAAGGGTGGTATGTAGTTAACATCTCTGCCGATAAACACAACCCATACCAAAACAATATTTTGGTAGATCCTGGAAAAGATACAAAAGTAACAGCATTTTTACCATATAAAGCAGTTACGTATTCCTGGGATGTGGAAGCTGTAGAAATTCTAGACGAGTACGATATTACATTACAAGTAGAGTTTGAAACTAATGTACCATTACCAGTAGTAGTAATGGAACTAGACAACCCAAAATTAGATTTAAACCCCGGAGAGTCTAGAATGACATACATTACAGTAACAAACCATGGTTTAATTGCAGCGCAAGACGTTAGCTTAAACGTGGGCGATGCAGATGGCTATTCTATTAAACCACTTATAACATCTTTAGAAGTATTAAATGCAAAATCTGCTGTTACCATTCCCGTTTTAGTTAAAAATATTAGCGATTCTGGAAAATCGGAAGGAATAGATAAAACCTCAGCAACACTAAGTGGCGGTAGTTGCAACGTTCCCGTAACTTTGAGAGCTGTTTATATTTGTGATACAGAAAAAGAATTATTTTCATACACAGCCTATGTAAATACATGTGCATCACCTGGAGGAGGAGGCGGACCAATAATTGTCGATGGCTGTTCTGGCTGCGGACCAGGTGGTATTGGTGGCGGATATGGACCCGGCGGAGGCGGAGGACCAAGTTCAGGAACGAGCACACTTACATCTTTTCCCGATTTTTGCGACCCTTGCACTAAAAGCATTACATCCACAATATTAAGTTGTAACCCATATACCTCTACGCTTAGTTGCGCATTTGGGCTTTTAACCTCTACAAGTCTTTTTGATTTAGCCACTAGCGCTGGAGGATGCGTAAGCGCTCCTTTTGGATGTGTTTGGTCTATTATTACCTTAAAAGATTGCTTTCCTTCTGGAGGCGGTTCTAGTGGTTCAGCAAAAACCACCAATAGTAAATCTGATTTAGATGATCTTGGAGGAAATTTTGATTTTATTTTTGAAGATTTTGAGAAAATTACAGAAGCTGAAACAGCACACCTCAATATGTTATCAGAGTATTTACAAAATACAGAATTAGAAGAAAACAATGACGACTTGGCTCTTTTCTTAAATATTACAGCTCTTCCCATGGATTCTGAAACAATATTAACTTCAGAAGATATTACTGCTTTAAAGAATGCCATGGCAGAGACAACAATTACTGAAACCTATATTGATGACTTTGCAACACGTTGGAATACAACCATTGAAGCTTGGAACTTAAATATATTGTCACCAAATGCGCAATATCCAGATATTGTTGACAAAATAAAAATTGAGGATTATAAAAAGACCAAAGCAGACTTAGAGACTCATGCCTTTAAAAGAGGTTTTGTTTCGGTTGCAGATATGTATAATTCAGATATTGAAGCTGTAAATGAATTTGTTGAAGCAAAAAGTGAGGATGCACCAAGCGTTTGCGCCACAGTAACTATCGAGTTTCCACAAAGATTAACCATGACTAGAGAAGCTTTTGAAGGGACACTTAAAATTAACAACTCCAGCTCTCAAGCAATAACAGAAATTAATTTAGATTTAATAGTTAAGGATGAATTTGGCGAAAATAAATCGCATTTATTCCAAATTAACAAAGACGATTTCTTAAACGGAACAGGTATTGTAAATGCAGACTCTAACGGGCAAGGATTGGCCTTATTTATACCAACTAAAGAAGCAGCACCTGAAGTCGCTCAATCCTATTCTTTTGGTGGAGTACTGTCATATTTCGACCCAGAAATTGGAGAAACAGTAAGTATAACGCTTAACCCAGTGACTTTAGAAGTTAATCCTAGTCCAGATTTAATTTTACGTTACTTTATGCAACGTGATATTTTAGGAGACGATTCGCTTACCGATGATATTGTAGAACCGTCTATTCCTGCAGAATTAGCTTTAATGATCACAAACGATGGGTACGGATTAGCTAAAAGTGTGAATGTAGAATCTATGCAACCTAAAATTGTAGATAACGAAAAAGGCTTATTTATTAATTTTAATATGATTGGTTCTAGCTTTAACAATGAGCCAACACAACTCGGGTTGCTAAATGTAGATTTTGGGGATATTAATCCAAAACAATCTGCCGTTGGCCAATGGTTCTTTACTAGCTCACTAATTGGTCATTTTGTAGAATACGACGTACAAGTAAATCATACCAGTAGCTATGGAAACGCTAATTTAAGTTTAATTAAAGGGGCGTATATACACGAACTTATTAGAAGTGTAAAATCTTACGGAAACAACAGCGACGATATCGCCGATTTTTTAGTTAACGATGTGGCCGATGCTTACGACACGCCAGATATGATATATTTATCAGATGGCACTTCTGAAGATGTATCTCGAGCAGAAGCTATTGAAATTACAGAAGCTGTTACGCCTTCTACATTAATTTCTAAAGTAAAATTAACGCCAATAACTACAGGTTGGAATTACGAAAATATTTTAGATCCATCTGCAAGCCAATACACCCTTACCAAGGTAGTTAGAGACAGCGATAATTTTGAAATTCCAGCAGAAAATTTCTGGCAAACTAATGTAACACTAAAAGACGGTTTAAACCCGAAGTATGAAAGCAGACTTCATGTATTAGATAAAATTTCAGGTATAGAAACATACACATTATACTTTAACCCTATAGATGGGAATATTCCTAATGTAGTTAAGTTTGTTGATACGCCAGAAGACTACAACACAACACCTGTAGAATTTGTAACCGTAGAATTCAATAAAGAAATTGATTTTGAAACCTTTACACACGAAGATATTGAATTAGTACACCAAGGCACTTTAGTTCCTACAGATGATATATTAATAGCTAAAATAGATGCCACTACATATTCCATAAATATAGAAAGCCTTACAGCTCAGTCCGGATTTTACGAATTAACCGTAAAAACAATTGGAATAAAAGATTTAGTAGGAAATGAAGGAGTAAATGGCAAAAAAATAGATTGGTTACAATTTATTAACGAATTAGGCATTCTTTCCTTTGAATCCGATCAGTTAAAGAAAAACCCAGTAAACAGTATTGACATCATCTTTAACAAACCTATCCGAACAGAAGAGTTTACTCAAGATAAAATAACCATTAACGGCGAACCTGTAAGCGGACTTACCATAATTAAAGTAGACGATTATAATTATACCATTTCTGGTTTTAACCCTTTAAACGAAGCTAATGGTGAGTATACTATTGCTATCGATGTTACCAATATTCGGGCCGAAGATGGTGTTTCTGGGTTAGCTGTTCAAACTTACAATTGGATGGTGGACAACAACCTACCAGAAGTAATAGAAATTCAAACAGCTAGTCAAGGTGTAGCTAACACTCAAAATATTACCGAATTAGAAATAGAATTAAGTCGACCTATTGTTTCAGAATTAGAGGCTTCGGCATTTCAGTTTTCTAAAAACGGTCAAGATTTATCAATCCCTATTACTATTCAAAAAACAGACGATTTACACTATACCATATATGGTCTAGGCGACTACACAGCTGATAACGGAACCTATAGAGTAACCATCGACCAAACAACTTTTATAGATGAAAACGATAATTTTGGAGAAGGTATTGCCGAAACCTCTTGGACCGTAAGATTAGATGCTTTAAACGCCATTACAAACATAAAAATTACACCAGACCGTGGCATTTCTGATACCGATAATATAACCGCAGGCAGCGATGTAGAGTTGATTTACGAAACTTTAATTGAAAATATTACGGTTGAAGTTTACGAACTTTTAGGAACCAGTGAGGTCTTAATCGATAGCCAATTTAGAAGCGCAACTGCCGAGTATGGTGTTTCCATTAGTAATTATGTTGGAGCTAAAAGATTTAAAGTTGTCGCATATGATGATTTAGGTAATAGAAGTAACGCGGAGATCTTATCGGCTTATATTGATTTTACAGACATAATAACCAATATTGAACTGGTGGACGACGTTGCTAACGATTGTTCAGATTTTGATTATGTAAATGTTTCCTTTTCAGACGACATTAATGAAGATTCGTTTAATCTCGAAGCTATTACATTAAAATCTTCTGGTATTGTAATTCCAAAAAACAATGTCAATATTAGAAAAATAACAGATAAAGAATACGTACTCGAAAACATTCAATATGATGGTGACGGCTCTATAGTTTTAGAAATAGATAAAACTAAAATCACCAAAAAACTAAGTGGTTTAAACGGTTTAATAACAGAGAGTAAAACACTAGGAAGTCCTGCTAAATATCAAGTTGATATTATAGGAGAAGAGAATCCTGTAATAGGCACTACTTATGAATATTCCGCAGATGAAGGTATGGATAAGTATGAATGGATTATAATAAATGGAGAAATTATATCTACCGAAGCCAATAACGTAATTGTAAAATGGAATAAAGCAAACTCACAATCATTAGTGCTTAGATATAAAACGCCTTTAAGCTGTACTTTAACAGCAACCAAAGAGGTAACTGTAGCTTCTATACCGCTAAGTATTGATGACAAACAAAGTGATGAGAAAAAGAGCTTTATTAGTCCGGTGCCAAATAACGGACAATTCACAATCCACACCAATGTGATATTAAACAACTGTAAGTTAGCAATTTTTGATGTTACAGGTAAGCAAATATATCAGGAAAGTAATGTAGATTTAAGTAACAATTTAAAAGATGTTAACCTTAATTTAGAAGCAGGCACCTATCTTTTAACTTTATACAATAGCGAAGAAAAACTACATTTTAGGTTTGTAATTCATTAAAGGGTACACACAAAGTTGTCACCCAAAAACTAAAAAAGCCTTGTAAACAAAAGTTTACAAGGCTTTACAATTTCTAAAAGTGGTCCCACTTGGGCTCGAACCAAGGACCACCTGATTATGAGTCAGGTGCTCTAACCAACTGAGCTATGGGACCGAAATCGGAGTGCAATATTACTATTTATTTTAGATGTTACCAAAAAAATTATTGCTTTATCTCTTGGCAAAGTTCAATTAGTACGCCATTTGTCGATTTTGGGTGTAAAAAAGCCACTAATTTATTGTCGGCCCCACACTTTGGAACCTCATTTATAATTTTGAAACCTTCTTTTTTTAAACGGATAATTTCAGCTTCAATATCTTCAACATCAAATGCGATGTGATGGATACCTTCTCCCTTTCTATCAATAAAACGAGCTATTGCGCTATCTTTCGAGGTTGCCTCTAGCAATTCAATTTTATTATCACCAACCTTAAAAAACGATGTATTTACATGCTCACTTTCTACTGCTTCAGTTTTATAAGGTAGTTCACCAAAAAGTTTTGAATATAAATTATTCGAAGCTTCTAAATTTTTTACCGCAATGCCAATATGCTCTATTTTTTTCATTAAAAAACCTGTTTAATTTTCCGCAAAGGCGAAAATCCAAATTCTACTTTAACCATAAATCCGTTTCCTCTTTATTTCTTTGACGATATCCTGACAAGAATTCAATTAAAATGCAACCTAGATTAAAAGAATAAAAAGAACCTGTATTCCTTCCGCGGAAGCGCTAATTTGTTAATTATTATCTAAATTAATCTGAAAATATTAAAATACACCTCGAAAAGCAAGATAATCTTTAAATATCCGTTATTTTTGCAATCTAAAAGCATTTTATAAAGTGGAAGAAGCAGAAAGTCAAAGACAGAAAAAAATAGGTGGTGTTTTACAGCAAGATTTAGTAGAAGTTCTACAAGGTGCTGCCACACAAGGCGGAATGCGCGGTGTTTTAATATCGGTATCTAAAGTGAAAGTTACTGTAGATTTATCGGTAGCGAAGGTCTATTTAAGTATTTTTCCTAACGATAAAGCGCCTGCACTTATGGAGGGCATAAAGTCTAATACACCATTAATACGTCACGAATTAGCACAACGTACTAAACATCAGTTACGCCGCATGCCTAATTTAGAGTTTTTTATAGACGATTCTTTAGAATACATCGACCAGATTGAAAAATCATTAAAAGGCGAAGAAAACCCTATAAAAGACCCTAATATTTTAGACAAAAGAAAAAAATCGTAGATTGAGTTTTCCACTATATATAGCAAAGCGTTATTTACGTTCTAAAAGCAGTAATAACGCTATTAATTTTATAACCAACATTGCTATTATTGGTGTTATTCTTGGGGCTGCATCATTATTTATTGTACTCTCTGGTTTTGCCGGATTAAAAGATTTCACGCTACAGTTTTCTACAGAAATAGATCCGGATTTAAAAGCGGAAACTACCGTTGGAAAAAGCTTTTTACTTACTAAAGACATCGCAGAACAACTAGATAATTTAGAATCCGTAGCCCAGTATTCTAAAATTATCGAAGAGCGCATTTTTATTACCAGCAGCAACAAAACTACTATTGCCAAAATAAAAGGCGTCGATGGCAATTTCCAAAATATTGTGAACATAGATTCTGCCATGGATACTGGAAGTTGGCTAGACCAAAATACAAACGAAATTGTAGTGGGTTGGGGTATTGCAAACCACTTATCGTTAGGTATTCTAGATTTTACAAAATCTATAAACATCTATGTTCCTAAGCCTGGCAAAGGACAAATAACATCTACAAAAGATGCTTTTAACACGGTTCGCGCTGTAAATGTTGGTGTGTTTTACATAAACGAAACCCTAAACGACGGCTACATTTATGCACCCATTGATCTTGCAAAAAGACTACTTAACTACCAAGACAACCAAATATCGGCTATAGAATTTAAGCTTAATCCAAACGCAGATGAAACTCAAGCCAAACAAAGCATACAAGCCATTTTAGGTAATAATGTTATTGTAAAAAATCGTGCACAATTAAACGATGCACTTTACAAAATGCTAAACACAGAAAATTTGGCCGTTTACCTCATTTTCACCCTCGTACTCATTATCGCATTTTTCAACGTTATAGGCTCATTAATTATGATGATGCTCGATAAAAAGAAAAGTTTAAGCACTTTATTTAATATAGGCGCCACTGTAAAAGATATTCGTAAAATATTTTTCTACCAAGGCAGTTTAATGAGTATTATTGGTGGCCTTATTGGTCTTGTAGTTGCACTAATAATCACCTTTTTACAACAACAATTTAGCCTAATCATGATTACGCCATCACTGCCGTACCCTGTCGCCATACGTATCGAAAACATATTTATAGTTTTTCTTACCATTTCGGTTTTAGGCATCATTGCATCAAAAATTGCATCGGCACGTATTACAAAAAACATGGTAAAAACCGTATAAGTTGTTTGGGCGAGTTGCCAAAAAAAATGGCAAACAGGCTTTCCGCTATATCTTTTTTGAAAGCACTTTTAGTTAAGGTTCTACAACGGTTGTTTTAATACAAACTAGACACAACCTAAAGTATAAGCTATTCTAAGCTTACAAAAAAGGATGCCGCATCAATCCTTCTCGCGGGTTTATCTGCCAACCAAAACCACAACATCACAAATTATTTTTATACGCACAACATACAATTTAACAGAAAAAGTTAAAAAACATACCTCATGGTATTTTTTATATACTTTTGTAATATGTTACAGGAACAAAAATCGGAACTCACAAAACAAACCATTCTTAACGAATCGTTTAAGCTGTTTTATAAAAACGGATTTAAAACCACAAGTGTAGATACAATAATGAAAAGCACCAAATTAACAAAAGGTGCATTCTATCATCACTACAAAAATAAAAAAGAATTAGGTCTTGCCGTAATAAGCTTAAAACTACAAGAACGTGTTTTTAAAGGCATGATAGAACCTTTACAGCAACCTGGAAACGCTTTAGATATACTAGAAAACACCTTTTCAGAAAGGTTAAAGTCCTTCTCACTACACGATAAAAAACACGGTTGCCCAACAAACAATTTTATAAATGAAATTGGCGATTTTGAAACCGCATACCAAATGGCTCTTAAGCAAATAATTGAAAATTGGCAGGATGCCTTAGTACATTTGTTAGAACGTGGCAAACTAGAAAACACCATTAAAAAAAACATCGCAAGCGAATCGGTTGCCATATATTTAATCAGTGCTTTTGAAGGGGTTCGTGGAATTCGAAAACTATACGACACAGATAATATTTTAGACCAATACATGACTGGCTTATCTATTTATTTACAACAAATTAAGAGTTAATATTTTTTTACATAAAAAACATACCTATTAGTATGTTTTAAAAACAATTATTATTATTATGAAAAACGAAAAAAACAAAAGAAGAGATTTTCTGAAAAAATCGGCAATGGTAGGTTTAGCAGCTCCACATTTAGTATTTTCATCATCAGAAGCAAACAACTCAATGAATACAACACCTAGTAATCGACCAAAAGTATTGTTTTTTGATGTAAACGAAACACTGCTCGATTTAACGGCCATGAAAGAGAGTGTTGGTAAAGTGTTGGGTAATCGGCCAGATCTATTACCACTTTGGTTTACTACCATGCTGCAATACTCTTTAGTAACTACAGTAGGAAGGCAGTATAACGACTTCGGAATTATAGGCTCTGCGGCACTACAAATGGTTGCAGCCAACCATAACATTTCGATTAGCGAAGAAGAAGGACGACAAGCCATTTTAGGCCCGTTACGTTCTATACCTGCACACCCAGAAGTAAAACAAGCGTTGCAAAGCTTAAAAGATGCAGGTTACACTTTAGTGTCTTTCACAAACTCATCCAACAAAGGTGTTGAAACGCAATTTAAAAATGCCGGATTAACCGAGTATTTCGAGCAACGTTTAAGTATTGAAGATATGGGTAAATTTAAACCACATGCTGATGCTTACGATTGGGCCGCAAGAAAAATGGGTGTTAAACCTAGCGAGTGCATGTTGGTAGCAGCACACGGTTGGGATGTTGCAGGAGCAATTTGGGCTAATTGGCGTGGCGCCTTTATTAGTCGTCCGGGAGCGCAATTATATCCATTGGCACCGTTACCAGAACTATCGGAATCTAATTTAAAACACATAGCAGATCAATTAATTGCAATGAAATAAATAATATACATTATGAATCTAGAAAACAAAGTTATTATAGTAACCGGATCGTCTAAGGGTATAGGAAAAGAAATTGCTATACAGTTAGCCAAAAATGGCGCAAAAGTAATTGTTAATTATTCTAACAGCGAAACAGAAGCAAAAGAAACCATTGATACTATTGTTAATAATGGTGGTACAGCAATTTCTGTAAAAGCAGATGTAAGCCAAAAAGCAGACGTTGTAAATCTTTTTGATAAAGCCATTGAAAAGTATGGTAAAGTTGATGTTTTGGTTAACAATGCCGGTATAATGAACAATAAACTTATAAAAGACAACACTCAAGAAGATTTTACAAGTCAGTTTGATGTTAATGTGCGCGGTATTTTTAATACGCTACAAGAAGCAGACAGCAAACTAGCAGATAATGGAAATATTATTAATATCTCATCGAGTACTGCAAAATTAATGTTTCCTACTTATGGCATATACTCAGCCACCAAAGCGGCTGTTGAGCAAATTACACGTGTGTTTTCTAAGGAAATAGGACGTGGTATTTCGGTTAATGCATTGGCTCCTGGTGCTACTGAAACCGAGCTGTTTTTAAAGGGAAAATCGCAAGAGTTTATTGATAAACTTAGTGGTATGAACGCTTTTAATAGACTTGCAAAACCTATTGATATTGCCAATGTAGTCGTGTTTTTAGCTAGTGATGAATCTAAATGGATTTCGGGACAAGTTATTGGTGCGAATGGCGCATTGGTTTAAAAGAATTAGAAATTAAAGAAATTTCAATTATCGACAACGGGAGGTATTACAGCTATAGTCGGGTATAGTTCATTCTCTTTGTGATTCCTCCTTACGTCGTTAAACCTAACAAATACACCTCAAATATCATTTTATACAACCTACTTCGCAGATTATTGCAAAAGCGATAGTAATGGTTAGCTTTTGGAGAGGCGCGCATCAAGCAAAAACTAGTAATGGATAGCGCGGTGGCTTGCCATTTGCCCAAATTTTTATAATTAAATACGGTATTTATTCTGTGAATTGGTATCCTGCAAATTTTTCTAAAACCTCATCGAAAGCAGCAAAAACATCTTCGGAATGATCTGATGTTACCATTTTCATGCGGTGTTCTTTAAAATGCGGAATTCCTTTAAAATAGTTGGTGTAATGACGGCGAGTTTCAAACACTCCAAGGGTTTCACCTTTCCAATCTATAGACATTTGTAAATGGCGACGGGCAGCTTCAACACGTGCTTCTAAACTTATTGGCGCCAAATGTTCACCGGTTGTAAAAAAGTGTTTTACTTGCTTAAAAAACCAAGGATTCCCAATACTTGCGCGTCCAATCATGCAACCATCTAAACCGTAATCGTCACGCATTTCCATGGCGCGTTCTGGTGTGGTAACATCTCCGTTTCCGAAGATAGGAATATGCATACGTGGATTATTTTTTACTTGTGCAATAGGTTTCCAATCGGCATCGCCTTTATACATTTGTGCTCGTGTTCTCCCATGAATAGCAATGGCTTTACAGCCCACGTCTTGCAGACGCTCGGCCACCTCAACGATACGAATAGAGTCGTGATCCCAACCCAAGCGCGTTTTTACTGTAATAGGAATATTGGTGCGTTTTACCATTTCGGCAGTAAGTTGTTCCATTAAGCAAACATCTTTTAGAATGCCTGCTCCAGCACCTTTACTGACTACCTTTTTTACAGGGCAACCAAAATTAATATCGATAATATCGGGTTTAGACTCGGCTACAATATCTATGGTTTGTAGCATGCTATCTAAATTTGCTCCAAAAATTTGAATACCAACTGGACGTTCTTTTTCGTAGATATCGAGTTTCATAACACTTTTTGCGGCGTTACGAATTAAACCTTCGCTCGATACAAACTCGGTGTAAACTACATCAGCCCCTTGTTCTTTGCAAAGTGCGCGAAATGGTGGGTCGCTAACATCTTCCATGGGTGCTAAAAGCAATGGGAAATCGGGCAGTTCTATGTGATCTATTTTTACCAAGTGGATTTGTTTTTGGGCAAAATTAAGGTTTTTTTGATTAAAGAAGCTTCGCTTAATTAATCTTCGCCTAATTCAGTTATTTTTTTCTCGTATAGTTTTTTACTTTCTACAACAGCAACATTAAGTTCTGCCATAATACCATCTACACGGTCTTCAATACTTTTCATTTGTCCGTTAATAGCATCAAAAGAGTTTAATGCCGCTGCAACTTCTAGGGCTTTCACAACTTCAACAGCATCATTATGTAAAAGCCTAAGTTTATCTATAGCTTTAGATGTATTTGCTAAAGTACCGTTGTATTTTGTTTTAGCTTTTTTTATTGCTGATAACAGTGTGTTTCTACTTTTTTCGTCGCTTAAGCTATTGGTTTGCGTTTCCATGGCCGTAAATAGGTTGGAGGCTTTTGTTTTTAAATCTTCGTATTCCTTGTTTAGGTTACTCACGCGTTTATCCACTTTTTCCCAGTCGCCATAAACTTTTGCAAATTCTTTGTCTTCGTTTTTAGCATCTTCTAAAGCTAATTTTAAAGCACCTAAAGATTCTAGGCCTCTATTTACGTTTTTATTAGCGACTTCTTTTTTACTTTCAAATGTAGATACTTGCGATTTGAATTTATCTTTTAGTCGAATTAAGTCTTCTGGACTTTTATCTTTCCAACAAGAGGTTAAAATAAAGAACAATGATAATACAGCTAACGATTTCTTAAACATAAACTTAGGTGTTGTTAATTTTGCTGCGAAATTAATGTTTTTTGATTAAAACGGAACATTGTAACAAAAAACACCCTAGTTTTCTATAGAATACATCGTTTTCACCACAACCGGAATACCACTTGCCGTAATACCTTCTAAACTTAATTTCACGTCGGTTTCAACCCGAGTATTGTAATAATGAAGTTCTAAAACACCTGTTTTATCTGGGTGAACATACGGATTCCAATACAAGGTGTTACGGATAGACGCGTTTTTATCTTTACTATCGGCAATGTTTTCTAAATCTGGTGAATAAAAAACACGACCTTCATTATAACCTTCTATATGTTTATTTATGGTTTGTAAGGCTTCTTTAGGGCTACCGTTACCAAAATTAGAATTCGAATTGTTTGTTGTATAAATCTTAATAGAACCATTTGCACCTTGGTTTCCATAAATCATTGTAGAAACGGAGCTATTATCATATTCTATTTTTAAAACATCTTCCGGTTGAATATCGGTTAACATTGCAATAATCATATCCGATCCTTCTTGTTGTGGATCTAGTAAGCGATTTTGATCTATGAGTATTAACGCGGCTCCTGGGTTTCTAGTAAACTTTATGCTTTCGCGATTACCAACTTCAAGCGTTGGAATGGCGTATTCTAACAATTCAAAAACACTTGCAAATTTTGGAGTACTGTCGTCTACAACATACCCATTGGCCATTTTACTATGTATATTAATATCTTCTCCCGCCACTTGTTTTTTTCCGGTAACTTCAATTTCATTTAAAACATTCTCTGGCATCACGTTGAACTCAATATATTTTTTATAAATATTTTGCTTCACGCTCTTTATTTCAGGTGAAAATTTAACTTTAGGAACTTTTGGCATAGCACTAACATACATTGGCGATTTAAAAATAGAATCTAAAACAAACATGCCGTTTTTCTTTCCTCTTTTATTTTTAGTAGTTAATATAATTCGTGCTTTGCCTGTTATATCTAAATTATCAAAATTAAACATACCTAATGAATCTGTAATCTCATTTAAGGTCCCTATACTTTTATTAAACAAGGTTAAAGAAATGGTATTTCCAACAATTGGTTTTGGTAAGAAAAGATGTTTAACGTGCCCTGAAATATTAATTCCTTTTTCTACTTTAAAATCTGGATTATCAACAACTTTTCGTTCTTGTTTCCATAAAAAATCGCGCCAGCCTTGGGTTAATAGTAACACATCTAAATGCTGAAATCTAGCAGGATTATTAGCATCGAAATAATGGCCAGCGTTATGCACTTTACCTTTAATATCAGATTCCATTAAAAAATAAGAACTGATATTACTTTCGTTATTATTTAAATCTTTTGAGCTATTTAAATCGGTTACCGCTAGTGAGTAACTTGCAGGAACAGCTACTCCAGAGTTATCTGTCGATGTTATATTAAGCACAACTTTCTCTTGTGTTTTATATGATGCTTTATCCGTGGTTAAACCAACTTTTAAATTTCTACTTTTTTCTACATAAACCAAACGTTCACTTTGTGGTTTTAAATCGCCATCGAATAACGTGATTTGACTTATGCCTTCCGGAAGTTCTGCCTTTGGTAACTCTAACAATAATTTAGTGCTCGATAACTCTAGTTTTTCTTCAAAATATAAAAGTCCTCTAGATTTATAACGCAGTGTAATTGGTTTCTCTGCATGTTCTAAACGCGTGGCCTCGTTTGTTTTTATAGTGATGATGCTTCTGCCCTTAATGTCGCTATAACTTAACAAAACCCCTTTTGAATCTGCTGCAGGAAGCGGTACTTCTATGTCGGTATTACCGGTAGCAGTAATTTTAGCATAATAGGTTTTACCCGCCTCTGGTTGTAATTGAAACACGCCCATACCATCGTGAATACTCATAAAAAAAGTTACGAGTTCGTTGTTAGAATCATACACCTTACCTTGCACTTTTATAGGGTTTCCGTAAGCATCTACCGCTTTAAAAGCAACAACACTTGGTACATCTTGAATAAGCGATCCCCCTTCTGGGAAAAACTGAACTTTTAAAGTTTCTTTTTCGCTTGCTGTAGAATCGATATTATTTGTTTCTGAATTCTCAGCTGTTGCCCCGTTACTGGTTTCTGCAACCTCATTAAATACATCTAGAACTTCTATTTCCTTTGTAAACACAAAATCTTTTCCAAAATTTCGAGTCCAATTGGTATATGCTCGTATTTGATATTTACCAGGTTTTACACCTGCAGCATCGGTTAACTTAAAATCGCCGTGCCCTAGACCGCCTATCAATTTGGTCGTGTTTCGGAAAATTATTTTAGAATCGGACGAAATTAATTCTACATAAAGAATACCACTATGGCTAAACAAGAGGTTATTGTAAGCATAAACAGTATATGCCTTATACCAAAGCGATTCGCCTGCAACATATTTAGATCTATCGGTGTGAATATATATTTTCTCAATATCTGGAATTGTGCTTTTTTCTTGAGAAAACAGCGTTGATGTGGTAAGGATTACTGTGAAAAAACAGATTAATATTTTTTTCATGTTAGTTGGTGTGGCTTAGTTTAGTTTTAAAAAATTAATATAAGGCTTTTCCTCTAATTAACTCTTTAACCATTAAAGAAATAAGACTCAAAACGGTCGTAAAGGTTTAATTACTGAACCAACATAAACAGTTAGAAACTGAATCATGAAAACCTAGATTGAAAAAATCGGCTATATTTATAAAAAATTCATCCTTTGCAAATTCCATTTACACCCGAAGTTTTTGGTTATACTATTAATGTTCACTTAGTTTTAGAATACCTAGCCTTTTTTATTGGTTTTAGGTATTATTTATTTCTACGAAGAAGAAGCACAGACGCCATATCGACTACAAACCGACTATCGATAATTCTTGGCGCTGCTTTAGGCGCACTTATTGGTTCGCGTTTGGTTGGTTTTTTAGAAAACCCTTTAATAGAATTCACAAAAGGAAACCTGATACAACTACTAAACGCCAAAACCATAATGGGTGGTTTATTTGGTGGATTACTTGGTGTGGAACTTGCTAAAAAAATAGTTGGCGAAACGCAACGTTCTGGCGATTTATTTGTGTCTCCGATAATTATCGGCATTTTTATTGGTAGAGTGGGCTGTTTTTTATCAGGAATTAATGAGTTTACTTACGGTAAAGCAACATCATCAATTTTTGGAATGGATTTAGGTGACGGTGTTTTACGCCACCCAACATCGCTTTATGAATTGGTGTTTTTAATCGTTTTGTTTATAGCTTTAAATTACACCAAAAATAAAGCCGTTTTAAAAAACGGTGAACTTTTTAAATGGTTTATGATTCTCTATTTTGGATTCCGGTTTTTTATTGAATTCTTAAAACCTAATGTGTTTTATGTTTTTGGATTGAGTACAATTCAAATATTATGTCTAATTTGTTTGCTGTATTACCAAAACACTATTTTAAGCCTTATACTTGGCAGAAAAGCGCGTTAGGGATTGCAACGGAAAGCCCACAGCCTGACGAAGGAAGTGCGAGGACTTGCAGTGTAAAGCCCTAACGAAGGGAACGCCCAAATATTTATTAAAAAACAACAAAAATGCCTGTTAGAAAATATACGTATTACGATTTTACTTTAAGTTTATGTCCCGAGTGTTTAAAACGTGTGGATGCTAAAATTGTATTCGAAAACGGTAACGTTTATATGCTAAAACGCTGTAAAGAACACGGGAATTCTAAGGTGTTAATTGCCGACGATATTGAGTATTACAAAAATATACGGAATTACAATAAACCTAGTGAAACGCCTTATGTTTTTAACACCAAAACCGATTATGGTTGCCCGTACGATTGTGGGTTGTGTCCCGACCACGAGCAGCATAGTTGCTTAACAGTTGTGGAGGTTACAGATCGCTGTAATTTAACGTGCCCAACTTGTTATGCAGGGTCATCGCCAACCTATGGCAGACATCGCACTTTAGACGAGGTGAAGGCTATGCTGGACACTATTGTTAGGAATGAAAAAGAGCCCGATGTGGTGCAAATTTCGGGAGGTGAGCCCACTATACATCCGCAGTTTTGGGAGATTATGGATTATGCAAAATCGTTACCAATTAGGCATTTAATGCTCAATACTAACGGTATAAAAATTGCTAAGGATATCGCTTTCGCGGAACGATTAAAAACCTATGCACCCGATTTTGAAATTTATTTACAGTTCGACTCTTTTGAGAATAGCGTTTTGCAGGAATTACGTGGCGCCGATTTAAACCATATTAGAGCGCAGGCTATTGCTAATTTAAACGCTGTAAACCTATCGACCACACTGGTTGTTACATTACAAAAAGGCTTAAACGACCATGAAATTGGGAAAATTATAGACTATGCTTTAAAACAAAAATGTATTCGTGGCGTCACGTTGCAACCTACGCAAATTGCTGGCCGATTGGATAATTTTAATCCGGAAACCGATAGAATGACGTTGACGGAAGTGAGACGGAAAATAATGGAGCAAACCGATATTTTTAATCCTGACGATTTGTTGCCCGTACCTTGTAATCCAGATGCTTTGGTGATGGGTTATGCCTTAAAATTGGGTGAAGAGGTTTTTCCGTTAACGCGATATATAAATCCAAACGATTTATTGGATAATAGTAAAAACACAATTATTTACGAGCAAGACAGCCAATTGCAAGATAAAATGATTGAGTTGTTTAGCACTGGAAATTCGGTTGAAGTGGCTCAAGAAAACTTAAAAAGCATTATGTGTTGCTTACCAGATATTGATGCGCCAAATTTGGGTTATGATAATTTGTTTCGGGTAATCATTATGCAGTTTATTGATGCTTATAATTTTGATGTACGTGCCATAAAAAAATCGTGTGTGCATATTGTGGATAAAGACAATAAAATTATACCTTTTGAAACCATGAACTTATTTTATCGTGATGATAAAAAGGCTAGATTAGAAGAACTTAGAAAAGAAATATTATGATGTTTTTAGAAGTAGGAAATTTAGATGGTTTAATATATCTTATTCTAGCCATTATGTTTGGCCCAGCAATTTTTCTGGCTATTATTGGCTTTATCGTGTTTAAAAAACATAAAAAAGCAGCTAAAATTCTTTTCATTTTAGCCGCCGTTTATTGTATTGTTAGTTTAGGAATTTGCGGGAGTATGATGGCTTAGTTAAAACATAAACTAACATTAAAAAGCCACTCATTTACGAGTGGCTTTTTTTGACTAACTTAAAATAACTGGTACTAATACAGTTGCTATTGCAACAGGCTATAAACAAACTCAGGGTAACCACGCTCGCCATCAGCGTTGGTTAATGCTAAAAATTGTAATTTATATAGGTTTCCGTCAGTATCGTTTACCACATAAAACACATTGTCTTTTAAAGAAGGTAGAGATCCTGGGCCACCACCATTTCTCCAGCTACTACCAATACCGCGTTGGTCGATATTGAAATTTGTGCTATTAACGTTTGCTAAAGTGAAATCGGCGTAAGTAAGCACATCTACATCGGTGTCAACCATATAAACTTGTGCATTTGCTTTTACGTTATTAACAACAAAATCGGAATACCCGTAAGATCCATAACCTTCTATTTCATTAGTGAAAACAGTGAAATTTAAATCCCAATTTGTTTTTTCTGGCTCTACACTTACTATTGTTTCTGTATTAAAACTAAAGAATGTAAAGTTGTAATTTGAATCTTTAGAAATAGTTACTTCTTCATGAGTTGCGGCATCTAAATCTGCATATTGTAAAACATAATCGTCCCCACTTTTTAAAACACGTATTTTTTTCCATCCTCTAGAATCTCCAGAAATAGAAACACTACCTGTAGCAGGAGTTTCTGTACCTACGGCGTTTCCTAAGTTTACTAGATACACTTTATTATCTGCATCGATAGTAGATATTTCTGAAATAGCTGTATTTGCAATTGCACCTTCTGGAGAATCTACATATATAATGTTCTCAGCTTGGTATGTACCAACAGCCACTAAAGGTTGTAAATCTTGTACTTCGGTAGACGTTGAACTCACAACATCAATATCTGTTTCGGATAATTCGGCTACAGCCATATAAATTGAACCATTTATAGCAACTCGAAATTCAGATCCAGAATAAAAACCTAAATCCCAAGAATCTCTTTGGATAGCTGTTGTTGCATTAGAACTTAAATCGATATAAACTTGGTTTTGCTCGTTTGGCCCACCAACTTCTGGAGATACCGCAGCACCTTCAATTACTATTTTTATGGGTTCAGTTGGTGTATCGTCACTACTACAACTCGAAAAAACAAGAGCAGAAATACATAAAATTAAAGTTGACAATTTGTTATTCATATTAAAGATATTTATTGGTTAAAAATTAAGATTGTATAAAAGTTTTAAATAATAAGATCGTCCATAACCCAGCAATAACGAACTGTTAGTATCTGCATGAACAGCGCCACTAGAAGAGCCCCTAACTCTTACATCGGTTACATCGAGCAAGTTTCTACCTCCTAGAGTGGCTTGAATTTTATTATTGAAAAAAGACTTTTTAATAGATGCATCTAACCACGAGTAAGCATTGGTTGTTGCTTTTTCGAATACAGAATTTCCATCGTCATCGGTTCCTGAACCCACGTAATCTTTCTGTTCGCCGTTGTGTTTTAAAAGCAGAGTTAAGCCTGTATTCCATTTTTTAATGAAGTAATTCGCGCTTGTATTTATTTGATATGAATACAGAAAATCATTATTGGCATTTACTTCATTATTTGCAATTCGGGAAATACCCTGAAGCGTAGCGCCTAAATTGAAAGACCAATTGTTGGTTTTAATTTTATTTTCCGAAGTTATTCCCCATAATTTATAAGCATCAATATTGATATACTGATACTGCAAAGGCGAAGTATTTACAACGGCTAAATCTATTTTATCATTAACATCGAGATAGGTAATTTTAAATGTATTTATAAGCGAAACATCATTTATCCAACTACGTTTTTTAAGGTTTATAGCCGCTGAAAACCCATTTTCAGGATTTAAATTTTCATTCCCTTGCACATCGTGATTAGAATCTACAAAATAGTAATACAACTCGCTAAAGCTTGGCGTGCGGTAAGATGTGCCAATATTCCCCCGCAATTCAAAACCATGTTTCATTAAATAGCGCGTGCTAAAAGAACTTATTAATTTGGAATGAAATAGCGAATTGTACTCATATCGAATTCCTGGTCGAATTGAGAATTTTTCACTTAAGCTAAATTCCGAAGACCCAAAAACAGCCGTATTATTTTGCTTTTGTTCCTTATCTAACTGAGTAACATCTCCCGAAGCTTCGGTATCAAAACCTTTCATTAAGCGGCTTTCAAACCCCAGTTGAAAGTTAAACACATCACTTTTCACCAAATTACTAACCAATCCTTTTGCAAAAAACACATGACTAGACTGATAAGTTTCATCGGTTTCGTTTGTTCTTTCTTGGGTAAGTATGTAATAATTAAACTCGTTTAAATCGCGTGTTTGTTGTTGATAAGAAAGCGACAGGCCATAATTTGCACCAGATGTAAAATGTCCGTTAAGGTTTAAATTATTTAAAAATCTATTGGTAGTGAAAATTTTATCAGTTGCCGACGGATTACTCGTTTGTGTTTCGGTATCAATATTGGCACGAACAGCAGCGTCGTAATAATTAATGACCTCATTAAAATATTCCGATTTATAAGATAAACTGAAGGATTTCTTCTTATAATTTAAAAATATATTAGAATTTATTTGTGTTTTTGGGAGCCAATCATACCCGCGTAAACCATCGTTTTGATAATGGTTTTCACCTAGTTGTGCATTATAAAATCCCGCAAACTGATTTCGATTTATACCAACACGACCAAACCAATTGTCATTAATATTATGCGAAATATTTAAACCTTGAATATGCCTACCTTCATCAAACCAAGCATACTCATCGCTTACCGTTTCCTCTTGTAAAAATGCCTGAACACGCCAATTATTATCTATTGATGTTTTTGTAATAATGTTAATAACACCCGAAACAGCATTAGCGCCATACTCCACACCCATAGCGCCTTCCACAATTTCAATACGTGCAATATCATCGAGATTTATTTGAGTTAAATCTATATTATTCCCCAAACCATTATCGCTTACTAACGGAATATTATCAATCAAAACATTGAAATACTGCGCATCTAAACCAAAAAATGAAATAGTAGATTTTCCGCTTTGCGCATTAGGAATAACCGTTAAGTTTAAATTATAATTAAGTAAATCGGCCAAATTATTGGCGGCCTGATTTTCAATTTGCTCACGATTGATAACAATAACATTGTTAACCGATTTTCGAATAGATTGCGGATTATATTGACCAGTAATTACAACCTCTTCTAAATCATTCATATCCCCGTCCTCTGTTTTTTCAATTTGAGAAAAGGAGCTCTTCCAAAAAATTATTAGAAAAAAGATTACAATATTGTTTTTATTTAGACTCATTCTATATAAATTTGCTGCGATTATACAATTTGTTTTTAATAAGTCTAAATAAGAATAGTAATTTTTTTAACCTTAGAAAACCAACGTTTCAAAATGAAAAAACTAGCACTTTTAGCTTTAATTTTCTTAACAACATCCATAAATGGGTTTGCTCAAAACAAAAAACAAGATGCCGCAGCTATTAAAAAGATGTGCGGTTGTTTTGAGGTAACTTTTAATTTTGCAGAAACTTTCAACTATAGTGAAGACTCGCTTTACAAACCATCGGAAACCAAAATTGATAAAGGTTTGGAATGGGCTCAATTGGTTGAAGATGACAAAAACAAAATTTCTATTCAGCACTTATTGCAAGTTGGCCCGACAAACAGCCCTTATATTGTGAAGCACTGGAGACAAGATTGGCTTTATGAAAACACCGATTTTTATATGTTTAATAGTGATAATACTTGGAATTTTATCACAAAACCAAAGGCCGAAGTTAAAGGGCAATGGACGCAAAAAGTATATCAAGTAGATGATAGCCCACGTTACGAAGGTTCGGGAACTTGGGTACATATTGATGGAAAAGAATATTGGGAAAACACCACCGATGCACCACTACCAAGACGAGAATACACAAAACGTAGCGATTACAACGTAACAACTCGCGGTAACCGTCACGAAATTACAACTACAGGTTGGGTACACGACCAAGATAACGTTAAAGTAATTCGCGAAGCCAGAAAAGCAGATGTGATTTTAGCTAAAGAAAAAGGGTACAACACCTATATAAAAGTTGCAGATAGCAAATGTAAAGCCGCAGCAGATTGGCGGAGCAAAAACCAAAATAAATGGGCTTTAGTTAGAACCAAATGGGGCGATATTTATGGTAGAAATAAAAGCCTAAACCTTGAAGAAAAGGTTGACAACAAGCCTCTCTATAAGTTTTTATTCGATGAAGAAAACTATGATACCGCAGAAAAAATTAATCCAGTTATAGAATCATTTGTAAAATAACCCCTCATGAAAACAATTTTAAACACAGTTCTTTTATTAATTTTTAGTCTGCAAATTACAGCGCAAGACTCTAACCTTCTCCACGATAAAAAATTCTGGAGTTCTAAGCCTAATTTAGAAACTATAAAACAAACCGTAGAAGCAGGCCATAGCCCAACCGAATTAACTGCTTTTGGTTTCGATGCTGTAACAAGTTCTATTTTTGCTAAAGCCGATTTCGATATTGTAAAATACTTATTAAGTTTTGAAGAAAACCAAGTTAACAAATTAACACACGACGGTAGAACCTACTTGTTTTGGGCAGCATACTCAGGAAATTTAGAGCTTGTAAATTATTTGTTAGACCATGGCGCTCGCGTAGATATTATAGACGATAAAGGTAGTTCTCCATTAATTTTTGCCGCTACAGCAGGAGAAACAAATACTAAAATTTACGATGCCTTAATCGCTAAAGGTGCTAACGTAAAAACTGAAACAAGTAAAGATGGTGCCAATGCGCTTTTACTTTTAATACCTAAAGCCTCAAATTTTGATATTGTAGATTATTTTGAAGCTAAAGGAATAAGTTTAAAAAGTAAAGATAATTACGGAAATGGTGTATTTAACTATACAGCTAAATCTGGAAACATCGCTATGCTAAAAAAACTTGTAGCTAAAGGCATTGAGTACAACACCATAAACAAAAATGGAGGAAACGCATTTATTTTTGCTAGCCAAGGTGGTCGCGGACACTCTAACGGAATAGACGTTTACAACTATTTAGAAAGTTTAGGTATAAACCCAAATGTAACCACTACAAAAGGTGTTAACCCTTTACTAAACGTAGCATCTAGCACTAAAGATGTTAAAGTAATCGATTATTTTCTTAAAAAAGGAGTTGACCCTAATCAAGCCGATAAAAAAGGAAATACCCCTTTTATTAAAGCTGCTCAATCTAACAGTTTAGAAATTGTAAAACATTTAGCTAAGCAAAAAAAAGACATCAATTTAACGAATAAAGACGGTCAATCGGCCTTAACTTTAGCGGTGCAACGCAATAAACCAGAAGTTGTTTCCTATTTATTGGCTAATAATGCCAACCCTAAAATTATAGATAAAAAAGGAAACAATTTAGCTTACTATTTAGTGAATGCTTACAGCAGAAGAAACAAAGATGATTTCTACAAAAAAGCAGAATTATTAAAAGCACACAACGTTGATTTTTCAGCAGTACAAGCAGAAAAAAACACACTTTACCAAACAGCTATTGAAAAGCTAGATATAAATTTATTGAAGTTCTTAGAACCCTCTAAAATAGATATTAACGCGACCAATACTAATGGGCTTTCGGTGTTACACATTGCTGCTATGAAATCTAAAGATGATAGCATTTTAAAATACTTAATTGCTCAAGGTGCAGATAAAACGGCATTAACTGAATTCGACGAGTCTGTTTACGATCTAGCACAAGAAAACGAGTTACTAAAAGCCAACGCTACCGATATTAACTTCTTAAAATAAAAATCATGAAAAAAAATATAAAACAATATACCTTCCTAACCCTTCTTACCATCACGCTACTAGCATCTTTTGCTTTTTCGCCAAAACCAAATGCTTTTAAGTGCATGGTACAAATGATTAATTATTCGGGTGAAGGCGCTTACGTTGTTATTTCCCTAATTAATCCAGAAGGCGAATACGAAAAAACACTTTACATGCAAGGTGATGATGATGAATGGTATCACGATATCTCGGAATGGTGGCGTTTTTACGGTAAAAAAAGAACCAATATTGATGCCATTACAGGAGCAACCATTGGTGGTGGCGAACGCTCTATAAGTGTTATTGAAATTGAAAACGATAAAATAGATGCTGGTTATAGCATCCGTTTTGAGTCTGCCGTAGAAGACAAAGAATACCACACCAAAGATGTTGAGTTCTTATTAACTTCCGAGAACGTAAAACTTAAACATGAAGGAAATGGTTATATACGTTATGTTCGTATGATGGCGCAATAAACCTCTCGGGGTAACACCTCTACCTTAACACCAATAAATATTGCAATAATGACCATTTCTATATGGAGATATAGCCATCTTATCTTGGCTATATCTTCTTCACTATTTATTCTCCTTGCTTCAGTTACGGGCATTATTTTAGCATTCGAACCTATTTCGAATCAGCTAGAGCCATATGCTGTTCACCAAGCAGAGACGTTGTCTTTAGCTAAAACTATCCAAGTTTTACAAAGCGAATATACAGAAGTAATAAATATTGATATTGATAAAAATGATTTTGTAAGTGCGTCTGTAATAACAAAAGAAGGAAACAATGAAACGTTTTATATCAACCCTTTTACAGGAAAAAAACTAGGTAAACTTATTGAAAAAGCGCCTGTTTTTAAATTTGCCACCAATTTACATCGGTCATTATTTTTAAAATCTACAGGCAGAGCTATTATTGGCATCGTCTCTTTTCTGCTGTTTTTAATGGCTGTTACAGGCATTATTCTTATTATAAAACGCCAAGGCGGTTCTACTAAATTTTTCTCCAAAATTGTAAAAGAAGAATTCGAGCAATATTACCACATCATTATTGGTCGTTACACGCTTATTCCGATAATAATAGTTACTATTACAGGTGTTTACCTCTCTTTAGTAAAGTTTTCTTTACTTCCTTCGGAAAAAATAGCGCATCAATTTCCAGAAGAAGCTTTTAATGAAACGGCAAAACTTGAGGTTGCCGACTTCAAAATATTTCAAAATATAAAATTAAATGAAGTTGAGCATCTAGAATTCCCTTTTTCAGATGATATTGAAGACTATTTTTTAGTGAAATTAAAAAACAAAGAACTACTCGTAAATCAAAACTCTGGAGCTGTTATTAGCTCACAAAATACAGGTTTAGTTTCACAAGCCTCAAACCTAAGTTTTGTATTGCATACAGGGCAAGGCAGCATATTGTGGTCGCTTGCTTTACTACTAACATGTGTTGCTATTTTATTCTTTATTTATTCTGGTTTCGCCATGACTATTAAGCGCACTAAAAAAAGTACGCTGCCAAAAAACAAATACAAAAAAGACGAAGCCGAATACATTATACTTGTTGGCTCCGAAACAGGAAACACTTTTGGCCTTTCTAATGCATTTTACAACGCTCTTTTAAAAACCGGAAAAACTGTTTTTATTACCGAGTTAAACAAATACACCTCTTTTAAAAACGCTAAAAACCTCATTATTTTCACATCGACTTACGGCGAAGGCGAAGCGCCTACAAACGCTAAAAACTTCGAAAGGTTAGTTTATAAAACAAACATATCTAACACCTTGCAATATTCGGTTGTTGGCTTCGGTTCTTTGGCTTATCCCGATCATTGCAAATACGCCGTTATTGTAGATGGTATGTTGCAAATACATGAAAATTTTATTCCAAATGTTCCGCTTCAAAAAATAAACAATCAATCGTATAACGACTTTTGTTTTTGGGCAAAAAAATGGAGTGATAGCCAAGGCTTAGAACTCGACATAGAAACTCCTGTAAAACAAATAAATCCTAAAAAACAAAAAACGTTTCAATTAGTAAACCGCACAAACATAAACCAAGATCAATCTTTTTTACTTCATTTAAAACCAACTAAAAAAACAAAATTTCAATCGGGCGACCTCCTCTCAATCTACCCAAAAAATGATACTGTAGAACGTTTATATTCTATTGCAAAATTAGACAACAACATTTTATTGAGCATTAAAAAGCACGAGTTTGGCTTAATTTCAAACTACTTCAACAACCTAAACATAAACGATATGGTAACAGCCGAAATAAAATCGAATTCCGAATTTTACATCCCTCGAAGAGCAAAAGAAGTCGTAATGATTTCTAATGGAACAGGTATTGCTCCATTTCTTGGTATGATAAACGACGCTACAAGACAAGCAAAAAAACAATTATTCTGGGGTGGCCGAACAAAGGCATCCTTAAAAATGTACGCACCGTTAATCGATCGCGCATTTCACAACAATAACCTCTCTGGGTTTTATGTGAGTTTTTCACAAGAAGAGAATCAAAAAAAGTACGTTCAAAATTTAATTTCGGAACGACAAGATCTTATAGTGCGTGTTTTAAAAACAGGGGGAACCATAATGATTTGCGGCTCCATAGCCATGCAAAACGGCGTTTTAACTGTGCTTGATGAAATGACCTCAACGGCATTAAACCAACCCTTAAGTGCCTTTCAAAACAACAATCAAATAAAAACAGACTGCTATTAAAAAATATAAATTATTGTGTAGAGATCGTGTAAAAGTTTTATCTAGGGTACCCTCGGGAGAACTCTCTTTTTGTAGTGAATGCCAAGTATTCCATCTTGAATTTAATAATATATACTTAGAACTTAAACAAAGTGATTTTAAACAATTTAAAGACTATATCATGAATATAGAAATGGACTATTGGGAAGATAAATATGCTTGTGCAAAAGTGCAGCGCAAAATTCCAATTCCTTCTATGCAAACTAATTTGGTGCTTATGTTTAAACGCGAAGAAATTAAAGAGTTGCAAGCTCTTTTTAACTTAGAAAACCGGAAAGAAATAAGTGTTTTACACCTAACGGATATTGATTACACCTTAATATTAAATTAAAAATGCCACAAGATGTCTCCCGTAGCATTTTAATATTCTTTATAACAAGTGAGATTAAACCTGTTTTACAGTAATTATCTTTACAGGGCAAGCCTTAGCTGCATTATCAGAAGCCTCAAAAATAAGCTCGTCGTTAGATTTTAAAGTAAAAAATCCTTTTTTATCTTGGCCGTGTAGCAATACCGTTTTTCCATCTCTTTTCGACATCTGGAATTGATCGGGAGCCAACTCAACGCAGTAGTTACAACCAATACATTTTTTCCGCTGTAATGTAATAACAACCATTAGGCTTCCACTTTATTTTCAACAATTTTATATAGCTTATCAGACTGGCGGATTCTAAATGGTAATTTTATAGTCACCATATCACCTTTTGAACCTTCGCTCAATTTTTGGTCGTTTACCAAGAACTCTTCAACTACCAATTCTTGAGCACCCGTTGTTGGTCCAGTTATTAAAATAGTATCGCCAACATTAATATTGTAAGCTTCAATTTTAAACTCACCAACATTTGCCTTAGGAAAAAAGTGTGTGCCTTTACCAATATAGACTTTCTTTTGTGTGGCATGAGACCCAGAACCTTTACTCCACGCTCCAAGTTTTTGCCCAAGATAATACCCGCTCCAAAAACCACGATTGTAAACTGTTTCTAGCGTTTGCATCCAGCTAATTACCTCTGCTTTATTATAGCTTCCGTTTTCAATACTATCAATAGCTTCACGATAGCATTTTATCACTTTTGCAACATATTCTGGGGCGCGACCTCGACCTTCAATTTTTAAAACTTTAATACCAGCATCGAACACTTCATCTAAAAAATCTATGGTACATAAATCTTTAGGTGACATAATATACTCGTTATCCAGCTCCATTTCAAAACCAGTTTCTTGATCGATAACCGTATATTTTTTTCGACAATTTTGTTTACAAGCACCTCTATTTGCAGATGAATTTTGAGAATGCAAACTCATATAGCATTTACCAGAAACAGCCATGCATAGTGCACCATGACCAAATATTTCAATCTCAACAAGTTTTCCGGACGGACCTTTTATTTGTTCTTTTTCAATCTGCTCAGTAATTTTTTTAACCTGACGTAAACTCAACTCACGGCTTAAAACCATAGTATCTGCAAACAACGCATAAAACTTAACCGTTTCAATGTTCGTTACATTAATTTGAGTAGAAATATGCACTTCCATTTGCTTTTCTCTAGCCATAGCAATTACCGCTTGGTCCATAGCAATAACAGCCGTTATGTTCGCTTCTTTAGCTTGGGTAATTAAGGTTTTTACAATGGATAAATCGTGATCGTAAATTATAGTGTTTAAAGTTAAATAGCTCCTTACCCCTTTGGCCTCACAACGTTTTGCTATTTCTGGTAAATCGTCTAATGTAAAATTTACCGAAGCCCTAGCTCTCATATTTAATTGCTCTACACCAAAGTATACCGAATCTGCGCCATTATCTAAGGCTGCTTGCAGAGATTCAAAATTACCTGCAGGCGCCATTAATTCTATTTTTTGCATAACCGTAGATTTAAATTTTATCGACTTTTAAAGTCTCAAAAATGTTACGCAAATCTTTTTTATATGGTAAGTGATCGGCACGCCCTTTCTTAAAAATATCATTACTATTACCTTGGCCTTTTCGTAATGCTTTTTGCTCTTCGTGAGGCAAAGCATGTATCTCTTTACAGTTTGAAGAACAGCAATTATTCATTTCTTCTTTGCAAGAATCACACTGAATAAATAATAAATGGCAAGCCTCGTTTGCGCAATTGGTATGCACATCGAAAGGCGTTCCGCATTGGTGACAATTCGCAATAACATCATCACTAATACGTTCTGCACGACGCTCATCGAACACAAAGTTCTGTCCTAAAAATTTATTTTCTAATTCCTGCTCCTTCACCTGGCGCGTGTATTCAATAATACCACCTTCCAACTGAAATACATTCTTAAAACCCTTATGCTTAAAATAAGCACTCGCCTTTTCGCAACGTATACCACCGGTGCAATACATGACTAAATTCTTATCTTCCTTATGCGCTTTTAAATCGTCTTCAATAATATCCAAAGATTCTCTAAAGGTATCCACATCTGGCGTTATAGCATTTTTAAAATGCCCAATTTCACTCTCATAATGGTTTCGCATATCGACCAAAACCGTATTTTCATCTTCAATTAATGCATTGAATTTGTCGGCATCCACATGCACACCTTTGTTACGCACATCAAACGTGTCATCATTCAATCCATCGGCAACAATTTTGTTACGCACTTTTACTTTAAGTTTCAAAAACGATTTGTTATCCTGCTCTACAGCAACATTTAATCGTATATCTTTTAAAAAATCTATGGTATCTAAATGCGACTTGAACTCGTTAAATCGGTCGGCCGGTAAAGACAATTGTCCGTTAATGCCCTCTTGAGCAACATAAATTCGACCTAAAACGTCCATAGCGTCCCAAGTTAAAAACAAATGATCTCTAAAAATTTGTGGATTGCCAATTTTGGCATACTGATAAAAAGAAAGTGTTAATCGACTTTTTCCTGCGTTGTCGATTAATTCAGCTCTTTCTTCGGCGCTTAATGTATTGTACAGTTGCATGCTATACTAAGTTTTTAAGGTTAAGAAATATTTTAAGCCACAAAGATAATATTTTCAAAACAACTGTACCTTAGAATGAAAACATTTTGGGCGCTACCCCAAAAGGGTCGGGCTTTCCGCAGTTGCTTTTTTGTGTTGCATAGGTGCAACAACACAAAAAGAGCTCCAACAATGCTGCAATCCCTAGCGCGAGTGTTTGTTAACACCATTTTTTAAAGCACATAATTCATTTTACTAGTTTTATTTCTTTTTTAAAGAATGGCGATCAAAACACCTATTTAAATTTCGCGCATAAAAAAAGCACCTAAATAATAAATATCTAAGTGCTATTAAAATAGTTTGAGCTAGTCGTTATCAAGTGCTCATTTGTTAAATTTCACAGCAAACAATTTTCCCTTTTTCATTTAATAGATGCAAAACAAACTAAAAGGTTGCGTAAATAGTTCAATTTTCTTCCAAAAACCAATAAATCAACCCTATTACAATCTAAATTATGTTGAAAACTATTATTGTGTTCTCCCAAAAGATGTAGTATTTTAGCAGACAAATCTTCAGAAAAAAAATATATAATGAGCAGCGAAAAAGAAGCGAAATTAAAAGCACTAAAACTTACTTTAGATAAACTAGATAAAGCCTACGGAAAAGGTACGGTAATGAAAATGAGCGATGCCGCTATTCAAGATGTTGAAGCTATTCCTTCAGGTTCTTTAGGTTTAGATATCGCCTTAGGCGTTGGAGGATATCCACGTGGACGTGTTATTGAAATATACGGGCCAGAATCGTCGGGTAAAACCACATTAACTTTACACGCTATTGCCGAAGCTCAAAAAGCTGGTGGAATTGCAGCTTTTATTGATGCAGAGCATGCTTTCGACCGTTTTTATGCCGCAAACCTTGGTGTAGATATAGATAACTTAATAATTTCTCAACCAGATAATGGGGAGCAAGCATTAGAAATTGCCGATAACTTAATTCGTTCTGGCGCTATCGATATTGTTGTTGTCGATTCAGTTGCTGCATTAACACCAAAAAGTGAAATTGAAGGCGAAATGGGAGATTCTAAAATGGGCTTACACGCACGTTTAATGTCTCAGGCTTTACGTAAACTTACAGGGTCTATTAGCAAAACAAACTGTACTGTAATATTTATTAATCAATTACGTGAAAAAATTGGTGTAATGTTCGGTAACCCAGAAACTACAACTGGTGGTAACGCATTAAAATTCTACGCATCTGTGCGTTTAGATATTCGTCGTTCTACACAAATTAAGAACAGTAATGGTGATGTTTTAGGTAACAAAACCAGAGTAAAAGTTGTAAAAAACAAAGTAGCTCCACCATTTAAAATGGCCGAATTCGACATTATGTATGGAGAAGGCGTAAGTAAGGTTGGTGAAATTCTTGATGTTGCTGTAGAGTACGAAATTGTAAAGAAAAGTGGTTCTTGGTTTAGTTACGAAGATACTAAACTTGGGCAAGGTCGTGATGCTGTAAAAGCAATTATTAAAGACAATCCAGAGCTTTTTGATGAGTTAGAACAAAAAATAAAAGCAGCTATTAAAGAAAGCCTGAACTAAACATCGTTTTCTTTTAAATATATAAAATCCCGATACATTCGGGATTTTTTTTGCTCTAAACGTTAGGCTTACTAAACTAAAACCTATTATCTACGCAACCATTTTAAAATTTATGCATCTATAAAACAAAATGAGAATTTTAACTTAAAAATTTTGAAATGAAAAAATTGCTTGTAATTTGTTTAACTTTAATATTGGCCTCTTGTAGTGTAGATGATGGCGCCATAGATTATAGTTTTGAGATTTTACCTGTAGAAAGTGTTGATATTCCAGATGAATTTATATTAGGAGAAACTTACCCCATAACTGTTTCGTACTTTAAACCATCTAGTTGCCACACTTTTAGAGAGTTTTACTATCTTAAAAACAATAACGAACGTACGGTTGCTCCAATTAATTATGTGCTCGAAAATAATGATTGTGAAACACTAGAAAATGAACTGGTTGAAAACACTTTTAACTTTATTGTCACTAGTAATGGCTCGTATATTTTTAAATTTTGGCAAGGCGAAGATGCCGACGGCGAAAACCAATATTTAACTATTGAAGTGCCTGTTGTAGAGTAAAAATAACTAATTAACACGTGTATAATTTTGAGTTTAAATCAACTCATAGAAAATTGTAAAACTAACAATACTAAGGCACAGGGCGAACTGTACAAACTCTTTTCGAGTAAACTTTTCGCCGTGTGCTTAAAATATTCTAGAAACTATACAGAAGCAGAAGATAATTTGCAAGATGCATTTTTAACCATATTTAAAAAAATAGATCAATTTAAAAACAAAGGCTCTTTTGAAGGTTGGCTAAAACGCATTACCATTAATACCGTAATGCAACGCTACCGAAACGAAAAAGTTTTTGATATTATTAATGAAGATGCCATTGAAGATGTTGAAGTCGATATAGATGACGACCAACTTTCTATAGATTATTTACTTCAAATAATACAAGAATTACCCGATAGATACCGACTCGTTTTTAACCTGTATGTACTTGATGATTATTCGCATAAAGAAATAGCAAATATGCTAAAAATTAAAATAGGAACTTCAAAATCTAATTTAGCGCGTGCTAGACAAATTTTGAAACAAACCATCGAAACACATAAATCCGCAACAAGTTTGCAATCATTATAATGCGTGATAAAAAACACATAGACAGACTTTTCCAGGAAGGCTTAAAAGATTTTGAAGCCACTCCCAGCAATGCTATATGGAAAAATATAGAAGCCGAGCTTAATCAAGACAAGAAAAAACGACGAGTAATACCAATTTGGTGGCGTTACGCAGGTGTTGCTGCACTTTTGTTAGTTTTTCTAATGCTAGGTATTAATACCTTTTACAACGAAACTGAAGGCAATCAAACACATGAAGTTGTTAATACAGAAGCCAAACAAGCCTCCGAAATTGAAAACACATCTATTACTGATGCAATTCATTCAGATACAACTATAAATTCAGCCATTTCAGAGCAAAACAGCCAAGAAAACAGTGTAAATCCAGATTCGGAAAAACATACTATTAGTAATAAAAACAACAATCAAAACACGAATAGCAATAATCAAAACTCTGCAACAGCAACAACAATTGCAAGCGCCGACCATGTAAATCAAACCAATAGTAATTCCGCCCAATCAGCGAAAAACTCGAACAAAAGCAAGCCATCTTCTTTAGTAAAAAACAAAAAAGAAAATGCACTTTATACAAATAGCAAAAATACTGTAGCCCAACAAAATTCAAAAGAAAGTAACGCTTCCGCGGAAAACAAAAACAATAATATTTCAATTTCCGAAGAAAAAATTATTGCTAAAACAAATACAGAGACCACAAATCTAGAAAAGACTAAAGCAGAGAAAATTAAAACAGAAGAAACTAGGGAAACTATTGCCTCTAATGATACTAAAGAGAATAGCTTAAGCATTGAAGACGCTCTAAATAAAACAGAAGATTTGATTGATACAGAGAGCCCAAAAGATCGTTGGAGTTTAGCAGCCAATGCTGCTCCTGTTTATTTTAATACCACTGGAAAAGGCTCGTCTATAGACCCTCAATTTAATAGCAACTCTAAAACAGGTGAAGTAAATATGAGTTATGGTGTTACGGCTAGTTATGCAGTAAATAAAAGGTTACGTATACGCTCGGGGGTTAATCGTGTTAACCTTGGTTATAACACGAACGATGTTGTAAGCTACCAATCTATTGGTGTAAGATCTACGACTAGCTCTTTACAAAATGTAAGTAATAATAGTGTTAGCAACGCACCAACCGAACAATTATCACTAATTAGCGCCGATAACTTCAGTGAGAAAAGTGCTGCCAGTTTATTAAAAACCTCAAACACCTCTATAAATCAAAGTTTGGGCTACATAGAAGTGCCACTAGAATTACAATATGCAGTTTTAAGCAATAAATTTGGCGTTAATGTTATAGGTGGTTTTAGCTCTTTATTTTTAAACAATAATGAAGTATTTTCGGAAGCTCAAGATGGAAGTCGCACATTCTTAGGTGAAGCAAATAACATCAATAAGGTAAGCTACAGTGCTAACTTCGGTTTAGGTTTAAACTACCAAGTTACTAAAAAGATTGACTTAAATTTAGAGCCTATGCTTAAATATCAAATAAACACATTCAATAATACATCTGGTGATTTTCAGCCATTCTTTGTTGGCGTATACACCGGACTCGCTATTAAATTTTAGGTTTTTGGTTAAATCTAGTTATTGATTTCCTTTAAGCTCGGAAATCAATACTAAATAAAAACGACTCTACTTAGGGTCGTTTTTTTATTTTTTAAATGCTTGTAGTTGGTTAAATATTATTTCTCGAGATGCATCATTCAATTCCCGGGTTTCTTTAATAGTTAAACCTTCAGTTGAAATAAACTTATGCATCTTAACACGCATTCTACCCGGACCACCGCTAAAAAAAGTGTAAGAAAATCGCTTTTTATTATCAGCAAAAGTAATTGGCACAACTGGTATTTGGTGGTTTATAGCTAACCTGAAAGCACCATCTTTAAAGGTATCTAAATCTATATGCTCTTCCGGCACACCGCCTTCTGGAAAAATACAAATACTCACACCTGTTTTTAATCGGCGTTGCGCTCTTAAAAATACAGCTTGTCTACTTTTAGCAGAACTTCTATCTACCAAAATACAGGTGCGCTTATAGAAAAAACCAAACAACGGAATTTTAGATAACTCGGCTTTCCCAACAAAAACAAACGGATTTTTAACCGAAACTAGCATTAACATAATATCAACCATAGAAGTGTGGTTGGCAACAAACATGTAACTTTTAGAGCGATCTGGAGTTTCCTCTCTATCTATTTTATAAGCAAAGCCCATACCAACCAAAATTATTTTAGCCCAAACCCGAGCTATCCTAAAAAACAATGGGTACCAAGCCTCTTTAGCGATAGAAACTAATAAAATTGGAAATAAGATAATTATGGGCAACCCTACCAGTATATAAAACCAAATTCGGTACAATACCCAAAAAATGTATTTAAAAACTTTCATCGTCTCAAAAATACATAATTGTATTGAGCAATTCTATTAAAAAAATTACCTTTGCTAGCATATCAAAAATTGAGTTTAATTTTAACAAGATTCCCGCAATTTAGGGAACGCACACATGGCAAGAATACTTACAGGCATACAAAGCACAGGAACACCACATTTAGGTAACATTTTAGGAGCTATTATTCCAGCAATTGAAATGGCTAAAAACCCTGAAAACAATTCGTTTTTATTTATCGCAAACCTACACACTTTAACTCAAATTAAAGATGCAAAAACATTGCGCGAAAACACGTATTCTACTGCTGCAACCTGGCTTGCTTTTGGTTTAGATATTGAGAAAACGGTGTTTTACCGCCAAAGCGATATTCCACAAACTACAGAGCTATCTTGGTATTTAAGCTGTTTTTTTCCGTACCAACGCTTAACTTTAGCACATAGTTTTAAAGATAAAGCAGACCGTTTAGACGATGTTAACGCTGGGTTATTTACTTACCCAATGCTTATGGCTGCCGATATTTTATTGTACGATGCCAATATTATCCCTGTTGGAAAAGACCAATTACAACATATAGAAATGACACGTGATGTTGCATCGCGTTTTCATGCCAAAATGGGTGAAACTTTTGTATTACCAGAAGGAAAAATACAAGAGAACACTAAACTTATTCCTGGTACCAACGGTGGTAAAATGAGTAAGAGCGCTAATAACACGATCAATCTATTTTTAACCGATAAAAAATTACGCAAGCAAATAATGTCTATCGAAACTGATAGCACAGCGCTTGAAGACCCTAAAGATTGGAGTACTTGTAACTGCTTTGCTATATACAGTTTGCTAGCAACAGAAGCTCAAATTGAAACCATGAAAGCTAATTATGAAAATGGTAATTATGGTTACGGACACGCAAAACAAGCTTTATTTGAATTGATAATTGAAAAATTTGCAACACAACGTGAACGCTACAACTACTACATGAATAACCTAAACGAAATTGATGCTGCTTTGGCTATTGGTGCAAAAAAAGCGCAATTAGTTGCTAACGATGTATTGAGCAGAGTTAGAGAAAAGGTTGGTTACTAAAATACCAGAATCACATAAAGACTTGCTGAATGCTAAACATTTTGGCAAGTCTATAATATTTTGAGTTTGTGACAAAACACACTAAAGACGTACAGAATAGATACGACGGCTTCCTGAAAACACCTAGTTTATGGAAAAAGGATGTAGTTTTTAATATGACTCAATTTGAAATCCCCTCTAAATTTGATAAAATAGATTTAGATATTGATGACAAACTTAGAGTCGGAAAATATATAGAACGCTTAGTTTCTTTCGAATTAAGCCAAAATCCAGCCATTAAAATACTCTCAGAAAATCTTCAAATTCAAGAGAACAAAATTACTTTAGGCGAAATAGATTGCTTATTACTGAGGGATGAAAAACCGATTCATCTTGAAGTTATTTACAAGTTTTATATTTACGATGCCTCGGAAGGCGATTCGGAAATTGATTGTTTTGTTGGTCCTAACAGAAAAGATGCCCTAATAGAAAAACTAAAAAAACTTAGTGAAAAGCAATTGCCTTTACTTTATTCTAAAAGTTGCGAACCTTACTTAGAAAACCTAGGTTTAAAAGCTTCAGAAATTGATCAACAAGTTTATTTTAAAGCACAACTATTTATTCCTTTAGGTCAAAAAATTATTTTAAAAACCTTAAATCAAGACTGTATTTCAGGTTTTTACATCAAAAAAGAACAGCTCGCTCAATTTTCAGAATGTAAATTTTATATTTCGAAGAAGATAGATTGGATTATAGCGCCGCACACTCAAGTAGATTGGCTGAATTATCTAGAATTTACAACCGTTTCTAATACCATTTTAGAACGTAAATTTTCACCAATTTTCTGGTTAAAACAACCAAACGGAATACTAAACAAGTGTTTTTTAGTTTGGTGGTAATCACATTATTTTTAAAACCTAGCAGAGTATAAAGTCTACTAGGCCTAAATTTAAAACTTATTTATTCTTCAATTACAACAGGCAATTTATTAAAGCCCATATTAAAAAGTGTGAATCCATATATATCGGCATATTGCTCAATAGTTTTACTTATTGGCGTTCCTGCACCATGGCCAGCATCCGTTTCAATACGTATTAACGTTGGGTTGCTTCCTGTTTGTTTGCTTTGTAATTCGGCTGCAAATTTAAAACTATGCGCAGGCACAACGCGATCGTCATGATCTCCTGTAGTTACTAAAGTCGCAGGATATTCCACTCCAGACTTCACGTTATGAACTGGCGAATACCCTTTTAAGTATTCAAACATCGCTTTATTATCTTCAGCTGTTCCATAATCATAAGCCCAACCAGCTCCCGCAGTAAACGTATGGTAGCGTAACATATCCAAAACACCAACAGCAGGTAAAGCTACCTGTGCTAAATCTGGACGCTGCGTCATGGTTGCACCAACCAATAAACCTCCGTTAGATCCGCCTCGAATTGCTAAATACTTTGTGCTCGTGTAATTTTGCGCCTTTAAATATTCCGCTGCAGCGATAAAATCATCAAATACATTTTGTTTTTTCTGCTGTGTTCCAGCATCGTGCCAAGCCTTTCCATACTCACCACCGCCACGAAGGTTAGCTACGGCATAAACACCACCTTGCTCCATCCAAACTGCATTAGGTGTACTAAACGACGGTGTTAAACTCACATTAAACCCTCCATAACCATATAGAATAGTCGGGTTTTTACCATTAAGTTCTAGTCCTTTCTTGTGCGTAATCATCATTGGTATTTTTGTTCCATCTTTAGATTTGTAAAATACCTGATGACTTTCAAAATCGTCACTATTGAATGCAATAGCAGATTTTCTATACAATTCCACAACGCCAGAGTCGGCATTTAAAGTATAAGTTGTAACTGGTGTATTATAATTTGTAAACGAAAAATAATTTGTTTTTTCTTCTTTTTTACCACCAAAACCACTTGCTGTTCCTAAACCTGGTAATTCTATATCTCTAATAAATTTACCGCTATAATCGTACTGTTTTACTTTAGAAATCGCATCGACCATATAAGTTGCGTAAAAGTAACCACCACCTTTGGAAATAGACAACACATGCTCGGTTTCTGGGATAAAATCCACCCAATGATCTGGTGTTGGATTTGTAGCATCTACCGTTACTATTTTTTTATTTGGCGCATTTAAATTCGTTACCAAATAAAGTTTACTTCCCTCGTTTTCTAGAACACCTGTATCGCTATCTGTGTGATCTAAAATGGAAATAAATTCACTATTCGGCACAGATAAATCTTTTATTAAAAGCTTGTTTCCGGAGGTTGAAACACGAGGAGATATAAACAAGTATTTATTATCTTCGGAAACGTTGGCGTATATATAACGGTGCTTTTCTTCGGGTGTTCCACCATAGATTAATTGATCTGCGCTTTGTGCTGTTCCCAATTTATGATAGTATACTTTATGCTGATCTGTTTTAGCCGAAAGCTCACTTCCTTTTGGCTTATCGTAACTAGAATAGTAAAAACCTTCGTTTTTATACCATGATAATTGTGTGAATTTAACATCGATTAAAGGGTCTTCTGTAATTTCTTTAGACTCCACGTCCATGATTAGAATTTTCCGCCAATCGCTTCCGCCTTCAGAAATAGTATAGGCTAAAATTTTTCCGTTTTTAGAAAAACTTGTTGCCCCCAAAGACACTGTTCCATCCTCATTAAAGGTATTCGGATCTAAAAACACAGTTGCTGTTTTAGAATCGGCCCCTTTTTTAAAACGATAAAGCACATTTTGATTTTGCAATCCATCGTTTTTATAAAAATACGTGTAATCGCCCTCATTAAAAGGTGCACCTACTTTTTCGTAGTTCCATAATTTCGACAAACGTTTTTTTAAAGCTTCTCTAAACGGAATTTTATTTAAATAGACATTAGTAGCCACATTTTCAGCCTTTACCCAAGCTTCAGTTTCTGCACTTCTATCATCTTCTAACCAACGATACGGGTCTTTTACTTCAACACCAAAATAAGTATCTACGGTGTCTACAGTTTTTGTTTTTGGGTAACTCACAACAATCTCTTTTTTTTCTGTTTTATCATTTCCACAAGCAACAAGCAAGCTTAATGAGAAAAACGTTAACGCTATTTTTTTCATGATTCATTAAATTAATCATTCAAAAATAAACAAAAAACATAAGCTAAAGTTCTAGATTTATTCAATAATAACAGAATTAAAATACCGTATAATTATATATTTGACAATGTTACTCAAAACCCTAATAATGAAAAAAACAGCACTACTCGTATTATCCATCGCATCATATTTCAGTATGTTTTCTCAAACTGAAATAACCAAAAATGAAATAAAAGATCATATTGAATTTTTAATATTAGATAAAAACGGAGGGAGATTTCCAGGAGAAAAAGGCGCTAAACGCGTAGTAAAATATATTAAAAAAGAATTTAAAGCTATAGGCTTAAAACCGTTAAGTAAAAATTACGAACAACATTTTAAAGCCATATTACGAGTTGATAAAGGCGAAGACGAAAAACCAGAAGTGAACACTTGTAATGTTATTGGGTTTATTGAAGGAAACGATCCGGAATTAAAAAACGAATACATAGTTTTAGGAGCGCATTACGATCATTTAGGACTTGGCGGACCATCTTCCAAATCGGATAAAAGAGGCGTGGTATATCATGGCGCTGATGATAATGCTAGCGGAACAGCCGCTCTATTAGAAATTGCAGAAAAGTTAATTTCAAAACAAGACCAATTAAAAAGAAGTGTACTATTTATTGCCTTTGGAGCCGAAGAACAAGGTTTGCTAGGCAGTAAATACTTTGTAGAAAATCCGTTAATTCCACTTTCTCAAATAAAATTAATGATTAACATGGATATGGTTGGTCGCTTAAACGATAAAAAACATGTGTATGCAGGTGGTGCAGGCACTTTTACTAATGGCGTAGATTTCATGAAGAACCTCGGAGAATCTCTAGATTTAAACCCTATAGTTCACGCAGGATCTGTTGGTGGCTCCGATCATGTTTCATTCTACAAAAAAAACATATCGGTTTTAGGAGTACATACTGGCGGACACCCACAATATCACACACCCGAAGACACTTTGGAACTTATAAATTTAGAGGGTGAAAAGCTGGTTTGTGAATATGTTTTTCAAGCTATTTTAAACAAAGCATCGACAACTGATAACATGGAATTTATAAACCAAGATTAACACCAAAAAAAAAGCTCCTGTAAAATTTACAGGAGCTTAAAATATTTAAAAAAGTGTAAATTACACTAAGTTATTTGCTACTAAATATTCAGCAATTTGCACGGTGTTTGTTGCAGCACCTTTACGTAAGTTATCGGCAACAATCCACATATTTAAAGTGTTAGGTTGTGTTTCATCTCTTCTAAGCCTCCCAACAAAAACCTCATCTTTATCGTGTGCAAAAATTGGCATAGGATAACTGTTTGTAGAAGGATCATCTTGAAGTACAATACCTGGTGTTTCGCTTAACATTTTACGAACATCAACTAAATCGAAATCATTTTCAAACTCAACGTTAACAGATTCTGAATGCCCACCAGCAGTAGGAATACGAACAGCTGTAGCTGTTACAGAAAATGTGCGATCGTTAAATATTTTTTGAGGCTCACGAGCCAATTTCATTTCTTCTTTTGTGTATCCGTTTTCCATGAAAACATCACAATGCGGTAATGCGTTTCTACCTATTGGGTAAGGATAAGCCATGTCGCCTTCAATACCAGCAATTTCATTTTCTAGTTGTTTTACAGCTTTTACACCTGTACCAGAAACCGATTGGTAAGTTGAAACAACAACACGTTTCATTTTATATTTTGAATGTAGCGGAGCCAAAGCCATTACCATTTGTATGGTAGAACAGTTAGGGTTTGCTATAATTTTATCTTCTTTTGTTAATTCGCTCGCATTAATTTCTGGAACCACTAATTTTTTAGTTGGATCCATTCTCCATGCAGAAGAATTATCTACTACCGTTGTACCAGCTGCAGCAAATTTTGGCGCCCATTCTACCGATGTATCTCCACCTGCAGAAAAAATTGCGATTTGTGGCTTTGCAGCAACAGCATCGGCTAAACCAATAACGGTATATTCTTTATTCTTGAAAGTTAATTTTTTTCCAACAGAACGCTCTGAAGCTACTAATAATAATTCAGTAACAGGAAAGTTACGTTCTTCTAAAACCTTTAGCATCACCTCGCCTACCATTCCAGTAGCACCTACAACTGCTATTTTCATAATTTTTTGTTTATTAAATTTCTGTTAGCAAAACTAAGTATTAATTCTATTCTAAAATCTAAAAAAAGCCCTCATTTACGAAAAATGAGGGCTTTTTAACAACAAATAACAGCTTGTTATATAATTAACATTTTGTTATTTTTTAAGTAAATCTCTAATTTCAGCAAGTAAATCTTCTTGAGATGGTCCTGCAGGAGCTTCTTCTTTAACCTCTACTGGCTTTTTAGTTTTATTATATGCTTTTACAATCAAGAACATTACAAGACCTACAATAACTAAATTAACAATAGTGTTAATCCAAGCACCATACATAATTGCATTTTCTGCAGTAGTTACAGCACCTTCAGCGTTAACTGCAGCTTCTGTTAATACAATTTTCATGTTAGCAAAATCGGTTCCACCTGTGAAGTGACCAACAACCGGCATAACGATATTGTCAACAAATCCTTTTACAACGCCACCAATAGCTCCTGCCATGATCACTGCAACGGCAAACTCTATAACGTTACCACCTGTAATAAACTCTTTAAATTCTTTAAGCATAATTTTAAATTTTAATAAATTTCTTGGTTAATAATTATTTAGACCACAATATAGTTAAAAAGTCACAATTTAAATGAAGTCTTTATATTTCAATATTTATAACAACACGCTTTACTCTTTGTGAGATACTCGTTATCAGCTCATAAGAGATTGTGTTTGCTGTTTGTGCTAAAGTTTCTGCGGTAAAATTAGCATCAAAAACAATAACCTCATCACCCTCATTACAATCTATATCTGTAATATTTACCATAATCATGTCCATACAAACATTGCCAATTATGGGTGCTTTTTTATTATTTATAGTAACAAAACCTTTTCCATTTCCATAAATTCTACCAATACCATCGGCATGACCAATAGGTAAGGTTGCCGTTTTTAATACAGATTCACTTTTAAATGCTCGGTTATAACCAACTGTTTCCCCTTTTTTTAATTCATGGATTTGCGAAATCACTGTTTTTAAGGTTGCAATAGGTTTAAAGTTTACATTTTCTTCTTCGGAATTTCCAAAACCGTACAAGCCTATACCGCTACGTACCATATTAAACTGCGCTTCTGGATAATTTAGAACTCCTGAAGTATTACAAATATGAAGCATAGGTTTATAACCAAATATGTCTTCAAAATTAGCTGCAATACTTTTAAAAGTTTCTATTTGATTTAGAGTGAATGCTTTTTCTTCCAAATCTTCACTAGCTGCTAAATGCGAAAAGATAGATTTTACCTGAATATTTTTGGTTTCACCTATAATATTACGAATAGTTTCTACATCACCTTGCCAAAATCCCAACCTATTTAAACCGGTATTAAACTTGACGTGAATAGGATAGTTTTGTTTTTTTTCCGCGGAAGCAATTTCTATAAATTCTTTAAGTATTTTTGCATTATAAATACTAGGTTCTAAATTATTTTCGATTAAAACCTTAAAGTTTACCGTTTGCGGGTGCAGTACTAAAATAGGTTTAGTAATACCTGCTTTGCGCAAGGCTATACCTTCGCTTATATAGGCTACTGCAAAATAATCGGCTCCAATAGTTTCTAAATAATTTGCAATTTCAGAAGCTTCATTACCATAAGCAAACGCTTTAACTACGGCTAAAAATAGCGTATCGTTATTAAGTCTCGATTTTAAATACTCAAAATTATGTTTTAGTTTTTTTAAATCGATTTCAAGCACAGTTTCTCTTGCTTTAAGCATCGGAATCTTTTGTTTTAGATTGAATCTGTTCTTCTTCTTTAACTTGCATGTTTCTTAACTTATCCCGCTCCATAGCTTTATAATAAGCTGCTCTGCTTAAAGGTTCATACTCTTCCACTTCACCTAAAAGCACCAAACTATCGCTTTTCGCTTTACGGTAACTGTATTGAGCTAAATTCCCTGTGCGGGTACAAACCGCATGAACTTTAGTAACATAATCGGCTGTTGCCATTAAGTTTGGCATAGGCCCAAAGGGATTTCCTTTAAAATCCATATCCAATCCAGCAACAATTACACGAACACCTTTATTGGCCAGATCGTTACAAACACGTACTATTTCGTCATCGAAAAACTGAGCTTCATCTATACCAACCACATCGCAACCATCGGCCAAAATAGGGATGTTTGCTGCCGCTGGAACAGGTGTAGAACGAATTTCGTTAGAGTCGTGAGATACTACCATTTCCTCATCATAACGCGTATCTAGGGCTGGTTTAAAAATCTCGACACGCTGCCTTGCGAACTGCGCACGTTTAAGCCTACGGATGAGTTCTTCGGTTTTTCCCGAAAACATCGAGCCGCATATGACTTCAATCCATCCAAATTGTTCTTTATGATTTACCGTATTTTCAAGAAACATTTCGTAATTTTAACACTAAAATTGGTTTGTATAAAGGTGACGCAAATTTATTAAAAATCAAACGCCTTAATACCTTTAAATTTTAAATTTATAAACAATGAAGAAGAAATTAGAATCTGAACTTGTAAGTATAGCTCATAGAATTCTGAAACTGAAAGGTAAAGAAGATGTTATTAAAATGCATACCGAGGCAAAAGAATTGTTTGAAAAGCTATCGGTTTTAAAGTTTGCGCAAGAAAATTTTGAAGATAATATACCTAGCATCGGTAACGACTCGTCGTTTTTTAGCATGCTCGATACGGCCTTCAACAATAAAATTAGTGATAATATTGAGCATGACGACACGATTTACACCAATCTAGAAGATAACCAAAACGAGCCTATTACCGAGCCTTTAATGGAAACTATTAAAGACATGGTAGCGCAAATGCCGCATGAAACACAACAAGTCGACGATTTGTTTGAAAAAGCAGAACCTAAAACACCTATTATAAAACATAACTTAGAAGACCTGACTCTAGGCTTTGAAGAAACGCCTATTTTTGAACCTGTAAAGAAAAATGAAAACGGTGTTTTAACCGATAAAAAATCGCTTAACGATAAACTTAAATCTGGTGGTTTAAAAATAGGTTTAAATGATAAAATAGCCTTCATTAAACATTTATTTGATGGTCAAAATGAAGATTACGATCGCGTTATTTCCCAATTAAACACCTTTCTTTCTTTCAATAATGCCAAAGATTTTATTGAAACTATGGTAAAACCAGACTATAATAACTGGAACGGTAAAGAGGAATTTGAAACCCGCTTTATGGAAATTATTGAAGCTAAATTTGAATAATGAGTAAACTTTATATAGTACCAACACCTATTGGCAACTTAAAAGACATCACCTTTAGAGCTGTTGAGGTTTTAAAAGATGTCGATTTAATTTTAGCAGAAGATACCCGAACCTCAGGAAAACTCTTAAAGCATTTTGAAATTTCGACCCATATGCAAAGCCACCATATGCATAACGAGCATAAAACGGTTGAAAATATTATTCAGAAATTAAAAAGTGGAACAACCGTAGCTTTAATTAGCGATGCCGGAACACCTGCTATTTCCGATCCCGGCTTTCTATTATCTCGCGCTTGTATTGAAAACGGTATTGAAGTAGATTGCCTACCGGGTGCCACAGCATTTGTTCCTGCATTAGTAAATTCTGGACTACCCAATGATAAATTTATATTCGAAGGGTTTTTACCAGTAAAAAAAGGGCGCCAAACACGTTTACTACTTTTAGCTGAAGAAACTCGGACCATGATATTTTACGAAAGTCCGCATAAATTAATTAAGACGTTAGGACATTTTTGTGAGTATTTTGGAGAAGACCGAGAGGTTTCTGTCTCTCGAGAACTTACAAAACTATACGAGGAAACTATTCGTGGTACCGCAAAACAAGTATTAGAACATTATACCAACAAACCACCAAAAGGTGAAATTGTAATTATTGTTGGAGGAAAAAAGAAATAAAAAAATGACATTAGATTTATTTAAAAGTACATTAAAAAACACACCGGAAACCATTGCTTTTTCGGATACCATAAACACTCTTGAAGCAAAATACAATTTTACACCAACCGCTTTTACAAATGGTGAATTAGCAAATGCTGCAGGTGAAAACTCTGGCTCTTGTAAATTATTTGCCTTTGCCAAAAACGAAGGTTTTACAAAAGAAGAAACTCTTGCTTGTTTTGGTCAATACTATTTTGAAGATGTATTAAAAGATCCTAACGGAGACGGACACCAAAACATTAGAAACTTCATGAAAACCGGTTTTGACGGATTAGCTTTTGAAGGCAACGCATTAACCGAAAAATAATAGGTCTCCACTCTCGATAAAAAAATATAAATGCAAATACAATTAAAGGCTTACAACCTAAAACTTAAACATACATTCACCATTTCTAGAGAGTCTCACGACATTCAACCTAGCTTAATCGCTTGCCTTACCCTAAACAGAAAAACAGGCTATGGTGAAGCAACATCTAACCCATATTACAACATTACTGTTGAAAGCATGATGGCAGAAATTAACGCGATTTCAGCTGAAATCGAAAACTTCAACTTTACAACACCAGAAACTTTTCATGCATTCTTAGTTGAAAAAGGCTTAACCAATTTCGCTATTTGCGCTTTAGATTTGGCTGCTCACGATTTATACGGCAAACTAGAAGGCAAATCACTTTACGATATTTGGGGAACAACTTTAGAAACATACCCAACAACCAACTATACTATTGGTATTGCTAGTATTGATAAAATGGTAGCCAAAATGAAAGAAATGCCTTGGCCTATATATAAAATAAAACTTGGCACCAACGACGATGTTAACATTATAAAAGCATTAAGAGAAGAAAGTGATGCTATTTTTAGAATTGATGCTAATTGTGCTTGGACAGCAGATGAAACTATTAAAAACGCACCGCTTTTAAAGGAATTAGGTGTTGAGTTTTTAGAGCAACCATTAAAAGCTGATGATTGGGAAGGTATGAAAAAAGTAATGAAACATTGCGTTTTACCTGTTATTGCAGACGAGAGTTGCATTGTTGAAAACGACGTTGAAGCCTGCGGAACACACTTTAGCGGTATAAATATAAAACTAACGAAATGCGGCGGTTTAACACCTGCTTTGCGCATGATTAAAAAAGGTAAAGCCATGGGCGTAAAAGTTATGGTGGGCTGCATGACGGAATCTACCGTTGGTATTTCGGCTATTGCCCAACTTATACCTCAACTCGATTATGTTGATATGGATGGCGCGCTTCTACTTAAAGAAGATATTGCAAATGGCGTTATTATTAAAGAAGACGCCAGTGTTATTTTCCCTACTTTAGGAGGCAGTGGTGTAACTTTAAAATAATGACTTATAATTTAGACTCCTTTCCGTCAAATCACATTTCAATTGAAGGTAAAACCTATCTCTATTTTGGCGGAACATCATATTTAGGTCTTCAAACAGACATCGAATTCCAAAATTTATTTATTGAAAATATTAAAAAATATGGCACCAATTATGGTGCATCACGAAAATCCAATATTCGCATTTCCATTTATGATGATGTTGAAGCTTATTTAGCCAAACATATAGGTAGTCAAGCCTGTGTTAGCCTCTCTTCGGGTTATTTAGCAGGACAATTAGTTGCGCAAAGCTTAAACACTCCAGATTACACGTTCTTTTATGCTCCAAACACACATGCGGCGTTAAACTTATCGGTTACAAAAAATAAATCGGTTCAATCTTATCAAGAACTAAAAACCGCTTTAAATCTTCATTTAAAAAACAACACAAAACAAATACCTATTGTTTTTTTAGATGCTATTGATTTTCATGGTACAAATTTTCCTGATTTTGAAGGATTAAAAACACTTCCTCTTTCTGAAATTATTTTAGTTGTTGATGACTCCCACGGTATTGGTGTTGTTGGTGAACATGGTGAAGGTGTTTTTAAAACTATTAATGCTTTGGAGCCTAAAGAACTAATAGTTTGCTGCTCTCTAGGAAAAGGGTTTGGAGTTCAAATTGGTGCTATTTTTGGATTAAGAACTCGTATAAATGTTTTTAAAAACACACCGTTTTTCGGAGGAGCAAGTCCAGCCGCACCTGCAAATGTTGCCACTCTTATAGATGCGGAATCTATTTATAATTCCAAACGACGAACTTTAGAATATAACTTAAAACTCTTCTTAAAGCAGACTAAAAACCTTCAACGCTTCAAGCTTATGAAAGGGCATCCTACCTTTACTTTTTCCGATGAAAAATTAAATCAACACCTCGAAAAAAATAATATTATAGTCACAAGTTTTAGATATCCTGATGAAACTTCACCTGTAATGAGCAGAATTGTAATTAGCGCAGCACATACAGAAGATGATATGAATAGGCTTTGTGAGATTTTGAATGGGTATTGAAACCTTGTTCCTTCTCCTTGAAGAAAACCGCTTTTACATTATTTTATACTATTTTTGAGCAAACAAATTAAGAAAAATGAAAAATTTAGTTACTACAACCTGGTTAGGTGAAATGAAATTTGAAAGTACTAACCCATCAGGACACAACCTTTTTATAGACGCAGGCGAAGAAAACGGTGGGAAAAGTGAAGGCTATCGCCCAAAAGCGTTGATGCTATCCGCTTTAGCTGGTTGCTCTGGACTCGATGTAGCATCATTAATCAAAAAAATGAAACTAGATGTAGATACTTTCAAAATTGAAACCGAAGCAAATTTAACAGAAGAACACCCTAAGTATTACGATAAAGTAGGTATGCATTTTCACTTTCATGGTAATAATTTAAATGAAAAGAAACTTCAAAAAGCAGTCGATTTATCTATAGAGAAATATTGTGGTGTAATGGAAATGTTCCGTCAATTTTCAGAATTAACCATTGAAACGCACTTTCATTCAAAATAATATTTTAAAGTCTAACAAACGCAGTAAAACTCGCTAGCCTTAAGCTAAACGGTATAAAAAATAAGGTTCTATAATTATTAGTATTTTGTATGAAGCACCTTTAAGTATAAAGTTTTAATTACATTTGAAACCTCTTAAAGAAACACAAAATGCGTTGGACATTAAAAGAAAAACCACAGGCAGAAGAAACCGATGCTTTGCAAAAAGCACTAAACGTAGACACTACCACCGCAACATTACTTTTGCAACGTGGCATTAAAACTTTTGAAGAAGCAAAAACTTTTTTCCGCCCTAGTTTAACCGATTTACACGATCCATTCTTAATGAAAGATATGGACAAAGCTGTAGCCCGTATTGAAAAAGCGATTGCAGACAACGAAAACATTTTGGTGTATGGCGATTATGATGTTGATGGTACCAGTTCTGTCGCCTTAATGTCTACATATTTAAAAACCGTACATAACTTGGTGTACACCTATATTCCAAACAGATATGATGAGGGTTATGGTGTTTCATTTAAAGGAATCAACTTTGCATTAGAAAATAATTTCACACTAATAATTGCTTTAGATTGTGGCATTAAATCTATTGATAAAGTAGAACACGCTAAAAAATTAGGTATAGATTTTATTATTTGCGATCACCACAGGCCTGGCGATAAAATTCCTGATGCAGCTGCTGTTCTAGATCCAAAAAGAGAAGATTGTAATTACCCATATAAAGAGCTTTGCGGTTGTGGTGTTGGCTTTAAACTAATTGAAGCCTTAGCATCAAAAGGAGGAAAAACAGCCGAAGACCTAACCGAATATCTCGATTTAGTAGCCACAGCTATTGGTGCTGATATTGTACCAATTGATGGTGAAAACCGGGTTTTAGCTTATTTTGGATTACAAGTTATAAATACCAACCCTAGGCCAGGTATAAATGCCATTTTAAAACAAGTAGAAAAAACAGAACTCACCATAACCGATGTTGTATTTATAGTAGCGCCGCGAATAAATGCTGCAGGCCGCATGAAACACGGTAATTATGCTGTTACTCTATTAACAGAGGAAGATGATGAATTGGCTACAAAATATGCCTCCGAAATTAACGATTATAACCTTGAACGTCGGGAAACCGATAAACGCATAACAGAAGAAGCGCTTATTCAAATTCAAGAGAATAAAGAACAAGACCGCCTAACAACGGTTGTTTACGATAAGGATTGGCATAAAGGTGTTATTGGTATCGTGGCTTCTAGATTAACCGAAACTTACCATAGGCCTACCTTAGTATTTACCAAAAGTGGTGAGTTTTTAGCTGCCTCGGCACGCTCAGTAAAAGGTTTTGATGTTTATAATGCCTTAGAAGCCTGCGCTGAACATATTGAACAGTTTGGCGGACACAAATACGCAGCAGGCCTAACATTAAAGGAAGAAAACTACGAAGCTTTTAAACAAGCTTTTGAAGATGAAGTTTCTAAAACTATTGATAGAAGCTTATTAACACCAGAAATAAAAATTGATGCCGAAATAGATTTAGAAACTATAACTCCTAAATTTAATCGGATATTAAAACAATTTGCTCCTTATGGTCCAAGCAACATGACGCCTATTTTTTTAACAGAAAACCTTATTGATACAGGCTACGGAAAATGTGTAGGTGCAGACCAAACGCATCTAAGATTAACAGCAACTCAAGAAGGAACTACTAAACAAATAGTGGGTATTGGGTTTAGCATGGCAGATAAATTCGAAATTATTTCTGAAGGCAAACCATTTAAAGCGGTTTACTCGATAGATGAAAATGAATGGCAAGGCAATGTGAGTTTACAAATGAAAATACGCGACATTAAGGCTTAAGCACAAACTAAATTTCCTGTTTTCGCAGGAAGGTAATTATGGCAAAAACCGATCCCTACGCAGCATTACGTATTAAAGAATTCAACATATTTTTATTAGTACGTTTTTTACTAGTTTTTGGTTGGTCTATGCAATTCATTGTTATTGAATGGCAAGTTTACAGCCTTACAAAAGACCCTTTATCTCTTGGTATTATTGGTTTAATGGAAATTATACCAGCCTTTACCATGGCACTATTTGCAGGGCATATTGTAGATCAAAAAGAAAAACGAAATCTCTTAGCTACTTGTATTGCTGCTTTTTCTCTAATTAGTTTTGGGTTATTTATGCTCACTTGGGATAAAATTGTTGGAGATTGGGGTTCTAAAAGCATTTTATATTCCATTTACGCCTTAGTGTTTTTTGGAGGCTTTTTACGTTCCTTTTTTGGACCAACCATCTTTTCTCTTGTAGCTTTAATTGTTCCTAAAAAAGTGTACCCTAACGCTGCCACATGGAATAGTTCTACATGGCAAATGGCTGGTGTTTTAGGTCCTGCATTAGGAGGTTTTACCATTGGATGGATTGGTGTTCATTGGTCACTATGTATCATATTTGGATTAATCCTTTCATCCCTTTTTATATTATTACAAATAAAACGTAAACCCATTTTAAACCCTAAAATAGGCGAACCCGTAATACAAAGTTTAAAAGAAGGTGTGCGTTTTGTATTTAAAACCAAAGCTATTTTAGGCGCCATGACTTTAGATATGGTTGCTGTACTTTTTGGTGGCGCCATTGCCCTACTTCCTGTTTTTGCACAAGATATTTTAAAAGTGGGCAGCGAAGGCTTTGGTGTTTTAAGAGCCGCACCAGCTGTTGGTGCATTTCTAACCATGCTAATTACAGCTTACATTCCGATAAGTAAAAATGCTGGAATGAAATTATTAGTCGCCATTTTTGGGTTTGGAGTTTGTATTATCGTATTCGGATTATCTAATATATTTTGGGTTTCAGCAATAGCGTTATTCTTCAGCGGTATGACAGATGGTGTTTCTATGGTTATCCGTCAAACTATTTTTCAAATAAAAACGCCCGACCATATGCGTGGTCGTGTATCATCGGTAAATTCAATGTTTGTAGGTTCTTCTAACGAATTAGGTGCTTTTGAAAGTGGTATTACTGCAAAATTTTTCGGAGCCGTAACTGCTGTGGTTTTCGGTGGAACTATGACCTTAATTACTGTGGTTGCTACCGGCTTAGCTTCTCCTTCTTTTAGAAAATTAGATTTAACTGAAGATTTAAAAGCACATGAAAGTGACGATTAATTTCTATTCATAGTAAATTGAAATTCAATCATTATAAGAAACCTAAAAAGTCTATTCGAAAAACTCAACGAAAACAGCTATCTTTGGCAAAATCTTCACATTTTGAAGACTGTTGACTATGAAGAACATTAGAAACTTTTGCATTATTGCACATATTGACCACGGGAAAAGCACACTTGCCGACCGTTTGTTAGATTTTACAGGCTCTGTAACTGCTAGAGAGCAACAAGCCCAACTATTGGATAGTATGGATTTGGAACGTGAACGTGGTATTACTATTAAATCGCACGCCATCCAAATGGATTACGAATTAGATGGTGAAAAATATGTTTTAAACTTAATTGATACTCCAGGCCACGTAGATTTCTCTTATGAAGTCTCACGATCTATTGCTGCCTGCGAAGGAGCGCTTCTAATTGTAGATGCTGCACAAAGTATACAAGCACAAACTATATCAAACTTATATTTAGCTTTAGAGAATGATTTAGAGATTATACCGGTATTAAATAAGGTAGATTTACCAAGTGCAAACCCCGAAGAAGTTACAGACGATATCGTAGATTTATTAGGTTGCGACCCGGAAGAAGTCATTCACGCTAGTGGAAAAACTGGTTTTGGTGTCGAAAATATTTTAAAAGCTATTATCGATCGTGTTCCTGCTCCAAAAGGAGATCCAGATGCGCCTTTGCAAGCCTTAATTTTCGACTCGGTTTACAACACCTTTAGAGGTATTGAAACGTATTTTAGAGTTTTTAATGGCGAAATTAAAAAAGGACAAAAAATTAAATTCGTTGCTACAGATAAAGAATATTTTGCAGACGAAGTTGGTACATTAAAACTAACTCAAGTTGCTAAACAAAGTGTAAAAACAGGAGATGTTGGTTACTTAATTACAGGTATTAAAACCGCTAAGGAAGTAAAAGTTGGTGATACTATTACCGATTTTGCTAACCCGACTACAAATATTGTTGAAGGTTTTGAAGATGTAAAACCAATGGTATTTGCTGGTATTTATCCTGTAGACACAGAAGATTACGAAGAGCTTAGAAACTCTATGGAAAAGCTACAACTTAACGATGCCTCGTTAGTGTTTGCTCCAGAAAGTTCTGCAGCTTTAGGTTTTGGTTTTCGTTGTGGATTTTTAGGAATGCTACACATGGAAATTATACAAGAACGTTTAGAACGTGAGTTTGATATGACGGTTATTACAACGGTTCCCAATGTATCATACCACGCGTTTACAAACAAAAATCCGGACGAAGCCTTTATTGTAAATAACCCATCGGATTTACCAGAACCAACAACAGTAAACCGCGTAGAAGAACCTTATATTAAGGCTACTATTATTACAAAATCTGATTTTGTTGGTAATGTGATGTCTCTTTGTATTGAAAAACGCGGTATCGTTCTTAATCAAACGTATTTAACACCGGAACGTGTTGAGTTAACTTTTGAAATGCCTCTTGCAGAAATTGTATTCGATTTTTACGATCGTTTAAAAACAGTTTCTAAAGGGTATGCTTCTTTCGACTACCATCCAATTGGAATGAAAGTTTCTAAGTTAGTACGTTTAGATATTTTACTAAACGCACTACCTGTAGATGCACTTTCTGCATTAATTCACGCTGATAATGCGCAGAATATTGGTAAAAAAATGTGTGAGAAGTTAAGAGAATTAATCCCACGCCAACAATTCGATATTCCAATTCAGGCTGCCATTGGTGCTAAAATTGTTTCGAGAGAAACTATTAAGGCCCTTAGAAAAGATGTAACAGCAAAATGTTATGGTGGTGATATTTCTCGTAAAAGAAAATTACTTGAAAAACAGAAAAAAGGTAAAAAACGTATGCGCCAAGTAGGTAATGTAGAAATACCTCAGCAAGCGTTTATGGCTGTTTTAAAATTGAATGATTAAAACATTTTTATAATTTTTAAAATGAAAAAAATTGTTTTTTTAGTTTTCGCTTTAATTCTTTTTCAAAACAATTATGCTCAAAAACACTTTTCTGTAGAGATTCTAACAGGTGTTGGGTTTAACAAAAACCTAACACTTGTAAATGAAAGTGTTGAGGATTACAATGTATTTACAACTCAAGTAAATGCTAACTATCAATTCAACCTTTATAAAAAACTATTTGCAGAAACAGGAATAGGTGCACAATGGTATTTTAGCTCAGGTGATATTGCTGTTTCTAATTTTAATGCAACTAGTCTGCAGTTAAATCTACCATTTATAATTTGCTATCCCATATTAAATAAAACTACTGTTGGCGCTGGTTTGCAGGTTTCAAATAATAGAGATTTTGAAAATTTCGATTTTAGAGCTAACTATAATATTAGAACTTCAATTTTAGTAAAGGGTAGTTTCAATATTAAAAACAACTTAGATCTTCTTTTAATAGCTAAACAAAACCTATCGAATACTCCGGATTTATATTTACTAAATCGGCCTAATTTCGACATTGCAATAGGCCTAGCCTGTAAATTATTTTAATAATTATGAAAAAGTTTCTCCTTTGTTTTTTTGTTATCGGCACATCATTAACAAGCTGCTCAAAATTCAACGAAAGCTTAAATGATGATTTTACAAATGCTAACGAAGCCCTCGTTTCAGATTTTAACACCCCATTCCCTGTTATCAACATTACGGTTAATCAAAACGAATTTGATAACATGTATCTAAATTATACAGAGGGTATTGAACTTGAAGCCTTTTTAAACTTGTACAGAAATAATGAACTATTAATTTCGGATGAGTTAGTTGAAATTGAAATAAAAGGAACCGAGTCGGCTACATATAATTTAAAATCTCTTGGTGTAAAATTCGACGATACTTTCAAAAACGAAAATAACATTGTAGTAAGCCCAAGTAATCTACTTCCCCATCATTCTATTGAAAAGATAAAAGCATTTAGATTACGAAATTCGGGAAATGATTTTAAAAAAACCTTACTAAAAGATATCTCATACACGCAATTAGCAATTAACGCCGGCTTAGATGTAGACTTAACCTATTACGAACCTGCCATAGTTTTTATAAACAATAGTTTTTCTGGAATTATGAATTTACGTACAGAAGGCAACACAAACGGCATTTCTAGATTAAATGATGTTAAAAAAGGTGCTATCACTCTAGCCAAAATTAACGACCCTGGTGAAGTTGAAAAAAAAGATGGAGACTTTGACAGAATAGATAATTTTTTAAACGCAATAGAAGAAGAAAACTTAAGCTACTTAAAACAAGACATTGATATTAATAATTTTATAGATTATATTATTTTCCATACGTATATTTCTAATGTAGATTGGCCTTATAATAATGTAAGATTTTATGCTATAGAAGACGAACCTTTTAGATTTATTATTTACGATTTAGATTGGGCAAACACTAGAAAAATAGATAAGCACCCATTAGCGTTTATAAATAACCCAACAAAGTATTCGGCTAAAGATGCTATTAAAAACCCCATTACAGACCTTTTCACCATTTTATATCAGGATTCCGAATTCAAAAACCTATTTAATTCGAGATATCAATACCTTGTAAATAGTAATGCATTTTCTTCGGAAAAATTTAATGCTATCTTAGACCATAACTATAATAACATTAAACAGTATATGCCAATACATTTAGATAAATATAATGACATTGGAAGTATGATTGAATGGTTCAGAAATATTGAACTACTAAAGGAAAACTTTAAAAAAAGAGAAGAAAGCATAAACGATTTAAGTCCTTTATTCTAATATTATTTTTTACTGCTCCAACCATTTTCTAAAATCGGAAGTTGTAGAAGAACTCGTCATTACTTTTTCTTTTAAACCTGCAATGGTAATAAGTAATCGATTTTTAAAATAACTTTCAATATTCTCGATAGCATCAATACATATTATTTCACTTCTATTAATTTTAAAAAACTTATTGGGTTGCAACTGCTCGTTAATAGTTCCTAAATTCTGAGAAATAGTATGTTTTTTTCCTTTTAAATCACTAGCAATACAAAAATCTCCCGAAGCTTCTATTTTAGTAATTTCTGAAACATTTAATAACTGAATTCCTTTTGCCTTTTTTATTACAAATCGTTTTTTGTAATGGGTTTGCTCATCTTTTAAAGCAGATTTTAATTCGGTTATTGTTTCTTGATTTAAGGCTGTGTAATGGCCTTGTTTAAAAAGTGATTGATATTTCTCGACAGCCTTCTTAAAGTCCGATTCTGTGTATGGTTTTAAGATATAAGCAATACCATTGGTATTAAAAGCTTGAAATAAATAATCGTCGTGAGCAGAGCAGAAAATTATGGGTGTATTTATGGAAACATCATTAAATAAATCGAATGATACACCATCTAGTAACTGAATATCCGATAAAATAAAATCGTAAGTATTATCTCTTAAAAACGATTTCCCATCACTTATAGATCGCGCCCAATGGTGTGGAATCTCTTCTTCAAAGTAAGCATTAACAAAAGATACTAACTTTTGGTAGGCTGGAATTTCATCTTCTAAAATTAAAATTTTCATACTTATGCTTTAATTTTCATTGACTAAGTTAATAATTGGGATAGAGATTTTAAACATAGTGTCCGTATTTTCAATTTTAACTATTTTGTCAGACAAGAATTTATACCTCATTTTTAAATTTTCTAAACCCGTGCCAAACGATTCATTCTCTGGTTTAAGATTAGATTTTGTATTGCTCACTATCAACATGTTTTCATCTATAGAAATAATGGTTTTAATCGCATTTCCATTACGTGGTTTATTATGCTTCACCACATTCTCCAATAAGGTTTGCAGCGCACCTGTGGGCACAAACTTATCATTAATGCTGGTTGGTTTTTCTATTTTAAAATCATAATCATTTTCAAAACGTGTTTTTATTAAAAACATATAGTTTTCGGCCAACTGAATTTCTTCAGCTAGCTCCATAACCTCAGCATCTTTAGTTTTTATTAAGTATCTATAAATAAGGGATAACCTATTAATATATTCTTTGGCTTTATTGGTATCACTATCTATTAAAGCATCTAATGTGTTTAAATTATTGAACAAAAAATGTGGATCTATTTGCGAGCGCAACAGCTTAAGTTCGTTTTCCTTTTGTTGTTTTTCAATCTTTAAATAATCGTTTTGGCCTTCATAGAATTTTTTTGTTAGAAATAATGCAAACGGAAAAGCAGATTGCTGCGTTCCTAAACTAATTGTTTGCAAAACAAAATCAATCCCTTTTGGAAATTTTGACCAATCATTAGCTCCTGTCCAAAAACCTATAGTATAATCAATCCCAGGAATAACAATTAAAATTAAAAGTCCATAAACTATAAATAAAACATATTTTTTTTGAGCAACAACCTTTGGTATTAACCAGAACGTAAATAAAAATATAACACTAGTAACGCTTATAATTTCTATAGGAAAATCGATTAAATATTCTCTAAACAACGCATCACGTTCAATATAATTCTTGCCTTGAATAATAAACGATACCAAAAAATAAACGCCTAAAATTAAAAAATCGGTTCTATTTAATTTTTCATTCATAGTTATACAAATCTATTAATTATTATCATTAATTCTATTCTCTTCATCTTGCGATGCATTTTTTCTACGACTCTTTTTACCGAACTTTGAACCAAAACTATACGATAATCTTAATTGAATGTTCTGTCTAGATTGGTTACTTTCCACCTCGGCATATAAATTATTATAATCTATAACACCAACAAAACCTCTATTTAACAGTTTACTAAAAGCTAAATTTACCTTTAGTTTATTATCTAAAAACTTTTTACCTAAAGATAAATTTAAATCGGCAAACCAATTGGCATCAAGACCTCCTTCTAAGGCACCTGTTCCATAATTTCCGCTAACTTCTGCATTAATTTCCCATGGCAGCTCGTAACTAGCCTGGGTAAACCAAACTAAATTCCATTTTTGTAGATTTAAATTATTAACACTAGATTCAAATTTATTTTGACTTACAATAATACCAGTATATCCTTCTACATTATTTATAAAGCTTAATGGGCCAAATAATCTAAAATTCCAATTTTTACTATCACTTAAATTAATAGTTGTTCGCTCTATTTGGGCCGTGCTATTATCTTGCGAAACAAACTGAAACATATCATCTTTAGTCTGGCTATACGCTATTGTAAAAAAAGGCTGCCCGTCGAAAGTTAAATTGAATTGGTATTTATTTGTGAATGATGGTTTTAAATTCTCGTTACCAACCTCGGATGATAATGGATCGTAGAACGTAACAAAAGAGTTTAAGGTGTTATAATTGGGTCTACTAATGCGGTAACTGTAAGCCAAACTTGCTGCTAAATTTTTATTTATTTTTCTAGTTAAAGCGGCACTCGGAAAAAGTTTAGATATCTTTCGTTCTCGCGTTTCATTATCACTACTCGATGTTCCTTTTGTATTACTATCCTCAAAACGTAAACCACCAGAAAACGACCATTTCCCGCGTGTTATGTTAATTTTAGAGTAGAGTGCAAAAATATTTTCATCTACCAAAAACGTATTGCTTGCGGCACTATTAAAGTCAAAATCACCACTTTCATTTTCACTAAAAGATTGTAAATCACTGTTAGTATTTACTTGAGAATATTTGGCACCAGCACTTAGTTTAAAATCTTCGGAAAACGTACGAACATAATCACTCTTGTAGGTTTTAATTTGGTAATTTCCGTCTTGTAAATACCTTTGGTTTGCGTATTCAATAGTACTCCCGTTTACAGATACTAAAGTATTTATATTATCATTTTTATAATCTACATAATTAAAATCGGCGGTAAGCTTATGTGCATCATTTTTAAACTCATAATACGGATTTATATTAAACACCTTTTGGTCGCGATTAAAACTATTTTCAGAATATAAATAATCAGTAGTACTCGTCGATGTTATAATATTTGCACTATTTGCAACTCTATCGGAGTTTGTGTTACTGTTTCTAACACCAAAACCTACGGAATGTTTATCGTTTATGTAATAATCTATACTACCACTAACTCGAAAGCTTCTAGGGTTATACGGTTCAATAGTGGCTTGATTATAGGTTTCATCACCAACGGTTCTGTTAATAAACAAATCTTCTCGCCATGTTGGGCTAGAATACCCTGTGCTCGCTTGCCAATTTAGTTTATTCTTATAACTCGCAATAGAGGCGCTTGTACCATGCTCAAAACCTTCATCTTCCCCCGCCCAAGTGGCAATACTACCATGCGTACCTAGTTTTACGTTTTTCTTTAAAATAATATTAATTATTGGCCCAGACCCCACGGCTTCAAACTCTGCACCTGGTTGCTCTATCAATTCCACTTTAGCAATATTATCCGCAGGCATATCGCGTAATAAAGTGTCCATATCCATATAATCGGTGGTTTTGCCGTTTATCAAAATTCTAATATTACTTTGTCCAGCGTAGCTAATACCGTTATTAGTAACAATAATTCCAGGTACGCCACGCATAACATCTTGTAGGTTTGAATTTATCATTTCCGATTGCTCTAAATCGATAATCAATTTTTCCGCTGTTTGCTTAATTACAGGGCGCTTATGAGTAATTAGAATTTCATCTAAAACATCTTCTTCTAATAAAAAATTAAAAGTTTTTAATGTGTTTTCTAACTCAAAAACATCAGAGGTTTTAGTTTTAAAACCCAAAACAGAAACCTGAAGATAATAAGTTCCATTTTCTACAGCTTCAAATTTATAAAACCCGCTATCTGCAGAAATTACACCCGTAACAACATCTTTAGAATTAGCCTCGTGAAGAATAATATTGGCAAATTCTAACGGTTTATTATTGGTATCTAAAACTTGCCCAGAAATATTGTTTTGAGCATAGGCAGAAAATATACTAACTAAAAAAAGAATAATGGTTTTAATGATTGTATTCATAACTGTTCGTTTTTTTTAATACTTCAAATTTGAATGAAAATACTTTTCAAAAAAAACACAACCTTATAAAACGGGATAAAATAAGGTTGAATTGGCATATTTTAAAGTTGAATCGTTTTCTTTAAAATACGCATTGAAATACTGGATTAAATTACATAATCATAGATTAAGAATAAATCCTCATTATTCATCAAGGCTTTTTACGATTTTGCAAAAATTATTATCAATAATTTCAATTAATCTCGATAATACCTTATTTTCTTTAAAAATTAAACAACCATAAATTTGTTAACAATAATTTTGTATGTTTATAACATAGGAAATATCAATAATAATTAAACTTGCAGAAACACTTAATAACACAGCGTTTTTATAAGATTTTTTTTCCAACTAATTAATATTTTTTCACATTAATACCTACTAACAATTTTTCAAAATTCGGGCATCGTTTTGTTTCTTTTACAACAAAACATAACTTATAAAATGATGTTTATATTTTTTTTAAATAGTATTAAAAAAAAGGAGTAATTCCATAAATTGTTTTTACTTTTATTGTGATACTAAACAAGTTATATTGATATCCCTATCATGATACATTTAAATATTCAAAATACAATTGCTCCAAACCGTTTTGAAATAAATGTTTCGAATGAGTCTAAAAAACAAAAACAACTAAATGAAAGCACTTTTTTACACAAGAGAATTTCCACCGTATGTTTACGGAGGAGCAGGCGTACATGTTGAATATTTGGCCGATGAACTATCTAAATTAATGAAAATTGATGTTCGCTGTTTTGGAGACCAAGATTCAACGTCAGATAGTTTAAGTGTAAAAGGTTATCCGTTTGATAATCCCATTTTTGATGGTGCCGACGATAAATTAAAATCAGTATTTAAAACTTTGAGTACCGGTATCCAAATGAACACAGAGCCAATTGATGCCGATGTTGTACACTGCCATACTTGGTATGCCCATTTTGCAGGCATAATAGCTAAACTTTGTTATGGTACACCATTAGTGATTACCACGCACTCACTAGAACCTTTACGTCCATGGAAAAGGGAGCAATTAGGTCGTGGTTATGATGCTTCATCTTGGGTAGAAAAAACAGCTATTGAAATGGCCGATGCACTTATTGCAGTTTCAGAAGAAACTAAAGAAGATGTATTAAAGCATTTTGATGTGGACGAAAGTAAAGTACATGTTATTTATAACGGCATTAACCTAGAGCAATACGTAGAAACTAGCGAAACGGCAACCCTAGACGCTTACGGTGTTGATAAAACAAAACCCTACGTGCTTTTTGTTGGTAGAATTACACGCCAAAAAGGTATTATTCATTTAGTAAATGCCATAAAATATATAGATCCAGATACACAAATAGTACTATGTGCAGGGGCACCAGATACACCAGAAATTGGTGAAGAAATGAAAAATGCCGTAAACGAAGTTAAAAAAACACGTGAAAACGTTATTTGGATTGATAAAATGGTTACCAAAGAAGAAATTATACAGCTATATTCCCACGCAGCCGTATTTTGTTGTCCTTCTATTTATGAACCATTTGGAATTATAAATATTGAAGCTATGGCTTGTAACACAGCCGTTGTAGCAAGTGCTGTTGGCGGTATAAAAGAAGTGGTTGTACATGGTGAAACTGGGCTTTTAATTCCGTTAGAACAACAAACTGAAGCGCCTTTTGAACCTATTGATCCTGATAAATTTTCGAGAGATTTAGCCCAAGGTGTAAACCAAGTTATAAACGATAAAAACTTAAGAGAAACCATGGCAAAAAATGGCAGAAAACGTGTTGAAGATTATTTTGACTGGGTAGCCATTGCAAAACAAGTAGAAACACTATACAAATCATTGATATAACGCTATTAATAACTAAGCACTAAAAACTAAAAGATATGATAAATAATAAAGTTTTAGCCATTGTATTAGGTGGTGGACAAGGATCCAGACTTTACCCTCTAACAGATAGAAGATCTAAACCAGCCGTGCCTATTGCGGGAAAATATAGATTAGTAGATATACCAATCTCTAACTGTATAAACGCCGATATAAAACGAATTTTTGTGTTAACACAATTCAATTCGGCATCCTTAAATAAGCATATAAAAAACACATATCACTTTAGTTTTTTTAGTAGTGCTTTTGTTGATGTATTAGCAGCAGAGCAAACTCCAGAAAGTAAAACCTGGTTTCAAGGTACTGCCGATGCGGTTAGACAAAGTATGCATCATTTTTTAAGTCACGATTTTGAATATGCACTAATCCTTTCGGGCGATCAATTATACCAAATGGATTACGATAAAATGATTGAAGCTCACGAAGCTGCCAATGCAGAAATTTCTATCGCAACCATTCCTGTAAATGCAAAAGACGCCACATCTTTCGGTATTTTAAAAGCCAATGATGAAGATATTATTACATCTTTTATAGAAAAACCAGATGCAGAATTATTACCAGATTGGACATCGGAAGTAAGTGATGAAATGAAAGGCCAAGGACGTAATTACTTAGCTTCAATGGGTATTTATGTGTTTAATAAAGACTTACTTATTAAATTAATGGAAAACCCAGATACCATTGACTTTGGTAAAGAAATTATTCCACAATCTATAAATGACCATAAAACATTGAGTTACCAATATGAAGGCTATTGGACAGATATTGGAAATATTGACTCTTTCTTTGAAGCCAACTTGGGCTTAACTGACGATATTCCTCAGTTCGATTTATACGATGAAAAAAAACGTATTTATACACACGCCAGAATGTTACCTACAACAAAAATAGCAGGTACTGTTTTAGACAAGGCAGTGGTTTCTGAAGGTTGCATTATTGGTGCTGCAAAAATTGAAAAGTCTGTAATTGGTATTCGATCTAGAATAGGAAAAGAATCTACCGTTATAAACACCTACATGATGGGTAGTGATTACTACGAGTCTTTAGAAGAAATTGAAAAAGACCATATTAAAATCTTGACTGGTATAGGAGAACGCTGCTTTATTAAAAACTGTATTTTAGATAAAAACTGTCGTATTGGTGACGATGTTCGTATTAATGGCGGAAAACATTTAGAAGATAAAGAAACAGATATGTATTTTATTAAAGATGGTATTGTTGTCGTTAAAAATGGGGCAACCATTCCTTCAGGATACGTGATTTAACCAAAATAAAAATATCAAATTCCTCTAACAGTTAAGCCTTATTTAACTGCTAGAGGAATCTGAATAAAAAAAATATTGATTACCATACATAACTAAGCAAACAATGCAAAATCAAAAAAGAGTTGTAATTGATTATGTTTCACCAACTGTTAACGGTGGCGACTTTTATATTAAACGTGTAGTAAATGAAATTGTAAATATAGACGCACATATTATGGCCGATGGTCACGATGTTTTAGGAGCCTCAATACTTTACAAACACGAAAATGAAAAAACATGGCAAGAAACCCGTATGGTTCTTACCTCTAATGATGAATGGAAAGCATCCTTTAGTGTACAAAAACAAGGACTTTACAGTTACAAAGTAGAAGCTTGGGTAGATTATGCTTTAAACTGGAGATACGGCTTAATTCGTAAAATAAACGACGGCCAGCACGTTGCTTCAGAATTATTAGAAGGTGCTGAATATATCCAGCCTCTTTTAACTCAGGTAAATGCTGAAGATAAAATATATTTAGAGCATTTACATCGTATTTTTAAAGATGAAAACGGTTACGGTGAAGCCATTACCGAAGCAGTAAAAGAAAGACTTTACACTATTTTCTTCCAAAACCCAACTAAAATACTTGCAAACACTTCCAAAACATACCAAGCGTATGTAGATAGAAAGAAAGCGAGATTTAGTACATGGTACGAGTTTTTTCCGCGTTCGGCCTCCGAACACGAAGGTGTTCACGGAACTTTTAACGATTGTGCTCGACTATTACCGAGAGTGAAAAACATGGGCTTCGATGTGGTATATTTACCACCAATACATCCTATCGGGGAAGTTAACCGTAAAGGAAAAAACAATACTACAGAAGCCAAAGAAGGTGATGTAGGTTCTACATGGGGCGTTGGCTCACAGTATGGCGGACACAAAGATATTCATCCTCAGTTAGGTAATATTGACGACTTTAAAGCGCTTATCCAAACGGCAAAAGATAATAATCTTGAAATAGCTATGGATTACGCCTTACAAGCCGCACCAGATCATCCTTGGGTAAAAGATCATCCAAAATGGTTTAAATGGCGACCAGATGGTACCGTTCAATATGCTGAAAATCCACCAAAAAAATATCAGGATATACTTCCAATTTATTGGGAAAGCGAAGATTACAAAGCCCTCTGGAACGAGTGTTTAGATGTTATGCTGTATTGGGTAAATTGTGGAATTAACATTTTTAGAGTCGATAATCCACACACCAAACCTTTTTATTTCTGGAATTGGATTATTTCTGAAGTAAAAGCAAAACACCCAGACGTTATATTTTTAGCCGAAGCTTTTACCGCTCCAAAAGTAATGAAACAGCTAGCTAAACAAGGCTACACACAATCTTATACTTATTTTACATGGCGCGAAAGTAAACACGAAATTACAGAATACGTAGAAGAGCTCACGCAAAGCGAATTAAAAGAATATATGCAACCTAATTTTTGGCCAAACACGCCAGATATTAACCCATATCATTTACAAGGCGCCAACGAATCTAAACATATTCAGCGTTACGCTCTAGCTGCTACTTTAAGTTCTAGTATTGGTATTTACGGTCCTGTTTTCGAATACATGCTTTCCGATTCTTTATTAGGAAAAGAAGAGTATTTAAATTCCGAAAAATTTCAAATTACACATTACAATTGGGAACTTAAAAATAAGTTAACCACTATAATTGCGAAAATCAATTTTATTAGAAACCATAACGAAGCTTTACAGCAAACTAACAATATTAAATTCTGTAACATACAGAACGACAATCTAATAGCTTTCTATAAATGGAACGACGATAGAACCAATGAAATTCTAGTTGTTATTAACTTAGATGCTCACAACTCGCAACAAGCAAATGTGCAATTACCGCTACAAGATTTAGGTGTGCACAATGGGCACAATCTAGAAATGCACGACTTAATAACAGATAGCCGTTATAATTGGAACAATGAGTGGAGTTATGTAGAATTACACCCAACCATGCCATTTCATATTTTCAAGATTAACAAGTAAAACTAAAGGGTTTAAACCCCATATAAAAAAACGACATAATTTTCCTTTAAATAGGAATTAACAACATAATTTTATGGCACAAGTAAAACCGTATAGTTTATTTACAGAATTCGATATTAACCTTTTTAAAGCCGGAAAACATTATAGGCTTTACGAAAAAATGGGGTCGCATTTAGTAACCGTAGATGGTATTGAAGGTACATATTTTGCCGTTTGGGCACCTACAGCAAAACAAGTGTCTGTAATAGGCGATTTTAATTTCTGGATGGAAGGCGAGCACCAATTAAACGTACGTTGGGATTCTAGCGGTATTTGGGAAGGTTTTATTCCTCTTGTTGGAAAAGGCGACACTTACAAATACAAAATACAAAGCAACAATAACGATATAAAAACCGAAAAGGCAGATCCATATGCTCGCCGTTGTGAGCACCCTCCAAAAACAGCTTCTATTGTTTGGGACGATTCTTATAAATGGAAAGATAAAGATTGGATGAAAAAGCGTAAAGAAAAAAACGCTTTAGATGCACCATACTCAGTTTACGAAGTCCATTTAGCGTCTTGGAAAAGACAAGTTGAAGAAGACCGTTTTTTATCGTATTTTGAATTGGCAGACGATTTAGTAACCTATGTAAAAGATATGAATTTTACACATGTAGAACTTATGCCAATTATGGAATATCCTTACGATCCATCGTGGGGCTATCAACTTACTGGGTATTTTGCTCCATCGTCTCGATTTGGTTATCCCGAAGAATTCAAATACTTAGTAGATAAACTTCACCAAAATGATATTGGAATAATTCTCGATTGGGTACCATCGCATTTCCCAGAAGACGCTCATGGTTTAGGCTTTTTTGATGGCTCTAATTTATATGAACATCCAGACCCTAGAAAAGGCTATCACCAAGACTGGAAAAGCTTAATTTTTAATTATGAACGTAACGAAGTAAAATCGTTTTTAATAAGTAACGCTGCGTTTTGGATGGATCAATACCATGCCGACGGCCTGCGTGTAGATGCCGTAGCATCCATGCTATTTTTAGACTATTCTCGTGAAGATGGCGAATGGGAACCAAATATTTATGGGGGCCGTGAAAATCTAGCTGCTATAGATTTCTTAAAAGAATTAAATCAAGAAATATACGCATCGTTCCCGGATGTACAAACCATTGCCGAGGAATCAACAGCATTTCCAGGTGTATCAAAACCTGTTTTTTTAGGTGGGTTAGGTTTTGGAATGAAATGGATGATGGGCTGGATGCATGATACTTTAGATTACTTTTCTAAAGATCCTGTTTACAGAAAATATCACCAAAACGATATTACCTTTAGTTTAGCTTATGCTTTCTCAGAGAATTTTATGCTACCTCTTTCTCATGATGAAGTGGTTTATGGTAAGAACTCTATTTTAGGCCGTATGCCAGGAGACGAATGGCAACGTTTTGCAAACCTTCGTTTACTTTACGGTTATATGTTTACGCATCCAGGGACTAAATTAAATTTTATGGGTGGCGAAATAGCTCAATACAATGAGTGGGATTTTCAAGGTAGTTTAAATTGGAACTTATTAGAATTCGAACCACATAAAAACTTTCAAAATTACTTTAAAGCGTTAAATAATATATACAAAACAACGCCTGCTTTATATGAAAAAGCCTTTACAGGTGAAGGTTTTGAATGGATTAGTTATGACGACCAAGAAAACTGCGTGATATCTTACATGAGAAAAGGTTACGAATCTAAAGACGATGTAGTGGTTATTTGTAACCTAACACCAACCGTTCGTGAAAATTATAAAATAGGCATTCCTGTAAACGGAAAACTTAAAGAACTTTTTAATAGTGATGCTAAAGCGTTTGGCGGTAGTGGTGTTTCAAACAAAAAACTAATTACTATAAAAAAAGATCCTTGGAATGGTAAAGATTATTCCGCGGAGGTTACGCTGTCACCTCTATCGGTAACGATTTTTCAATTTAAATAGAAAAAATCAAATAATGTTTCCCTTCAAAACAAATTATTTAATTTAAAAACAAACATCAATTAGTAAATATTTTCAAATCGAAAAACTACTAATTGATGTTTTTATATTTTTACAACAAATCGATTTCAAAAAAACAACTTATTTAGTCATTTATAATAATCCGAAAATCAAAAAATCGAACTTTTACTATTCTTTAAGCATTTTTCAATAAACCCCTAAAAATTTGAGTTTTACATATTATTTCAATTCAATTTTTAGTAAAAAGAAGCCTATTCACGCCTTAAAAATTAGTAAATTCGACAATTAATTTTAATACTTAGTCCATATGATATTAAATACAGAGCTAGAATACAAAGGAAACCTATTCCCTTCCAACATAACAAAATACAGCAAAGATGTAGATGTTCTACATTTTTCTACTTCCAATAATGTAATACTTAAACTTACTGTTTTACGCGATAGTGTACTTCGATTTACTTACACAACTGTTGGTAAATTTGAAAGAGACTTCTCTTATGCTATAGACGAAGATGCAAGTAGAGGTTACAACCACTTAGTAATTACCGACGATGAAGAGAAATACATTGTTACTACATCAAAACTTATTTGTCATATTCATAAATCGGATTTAAGAGTATCCCTTTATGATGCTCTTGATAATAAAATAATTTGTGAAGATGAACTTGGTTTTCACTGGGAAGAAAGTTACGAGCTTGGTGGCGATATTGTAAAAATGAGTAAAGCGGCTCAAAACGGAGAAAGTTACTATGGTTTAGGCGATAAGCCAGAACACTTAAACTTAAAAGGTCGTCGTTTTGAGAATTGGGCAACCGATTCTTATGCCTTCGGTAAACATACCGACCCAATTTATAAAGCCATTCCTTTTTATACAGGTTTACACAACGGAAAATCTTACGGGATTTTCTTCGATAATACCTTTAGAACTTACTTCGATTTTTGTAGCGAACGTAGAAATGTAACTAGTTTCTGGGCGCAAGGTGGAGAAATGAATTATTACTTCTTTTACGGGCCTAAAATGCAAGATGTGGTAACAAGTTATACCGATTTAACAGGAACGCCAGAATTGCCACCATTATGGGCATTAGGGTATCACCAATGTAAATGGAGTTACTACCCAGAATCTAATGTAAAAGAAATAACAGCAAAATTTAGAGAGCTTCAAATTCCTTGTGATGCTATTTATTTAGATATCGATTACATGGAAGGTTTCCGATGCTTTACTTGGAGTGAGGATTATTTTCCAGACCCAAAACGTATGGTTAAGGAATTAGCAGACGATGGTTTTAAAACCGTTGTAATTATAGATCCGGGAATTAAAATAGATAACGAATACAGCGTATTTAGAGAAGGTCTAGAAAAAGATTATTTCTGTAAACGTGCCGACGGCCCTTACATGAAAGGAAAAGTTTGGCCTGGTGAGTGTTATTTCCCAGATTTCACTAGACCAGAAGTTCGCGAATGGTGGGCTGGTTTATTTAAAGAACTTATTGAAGATATAGGTGTAAAAGGCGTGTGGAACGACATGAATGAGCCAGCAGTAATGGATGTACCAGGAAAAACATTTCCGCCTGATGTACGTCACGATTACGATGGCAACCCATGTAGCCATAATAAAGCTCATAATATTTACGGCATGCAAATGGCTAGAGCCACTTACCATGGTGTGAAAAAATTTAATTACCCTAAACGTCCGTTTGTAATTACCCGTTCGGCCTATTCAGGAACACAACGTTATACCTCAACCTGGATGGGAGACAATGTAGCTACTTGGGAACATTTACAAATAGCAAATATACAAGCACAACGCTTAGCCCTATCTGGATTCTCTTTTGCAGGATCGGATATCGGAGGTTTTGCAGAACAACCAAATGGCGAATTATACGCCCGTTGGATTCAATTAGGAGCTTTCCATCCATTTTGTAGAACACACTCTTCTGGAGATCATGGAGACCAAGAACCATGGGCTTTCGATACAGAAATTACCGATGTTGTTCGAAAATTTATCGAAATTAGATACCAATTATTACCATACCTATACACAGCATTCTACCAATATTCACAAGATAATGTACCAATGCTAAAGTCTCTGGTTTTATTCGATCAAGAGGATGTGCAAACACATTATAGAGTAGATGAGTTTATATTTGGTAACCAAATATTAGTTTGCCCAATAAACGAGCCTAATGCAAAAGGAAGGCGTATGTATATTCCAAGAGGCGAATGGTATAATTACTGGAGTAAAAAACAAGTAGTTGGTGGAAAAGAAATGTGGGTAGATGCCGATTTAGATAGTATGCCTATTTATATAAAAGCAGGTGCTATTATTCCTAAATATCCAATACAACAATACGTAGGCGAAAAAGTGATTGAAGAGCTAGGATTGGATGTTTACTACAAAAATGGTAAAGAAGACTCTGAGCTTTATGAAGATGCCGATGATGGTTACGATTACACAAAAGGGCGCTACAGTTTAAAGAAATTTAACTTAGCAGGATCTGAAGATAAATTAATTATCCGAATTCATAAAAGAGGTCAATATTTTACCACTTATAAAACGTTTAAAATTAACTTATACGGTTTACCATTCGAGGTAAAATCTATAAAAGTAGATAACGAATATGTGGATTTAAAAGACCTAAAATTCGAAAACAACAGCCTAGTGGTAACAAAAGAATTTACAAACCTTCAAATTAAAGGTTAATAAGTAACAAACCACTTAATTATAAAAAAACCCTTTGAAGTCTATACTTTTTAAGGGTTTTTTATTTTGGGGCAAATGGCAAGCCACCGCGCTATACGTTACTAGTTTTGGCTCGATGCTCGCCTCGCCAAAAGCTAACCACTACTATCGCTTTTGCATTATCTGCCAAATACAGTCAACACCTCAACTAAAAGCCAATTAGCTATGTGCATTTTAAATAATAAAAAATTATCTAAATTCGTTAACTAAACGGCAATACAATTTTATTTATGGAAGAGAAATTAAAAGTAACAAAAATGATTCATATAGCTTTATGCTCAGGTTTAGTTATGGCCTATATTTTTATAGGCGATGTAACTTCTATAAGCTTTAACATGCCAGCTTTAAGCCAATCCAACATCGTTTATGTGCTTATCCCTATAATTGCTTATATCTTTAGTAATTTCATGTTTAAAACGCAGCTAAAAGCAGCCGATAAAACACTAAAACCAGAAGCAAATATGGCCGTATATCAAACTGCCTCTATTGTAAGATGGGCCATACTAGAAGGTGCCGCATTTTTAATATTATTTCTAAATAAAGATTTTGTTCTATTTGGTATTTTAATAATACTATACCTAGCGTTAATACACCCTACGGAAGATCGTGTAAAAACAGATTTAACATATTAAATTTAAACCTTCTCTACATCAATAGGTTTACCTAAATACACTAACTGAAAACCTTCTTCAATAGTATCTACATTTAAATTATTTGAAGAAATAATATGTAGTTCTCCATCGTTATCCTTTATAAACAGAGGTATAATATCTTTATCATTATTGGTTATTTCTATTAAACTCTCATAATGTTCTCTATTTTCTAAATCAATTTCTTGTATCGATGGGTGGTCTTTAGCAACATCACTTAACATGCTATAGTGATCATTTTTACTAAATAAACCTTCCTTCGGACATTTTTGTTCATCACTCATTTCTTCCTGAGAAATTAGCCTAAAAGCACCATTTTCACCAAATTGCTTTCTAAATTTGTTAATAGCATATTTATTAATATCAGAGTTAATAGTTAAAGCCATTAAATATCCCACGTTATTCAATTCAATATCATCCATTAAATTATCCGAATAAATATTGGCATTCATAGCAGTTAAACCTAAATCTTTAGCTTTTTTAATATTACGCTCGTTACTATCGATAAGCACCACATTTCTGCCATTAGTCACTAAATAATGTGCTAATAACCTAGATACTTTAGAGGCTCCAATAATTAAAATACCTTCAGATTTTTTCAAGAAAACACCAACCATTTTAGCAAAAAAGCGTGCTGTAGTCGCGTTTAATAATACCGTTCCTAAAACAATCATAAATACCAGAGGTGTAATATATTCTGCACCAGAAACGCCCTCTTTAGCTAATTTTAACCCAAATAATGATGCAATACCTGCAGCTACAATACCACGTGGCCCCACCCAACTAATAAAAAACTTCTCATTGAGCTTTAATGAAGATCCATATGTACTTAAAAACACACCTACCGGACGAATAACAAATACAATTATTGAAAAAAGAATTAAAGTTTTCCAATCGTATATCAACATTAAATCGGAAACGTTAATGTTTGCTGCTAATAGAATAAATAAAATGGAAATGAGTAATACACTTAAAGATTCTTTAAAATAGAGCAGTTCTTTTAAATATGGCGATTTCGAGTTTCCTAAAACCATACCCATAACTACAACTGCCAATAAACCAGACTCGTGTGCAAAAGCATCAGATAGGACAAATACACCTAAAACCGCCGCTAAAGCAAACACATTTAATAAGTAATGTGGTACCCATTTATTATTAATTATAAAATTCATGGCATGTGCAAAAGCAAAACCAAATGTAGAACCAAACAATACAATTTTACCAAACTCTATTAATGCTGTTTTGGTAAACTCACCACCAGCGTCTACACTAATAAATTCAAAAACCAATACGGCAACCAGTGCACCAATTGGATCTATTAAAATACCTTCCCACTTTAAAACTGCCGAAATATCTTTTTTCATAGGTATATTTCTTAAAATAGGCGTTATCACCGTTGGTCCGGTAACAATTATTAAAGCCGAAAATAAACAGGAAATTTGCCAGCTTAAATCAAAAATATAATGAGCAGCCAATGCCGCACCGAAAAAAGTAACCATAGAACCTATGGTAATTAACTTAGTTATTACGGGTCCTACATTTTTAATTTCGCTCATTTTTAAGGTTAATCCGCCTTCAAATAAAATAACACTAATAGCTAAAGAGACAAAGTAAAACAAGCTTTCTCCGGGAAATAACCCTTCATCACCATTCCAAATCGGTTCTATCCATTTTGTACCATCGCCGCTTAAAAATTCGGCAGCAATAGGCCCAACTAATAAGCCAATCAAAATTAGCGGTAAAATGGCTGGAATTTTAAATTTCCAAGCAACCCATTGTGCTAAAATGCCTAAAATTATAATGCCTGCAAGTTCTATCATATTGAATATATCTATAAAAAAAGACTAATTTAAGTAAAACAGACGACTTGAAGTTTTTAAAAAATGTTATCTTTCAACTTTGAGCAAAAAATAGCAAAACACGTGAGTTTAAAGCCTTTTAAAAGTATTGGAATTGGTGTGGCCTTTTCGCCCAACCTAAAAGCGAATCTATTCGAAGCCGCAAGGCTATCGGTGTTTTTTAATGCTAAGTTGTTTTTAATACACGTTGGAGAACCGTCTGAAGATAAAACCAATACATTAAATGAAATTTTAAAAAGCTTTGAAAAAGACCTTTTAGAATTTGAGGTTGTTTTTAAAACCGGAGATCCTGTAGATGTTATTTTATCTATTTCCGAAGAGAAAAAAATAGATTTACTAATTCTAGGAGCCGTACAACGCGAACGCTTAGTAAAATACTATGTCGGTTCTATTGCTCGGAAAATTACGCGCCAAGCTAAATGCTCGATTTTGTTGTTAATTAAACCATCGGTAGTTCGCGCGGCTTGCCAGCATATTGTTGTTAATGGTTTAAAAGATCCAAAAACCGAAAACACCATTACAGCAGCTTTTTATGTAGCCAACCAACTAAAAGTTAAAAAACTGACTATTGTTGAAGAAATTAACGAAGAGCAAGTTACAGTAAAGGTAGACGACGACAAGTCTTTACGTCGTGCCACAATAATTAAGGAGCGCATAAAGCTAAGAGAAAACTCAAGAATAAAGGAAATAATAAGTCATATTCCCGAAGAATACACCACAGAAAAAACCATAAAATTACAACCTATTTTTGGTAAAAAAGGATATTCTATTGGGCATTACGCCCAAATTTCGCGCGCCGATTTATTAGTTATGAATGCACCAACAAAAATGACTTTTTGGGACCGCTTATTTCCACACGATATTGAACATATTTTAACCGAATTACCAACCGACGTACTAATCCTTCAATGAGTTCAAAAAAAAGTAATATAAAAACATTTTTTCAAACCTTACCCAAAAACATTTTTTCCGGTTTTGTAGTTAGTCTTATAGCCTTACCCTTAGGTTTAGGCTTAGCCATGGCTAGTGATGCACCACCAATTGCTGGTATAATCTCGGCCGTTATTGGTGGTATTGTAGTCTCTATTTTAGGCGGAAGCCACGTAACTATAGTGGGCCCAGGAAACGGTTTAGTAGGTGTAATTTTGGTTGCTATAACCACTTTGGGATTACAAAATGCTTACATCGCTATTGTTTTTTCGGGTGTGCTTTTAATGGGGCTTGGTTTTTTACGTATGGGCGCATTGGCTAACTTTTTCCCATCATCGGCCATTCAGGGTATGCTGGCAGCCATTGGTTTAATTATTTTAGGTAAACAATTCCATATTATGTTTGCTCATAAAATAAAACGTGAAGATACTATAGATTATTTACTAGAAATACCTTTTACTATTAACGATGCTTTGCATTACGAAAGCAAAGGCTTAGTTTTTGCGGCTCTAGCAGGCGTAATTAGTTTGGCTATTATGTTGTTTTATTCTAAAATTAGAAACAAATATTTACAGCTTATTCCAGCACCTATGTGGATTGTTATTCTATCCATAGCGTTTAGTTATTATTTTGAAATTGGCCTACACGAACCCAACCCTATTGCCAAAGAATACATGATATCTGGCATACCAAGCTTTAAGGATATTATTGCCGATATACCAACACCAAACTTTAGTGGTATTTGGAGCTTTTCCTTTTGGGCAAGTGTTTTAGCTCTTACACTTATTGCTAGCATAGAATCGCTTTTAAGTATAAAAGCTGTAGATAAATTAGATCCAGAAAAAAGACGATCTAACGTAAATCGAGATTTAAAAGCCTTAGGTTTAGCGACTATTGGTAGTGGTTTTTTAGGAGGTTTAAATGTTGTTACTGTAATTGCACGTAGCTCGGTAAATGTAAATAATGGCGCTACTAACCGTTCGGCCAATTTTTTCCATGCCTTTTTCTTGGTGTTATTTATTGTGCTTTTTAGCACGCAACTTACCAGAATCCCGTTGCCTGCCTTAATGGCTATTTTGGTTTACACAGGTTATAAGTTAGCCTCACCAAATGTAATTACTAAAATATTTTCTATTGGAAAAGAGCAACTTGTTATCTTTTTTGTAACCCTTATTATCACCTTAAAAATTGGTTTAATTTCGGGTATTATATCGGGTGTTATTGCAACCTTAATTATTCATATTATCATTAATAAAAGTGCTGGTTTATTTCTAAGAAACGTATTAAAACCTAATGTTTTAATGTATCAAGAAACAGACGACCAACACAACTTCTACGTGAGTGTAAAACATTTTTGTAGCTTTTTAAATTACTACAGACTTAAAGAACAACTCGATGCTGTACCCGAAGACCAGGATATTATTGTAGACTTTTCGCTTTGCGAATTTGTAGACCATACCGTTATGGAAAACATGAATAACTACCAAGAGTTATTCCAGAAGCGTGGTGGCCATTTTGATGTTATTGGTTTAGATCTGCACGATACCGATTCTAAGCATCCATTTGCACTACGACGCATGTTACCTGTACCAAAAATTATAAAAAACAGCTTAACAAGACGCCAAAAAAGCATGAAAAGTTTGGCTAAAGATTATAATTATAACTACAGTTCTAAAAAAGAAAAAGAAGTATTGTTTTTAAATAATTTTCAGTTTTTCAATACCAAGCACATCAATCATGTTTATAATAAACTGGCGCATGAAGATAAAAAGATGAAACTTTTTGATATTGAATTTTCCGAAGGTGAATTTATTGCTAAAGAAGTGATTAGAAAAACTATGCTTTACATTAACCTAAATCATGATATTCCAGAATTTACTCTAGATAAAGAAGGTTTTTTAGAAAAAGTATCTGCTCTTGCAGGTATTAAAGATATTGATATTGAAAATCATGATGACTTCTCGGATCGTTTCTTTCTTTTAGGTGAAAATGTAAATGAAATCAGCCAATTTTTTAATGATGATATCACCCACTTTTTTGAAAGTAATCCATACTACCACGTAGAATCTAACGGTTCTGCCCTACTCATTTTTGGCAGGCAACGTTTGGCTGGTATGAAAGAGATAAAAGCCCTCTTCGATTTTGGAAAACGCTTAAAAGCCGTTATCTCTTAATATATTCTTAACGTTTTCAACAATTACCAATAGATTTCGTAATTTTACGGTCCTATGAAATTATACCCTATTAATTCCGGTAATTTTAAACTAGACGGTGGCGCTATGTTCGGTGTTGTTCCTAAATCACTTTGGCAACGCACTAATCCAGCAGATGCCAATAATCTAATCGATATTGCAGCACGTTGCTTACTTATTGAAGATGGTGACAGGCTTATTTTGATTGATACTGGTATGGGCAACAAACAATCTGATAAATTCTTTGGTTACTATTCACTTTGGGGTAACGATACTTTAGATACTTCACTTAAAGCACATGGTTTTCATCGTGATGATATTACCGATGTATTTTTAACGCATTTACATTTCGATCATTCTGGTGGATGCATAGAATGGAACAAGGACAGAACAGGCTATCAACCCATTTTTAAAAATGCTCATTATTGGAGTAACGAAGACCATTGGCAATGGGCTACACAACCAAATAATCGTGAAAAAGCATCCTTTTTAAAAGAAAATATTATTCCTATTGAAGAAAGCGGACAGCTAAAATTTACAGAACTTCCTAATTCGAATACATTAAAAAATTCACCCTTAGGATTCGATATATTCTTTGCCGATGGACACACCGATAAACAAATGATTCCTTTAATAAACTATAAGGGCAACACCATTGCGTTCATGGCCGATTTACTACCAACTGTTGGACATCTACCTTTACCATTTGTTATGGGTTACGATACTCGACCGTTGTTAACGTTAAACGAAAAAGAAAGCTTCTTAAATTTAGCAGCCGACAACAATTTCTATTTGTTCTTGGAACACGATGCACACAACGAAATTATTACCGTAAAACACACCGAAAAAGGCGTACGCTTAGATCAAACATACTTAACTCAAGATATTTTTAAATAAACTTTAAGACTAATTCAAATAGTAAACATGAACACATTCAAATCGATTACAGTATCTGCTTTTACAGCATTACTTATTACAGGTTGCGGAGGCGCAGCAGCTATACTTTCTACACCTGTAGAAAATATTGATAATACACCTTTAAAAGTTTCAGATTTAACTGAAATTGAAAAACATAATTGGGGCCATTTAGATTTAGTTAAAGACACCATTCCTGGTATGAGTGTTGATAAAGCTTATGCTGAAATTATTAAAAACAAAAAAGGAGAAAAAGTTATTGTAGCAGTTATAGATGCTGGTATTGATGTTGACCATGAAGATCTAAAAAATGTTATGTGGACAAACACTAAAGAAATACCAAATAACGGTATAGACGACGACAAAAACGGCTATATAGATGATATTCATGGATGGAATTTTCTTGGAGATACTTACAATGAGCAATTAGAATTTGTTAGAATTTTAGCAAAAGGAGATACAAGCAGTCCTGATTATGCCAGAGCAAAGGCTGAGTACGATGAAGAATACCAAAAATACATGGGTTATAAAACTAATTATGACCAAATGTCTATGCAAATTGCTAGCGCCGATGAAACTTTAGCTAAACATTTAAACAAAAAAGATTATACTAAAGCTGATGTAAATGCTATTAAAACAGACGATGAAACCTTATCTCGAGCTGTGCAAATTGCAAAATACTTTTACGGTAATGGTATGGAATCTTTAACAGCTGCTAAAAAACAAATTGATAACAGCACAACGCAAATTAACGATCGTTTAAACTACAACTTAAATAAAGAGTTTAGCGGACGAATTAATGGCGATGATGCAGATGACATGTCTACTAAATTTTATGGAAATGGTAATGTTAAACCAACGGTAAAAACAGAAAGTCACGGTACACACGTTGCCGGAATTATTGCAGCAGAGCGTAATAATGGTAAAGGTGTAAATGGTGTTGCCAATAATGTTGAAATTATGAGTGTTCGTGCTGTACCAAATGGTGATGAGTACGATAAAGATATAGCTTTAGCTATTCGCTATGCTGTAGATAACGGTGCATCTATTATTAACGGAAGTTTTGGTAAATACTACTCACCACATAGTGATTGGGTGCGCGAAGCTATTACTTACGCAGGAAAAAACGATGTGCTTTTTGTTAATGCTGCAGGTAACGAAGGTATTAACTTAGATGAGAAAGATGTATTCCCGAATGATGCCGTTGGCATTGGTCCAGAAGTTTCAGATACTTTTATAACGGTTGGGGCCTTAGAGCCTAAATATGGTTCTGGTATTGTAGCTGGTTTTTCTAACTATGGTAAAGTAAATGTAGATGTATTTGCACCAGGTGCTAAAGTGTACTCTACAGTTCCAGAAAACGAATACGATACTAAAGGAGGTACGTCTATGGCTGCTCCTGCAGTTGCTGGTGTTGCTGCTTTAATACGTTCTTACTACCCTAAATTAAGTGCGGCTCAGGTAAAACAAATTATTATGGATTCTGGATTGGCTGTAAAAAGTAAGGTTATTGTTGGTGGCGATACTAATAATATAAAACCATTTGCCGATTTAACTAAATCTTCAAAAATGGTTAATGCTTATAACGCACTAATTTTAGCCTCAAAAACACATTAAATAAAACTTAAAAAGAGGCTTTAATTAGCCTCTTTTTTTATTCCATTTTTTTTATGAGAAAAATCTATATTTCTATTTTAAGTCTCGCGTTACTATCTTCGTGTACAACCACAAAAACGGTAACATCCACAACAAATTCTAGTACATCCATGGTTTTAAATTCTCCTGCAACTGCCACATATTGGCAACAGCATGTAGACTATAAAATGGATATAGATATGGATGTAAACAATTATCAATATCAAGGGAAACAAACATTGGTTTACACCAATAACTCTCCCGATGTTTTAGATCGTGTATATTACCATTTATTCTTCAATGCCTTTCAACCAGGTAGCGAAATGGATGTGCGCTCGCAAACTATTGCCGATCCAGATTCTCGTGTTGGCAGTAGAATTGGTGCATTAAAACCAAACGAAATTGGTTACATAAAAGTAAACAGTTTAAAACAAAACGGAACAACTTTAACGCACGAGACCGTAGGTACTATTTTAGAAGTTAAACTTGCAAACCCCATTAAACCAGGAGAAAAAGTAACGTTCACCATGGATTTTGATGCACAAGTACCTGCACAAATTCGTAGAACAGGTAGAAACAATGCCGAAGGTGTTGCTCTATCTATGGCACAATGGTATCCAAAATTGGCAGAATACGATTTTGAAGGTTGGCATGCCGATCCATATATTGGTCGTGAGTTTCACGGTGTTTGGGGCGATTTCGATGTAAAATTAACTATTGATAAAGCTTACACAGTTGCAGGTTCTGGTTATTTACAAAATCCTAATCAAATTGGTCATGGTTATCAAACCGGAACGGTTACAACACCAAATTCAGATAAACTAACGTGGCATTTTGTTGCACCAAACGTGCACGATTTTACTTGGGCAGCAGATACCGATTATATCCACGACACAAAACAAGTACCAAACGGACCCCTTTTACATTTTTTCTATAAAAATGATTTAGATGCTGAGCATAAAGGTTATTGGAAAAAAATGCAACCGAAAACAGTAGAACTTATGCAGTACTACAGTAAAAACGTTGGGCAGTATCCATACAAACAATATTCGGTTATTCAAGGTGGAGATGGTGGTATGGAGTACGCTATGAGTACTTTAATTACCGGTAACAGAAGTTATGGCAGTTTAGTAGGCGTAACAGCTCACGAATTAGCGCACACATGGTTTCAATTTTTACTAGCTTCAAATGAATCTAAGCACGAATGGATGGATGAAGGTTTTACAACCTATATCAGTAATATGGCCATGAACGATATTATGGATGAAGGCAAAGAAAACCCTTTAGCAAACGCTTATAAAGGTTATATTTATTTAGCAAATTCTGGTAAAGAACAACCACTTACTACACATTCCGATCGTTATGCTTATAATAGATCATACAGCATTGCAGCATACAGCAAAGGTGCGGTGTTTTTAAGCCAGTTAGGTTATGTTATTGGAGCCGAAAACTTAAAGAAAACTATTAAAAAATACTTTACAGATTTCTCTTTTAAACATCCAAAACCATTAGATATTGTGCGTACAGCAGAACGTGTTTCAGGCTTAGAACTTGATTGGTATTTAATAGATTTCGGACAAACAACAAACACCATTGATTATAGCGTAAAAGCTATAGAAGGCAACAACATTACTTTAGAGCGTATTGGTTTAATGCCAATGCCTATAGATTTAAAAGTAACATATGCAGATGGTACTTCGGAAGATTTCTACATTCCTTTACAAATGATGCGTGGTGAAAAACCAACCACAGCTACTATAATTAGCGATTGGGCTTGGGCCTACCCTACTTATTCATTTAAAGCATCTAAAACAGTGAAAACTGTTGAAATTGATCCATCTGGTTTAATGGCCGATGTGGATAGCTCGAACAATAAAAAATAGCATTTTTTAAATACAGTTTTAAAAAAGTCTTTTTGTGAAAACAGAAAGACTTTTTTGTTTTCTAAACTTTTAGAACAAAATAAATTTTATCTGATTATCAATTACTTAAAATAATACAAGTTATAAAATATTGATTTCATCAGAAAAAAGATATAAATTAGTAGGGTAAATACTTCACGACATATTCGTGTTTATTTTATTGTACTAATTACAACTTAAATGAATCTATAAAAGCCTTCTAAAACATGATGAAACATCCAAAAATTTACGGAATTCTATTCTTAGCCCTACTCGGTATTTCTAGTTGCGTAAATTTAAAACATGTCAATGCTTATTCTTCAGAATCGTTAGAAGGCGTTCAATATTTTGAAACATTAAACTATAGTTTTCAACAAAGCTGTTTCGATAAATGTTTTGAAGAAAAAATTAATAATCTAGAGTTTCTAAATCAAGATTGCAATTGCCAACAAGAAAAAGTTGCCGATAGTATCACTTTAAAAATATATACTTCTGTTTTTGGGTATTTTGATGGGCTCACTAACTTATCGAATAACGATTTAACATCTTATAAAACCGATGCGTTATCAAATGCCTTATCCGAAGGCGATTTTGGTTCAATAACTATAAAAACAGAACATGTAGAATCTTACACTACAGTCTCCCAACTTCTAATTCATGCCTTTACCGATTCTTATAGAAAAAAGAAAATTAAAACTTACGTTAAAGCTGCTAATACTTCTGTTAAAACCTTAATTTCATTTCTAGATTTTAATATTTCATCCAATTTAAATGGAAAATTAGAGGTGAAAAAAAACAGACTTAAAGCCGATTATTTCGATTTAGTAAAAGATACATCACTTTCAAGTTTTGAAAAAAGAAATGCCATAACAGAATATTACACCAACATCTCTGTAATTGAACAGCAACAAGCCAAATTTGCCGCTTATTCTAAAACCTTAGCAGCAATATCCGAAGGACATCAAAAGCTTTACGATGATATTGAGCATCTATCTTTAAAAGAAATTAAACAAGAACTTTTTGAGTCGGCAAGTGAAATTAAATCGATTATTTCTGAATTAAAAAAAATATAGACAACCATGGCAAAATTAACTTCAAAACAGGTGAATGAGCTCGCTAACTATTTTTTAGCATTGGCGCAATCTATGGGAGATTATAGAATTTTAAACTTCGATAATTTAACTAAACTTGAGAATAAAAAATTAAGAGAAACGCATAGAAAAACGTTGGATTATTCGGATGATTTATTTACAATGTCGGCAACCTTCGTGATGGACGATGTATCTGCTTCTTTGGAAACCTTAGACGGTATCACTAAAAAAATTAATAAATCGTATAAAGATTTGGAAGACGTTCAAAAAGCCATCACTATATCTGCACATGTTGTAACATTAGGGGCTTCTATTTTTACTTTTAATCCGCAAGCTATAGTTGATTCCTTAGGAAACTTAAAAGACTCTATAAAGGCTTAATTTTGAATTGAAAAACAAGTGAGAAACATAAAACTTTTAATTATAATATTGACATTTACATCTCAATTAAAAGCACAAAATTATAATGTAACACCAACCTATACTTCTTGAAAATGTTACGAAAGGTATTTTTATTATGAATAAAAATTTGAATGAAAAGAAGTTGATTACGAAAAAATAAAAGAATCAAAGAAAAAACTCAAGTGGAGCTGATAAAATGTGAGCAACGGAAACTAAAGTTGCCAAAATATCAAGAAAAAATAAAAATTCTTGGATACGAAATAAATATAACTGGAATTATTGCTCATCATAAATATTTTAAAAAAAGAAGAAAAACAGAAAGTTAGAGCCCAAAAACGAAAAAAAATAATTTTTACCACTTAACTTACGTTGCTCATACTAACCATCAATACCCTTAAAATATTTACTCCAAACCACTTCACTCCGGTTTTTTTATTTCATTACCTTTGGGCAATAATCCCAATGCATTGAGTTTTACATACCCACAACAAGAAAAATTAAAAAGCAGAAAGCTAATTGATAAGCTGTTTACCGAAGGAAAATCGGTTTCAGCCTATCCGTTTCGTATGGTTTATTTACCAACCTCTCATAATGAAGATGTTTTAGCTAAAACCGGTGTATCAGTAAGTAAACGAAACTTTAAAAAAGCTCCAGATAGAAACCGCATAAAACGCTTGTTACGCGAAGCTTATAGATTGAATAAAGCGGAGTATTTTAACAATTTAACAGCACAACATGCGTTTATGATTTTGTACATTGGCAAAGAAAAACCAACGTTTTTACAAGTTGAAACCAAAATGAAACAGCTTTTCGAAAAGTTTTCAATTAAAATTTCTGAATAAAATTACATCACATGAAACAATTCTTCAAAAAGAAAATAATAATTCCAATTTTAGCTTGTACCCTATTTTTATCTACTACAGCTTTTAAAAACGATTTTTTTGAAATTGCAAAACAGCTAGAAATTTTTACCACACTATTTAAAGAACTTAACATGAATTATGTTGACGAAACCAACCCTGGCGACTTAATGGATATTGCTATAAAAAGTATGTTGGCTAGTTTGGATCCGTACACAAATTTTATGAATGAGCAAGATGTAGAAGCTGCTAGAATTAACAATACCGGCGATTACACAGGTATTGGTGCTAGAATAAAAACATTTAAAGATAAACTTGTTGTTGTAGAACCATACAAAGATTATCCTGCCGATAAAGCCGGATTAAAAGCTGGAGACGAGATTATAAAAGTAGGTAATGTTTTAATTGAAACCTATAAAGATTACGCCGGAGATTTACTAAAAGGTGCACCAAACTCTGAAGTTGAAGTCACTTATAACCGACAAGGAAAAACCCAAACAGCAACCATAAAACGCGCCGAAGTAGAAATAAAAGCCGTACCATATTTTTCTATGATAAACGAAAAAACAGGTTACATTGTTTTAAGTAAGTTTAATAAAAAAGCACACAAAGAAACCAATTATGCTTTACGTGATTTAAAAGCCCAAGGTGCCGAAAAAATAATTTTAGATTTACGTGGCAATCCAGGCGGTTTATTAAACGAAGCCATTAAAATTGTTAATCTTTTTGTGCCAAAAGGGCAACTGGTAGTAACTACAAAATCTAAGGTAAAACAATACAATAAAACCTATTACACACAAAGCGAACCTATAGATACAGAAATTCCGTTAGTGGTTTTAATAAATGGCAGAAGTGCATCGGCAAGTGAAATTGTTTCGGGTGCTTTACAAGATTTAGATCGTGCTGTGGTGGTTGGATCTCGCAGTTTTGGAAAAGGATTAGTACAACGCCCAAAGTTATTAACATACGGTACACAAGTTAAAATTACTATTTCAAGATATTATACACCTTCTGGACGTTGTATTCAAGCGCTAGATTATTGGCATCGTGATGAAAAAGGGGAAGCTGTACGTGTAAAACAAGAACAATACAATGCCTTTAAAACCAAAAACGGACGTCAAGTTTTTGATGGTGGTGGCGTTTATCCAGATGTTTTAGTGGGGCAAAATAAAAAATCGCCTGTAGCAACTGCAATTGTTAATAATGACCTTATTTTTAACTATGCTACAAACTATTACTACACTCATAAAATTGATAATATTGATTCATTTGAACTTACAGATGCTGATTTTACAGACTTTAAAAAGTATTTAAAAACAAACAATTTTTCTTTTGAAACAGAAACTGAAAAAGCACTTTATAAAGCTTTTGAAACCGCAACAAACGAAGAGCTTAACGATAATATTGAAAAAGATTATAACACTTTATTGGCAAATTTAAAACAATCTAAATCTGATGTTATAGATGAAAATAAAGCCTTTTTAATGGAATCTTTAACAGAAGATATTGTTAAACATTATGCCTACCGCGAAGGCTTGTTTGATTACTACAAAACTCACGATGCTAGAATTAAAAAAGCAACCGAAATTCTTAATAATCCTTCAAAATATACGGCGTATTTAAAATAGATTTACAGTTGTTTATTGGGCTTAAAAACGGGCTTAGTTTGCATTTATATAGGTTAAAATCTCAAAAACAGTATATTTACAGCTATAATAGCCTTTAAAACTATGCATAAACTTGTTTTATCAATACTTTTCATTTTAAATGCTGGTATTACTTTTTCGCAAAGTAAACTGAGCCACGATGTTTATTTTGATACTGATAAGTTTACAGTACCTTCTACAGAAAAAAATAGGTTACTTCTTTTTATTTCTACTTTGCAAGACATTGAAATAGAGTCTATTTCTATTTATGGATTTTGTGATGATGTTGGTGCGGATAGCTATAATTTAAAGCTATCTCAAGATCGCGCCAATGCTATAAAAGCTATTTTTTCTGATAATGAAATTAGTGAAGATTTAATTACCAATGTTGATGGTAAAGGTGAAATTTTACTAAAAATTATTGAAGACAATAACATTTTAAACATTAGAGGATTAAATAGAAAAGTAGAAATTAACGTAAACCCAAAACCACCGGTAGTAGAAGAGGTTCTAATAGAAGACATTGTTGAAGTTGAAGAACCACCAAAACCAAAAATACCTAAAACAGCACCAGAAAAACTGCAAGGTGAACTAAAAATTGGAGATAAAATACTTCTAGAAAATATTCTATTTAAAACAGGATATAGTACTATTTTATCATCATCTAAAAAAACATTAGATACACTTGCTAAAATATTAGTAGCGCGTAAAAACCTATACTTTACAATACAAGGCCATGTTTGCTGCACACAACTTACTAGAGATGCTGTAGATAGAAAAACAAAACAACGCAACCTATCGGAAACGCGAGCTAAATTTGTTTACGACTATTTTGTAAAAAAAGGTGTAAATAAAAGACGCATGCGCTATATGGGTATGCGCCGCAAATTTCCGCTTGGTGGCGATCCAAAATTAGATAGACGTGTAGAGGTTTTAATTACGCATGTTGGCGATTCTAACTAAAATATTATGAACAGGAAAAGCTACTTTTTATTTGTTTGCCTGTGCATAGTTTGTAATAATATACAATCTCAAAACACCTTTGTTCCCGACAATAATTTCGAGCAAGCCTTAATAGATTTAGGTTTAGATTCTGGGGCTCTAGATAACTTAGTTCCTACCGCAAATATTACCAATATTACCAATTTAGATGTTGAATCTAAAAACATCACAGACCTTACCGGAATTGAAGATTTTACAGCGTTATCGATATTTAATTGCTCCGATAATAACTTATCGAGTTTACCAGTTTCAACTAATGTAAACTTAACCGAATTGTACTGCCATAAAAACCAGATTACCAGTTTAGATGTGAATTCACTATCGAAATTAAAAATTTTTTGGTGTGATAATAACGAACTTGGAGAACTGGATGTTAGTAAAAATTCTAACTTAATTTCATTGGTTTGCGACTCTAATTTTTTAAATAATCTTGATACGCTTAATAACTTTAAATTAACCATATTATCGTGCGCTAATAATAATATTTCAAATTTAAATGTTTCCGAAAATACGAACTTGAATTCATTATTAATTAATGGTAATCGACTTATTAACATAGACCTTTCTGATAATAACATTCTAACTATTTTAAATTGTAGTTTTAATGAATTTACTACTCTCGATCTTACTTTAAACAAAAATCTTAGAAACATAAATTGTAGTTTTAATAAACTTGCTCAAATAGATTTAACAGCACATAATAATTTAGTAGAACTAGATGTTAGTAATAACGATTTATGTGTGTTGAATATTAAAAATGGTAACAACAGTAATATAAACACTCTAAATTTCGAATCTAATCCCAACTTAAATTGTGTAGTTGTGGATAATCCGGATAATACTTATTCGCATTGGGAACCCAATACTTTTACAAATTATATTACCGATGTAGAAGATTGTAGTATTAGTATTCCTGTAGATTATTTAAATAATTATATTGGTATTAGATATACTTTACCAGAAATTACAAACGGAAATTATTTTACAGAACCTAATGGAAACGGTTTAATGCTGCAGCCTGGCGAAGTTATTAACACTACCCAAAGCATCTTTATTTTTAATGAAACGGTATGCGATAGTAATGAGTCGTTTTTTAATGTTACTATCTTAAACGATTCTTTTTACATCCCGAAATACTTTACACCAAATAATGATGGAAATCACGATTTTTGGCAGATTTACGATACTTTAAACTTAGTTGATATTATTTATGTGTTTAATAGGCAAGGCAAGCTTTTAAAAGCCTTTAATACCGATTATATAGGATGGAATGGTACTTTTAACGGCGAAGCATTACCACCTACAGATTATTGGTATGTAATAACATTAAAAACTAAAGAAACACTCAAAGGCCATTTTACTTTAAAAAGATAGTTTTATTATTGCTTTATCATGGCAATATGCGGAATATCATCTTCTAAGTAAGGATTTCCAATTTCAGAAAAACCTAAATTGTTATAAAATTTTTTAAGGTATACCTGTGCCGAAATTTTTATAACCGTTTGGCTGAAGTATTTCTGTATCGCTTCCGCGGAAGCGTGCATAATATCGTAACCATATTTATGCTGCCTTTCATTTTTAGCCACTACTACCCTACCAATGCTCGATTCTTCGAAGTAATCGCCTGGTTTAAAAATACGTGTGTACGCCACAATTTTTTGATTTTTGATACCTAAAACATGCAGCGCTTTTTGATCTTTACCATCAATATCTTGGTAAACACAGTCTTGTTCTACCCCAAAAACTTCGCTTCGTAATTGCAAGAGGCTATATAATTCTTGCTTAGTTAAAGCTTCGAAGGTTTTTACTTCAATATTAATCATAAATTAAGGTAAATGGAGTTATTAACAATTGGAATTTTAATCTTGAACTATAATGTCTTTAGAATCGTTTTTATCGAATTCCGGCTGAATAGTAACATGGTTAATATCATGATTTTCATGTAAATACGTTTCTATCTTACTTAAAATAGCATCGAACTCAGTTATTAACACATTTTCTTCTAAATCTAAATGGGCTTCTAAATGGAGCTCATTATCACTTAAATTCCAGATATGTACGTGGTGAAGTAATTTCACCTTTTCGAACTTATTAACATCATCTACTAAGCTATTAATATCAATATGTTCGGGTGTAAATAGCATGAGCATTTTAGTAGAGGTCTTTAAAAGATCGAAACCTACCCAAATTAAGTACAAAGCTATTAAAAATGTTAATAAACTATCTACCCAAAAAAGCTGGTAGTATTTCATGAGCATACCGCCAATAAACACAGCTACGCTAGCTAACATATCGGTTAATAAATGTATATATGCCGATTTTATATTAATGTTATTACCAGCGTCTTTTTTTAATAATAATACGCTAAACCCATTACCAACAATGGCTAGCAAGGCTAAAACAATTACTAAATTAGACTCAATAACTTGTGGATTTTGAAAGCGCACCACGGCTTCCTTAATTAAAATAAAAGCAACAATTACTAATGTAGATGCATTGATAAATGCGGCTAAAATTTCGGCTCGCTTATAACCAAACGTGCGGTGTTCGGAGGCTTTCTTTTTAGATAGTTTAGAGGCTACATAACTAACAACTAACGAAATAACATCGCTGAAATTATGTAGTGCATCACTCAATAAGGATAAGCTACCTGAAATTAAACCACCAATAACCTGCGCCACTGTTATTACAATATTTAATAGAATAGAAATCAATAGATTTTTATCCTTCATATCATGATGGTGATGTGCCGAATGATTATGCCCGTGGTTGTGGCTCATTTATTTTATTTCAACTGTAGTTTTATTAAAAAGAAAACACTTATTAACAAGATACCGGAATTTTATCGATACGGTTTTGGTGACGACCGCCTTCAAATTCTGTATTTAAAAATACATCAACCATTTCTATAACTTGTTGAACTGCAGTAAAACGAGCAGGAATACATAAAATATTAGCATTATTATGGCTACGTATTAAATGTACAATTTCTTTATTCCAACATAAACCAGCTCTAATTTTTTGATGCTTATTAGCCGTCATGGCTACACCATTAGCACTACCGCAAATTAAAATGCCAAACTCTGAAGTGTTGTTTTCAACATCGTTAGCAACTGGATGTACAAAATCTGCATAATCTACACTATCGTTAACATCTGTACCGTGGTTAACAATATTGATTCCTTTTGCTTCTAAATGCTTAATAATAGCAAATTTATATTCGGTTCCTGCGTGATCGTTTCCTATGGAGATTGTCATTATATATATATTAAAGTAAACTTAAACAAAGGTACTAAATAATGTACTGCTATTATATATTTGCAATGTGCTAACTATAGGTATACATGCTAAATTTACGTTAAAAGCTATTAATAGTTTACAAATCAATACCTTGTAAATAATAAGCTTAGAAAGTGTTTCGGTTATTAACAATTGTAATACTAATGTGCATTACTGTATTCATTACTTGTTAATAAGTGTTGATTAGTTTGTAAAAGAAAAACCTTGAATATCCAATAATTTTTACAATCAGTAACATTTAGTTAACATGCAAATAAGTTAATGTAAATTTTTGGTTAAGTTATTAGCATTAAAAATGGTAGTTTTTAGATTTGTTAATAGCGTTATTTATTAAAAATTGTTGTTAATAGTGGTTATTAACAATTGTTAATAGCAATTTTAAAATCGTTTAAATTTAATAAGTTAGCATGTTTAAAGCTGTTCATTTGTTATCAACAACATTCAATAAGATACAAATCAAAATAAACCTTCAAAAAGTTATACCGCTATTCACAAGCTATAATAAGCATCATTATTTTTTTTAAATTTAAAAGAAAAACTGATTATATATATATATATGTGGATAACTCTAAAAAAGTCAAAAATGAATTACAAATTTTAAATCAATGTTTAATTATAAGTATTAAGTTTATTTGCAGACGATTAATTAATCGATGCAATTAAAAATGAAAAAAATTACTTTATTTAGTATTATTCCCTCTTATTTCTTTCTCTTTAGCACAAATTGGTAACGACATTAATGGAGAATCTGGCAATGATCAATCTATAAGTTTATCTCCCGATGGTAGTATTGTAGCTATTGGTGCACCGGATAACGAAAGTGGATCCTATGTACATTCAGGTCAAGTACGTGTGTATAAAAATGAATCTAATACTTGGAGACAGATTGGTTCTGATATTGATGGTGATGGCAATACGTACTATTTTGGAATATCTGTTAGTCTATCTGAAAATGGTAATAGAGATAATGGTTGGGCTTCTGGACATGTACTTGTTTTTGAAAATAAATCTGATGTTTGGACTCAAATAGGTAATAATATTATTGAAGAAAGAGATAACGATCAATCTGGTATTACCTTAAGTTTATCTGGCGATGGAACTATTTTGGCTGTTGGAGCTTATTTAAATAATGGTAACGGTACAGATTCAGGACATGTTAGATTTTATCAAAATATTTCTGGTACATGGACAAAAATAGGTGACGATATTGATGGTGAAAATTCCCATGATGGTTCTGGTTATTCTGTTAGTATATCATCAAATGGAAATATTGTTGCTATTGGAGCACCATTAAATGATGCAAGAGGAGAGAATTCTGGCCATGTTCGTGTATATGATTTATCTGAGACTACTTTAGCTGCTACAAGTTTTGGTCAAGATTTATTTTCATATTACCCAAACCCAGTTAGTAACGAATTAATTCTTAACTTAACCTCAGGATCAGAGCTAAAATAGGTTAACGTTTATAATATGCAAAGTCAATATTTATTTTCTGTAAATTCATTAAAAATAGATGTAAGTACTTTAGCAAGTGGTATGTATTTTTTAGAAGTTGAAACTAATCAAGGAAAATTAGCTAAAAAAATTGTTATTGAGTAAAAATTATTATTAAATTAGTCTTCTATAAATCAACTGATTATATTTCCCTAGAACTTTTTTGTGGTAGTTATAAATATATTAACTAAAATCACATAAAATGAATCAATTCTATTCTAAATCCAAAATTGTAAAAATCCTAATTTTTTTCTTTTTAACAATTCCTTTATTAACTTTTTCACAAGTTCAAATTGGTGATGATATACATGGAGAGGATATTAGTGATTATTCAGGAGGGAGTATATCTTTATCTTCTGATGGCTCTATCGTTGCTATTGGAGCTGATAGAAATAATGGTAATGGCTCTAATTCGGGGCATGTTAGAGTTTATGAGAATACAAACGGAGTGTGGATACAGCTAGGAGATGATATAGATGGTGAAGCTAATCAAGATAAGTCAGGAAGTAGTGTATCGTTATCCTCAGATGGTTCTATAGTTGCTATAGGTGCACAATATAATGATGGAAATGGAAATCAAAATGGTCATGTTAGAATTTTTAAAAATGAATCAGGAGTTTGGACACAAATTGGAAGTGATATAGATGGTGAAGCTGAATATGATTGGTCGGGAAGTAGTGTATCCTTATCTTCTGATGGCTCTATAGTTGCTATAGGTGCAGGTGGAAATGATGGAAATGGAAAAGGAAACTTTACTGGTCATGTTAGAATTTTTAAAAATGAATTAGGAGTTTGGACGCAAATTGGAAGTGATATAGATGGTGAAGCTGAATCTAATTGGTCGGGAGAAAGTGTATCGTTATCCTCAAATGGATCTATAGTTGCTATAGGTGCAATTGGAAATGAAGGATCTGGACATGTTAGAATTTTTAAAAATGAATTAGGAGTTTGGACCCAAATAGGAAATGATATAAATGGTGAAGCTAATGGTGATAATTTTGGAAGTAGCGTATCGTTATCCTCAGATGGTTCTATAGTTGCTATAGGTGCACAATATAATGATGGAAATGGAAATCAAAATGGTCATGTTAGGGTGTATGAAAACATGTTAGGAAATTGGATACAAATTGGAAGTGATATTGATGGAAAAGATAACGAAGAACTTTCTGGTGGAAGCATATCTATATCCTCAGATGGTTCAATAATTGCGATAGGAGCAAAAAATAATAGTGAGAATGGAGAGTTTTCAGGAAAGGTAAGAATATATAAAAATATTACAGGAGTTTGGACACAAATAGGAAGTGATTTAAATGGAGAAGGTTCTGGAGATTTTGCTGGAATTAGTGTATCATTATCCTCGGACGGTTCAATAATTGCTTTAGGAGCTATAGGTAACAGTTATTGGGATAATACAAGTTATATTTATCTTACTGGAGCGGTGCGTGTTTTTGATTTAAGCGCAACATTATCAAATAGTAGCTTAGAAAATAATTATTTTACTTATTATCCGAATCCTGTTGAAAATATTTTAAATGTAAAGGTAATTAAGGGTTTAGAATTAAAACAAATTAATATATACAATATCCAAAGCCAATATTTGTATTCAGTAAGAACATCAAAAATCGATGTTACTAATTTATCAAGTGGCATATATTTTTTCGAAGTTGAAACCAATCAAGGAAAATCCGTTAAAAAAATACTCATAGAATAGTAAAAATTTCTTCAATATTAAAAATGGCTCACATATTAATGTGGGCCTTTTTTATGAATTAACAGTTACTAAACATCCATTTAATATATAAACCGTAGCTTTGTAAAAATAAATAGCGCATCTTCTCCTAAAATTAGGCTATTAGATAACAGAATTTCCATTATCTTAGGAAATCAAAATGATTACAAATTAAATGACAAGAAAGAAAAAAGGAAAATCCAAAAGTAAAGGGATTTCCAACCTATCAAATACAATCTTAAGTATATTAAAAAAAGAAAGAAATCAAACTTTTAACTACAAGCAAATAGCAGCAAAAATTGGTGTTAACGATGCGAGTAGTAGAAATCAAATTATAAAGAAACTTCGCGATTTACAAGGTAAAAAAGAAATTGAAGAAGTAGAGCGTGGTAAGTTTAAAGCCGTTATAAATGCGGAATACCACACCGGAATTTTAGATTTAGCAGCCAAAGGAAACGGCTATATTATTTGCGACGATTTTGAAGACGATGTATTTATAGCTTCAAACAACATAAATAAGGCTTTAAACGGTGACGAAGTAGAATTTTATGCTTACAAACGTAGAAGACGTGGTAAAGTAGAAGGTGAAATTACTAATATTATTAAACGCGCTAAAAGCGAATACGTTGGAGTAATTCAAATTCACGAAAAAAAGAATTTTGCCTTTGTAGTATGCGATAGTAATAAAATGTACAAAGATATTTTTGTACCTATAAATAAAATTAATAAAGCCGAAGATGGCGATAAAGTACTGGTATCTCTAGAAGATTGGCCAGAAAAATCCGATTCTCCGAACGGAAAAGTTTTAAAAGTATTAGGTAAACCAGGTGAACATAACACCGAAATTCATGCAATTTTAGCAGAATATGGTTTGCCAATGGAATTTCCTCACGAAGTAGAAGAGTATGCTAATAATTTAGATACCTCAATTACCCAAGAAGAAATTTCTAAACGTCGTGATATGCGTAAAGATTTAACCTTTACCATAGATCCAAAAGATGCCAAAGATTTTGATGATGCACTTTCTTTTGAGGTTTTAGACAACGGTTTATACGAAATTGGAATCCATATTGCCGATGTTTCGCATTATTTACAAGAAGGTACCGTTTTAGACGATGAGGCTTACGAGCGCGCTACATCGGTTTATTTAGTCGATAGAGTAGTTCCTATGCTTCCAGAGGTTTTATCCAATAAAGCCTGCTCGCTGCGTCCGCACGAAGAGAAATTAACCTTCTCTGCCGTTTTTCAAATGAATGATAAATGCGAAATTAAAAATGAATGGTTCGGCCGTACCGTAACGTATAGTGATGCGCGTTTTGCTTACGAAGAAGCGCAAGCCGTTATAGAAAGCAAAACCAGTACTATTCCAAAAGAAGTTTCTCTAACCGGTGAAGCTTACAATACGGACCAAAAAATAGCCGATGCTATTTTAAAAATGGATGAGCTTGCAAAATTAATGCGTGGAAAACGTATGAGTTCTGGTGCTATTTCTTTCGATAAGGTTGAAGTAAAATTCAATTTAGATGAAAACGCAAATCCAATTGGTGTATTCTTTAAAACAAGTAAAGATGCTAATAAATTAATTGAAGAGTTTATGTTATTAGCAAACCGAAAAGTATCGGAATTTGTTGGTAAAAAAGATCCAAAAAAGACGTTTGTTTACCGTGTTCATGATGAGCCAGATGAAAGTAAATTATCTAATTTACAAAATGTTGTATCTAAATTTGGTTACAAACTAGATTTTAAAGATCGTAAATCTGTATCATCATCTCTTAATAATTTACTTAAAAATGTAAATGGTAAAAAAGAGCAAAACCTGGTAGATACTTTAACCATTAGAACCATGAGTAAGGCCGAATATACTACTCATAACATTGGGCATTATGGTCTAGCATTCGATTATTATAGTCACTTCACATCACCCATTCGTCGTTATCCAGACGTTATGGCACACCGTTTATTGCAACAGTATTTAGATGGTGAAAAATCGGCAAATGAAGGTGTTTACGAAGAAAAATGTCAACACTCTAGCAATATGGAAGGTTTAGCAACTAGGGCTGAACGTGATTCTATAAAATATATGCAAATTAAATTCATGCAAGATCATCAAGATGAAGAATTTGTGGGTGTTATTTCTGGAGTAACCGATTGGGGAATTTACGTAGAAATTATTTCAAATAAGTGCGAAGGTATGGTAAGCGTTCGCGACATGAAAGACGATCATTACGCCTTCGACCAAGATACATACTCTATGGTTGGAAGCAAAAATAATATTTCTTATCAGCTTGGAGAAGAGATTATTGTAAGTGTTAAAAATGCCGATTTGGTTAAAAAACACTTAGATTTTCATTTAATAGGTAAGCCAGAAAATCAGGAATAAAATAAAAATTTAGGCGTTACTCTAGCTGTATTAAAAAGATACAGCTAAAGTCGGGCTTTCACTACTCAATCTTTTTGTTTTAAAAAGAAAACAAAAAGGATTTCAAACAAACCGTTCAATCCCTAACGCACATATTTGCTGAGTTTAGGGACTAAACGGTTTGTTTGCGTTAACCACTATGTTAACAAGGTTTACAAGCAGTGCAGTCTGGCGCACCAATTAAATTTCCTTTTTTATCCAAGTCATATTTACAGCACGCTTTAAAGTTTTCTTTCAAAATATCTTTAGATCTTTTAATTCTAGCCTTCACATTTTCAAGGCTTATGTTTAGAGTGCTTGCTACATCTTTTTGTTTTAAGCCTTTAATGTAAACCAGCTCAATAACATCTTGATAAATTTTTGGTAAATCGGTTATAAATCTGTCAAAACAGCATATTTCTTCATTAATGTCTTGAGGTATTTCTTTATTTGTATTTACTTCTTCTTCTGTATAAATAGCCTCCTTATTAAAATGATTTATAATTTCATTTCTAGCTATCTGAAAAATCCAAGCTTTCACTTTTTCTTCATTTTTAAGCTTATCTAGATTTTTATGAATTTTTAAGAAGGTATTTTGGAAAATATCATTGGTATCGTTTTTATTTTTTACACGTTTCAGAATAAAAAAATAAAGTTCATCGTTGAAAGTATTCCATATATTTTGGGTTTCCATATGCAAAAATAAAAAAAGGTTAGTGTTAAAACTAACCTTATATTGGTTTAACAACAGTTACATCTATCGCATTCGCATTTTTTACAAGCACATTTGCTTTCTAAACAATTTGTACAGTTACAATTTGTACAACTACAATTAGTGCATTTACAAGTATTCATATCTTTAAGTTTTATTATTCACCAAGTAGACTAGCGAAGGTTAAAAAAGATACATTTTTTAGTCGGTTTAATTAATTTTTAACATTTTATTTCAATAGAATATAAAAATTCTGGTGCTAGTTATTTTGTGTATTTTTAAAAATACACAAAATAACTGTAACTTTATTCAGGCTTTTTATACTTATAAACAAAACAATAAAGACATGATTTTAACAACAACAAACACAATTGAGGGGCATAGCATTAAAAACTATTTAGGTGTTGTAAGTGGTGTAGATGTTAATATGCCAAAAACTACAATTTCGTTTAATATGGAAAAATATTACGAAAATTACGAGAATAAAATAAACGAAGTAAAAGAAGAAGCTTTTCAAAAATTACAAGATAACGCAAATAAATTAGGAGCAAATGCCGTGGTTGGTATTGCTTTAGATATAGAAACGATACCAACTTCGGGTATTATTATAGTATCTATTACTGGTACAGCAGTTATGGTGGTTTAGTTATAACTTAACTTGCGGAATGATAATGTTTTGCTAAAGTTTTATACTTCGGAATAATTATTGATAATTTTACATTTTATAATATAATTGAAATTAAAAAATAAAATATACAGATGAAAACATTAGTTAAAATTTTAGTACTATGTATCACAACAACCTTATTCGCAAACAACGATTTAGAAAAGGAAATAGGTGAATTTAAAACTTTAAAAGTTTACGATAGAATAGAGGTAGAACTTGTAAAGGATAATGTGAATAAAGTTGAAATTTCTGGAAAAAACACAGAAGATGTAGTGATTGTTAATAAAAATGGATTGCTCAAAATTAAAATGAGTTTAAACAAAATTTTTGATGGTAATGACATTAAAATAAAGCTGCACTACACTTCGGTAGATGTGATTGATGTTAATGAGGGTGCTAAAGTAGTTTCTAAAGACATTATAGAGCAGTTTGAAATAGATTTAAGAGCACAGGAAGGTGCATCTATCAATATACCTTTAAAAGTAAGTTATGCAAATATTAATGCCAATTCTGGTGGTATGGTAGAAACATCTGGTACATCTACAAGTCAGAAAATTTCGTTGTACACAGGAGGTATTTACAATGGTGAAAACTTAAAAACAACCAAAACTGATGTTGCTATTAAAGCGGCAGGAGAAGCACATATTACAGCTACCGATGAGGTTGATGTAAATATTAGAGCTGGTGGCGATGTATATATACACGGTAAACCTAAAAATGTTACAGAAAATAAAGCATTTGGTGGTCGTGTAAAGTATGTAGACTAAGCTATAGAAACTGTAGAGTTTTAGCATTAGAAACAATTTTTTAAAATTCATGTAGTTAAAAATTTTAGATTTGTAATATCCTTGATTTTAAGTATCTTAGGTGTTACTAAACTAAAAAATAACCACATGAATTTTAAGTTATACGTATACAGTATTATTTTATTTTTAGTAAGTTTTCAAATACATGCCCAAGAAGATAGCATTTCTGTAAACAAAGAAACCTACGTTAAAGGTAATGGAACAACTCTTTTATTAGCCGTTCCGCATATAGGGATAGAAACTACGGTAGGTAAAAAGTTTAGTTATCAATTTGATGTTATGGCATCGTTTTGGAATTCTATAGATGGTTTACCTTATAAGTTTGGCATTGCAACTTCAGAATTAAGATATCATTTTAAAAAACGTTTCCAAGGTATTTATGCTGGTGCTCATGTGGCAGGTACTACTTTTAAAATTGCTAAAAACTTTAGAGTCCGCGATTTTGAATATCAACAAGGTTTAGGTTATATGGTTGGATCTACTATAGGTTTTCAAAAGAAACTAAAAGGCAAATGGATGATTGATGTTTTTATTGGTGGTGGTTGGCATCAAGGCTTTTATAAAGGTTACCATATTGATACTGGAGAACGTTTGGAAGGAGCAACCAAGTACAATAAAAGCGGGGAGTGGTTACCATACCGAGGTGGCGTTATGCTAGCGTATAAAATAAACTAACTGAAAACTATCTAGAAATTTGATACGTAAATAAAAATGGTTTATAAAATATTTCATTACTTTGTGTAAACCTCTATTAAATTTATGTTCGACGATATTTTAAGAGCTATCCCTTTCGGAATTATTCTAGCCTTTACCATAGGTCCGGTATTTTTTGTACTACTAGAAACTAGTGCTACAAAGGGTTTTAGGAGTGCCTTAATTTTCGATAGTGGTGTTATGTTGGCCGATATTATTTTTATTATTGTTGCTTTTTTTAGTACCAATAAACTTCTCGAAAAAATAAAGGACGATCCTAATTTTTTAATATTTGGTGGTGTACTTCTGTTAGTTTACGGCTTAATTTCATTTATAAAAACATCAAAATCGTTTAGAGAAATTGTTCGCGAATATCACAAAGTAGAAATAAAAAAAGGCTACGGAAAGTTATTTTTTAAAGGCTTTTTGCTAAATTTTATTAATATTGGCGTGCTGCTAGGTTGGGTGGCTTTTATTGTTTTAGCAAACTCTTTAACCACATCTAAAAACGGCGTTGTTGTATTTTTAAGTACTATTTTAATAGTCTATTTTTTAACCGATTTAGCTAAAATTGTGGTGGCTAAAAAACTTAAAAACAAACTAACACCACGTTTAATCTACAAAACAAAAAAAATTATTGCACTAGTTATTTTGGGGTTTGGTGTATTGCTTTTGGTACAAGGGTTTTTCCCGAAAGAAAAGGAATTACTTAAAGAAAAATTTGAACAGATTAGCCCGATTAATTAGAGTACGTTTTTAGTTTTAATATTATAGTAAACCGGTTTTTATAAGGTTAAACAATAGGTATTCTTTATGAAATATGCTCAACGTACTATTACTTTTAAAGTTATAATTGGCTATTTTTTGCTAGCGATTTTAGCAACCATTTCTGGTTATTTAATATTTCATGAAATAAAAACTTTTACGAGTTTACAAAAACAAGATATTTCAGATCGAAGTAAAATTATTAAAGCTGGAAGTTTAATTGCCGATATTTATGAGAATGAAAGTTTAGCAAGAGCTGCAATCCAGTTAAAATCTTCAGAAAAGTTTGATGAATATGTTTTGGAAAACGAAAAATTATTATTAAAAATAGATTCTTTTGGAACACTTATTAACAGTGATACTCAAAAGCATATTTTAGATAGTATTAAAGTTTATGTTAACCAAAAGTTTGAAAATATTACGTATTTAAAAAACTTAAAAACCCGCGATAATTCTAATCAATCTATAAATAAAGCCATTAATAAACTAACCTCTATAGACTCTCATTTAGGCAAGGTTTCTATAAACGATTTAGTTAAAAATCCAGATGCTTTAGATAAAAAAACACGTTCAAATTTTGAAGAGTATGTTAAAATACTTAATAAATACAACCCTAGAGATTCTATTAAACAAGCCGATCAGGTAGAGATAGATTCGTTGTTATCCGTTTCAAAAAATATGCTCAAAGACGTGCAAGTTCAATCTAATAATCAGCGTGCATTTTTAGAAAAAAAAGAAAGTGAACTTATAGAGAACGATTTAGTAATTTTTAGAAAATTACAACAATTATTAAGTGCTTTAGAGCGGGATATTGTGGATTATAGTAGTGTAATTAATAAGCAACGTGAGCTCACAATTAACCGTAGTAAAAATATTATTTTAGCTGCTGCAGGCATTAGTTTTATTGTTATTATTATCTTTTCTATTATTATCTTAAACGAGTTTTGGAAAACTCAGCGTTACCGAAAACAGCTAGAGGAAGCAAATAAAACAACATCGTCACTATTAAAAAGTAGAGAGCAATTAATATCTATGGTTAGTCACGATTTACGAACTCCTTTAAGCACTATTACTGGGTTTAGTGAATTGCTTCAGCAATCATTATTGAATAAAAAAGATAAAAATTATATAGAACACATTTTTAGTGCTTCCAACTACATGGGAAAACTAGTGGACGATCTTTTAGAGTTTTCTAAACTAGAAAACGGAAATATTACTACAGAAGCTGTACCGTTTAATTTAGAAAATCATATAAATGAAATAGTTCAACAGGTAAAAAATAGCGTAAAAAATAAGCCTATTGAGTTTGTTTTACAGCATGATGAATCTATTAAAAATTTAATAATCACAGATCCATTTCGATTAAAACAAGTGTTGTTCAATTTGGTTATCAATGCACACAAATTTACAAATGAAGGTAGTATTACCATATTGAGTTTATTAAAACAAGATATATTAGAAATACGAGTTAAAGATACTGGAGTTGGTATTAGTGAGAATCTTAAAGAACACATTTTTGAAGAATTTGCTCAGGCTGATAATAATCAAAATAATAATAGTGAAGGTTTTGGGTTGGGTTTAACAATATCTAAAAAATTAGCTGAAATTTTAGGCGGAAATTTAACTTTAGAGAGCGAATTAAGTAAAGGAAGTACATTCACTTTAAAAATACCAGTAAAGCTTTCTAATAAGTCCTTAAGCACAGTTAAAAGCGACATAGACCTATCTGTAAAACCTATTTTTAATTTAAGCGCTATAGTTGTAGAAGATGATGTTTCTATGCAAAAATTTATTCATGATGTTTTAAAGCAATATGGTATTAAGGCTTATGTGTTTGGTAACGCAAAAAATGCTTTAGATGAAATAAAACACATAGATTTCGATTTTGTTTTAACAGATATTCAGCTTCCAATAATGAATGGTATACAATTTATGGAAATTCTTAAAACAGATACTGCTTTTAACAATCAACCCATAATTGCTATGACGGGTCGGGCAAAAATGTCTACCAAAGATTATATAAATATTGGTTTTTCTGAAGTGATAATGAAACCATTTAGTTCTAGTAAAATTCAAAATGTTTTAGAATCTTATTTTAGTAAAGAAGGTGCTTATGTAAATGAAAATAGTAATACGGAAATACCTATAGAACCAAAAGGATTTAGTATGTCTTCCTTGCGTACTTTTTTTAATAATGATATCGATGCTATTAATAGCATATTAGAAACATTTTTAGAAGATACTAGAGTAAATTATAATGTTTTAAATGTAGCTAAAAGCACTAATGATATTGATACTATTAACAACACATGCCATAAAATGCTTGCTATGTTTAAACAGCTAAATGTTATCAATGTTATTCCGTTTTTAGAAACCTTCGAATCTAGTAAAACTATAGAAAGTAAAGATTTTATAGCTTTCAAAAAAGAATTGGAACAGTTTATAAAAGCTTTAGAAAATTATATTAATTAATGTTGTATTCCTTTATTTTATTGTAGAGTGTTTTTCTTGTAATATTCAATAATTTGGCAGCGTTAGTTTTATTATTATTTGCTTCTTTTAACGCATTTATAATAAGTGCTTTTTCGTTTTCTTTAGTAGAAAAACTAGGGCTATTTACACTAGTTTCTTTAAGTTGTGTTAACTCGTTTGGTAAAACATTGGCATCAATAATGTCGGTCTGGGTTAATAAGGTTGCCCGCTTAATAACATTCGATAATTCTCTTAAATTACCTGGCCATTGGTAATCTAAAAATATATTTAGCACACTTTTAGAAAACCCAATAATCGATTTATTCAATTGCTTATTGGCTTTCTCTAAAAAGAAATCGGCATAAAGAATTAAGTCGTTATTTCTTTCTTTTAGGTTAGGTATTTTAATAGAGAATTCATTTAATCTATGATATAGATCTTCTCTAAAAGTACCTTTTTCAACAGCAAGAAGTAAATCTTCATTGGTTGCGGTTATTAACCTAATATCAACATTAATTTCAGTGTTACTACCTACAGGTTTTACTTTTCGTTCTTGTAAAGCACGAAGTAGTTGTATTTGATTTTCGTAGGTTAAATTTCCAACTTCATCTAAAAATAAAGTTCCTCCATTTGCGGCTTCAAAATGCCCTATTTTATCATCTGTTGCACCCGTAAATGCACCTTTTTTATGCCCAAAAAACTCACTCGATGCAATCTCTTTTGGAATAGCACCACAATCTACTGGTATAAAAGGTTTATCTTTTCTTAGACTTTCTAAATGAATTGTTTTTGCTACAACTTCCTTACCTGTTCCACTTTCACCTGTAATTAAAACCGATAAATCTGTTGGAGCGACTAAATTAATATATTCATTTAATGTTTTTGAAGCTGCGCTAATACCTTTAACAAATTCTGTATTTGTGTTTTTTTGTTCTTGTTTATTTATTTTTTCGGCTATACCAGTCGTTTTTTGTTCTAAGGCATTATTAATTACTTCTAAAACTTCATCCGGATTAAAAGGTTTAGAAATATAGTCGAAAGCACCTTGTTTCATAGCTTGTACGGCTGTAGATACTTCAGCATAACCTGTCATTAAAACAACAGGAACCTTATTTTTATTATCTTTTATTTGCTTTAATAAATCGAGTCCACTGCCATCAGGTAAGCGTAAATCGGTAAAAACTAAATCGTATTTTTCATTTTTTAAAAGGGTAGAAGCACTATTAATATTATAGCTTAAGGTTACTGCATATTTATGGCGTTCTAAAAAATGTTTTAGCATTTTAGAAAAAGAGACATCATCTTCAATTAATAATATTTGCTTCATAAAAAGGTATTGATCTACAAATGTATTAAGTTTAATGGATAGGTAAATTTTATAAACACAAAAAAAGACGTTTTATTTCAAAACGTCTTTTTTTAAGAAAGGTGTTAAAGAACACTATTCCATAGTTTCTTCAGTATCCTGTGCTGGCGCTTCAACATCAGCTTCTTTTAACCAGTTACCATCTTTATCAGCATAGACTACATTGTCTGTACCGTCCATAGTAATTTCAAGTTTATATTGTTCGCTGCTGTTTACATAAGCCTTGTTTAAAGTGGCTGTAGAAAAATCTTTAGTTACTGCTGCAGTAACTGTTGCCGGTACATTTTCTAAAGCAACTTCTTTAAATTCTTCTGTAGTAGAAATAGCAGTAATTTCAGTTTGAATAGGGTTTACTGTTAAAGCGAAAGTTGAAAATCCACTTGCTACGATTGCGACTGCTAAAATTAATTTTTTCATGATATTTTTGTTTTTATTGTTTACTAATTATTTATAAAATATTACTCTTCGATAGTTTCTTCAGTATCCTGTGCTGGCGCTTCAACATCAGCTTCTTTTAACCAGTTACCATCTTTATCAGCATAAACTACATTGTCTGTACCGTCCATAGTAATTTCAAGTTTATATTGTTCGCTGCTGTTTACGTAAGCTTTGTTTAAAGTGGCTGTAGAAAAATCTTTAGCTACTGCTGCAGTAACTGCTGCTGGTACATTTTCTAAAGCAACTTCCTTAAATTCTTCTGTGGTAGAAACAGCAGTAATTTCAGTTTGAATAGGGTTTACTGTTAAAGCGAAAGTTGAAAATCCACTTGCTACGATTGCGACTGCTAAAATTAATTTTTTCATGATTTTTTTTGTTTTATGATTGTTGTAAATTGTTTTACGATGAGTTAATTGAAATAAATATGCCGTAACCAAAAATAAAAACGATATAAAATATAAATAACTGATAATTAGTTATTTAAAAATTTTTATAAAATCAATGAGTAATTTTTTGTGTGTAAATAGTGTGTAAAAAAGGAAAGTAATGGGTAAATATTACACGCTTATGGATTTGTGCTACTATAAATTAAGGGAGCAATTGTTTTTCCCAAAAAAAAGGAATAAAGTAGCACAAAATTTTAATAGAATAAATGGAGTAGTAGTTTAAGAACAAAATATCTAAAAATAAAAAAGCTTCCTAAAATTTTAGGAAGCTTTCTTTTTGAGGTGTCGAGCGGATTCGAACCGCTGTAGCAGCTTTTGCAGAGCTGAGCCTAGCCACTCGGCCACGACACCTTATTGGAGGTGCAAATTTAAAAAATTTTTACAATTTCCAACACTTTAAATTACTTTTTATGCGTTTCGGTCATTTTTATAGTTACTCGAGCCACGTCGCCACCAATGGGAGGGTTTAATTTACTTACCCAAACTGTTGCTTTGCTTACCATGGTATCTTCGGCAAAAATACGATTTAAAATACGCTTGGCTACCGTTTCTAAAAGATAAGACGGAATGTCCATTTCTTCTTTTATAACACGATTTAAAAAGACGTAATCTACAGTATCACTAAGTTTATCTGTTTTAGCAGATTCTTGTAAATTAGCTTTAACTTTTAAATCTACACGGTAATCGCTACCAATTTTTGTTTCTTCTTTTAAACAACCGTGGTATGCAAATACACGTATGTTTTCAACCTTTATTATTCCCATTAGTTTGTAAATAAATCAAAAATGTTACTCAAGGCGCTCGTTTTGGCTTTGTAAAATTCGGTATATGTACAACGTTTGCACGTTACCGAAGTAAACTTTTTGTTCTGTATATCAAATATTTTAGACCATCGGCCACCAGTGGCGCGCATTTCACCGGTTTCAAATTCTCTATTTCCGCATTTAGGACAAGTGTAATTATTATTTTTCATAACATAGCTTTTAAAATATTAGTTACAAATAATCCAAATTTGTTACGCTTCTTAAGTAGAATTAGGTCAAAAATAACTTGAATTTATGTAATTTTGAAGCTTATTGATTTAAATATGTCTGAAGAAAGAAAATCACTCAATTTTTTAGAGCAAATTATAGAAGAAGATTTGGCAAATGGAATGCCAAAAGATAACCTTCGTTTTAGATTTCCACCAGAGCCAAATGGGTATTTACACATTGGCCACACTAAAGCTATTGGTATTAGTTTTGGTTTAGGTGAAAAATATAATGCACCCGTAAACTTACGTTTTGATGATACAAATCCGGCTAAAGAAGAGCAGGAATATGTAGATGCCATTAAAGAAGATGTATCTTGGTTGGGGTATAAATGGGATAAGGAATTATTCTCTTCCGATTATTTTCAGGAATTATATGATTGGGCAGTACAATTTATAAAAGAAGGAAAGGCTTATATAGATTCGCAGTCTAGTGAAGCTATGGCCGAACAAAAAGGTACACCAACGCAACCTGGTGTAGATGGCCCTTATAGAAATAGATCTGTGGAAGAAAATCTCGATTTATTCGAACGTATGAAAGCGGGAGAATTTAACGAAGGTGAGCATATTTTACGTGCTAAAATAGATATGCAACATGTAAATATGTTAATGCGTGACCCTATTATGTATCGTATTTTAAAGAAGCATCATCATAGAACAGCAAACGATTGGTGTATTTACCCAATGTACGATTGGACGCATGGTGAAAGTGATTATTTAGAGCAAGTATCACACTCGTTGTGTTCATTAGAATTTAAACCTCACAGAGAGCTTTACGATTGGTTTTTAGACCAAGTGGTTACAGAAGATAAATTACGTCCTAAACAACGTGAATTTGCTCGTTTAAACCTAAGTTACACCATAATGAGTAAACGTAAGTTGCTTAAATTGGTAGAGGATGGTGTTGTTAATGGTTGGGACGACCCTAGAATGCCAACTATTTCTGGTTTGCGTCGTAGAGGTTATACACCAAATTCTATTCGAAAATTTGTAGAAGCGGTTGGTGTTGCCAAACGTGAAAACATGATTGATGTATCACTTTTAGAATTTTGTATTCGCGAAGATTTAAACAAAACAGCACCACGTGTTATGGCGGTTTTAGACCCGATTAAAGTGGTAATTACAAACTATCCTGAAGATAAAGAGGAATGGTTTGAAGCTGAAAATAATCAAGAAGATGATGCCGCTGGTTTTAGAAAAGTGCCATTTTCTCGTGAAATTTATATTGAAAAAGAAGATTTTAAAGAAGAGGCAAGTAATAAGTTTTTCCGTTTAAAATTAGGAGGAGAAGTACGTTTAAAAAATGCATATATTATTAAAGCAGAGTCGGTGGTTAAAGATGCTAACGGTAATATTACAGAAGTACATTGTACATATTCTGATGATACGGAACGTCGTGTAAAGGGGACTTTGCATTGGGTATCTATAAAACATGCTGTTAAAGCAGAAGTGAGAGAATACGATCGTTTATTTTTAGACGAAGCTCCAGATAGCCATCAAGATAAAGATTTTATGGAATTTGTAAATCCAGATTCTTTAAAGCTTGTTGAAGCTTTTGTTGAGCCAAGTTTACAAAACGCTGAGGTAGGGCAAAGGTTCCAATTTCAACGTTTAGGATATTTTAATGTGGATAACGATTCGTCTTCAGATAAATTAGTATTCAATAAAACGGTTGGTTTGCGTGATTCTTGGGCAAAGGTTAAGCCTAAACCACAAGCTAATCATAATGCAAATAATAATCAGCAAAAACCACAACAACAGTCGCAAAGAAAAGCGATTGATGTCATCCAAAAATTAGGAAAAAAGTATACAAATTTACCTGATGAGAAACGACTAAAAGTTAGATCTGAAATTTTAGAACTCGCTAAAGATGTTAGTTATGATGAGGTAGAACCTCTTTTTAACACCGCTGTTAAAAAAGTAGGAACGCGTATTGCGGTAACACTTATTTTGAAAGTTTTATTGGAAAACGGACAAGCCAAAAATGATGATGTCAATAGCTTTATTGAAAAAGCATTGGAAGATAAAAATGAGTTATTAGTTGAAGAAGCTAAAATGTTCAAATAAATACTTGTTTACTTACAGCATTTGAGTAAAATAAAATTAATAATCCTCTTGTTTTTTATTTGGTTTCAACAAACCAACGGGCAAGAGGATTTTCCTATTCTAACCGAAATAGTAACCGATAATGCGGTACTTTTCAGCGAAAGCGAAACTTTAGAACTTAGAAAAAAACTAAAGGCTTACGAAACTGAAACCACACACCAAATAGTAGTTTTAACTGTTAATTCCTTAGGTAATAATACAGTTGAAAACTATGCCTTACAGGTTTTTGAAACGAATGAACTCGGACAAGAAGAAGCCGATAATGGACTCTTAATTTTAATAGCAAAAAACGATAGAAAGTTTAGAATAGAAGTAGGTTATGGTCTAGAATCCATAATTACCGATGCTTTCGCGTCTAGAATTATTCGAGAAACTATGACGCCTGAGTTTAAAAAAGGCGATTTTTATAAGGGTGTAGATTCAGCAACTTCAGAAATTATTAAACTTATTGACGATCCCAAATATCGAGATGAATTTACCAATTTAGTAGAACAAGAAGGTAAAATGCCTTTATGGGGGAAAATAATAATAGGGCTTATTTTATTTATATTTTTAAGTCTTTTTATTGGAGTTGGATCTACTGTGTTTTATAAAGGTTTTAAGCAATTAATAAACGTATTTCGTGGTTTAATTACTGGTAAAGTAAGTGTTGTTATATTTCCGTTTTTATTAGTGTCTTCATTATTAACAATTGGTTTTAGTTTACCGTTTATTATTATGCCTCTCTTTTTTGGAATTTTTATTATTGGTATCGTATCAGAAAATAATATAGATATTAATCCTTTTGAATATTTAGAAAGCTTACCATCAACGGCGTTATCAATTACTATGGTTGTGATAGTTGTTATATTTATTATTCTACCGTTAATTATTGCTATTTACACAAGATCTAAAAAAGCGTATCAGCCTGTTAAATTTTCGATGTTAAAAAGTGATAAAAAATATATGAGTAAGAATTTTTCTTCCAGTGGTTCTAGCTCAAATTACAGTAGTTCGGGTTCAAGCTACCGAAGTTCATCGTCTAGTAGTAGCTTTTCGGGCGGCGGTGGAAGTTCTGGAGGTGGCGGTTCTAGCGGAAGTTGGTAATAGTAATTTGTTGTTAATAAGCAGGATGTAATCTAAATTTAATTACCTTTAAACACGAACTAAACTTAAAATATTATGAATTTTTTTAACCCTATAGCGCTTTTATTAGCGGCTGTTTCTGCTTTGTTTGTTGGTTTTATTTGGTATAATCCAAAAGTATTTGGAACCATTTGGATGAAAGAAGCTGGTTTAACCGAAGAAAGCATGAAAGGAGCAAACATGGCTAAAATTTTTGTTTTGGCTTTTATTTTTGCCTTTCTATTAGCAATGACAATGATGCAAATGAGCATACATCAAACCGGAGCTTTGAGTTTGGTTGGTGGAGATCCTTCAAAAGCTTTACCATCTTACGCTGCGTTTATGGCCGATTATGGCAACCATTTTAGAACTTTTAAACACGGTGCTTTACATGGTGTTTTAGCAGGCGTATTTGTAGCTTTACCAATATTAGGCACTAACGCATTATTCGAAAGAAAAAGTGCTAAATACATTTTTATAAATGCGGGATATTGGATTGTAACTTTAGGTGTTATGGGTGCTATTATTTGCGGATGGAAATAGTATTTTTGTAAACTAATAACTTATTTAGAGACTTACTAATTAAAATTTTCAGTCTTTTATTTTTCTATTGATACATTATAAAATTTATAACACATTTAGTGAACTTCCGGAAACCTGGGATGTTCTGGTAAAACATGATGTTTTTTTACAAACAGCTTATTTACAAGCCTTAGAAAATGCAGCCCCCAATAACTTAGAGTTGTTTTATATTGGTGTGTTTAAAAGCGATGTTTTGGTTGGTGTTGCTGTTACGCAACGGGTGCAGTTGTATTTGCAAGATATGTTTAGAAAAACCGATACGTCGTGTTTTAAAACTTATATGCGTGATGTAATTTCTAAAATTTTAAAAGGAAATATTCTTGTTATTGGTAATTTAACACATACTGGTCAACATGGCTTATTTTTTAACAGAAATGAAATTTCTCAGGTAGCGTTTTTTAAGGTAACACAAAAGGCTTTACATGATATAAAAACCATTATAAAAGCCAAACAGAATAAAACTATTAGAATGTTTGTGTTGAAGGATTATTTTGAAAATAACCCGATTCATAAAGAAAAAGAAAGTTTGGATGCAGCTAAATTACACCAAGTGATTATGCAACCGAATATGCTGTTTTCGGTTAAGAAAGATTGGCTAACTATTGATCATTATACTGCTGCATTGCACAAAAAATATAGAGATCGATATAAACGAGCAAGAAAGAAATTAAATGGTGTAAAAGCGGTCGAGCTGTCTTTAAATGATGTGAAAGAGAATAGTGAAACGCTGCATCATTTATATTTAAATGTATCTAACAATGCGAAGTTTAATACCTTTATTTTACCAGAAAATCATTTTTATAGTTTGAAACTTCAACTAAAAGATAATTTCAGAATTTTTGGCTATTATTTAGAAGATAAATTGGTTGGGTTTTATACGTTAATTCTTAATAATACATCACTAGAAACTTACTTTCTTGGGTATGATGGTGAACATCAATACTCCCATCAATTGTACTTAAATATGCTTTACGATATGCTTAAATTTGGAATAGAAAACCAATTTAAAACCATTGTTTATGCGCGTACGGCTATGGAAATAAAAAGTTCGGTGGGCGCTGAAGCTAAAACTATGTTGGTATATTTAAAGCATACAAACACTTTAATGAATGCTTTATTAAAACAAATTTTTAAATTGATGAATCCGTCTCAAGACTGGGAACCGCGGCATCCTTTTAAAACAGAATAAAATCTTTATAAAAACAAAAAAATCCTTAAAGCATATACTTTAAGGATTTTATTTAGCTCTAGAACAGTACAGTGAATGCTATTCTTCTATTTGTTTCTTTTTATTGTTTTTCATGGCTTCACCAATTTGGTTACTAGCAGAAAAACTAGCCACCATATCATTTAGCATATTGCTACCTGCTTGTGGCGAATTTGGTAATAAAATTAAGTTGCTATTAGTTTCACTACCAATGGCTTGCAATGTATCGTAATGTTGTGTTACTACTATTAATGCCGATGCTTCTTGGCTGTTAATACCTACACGATTTAGTACATCTACAGATTCTTCTAAACCACGAGCAATTTCACGACGTTGATCCGCAATACCTTGTCCTTGTAAACGTTTACTTTCAGCTTCAGCTTTAGCGCGTTCTACAATTAAAATACGTGCTGCATCACCTTCATATTGTGCCGCTGTTTTTTCTCTATCGGCAGCATTAATACGGTTCATGGCAGCTTTTACTTGAGCGTCTGGGTCAATATCTGTTACTAAAGTTTTTATAATATCATAACCATAATTTTGCATGGCATCGTTCAACTCTGTTTTTACTGCAATAGCGATATCATCTTTTCTTAAAAATACATCATCTAAAATCATTTTTGGAACTTCGGCACGTACTACATCAAATACATAACTTGTAATTTGGTCGTGTGGATAATCTAATTTATAGAAAGCATCTTCTACTTTTTCACGAATTACTTTATATTGCACAGAAACCTTTAGACGTACAAATACATCATCTTTGGTTTTGGTTTCAACAATAACATCTAATTGCTGAATTTTTAAGCTTAAACGGCCTGCAATTCGGTCTACTAACGGAATTTTCCATTGTAAACCAGATTGGCGTATACCTTGGAAGCGTCCAAAGCGTTCTATAATAGCAGCGGTTTGTTGTTTTACCGTAAAGAATGATGAAATTAAAATAAATAGTCCAAATACAACTAGGGGAATGAAAACGAAATCCATAGAATTTTTTATTAAATGATTAGAAAAATTAAGATACAAAAATTAAACTATATTTGGTGGTTTATATCCCAAAGTAGTATGAAATTTAATCGACCTTTACTATTAGTAGCTATTACCTTATGTTTTGTTACAAAATCTTTTTCACAAAGAGGAAATGTGCGTATTACAAATAGTATAAATATTGGTGGAGGTATTACTCAATTTAATATTAATACCGATAATTTTGAAACCAAAAGTGCGCAAGGTTTTTTGGCAGGAACAGCTGCTATAGTAGATTTACCGCATAAATTTTACAATATGAGCTTTGGTTTACAGCTTTCTGAAAGTCATGTTGAAATATTAGGAAGACCAAATTTAATTAGTACAGAAGAAGCTTATATAGATTATAAAATGTTTGCTGCACAATTTGCATTATTAATGCATATAAAAATAATTCCGAGGCATTTTACTTTCGATATTGGTCCGATGTTGCAATACAATGGTAAGTTGGAGTTTAATGATAAAGCTCAAGATGATTATTACATTGCGAATTATACTAATTTATCGGCTAAGGATATTACAAATATTTCACAATTTAATTTTAATGGGGCGGTAGGTGCTTCGGTTGGAATAAATAACTTTAAACTTAAAGCTCAATATATTTACGGATTCACTAATATTCTTAATAAAATTGAAAATCAAAACTTAGACTTTTCTGGTGGAGATTCTCGTTTTAAAGGAAACCAAAATATGCTAGTTTTGGGTGCTGTAATTATGTTTTAAATTATAAAAAATTAAAATGAAAAGAAGAACATTTATTGAAACTACTATTAAAGGGTCTGTCGCTTTATCATCGGTAGGTTTATTATCTTGTATGTCGAGTAATCAAACTCCCGAAGCGTTTATTAATCGTGTTTTACCTGCACCAATAGGTGGTGGTTTTCGTGATGATAAGTATTGGATTTGGGGATCGTCCGTTATAAAAGGTGAAGATGGTAAATACCATATGTTTGCATCACGATGGTCTAAAGATGTAGGTTTTGGTAATTGGGTTACAAATTCTGAAGTGGTTCGTGCTGTGGCCGATACACCAGTTGGACCTTACGAGTTTCAAGAAGTTGTGCTTCCAGTTCGTGGAAAGGAATTTTTCGATGGAATGTGTACGCACAACCCAAGAATTGTAAAGTATAAAGACAAGTATTTATTATATCATTTTGGAACAACTTACGATTTTGATCAACCTACAAAAGATAATCCAAAACCAGATGGTTATGATTGGAACGCGGCTTGGTTAAATAAACGAGTTGGTTTGGCTATTAGTGATTCTATTTTCGGCCCTTGGGAACGCGTTGATAAACCCGTTATAGAACCTAGACCAGAACATTGGGATGCTACAATTACCTCTAATCCGTCGCCAGCAGTAGATCCAAAAACCGGTAAAATTCTATTAATGTATAAGTCTTCTGTAACGCCGAAGCCACCATTATTGTTGGGTGTTGCTATGGCAGATAGCCCAAAAGGAGAGTACAAACGCTTAAGTGAAGAACCGGTTTTTAGGTTTGAAACTCCGGGCAATAGCCATGTAGATGTTGAAGATCCATATATTTGGTGGGCAGGCGATAGATACGAAGGCGTTATGAAAGATCGCTCAGGTGAAATTTGCGGAGAAGAAGGCGGCGGCATCCATATTTGGTCTAAAGATGGTGTAAAATGGAACTTATTCGAAAATGTAAAAGCATACAGTCGTGATGTATTATGGGATGATGGATCTACATCGCATCAAAATCATTTTGAGCGTCCTTTTGTTTTAGTTGAAGATGGAAAACCTACACACTTATTTGCTGCAGTTGGTAATGGGTCAGAAGCTTGGAAGTTTGAAAATACTTGGAATATGGTGATTCCGTTGAAGCATTAAGAAAGTAATTATTAATAAAAAAGGGTTCTAAATAGTTTTAAAACTATTTAGAACCCTTTTTTATTTGAAGGAAACCTATACTTATATTGTAGCAATTAGGTTTTCAATACGCTTAACGGTTTCGTTTTTTCCAATCATGTATATAATATCGAAAACATCAGGACCTTGTAAAGCGCCAACAAGAGCTAAACGTAAAGGCATCATTACTTTTCCAAAACTGATTTCGTTAGTTGTAATCCATCCTTTTACCTCTTTTTGTAGTGTTTCAACAGAAAAGTCGGTATTAGTGCTTAAAATGGCTATAAGTTGCTTCATTAGGTCGTCGGTACCTTCTTTTAAAGCTTTTTTAGAGGCCTTTTCATCATATACTCTTGGTGCTATAAAAAAGAAGTGACTTAAATTCCAAAAATCGCTCACGAAAGTAGCACGTTCTTTTATTAAATTAATAGACATCGCTATGTAACTTTCGTCTATTTCTGCTAATTCTGGTTGCGATGCTTTAAACATTTCTGCTAATTCATCGTTGTTTTGTTCTTGCATATAATGGTGGTTAAACCATTTAATTTTATCTGGATCAAAACGAGCTCCAGATTTGTTTACTTTCTTTAAATCGAAAGCAGCAACCAATTCATCTAATGAAAATATTTCTTGTTCCGTTCCTGGATTCCAACCTAAAAATGCAAGGAAGTTTACCATGGCATCGGCAAAATATCCGTCTTCTTTATAGCCTCTAGAAATTTCGTGATTTTTTGGGTCTTCCCATAATAATGGAAAAACAGGGAAACCTAATTTGTCACCATCACGCTTGCTTAATTTTCCTTTTCCGGTTGGTTTTAAAATTAGAGGTAAGTGTGCAAATTTTGGTGCATCCCATCCAAAAGCTTTATACAATTGGTAGTGCAGTGCCAAAGATGGTAACCACTCTTCACCACGAATAACATGAGAGATTTCCATTAAATGATCGTCTACAATATTTGCTAAATGATAAGTTGGCATACCATCACTTTTAAACAGAACTTTATCATCTAAAACGTTTGTATCAATTTTTATATCACCACGGATAATATCTTTTAGGTGGAGTGTTTCATCTTGCGGACTTTTAAAACGGATAACGTAATCGTCACCAGCATCTAATTTAGCTTGAGTTTCTTCTGCGCTAAGCGACAAAGAATTGCTTAATTTCAAGCGATTATGCCAGTTATAGATAAAAGTTTTTCCGTTAGCTTCATGATCGGTTCTATGAAAATTGAGCTCATCGGCCGTATCAAAAGCGTAGTATGCATTTCCTGAAGCAATTAATTCTTCAGCGTAAGCTTTATAAAGAGGTTTACGTTCGCTTTGGCGGTATGGACCAAATTTTTCATTGGTTCCAGGGCCTTCATCAAAAGGCATTCCGCACCAATTTAAAGCATCAATAATGTATTGTTCTGCACCTTCTACATAGCGGTTTTGATCGGTATCTTCTATTCTTAAAATAAAAGTTCCATTGTGTTTTTTTGCAAATAAATAATTGAATAGGGCTGTACGCACACCTCCAATATGTAAAGGTCCTGTTGGGCTTGGTGCAAAACGCACACGAACATTTTTGGTCATTTTGTAATTTATAATAAAGCTTAAATTTTTATATTTAAGTGTTAATAGAAACGGTTTTAACCTTTAAAAACTAAGTTTTGTTTCAAGATTTGCAACAAAGATACAATTAACAACTAATTATAAACCTTGTAAAAAATAAAATTGTAGTTTAGTGGGTTAATACGTTAGTACCGAATAGTTTTTAGAAACACATGGATAATTTTAAAAATATACAGCACAAGTTAGAGGCATTTATTAGACGATTTTACACTAATGAATTGCTTAAAGGGATTATTCTATTTTTTGCAATAGGCTTGTTGTATTTTCTATTTACAGTTTTTATTGAGTATGTGTTGTGGTTAAATACCACGGCGCGTAGTGTTTTATTTTGGTTATTTATTGCTGTAGAATTGGCCTTACTTGGTAAGTTTATTGTGTTACCATTGGCTAAATTATTTAAACTTCAAAAAGGGATTAACTATAAAGAAGCATCAAAATTAATTGGAGAACATTTTCCAGAGGTTAACGATAAGTTATTGAATGTATTACAGCTTAACGAGAGCGATTCTAAATCGGAATTGTTACTAGCGAGTATCGATCAAAAATCTTTAGAGTTAAATCCAATTCCCTTTAAGCTTGCTATAAACTTAAAGAAGAATCTTGGGTATTTAAAGTATGCGGCTATTCCAGTTTTAATTTTATTACTTACTTTTTTTACAGGAAATTTTAATTGGTTTAGCGATAGTTATACACGTGTTGTAAATTATAAAACAGCTTACGAACCACCTGCGCCGTTTCAGTTTTTTGTGGTGAACGAAAATTTAAATGCCATAGAAAATAAAGATTTTAAACTCATTGTAAAAACGGCTGGCGAGGTTATGCCAGAAAGTGCTCAAATTATTTATAATAACGAAACGTATTTTTTACAACAAAAAGGAATAGGGGAGTTTGAGTATATTTTTCCGCAGCCTAAAACAGAAATTAATTTTCAGTTATCTGGAAATAAGGTAACATCAAAACCGTATACTATAAATGTTGTTGAGGTGCCTTCTCTTTTAGATTTTGAAATGGTGTTAGATTTTCCAAGCCATACCAGGAAAAAAACTGAAACTTTAAAAAGTACGGGTAATGCCATGGTGCCTGAGGGAACGGAAATTATTTGGAAGTTAAAAACAAAATCGACTACTTCTGTTAATTTATTTTCTAAAGACACTATAAGTTTCCAAAAATCGGCTCCTGGCATATTTGGCGTAAAACGAAAAATTTTTAAAAATTTCTCATATACGCTAAGCACGAGCAACGCCGATTTAACAAATTATGAGAACCTAGCGTTTAATATAAATGTTGTTAAAGATGAATTTCCAGAATTAAAACTAAAAGTTGAAACAGATTCTGTCGATTTGCAAAGTTTATATTTTTATGGACAAGTAAGCGACGATTATGGTTTTAGTAAATTACAGTTGGTTTATTATCCATCTGACTATGAAAAAAATAAGCAGACAGAAAATATTCCTATTTCAAATTCTAATATTTCGGAGTTTATAAGTGCTTTTCCTAATAATTTAAATATTGAAGAGGGTATTGCTTATAATTTGTATTTTCAAGTATTTGATAATGATTTAGTTAATAGGTTTAAAAGTACAAAAAGTAAGGTTTTTTCTTATAGAAAACGCACAAAAAAGGAAGAAGATCAAAAACAATTAAAAGAACAGAAAGAAAATATTCAGGATCTGAATAAATCTCTACAAAATTTTGAAAAGCAAGAGAAGCAATTGCAAGAGGTTACTAAAACTCAAAAAGAAAAGTCGAATTTAAATTTTAACGACAAAAAGAAATTGGAATCTTTTTTTAAGCGCCAGAAAGAGCAGGACGAAATGATGAAAAATTTCAATAAGAAGTTAAAAGATAATTTGGAAGATTTTCAAAAGGATAATCCAAAAGAAGATGAATTTAAGGGAGACTTAAAAAAGCGTTTAGAAGAGAATGAGGAGAAATTAAAAGAAGATGAAAAGCTGCTTGAGCAATTAAAGCATCTTCAAGAAAAAATAAGAAAAGATGATTTAGTACAGAAGTTAGATGAGCTTGCTAAGCAAAACAAAAACAAGAAAAAAAGTCTGCAACAATTACTCGAGTTAACAAAACGATTCTACGTTGAGAAAAAGCTTGAGAAACTAAAGGAGGATTTAATGAAGTTGGCGATAGATCAAGAAAAATTGGCTAACAAAACGGATGAAGAAAACACCAAAGAAAAGCAGGATGATTTAAATAACGAATTTGAAAAGTTTAAGGAAGATATTAAAAAATTAGAAGAAGAAAGTAAATCTCTTAAGAAGCCAATAGAGATTCCTAGGGATAAGTTGGATGAAAAGGAGGTAGATAATGAGCAGAAAAAAGCATCGGAGGCTTTAGATAAAAAAGAACAGGAACAGGCTGGCCAAAAACCAAATGGCGAACCAAAGGAAGGTAAAGATCAAAACTCAAAAGACGCTAAGGATAGTCAGAAGAAAGCAGCCAAAAAAATGAAGCAGATGAGTCAGCAAATGGGTGCCGCTGTCAGTGGCATGCAAGGCGATCAAATGCAAGAAGACATTGAAATGCTTCGCCAGGTTTTAGATAACTTGGTTTTATTTTCTTTCGATCAAGAAGCTCTAATGAATAATTTTAAATCTATTGAGGTTAACCATGCTAAATTCGCTTCATATTTAAAAAAGCAAAATAATTTAAAGGAGAATTTCGAACATGTAGACGATAGTTTGTTTGCATTATCTCTGCGTCAACCAAAAATATCTGAAACTGTAAACAAGGAAATTACAGAGGTTTATTATAATATAGATCGTGCTATGGATTTACTTGCAGAGAATAGATTGTATCAAGGTGTCTCCAATCAACAATTTGTAGTAACCGCCGCTAATAATTTAGCAAATATTCTTAGTGATGTATTAGATAATATGCAAGAGAGCATGAGCATGTCTATGGGTAAAGGTCAAGATGGGGATATGCAATTACCAGATATCATTATGAGCCAAGAGCAACTTAATAAAATGATGCAGGAAGGAATGAAAAAAGGACAAGAAGGAGAGTCTAAAGATGGTGAGGGAAAAAAAGAAGGTGAAGGTAAAAAGGATGGTAAGAAAAGCGATGGAGGTAAAGGAGATAACGGCAAGCAACAGGGAGAAGGTGAAGGCGGAATGAGTGAAGATTTAAATGGTGAGCTTTTTAAAATTTATCAACAGCAGCAAGAATTACGTCAAGCTTTAGAAGAGCAACTAAATAAGGAAGGTAAGTTTGGTAAAGGTGGTAATGGAGATAAGTTAGTTAAACAAATGGAAGATATAGAATTAGAATTATTGAATAAAGGTTTTAATAATAGAACGCTTCAGAAAATGATGCAGTTAAAGCATCAGTTACTTAAATTAGATAAGGCTAGTTTTAAGCAAGGTGAAGATAATAAGCGGGAATCTGAATCTAATACTAATGAGTTTAACAACAATTCTAATAACCAAATACCTACCGCTAAACAATATTTTAATACTACTGAAATATTGAATAGACAAACCTTACCTTTGCAGCAAATTTACAAAGAGAAGGTTCAAGAATATTTTAAGCAAAGCAATGATTAATTTTAATTACGAAACAGATTTTAATTTAGAGGAAGAAGAGGTGGTTTCTCAATGGATAATAGATGCAATTTCTAATGAAGGTTTTAAATTAGAAGAGATAAACTATGTGTTTTGTGATGATGAATATTTACATAAATTGAATGTAGAATTTTTGGATCACGATACTTTAACAGATGTTATTAGTTTTGATTATTCTGTTGGTAAAATTGTTCAAGGTGATATATTTATTTCTGTAGAAAGGGTAATTGATAATGCTAAGGATTTTGAAGTGGAGTTTGATAGCGAGTTAAAACGTGTTATTGTTCATGGTGTTTTGCATTACTGTGGATACAAAGATAAAACAGAATCAGACGCTAGTTTGATGCGAGAAAAAGAAGAGTATTATTTAAACCTAATCAAGTAGAAACTGCGGTTTTGGTTTATTGATTTCAATATAAAAATATTTATGTTCCACGTGGAACACTACAAGTTAAAAAAAGAAAAAGCATGTTTAATGATGTTTATGATGTTATAGTTGTTGGTGCTGGGCACGCAGGAAGCGAAGCCGCTGCTGCTGCTGCTAATATGGGTAGTAAAACACTGTTGGCTACCATGAATTTGCAAAACATTGCTCAGATGTCTTGTAATCCAGCGATGGGTGGTATTGCTAAGGGGCAAATAGTTCGGGAGATAGATGCGCTTGGGGGTATAGTGGAATTGTTTCCGACACATCGGCTATTCAATTTAAAATGTTGAATAAATCTAAAGGACCTGCAATGTGGAGCCCGAGAGTTCAAAGTGATAGAATGCGTTTTGCAGAAGACTGGAGAATGCTTTTAGAAGGAACGCCTAATCTTGATTTTTATCAAGATATGGTTTCTAGTTTAATTGTAGAAAATCATAAAGTGGTTGGTGTAAAAACCTCTTTAGGAATTAGTATAAAAGCTAAATCTGTTGTGCTTACAAATGGCACTTTTTTAAATGGCTTAATTCATATCGGAGATAAAAATTTTGGTGGAGGTAGAGCAGGTGAAAGAGCTGCAACTGGAATTACAGAACAGCTTGAAGAATTAGGTTTTGAATCTGGTAGAATGAAAACTGGAACACCTCCAAGAGTTGATGGTCGTAGTTTAGATTATTCTAAAATGCTTGAACAACCTGGAGATGTAAACCCAGAGAAATTCTCTTATTTAGATATTACAAAACCTTTGGAAAAACAACGTTCTTGTTACATGACTTACACAAGTCTTGAAGTGCATGATTTGCTTCGTGAAGGGTTTGATAGATCACCAATGTTTAATGGTAGAATTAAAAGTTTAGGACCGCGTTATTGTCCTTCTATTGAAGATAAAATTAATCGCTTTGCAGATAAAGATCGTCATCAATTATTTATTGAACCGGAAGGCTGGAATACCTGTGAGGTTTATGTAAATGGCTTCTCTACATCGCTGCCAGAAGATGTTCAGTTTAAGGCTTTACGTGGTGTAGTTGGTTTTGAAAACGTGAAGTTCTTTAGACCGGGATATGCTATTGAATACGATTATTTTCCACCTACACAGTTAAAGCATACACTAGAAACTAAGTTGGTAGAAGGTTTGTATTTTGCAGGACAAATAAACGGAACTACAGGGTATGAAGAAGCGGCATCTCAAGGTTTAATGGCTGGTATAAATGCGAGCTTAAAAACGCAAGAGAAAGATGCTTTTACCTTAAAAAGAGACGAAGCTTATATAGGTGTTTTGGTTGATGATTTAATTACTAAAGGAACAGAAGAGCCTTATAGAATGTTTACATCTCGTGCCGAATACAGAACACTGTTACGTCAGGATAATGCAGATATTAGGTTAACTCCAAAAGGATTTGAGTTAGGTTTAGCTTCTGAAAAACGTTTAAAACGTATGGAAGAAAAGCACGATGCTGCTGCTAAATTCGTAAACTTTTTTGAAACTCAAAGTGTAAAGCCAGAAGAAATAAATCCTATATTAGAGTCTAAGAATTCAGCTGTTGTTAATCAGTCTGGAAAGCTTTTTAAAGTGTTCGCTAGACCTAATGTGGAAATGGAAGATGTACGTAAAGTGGAAAGTGTAGAGGCGTATATTCAAGATAATAATCTGGATAGGGAAGTTATAGAGCAGACCGAAATTCAGGTTAAATACTCTGGATACATTGCAAAGGAAAAAGTTAATGCAGATAAGTTATCGCGTTTAGAATATGTAAAAATACCTGCTAATTTTGATTACTCTCAGATTAAATCTATGAGCTTAGAAGCTCGTGAAAAACTTAAAAAAGTACAACCTGCAACCGTATCTCAGGCGTCAAGAATTAGTGGAGTTTCTCCAAATGATATTTCTGTTTTATTGGTTTATATGGGAAGATAATTCATAATAATGGTTTTAAAGAAAAGTTATTTTAGTAAAATTAAATGGCGTTTTTTAACGTTCCACGTGGAACATGTTGGGTTTTGGTTTTGATGTTTTAGGTGTTTATAGAGTTTTAGAACACAATAATCGGAATATAAAAGATTAAAAAAGCTATCGGTTTTTTAATCGGATTCTCTGAAAATAGAAGGCTGTTTTTATAAAACTTATAAAAAGGCTAAGAAGAATTTTAATGAAATGTTATTGGTTTTTATAGAAAATAAAACAAATGATTTCTTAATTTCAGGAATGATAAATTTCAATATAAATCTAAAAAAGCGTGCTGTTTTGCAAAATGATATTGAGGTTTTGTATTGAATTAGTTTATTGAATTCGGTTTTGATGTTTGTTTTAAAGCTTTAAAAGAGATATGAAATATTCAATTTTATTAAGAGATTTATTAAAATATCGATGTGGTTTTAAGGTGAAAAACTAAATAAAAGAAGCGTTTTTAAATCTTAAAATAGTTTTAATTTCAACATTAATCTGTTAAAATAAATAAGAAAAGAGGCTTCAAATGTTTATAGAAGCAATCGTTTTTTAAATGTCAATTAAATAAATTACGTGGTTCGTGGTAAAAAATCAATTAGCAAATAAGTACTTAAAAGTAAAAGATTATTCTGTTTCTGGAGAAGAATTTGAGTTAATAGAAAACTCAGAGTATGGTTTTTTAGAAACTACACCACAACCTACTTCAGATAAATTACCGGAATATTATCAAAGTGAAAATTATATTTCACATACCGATTCTAAGAGAAATGCCTTCGAAAAGGTGTATCATTTAGTGAGAAGTATTTCTCTTAAAAAGAAATTGAAACTTATTAATTCTTTTTCTTCCGAAACAAAACAACTTTTAGATGTTGGTTGTGGTACGGGCGATTTTTTACAAACTGCACAACAAAATGGTTGGTTGGTTTCTGGTATCGAACCAAACAAAGAGGCTAGGGGTATAGCAAATAGTAAAACAAACAAGTCTGTTTTTAATACAGAACAACTTCAAAAATTTGAATTAAAACAATTTGATGTTATTACGCTTTGGCATGTTTTAGAGCATTTACCAAGTTTAGAAGATCATATAAAAACTTTTAAAGGACTTTTAAAAGACAACGGAACTTTACTTATTGCTGTTCCTAACTACAAAAGTTTTGATGCAAAACATTATAAAGAATTTTGGGCAGCATTTGATGTGCCTCGACATCTTTGGCATTTTAATCAAGATTCTATTTCAAAGTTAGTTTCTAAACAGAGTATGGGTGTTGTAAAAACAAAACCCATGTTGTTTGATGCGTTTTACGTGAGTATGCTTTCTGAAAAATATAAAACAGGCAAGATGAATCCGGTAAAAGGATTTTGGTACGGGTTGCGTTCTAATTTGGAATATTTAAGCTCAAAAGAGGCTTCTTCACTAATTTATATCATAAAAAATAGCTAAAAATTATTTTTAGCTATTTAATTTAAATGATTTATAGGTGTAATGTCTAAATGTAAGGCGGTTTTTTAAAAACAGCTTAAATCGCTTTATATGAAGCTGTTTTTAATAGTAATTATTTATTTAGACGCTAAATCGGTATAAGTTTTCGTTATATGTTAAAATCCGAATAATTACGTGTCGTTTTAATGCTTACTTTATTACATTTGTTCGGATTAAAAAAATTAACCAAAATCTAATCAAAAAAAATAAAAATGAAGAACATACTTTATGTTGCCATCGCGATGCTTGTTTTAGCATCTTGTGAAAAACCAAATAAAATTGGATTTGTAGATAACGGAGTCGTTATTAATGATTATCAAGAAAAAATTGATTTAGAAGCAAAATACAAAGCTAAAGATGAAGCTTTTAGAAAAAGAGCAGATAGCATTGGATTAGCTTTTCAAACAGAAGCTCAAAAAACACAAGCCGAAGCGCAAAGAATTGCTAGAAGCAATAGGAAAAAAGCCGAAGAGTTAATGACTGGTTTACAGCAAAAACAACAACAGTTACAACAACAAATGCAAGTAGAACAACAGCAATTAACACAAGCTTTTCAAGCAGATATCGATTCTGTAATTGTAAAGGTTAAAGATTTTGTTGGTGCTTACGGTAAAACAAACGGTTACAACTATATTTTAGGAACTAGCGAAGCTGCTGCTACAGTAATGTATGGCGATGAGAAAAGTGACCTTACTAAAACTATTGTTGAAGCTATAAACGCTGATTATAAAAAAGCAGAATAAGTTTTAAATTATAGAACAAAAAAGGCCTCTTAAATAAAATTAAGAGGCCTTTTTTATGTAGTAAACTTAATAGTTTTAGAGCGTTGTTAATCTGCTTTTTTGTGCAGTAATCGAGTTAATTTTATGGATAAATCGGTAAGTATAATTTTAGAATTTCCGTTACGTTCTATATGGTAAATGGCATCTTGAAGCTCATTACTAATATCCATAATATTATTGCCATGTACGTAAGGAGCAAAGTTTTCTAGTTTAAATTTCTCAGATTTTGGTTCAAAAAACACCAAATCATCAGCCTTATAATTGAGTAGTAAAGCTTGTCTGAAAAAATCTAAGCAAAAGTTTAAAAATTGCTTTTGAGTTTCACGACCTGTCTTAGCAATATCTTCGCTCCAGGAAATTAAATCTATAATAGCAGCCTTGTTACCTTTGGCTTTAAAGGCACTACGAATCCACATAATAAACCAAGTTTCAAACTGGTTATCTTCAGTATCTTGGTATACTAGATCGCATGCTTTATTATAATTCCCGTTGCTTTGGTGAGCTATTTTTATAGCCTCGTTTCTGTCAATATTAAATTGATTTACTAAAGCTTCTACAATAACATCTTCGGCTAGTGGTGGAAAATGCAAAATTTGGCAACGAGAACGTATGGTGTTTATAATTTGCTCTTCTTCTTCAGCAATTAATATAAAAACAGTTTTGTTTGGTGGCTCTTCTATCAGTTTTAGAAGTTTGTTGGCGCAGGCACCGTTCATTTTTTCTGCCATCCAAATAAGCATTACTTTATAACCGCCTTCGTAAGATTTTAATGTAAGCGATTTTACAATATTTAATGCTTCATCTACACCAATTTGGCCTTGTTTGTTATCTACACCAAGTAGTTTGTACCAGTCAAATAGGTTTCCATAAGGTTGTTCTTTTAAAAGTTTTCTCCATTCTTCTAAGTAAAAACTAGAAACGGGTTTACTTTTTACTTTATCGCTGGTAGTTACAGGAAAAGCAAAATGTAAATCGGGATGAGAAATGTTATTAAATTTTAGATTACAAGCTTCATTTCCAGAGTTGTTTTCTCCTCCGGAATTTGAGCATAATAAGTATTGCGCATAAGCGATGGCCATGGGTAATGTGCCCGAGCCTTCGTTACCTACAAATAATTGCGCGTGGGCAATCCGTCCATTATCAACACTAGTGGTTAAATGGTTTTTTATGTGATCTTGACCTAAAACATCTTTAAAAAGCATGTAACAAACCTACATAAAATTTAGATATTTTTTTATTATTTATCTATGAATATCTATGAAAACTGTTAGGATCTCGGCATCAGAATTCTAGTTTTTTAAAATTATCGCTTCGCTATATCGTTTTCGTGAAAAAACACGTTTTAAATGGCTGTTTATTTAGTTACATTTGTGAATCAAATAGTTAAAAATTAAAACATATAAATAAAATGAAAACGCTTAACGATTTTAATTTCGAGAATAAAAAAGCATTAATTCGTGTAGATTTTAATGTGCCTTTAAATGATAAGTTTGAAGTTACGGATGCTACTAGAATTGTATCTGCAAAACCAACAATTATTAAAATTTTAGAAGATGGTGGAAGCTGTATTCTAATGTCTCACTTAGGTCGTCCAAAAGGTTTTCAAGATGAATTTTCATTAAAGCATATCGCTAGTAAAGTTGAAGATATTTTAGGTGTTGAAGTTATTATGGCAGCAGATTGTGTTGGGGCAGATGTTGAAGCCGCTGCGGCAAACTTAGAACCAGGGCAAGTTTTATTATTAGAAAACTTACGTTTTTATAAAGAAGAAACGGCTGGCGATAAAGATTTTGCTGAAAAACTATCTCAGTTAGGTGATATTTACGTTAATGATGCTTTTGGTACTGCACACCGTGCGCATGCCTCTACAACTATTATTGCTCAGTTTTTTGAAGGTAAAAAATGTTTTGGTAGCTTATTAGCGCAAGAAATAGAAAGTATTAATAAAGTCATGGAAACGGGAGAAAAACCTGTTTTGGCTATTCTTGGTGGTGCAAAAGTATCGTCTAAAATTACTATTATAGAAAATATTTTAGATAAAGTAGATCACCTTATTATTGGTGGTGGTATGGCATTCACTTTTGTAAAAGCACAAGGTGGTAAAATTGGTAATTCTATTTGTGAGGATGATAAAATGCCTTTGGCTTTAGATATTTTAAAGCAAGCTAAAGAAAAAAACGTTCAAATTCATATTCCTGTAGATACAGTTGCGGCAGATGATTTTAGTAACGATGCAAACACGCAAACAGTAGATATTAATGAAATTCCTGATGGTTGGGAAGGTGTTGATGCTGGACCAAAATCTAGAAAACAATTTCATGATGTTGTAATGCAATGTAAAACTATACTTTGGAACGGACCATTAGGTGTTTTTGAAATGGAGAGTTTTGCTGCTGGAACTATCGAGTTAGGAAATTCTATTGCCGAAGCTACTAAAAAAGGAGCGTTTTCTTTAGTTGGTGGAGGAGACTCTGTTGCTGCTGTTAAGCAATTCGGTTTTGAACATAAAGTAAGTTACGTAAGTACAGGTGGTGGTGCTATGCTAGAAAGCTTAGAAGGAAAAACACTTCCTGGTATTGCTGCTATTTTAGAATAGAGAACGTATATATTTAATAAAATAAAAAATCATCTTGGTTTTCTTTCTACTATAAGGAGCTAAGGTGATTTTTTTTGCTCAAATATTTTGGTTTAGTTTGGTATTTGTATTGCCATTAAGAAGATGGTTTTGTAGTGTTTATGTACCTTTAAAAGGTCTTTGTTTTTTCAGAATTAGAAAGTAATTAATATTTAGTTTTCTAATTCTCATAAAAAAACACGACTTTAGCCATAACATCGCTAAATAGCGAGCTGAACATATTTTATGAATTTTCGATTTTACATAGTTTTATTTACCTTTAATATTAGCTTTTGCTATGCTCAAAAAGTGGATTCTACTTTGGTAGAAGCTATAAAAATTAAAGATTCTCTTGTTCAGTTGCCAAGTGTTATGCAAGATTCTTTAATAGATAAAACAGCACAAGGAGTTAAAGAAATTTTAGTGTTGAAGGATAGTTCATCTTTTAAAACATTAAAGGATGATCCGTTTGCGGCTAGAATTGATGAAAGGTGGTTTGAGGAGCTTTACAGTAATTCGCTTTATGATACCATTTATAAGTCTGTAAGCGAGTTAAAGTACGATCCTGTCGATTACCCAGAGTTATCTACAGATACATTAAAAGCACGCTTAAAAAGGCTAGATGCGCGCACACCTTTTAATGTGGAGTACAATCCATCTTTAGAAAGTGTTATAAAATCGTATTTAAAGCACAGAAGGCGTCATTTGCAAACTTTAATCACGGCAAGTGCATTTTATTTTCCAATGTTCGAGCGCGAGTTAGATAATCAAAATATTCCGTTAGAAATTAAATATTTAGCCATTGTAGAGTCGGCATTAAAACCAAGAGCAAAATCTAGAGTTGGTGCTACGGGTTTATGGCAGTTTATGTTCGCTACTGGAAAGCAGTATGGCTTAAATGTAAGTAGTTATGTAGACGAACGTAGCGACCCTATAAAATCTACAATTGCAGCGTCTAAATATCTCTCAGATTTGTACCGTATTTTTGGTGATTGGGATTTAGCTTTAGCGGCTTATAATTCTGGTCCAGGTAATGTTTCTAAAGCTATTAGGCGTTCTGGAGGTTATAGAAATTATTGGAATATTCGTCATAATTTACCGCGTGAAACTGCTGGATATTTGCCTGCTTTTTTAGCAAACATGTATATTTTTGAATATGCAGAAGAGCATGGGTTTACAAAGTATAAGCCTGAAATTGCTTATTTTGAAACAGATACTATTCATGTAAAACGCATGATAACCTTAGATCAAGTATCTGAAGTTACTAGTGTGCCAATAGAGAAATTACAGTTTTTAAATCCTTCATATAAATTAGATGTTGTACCTTTTATTAAAGAGGAAAATTATAGTTTAAGACTGCCAAACGAAGTTATAGGAACCTTTGTAAATAATGAAGATTCTATTTATGCTTACGCTAAAGCGGAATTTGAAAAAAGGGAAAAACCGCTACCTCAGTTTTTTAAGGCAGATGATAAAATTACCTACCGTGTAAAATCTGGTGATTATTTAGGGAAAATTTCTAGAATGTATGCCGTTAGAGTTAGTGATATAAAGCGCTGGAATGGACTTCGAAGTAATAGCTTAAAAATAGGACAGCGATTAACTATTTTTCCTAAAAAACCTAATAGTTCTGCATCAGTTGCACCAAAGGTTGTGGTTAAAACAAAACCTATTAATGGTGAGGTTATTTACTATACGGTAAGCGATGGAGATTCACTATGGAGCATTTCTCAAAAATTTCCTGAAGTTTCTATTCAAGATATTAAAGATTGGAACGGTATTAGTGGTAGTAAATTAAAAATAGGTATGAAACTTAAAATAGCAAAACTTTAAAAAATCAAATATCATTATGCGACAAATTATTTTTTCTGCCGTGGCTTTAATATTATTAGTGTCTTGTGGCGATAAGAAAACCTCAGATGAATCTATGTTACCAGATTCCTCTGGGAATATAAGCCATGTTTCAGTGGTTTTAGGAAACGAATTATGGGATGGTAGCGTTGGCGAGTCTATTAGAAATATATTAGGTACACCTATTTACGGGCTTCCGCAAGATGAACCTATGTTTTCTGTAAGTCAAATTCCTGCCTCTGTTTTTTCTGGATTTGTAACCAAAAATAGAACGATTTTAAAAATAGTTCCAAACAAAGACGCTGGGATAAAATTTACGGATAACGTATATGCTAAGCCTCAAAAAGTAATTACTGTTTCGGGAAAAACTCGAGAAGAAATTGTTAGTACGCTTAATGCAAATGCAGATAAAATTATTGAAACTTTTAGAAACGTGGAGCTTAACGAGCGTTTGCGCCAAATGAGTAAATCACAACACACGCATACAGTTATAGAAGAAAAACTTGGCTTAACCATTGAGTTTCCTTCAATATATAGAATTGCAAAACAAAGTGATAATTTCTTTTGGGTAAGAAAAGAAATAACAACCGGAACTAATAACTTAATGATTTATAGTTTGCCGTACGATGCTATTAAAAGGAATGATAGTGTTGTGAATCAAATAATAAAAGTAAGAGATTCTGTTGGCGAGCTTTACATTCGCGGAAGGCAAGATGGGGAGTTAAAGGCAAACGGAGATAAAATAGAATCGTATATGATTACCGAGAACGCGTATACGCCTTTTCACGGTGAAACTATTGTAGATAATAAACCCGCTTTGGAAACTAAAGGATTATGGGATTTAAAGGCTGATTTTATGGGCGGACCATTTATTAATTATGCTATTGAAGATAAAATTAATAAACGTTGGGTTGTTATTGAAGGTTTTGCTTTTGCGCCATCTGTAGAAAAACGTAATTATATGTTAGAGCTTGAAGCCATTATTAGATCGGTTAAAATAAAATAGGCCGTAAAAAACGGGCATAAAAAAAGACCAACATTTTACAAAATGTTGGTCTTTTTTTTAAACTAAAATTAGTTTTATTCTTTTTTGTTACTTGCTGTGTCTTCTTCTTTGCTAGCATCTTTAAATTCTTTAATTCCGCTACCAAGTCCGCGCATTAATTCAGGTATTTTTTTACCTCCAAATAAAAGTAAAACCACCACTACAATTAAAATAATTTGTGGAGCCCCAATCATTCCTAAAAATATGTTTGATAATATCATAACTTTTAATTTTGTTTTGCAAAGTTAATAATTAAACTTAAATAACATCGTTTTAAACATAACTTTAGCATATTGCCAAACACGTATTTAAATAGTTGAATTTGTAATTACTTAATAAATTCTATTTATTTTTGTTTTAACATGAAAGAAAAAAAGAAAAAACCAAAGAAAATAAAACGTAAACTGCTAGATAGGTACAAGCTTGTTATCCTTAATGAAAACACATTTGAGGAGCGCTTATCACTTAAATTAACACGTTTAAATGTCTTTGTTTTAATATCGCTATCTACTATATTTTTAGTAGCAGCAACCTATGCTTTAATTGCATTTACACCGCTTAGGGAATATATTCCAGGCTATTCTTCAACAGCATTAAAAAAGAAAGCAACCGAATTGAATTATAAAACAGATTCGCTGCAGAAATCTATTTCGGTAAACGAGCTATATTACGCTTCTATCAAAAAGGTTTTAAAAGGCGACTTAAGCCCCTCAGACTTTAATAAAGACTCGATTATAGAGGCTGTTCAGTTAGAAGCTAGTGAGGTAGATTTAAATCCTTCACCAGCCGATTCTTTACTGCGTGAAAAGGTGGACAAGGAAGATAAGTATAATTTATTTGAGTCGGCAACATCAGCTACCAATTTTATATTATTTCCTCCTGCAAGCGGCACTATTAGCGCTCCTTATAATGTAAAAGAAAAACATTATGCCGTAGATATTGTTGTAGCGAAAGACACACCTATTAAAGCGACTGCCGATGGTATTGTGATTTTTGCAGAATGGACAGCAAGTACCGGCTATGTTGCCATTATAGAGCATAGTTATGGATTAATTTCTGTGTACAAGCATAATGCAAGTTTAACAAAAGCACAAGGTGATTTAGTAAAAGCAGGCGAAGTAATTGCTACAGCCGGAAATACTGGTGAGTTATCTACCGGGCCACACTTACATTTTGAGCTTTGGAACGATGGGTATCCTATTAATCCAACAAATTTTATAGATTTTAAATAGTAAGGTGTTCGGTTTAAACTATGTTTTTGAGCCTTATAAATTGTATGTTATTTTCTTTATTTGAAATTTTAAAAAAACGCTCTATTTTGCCCTTAAAAACTAGCTATTTGTAGAATGAAAATAATGGTAGAAGCTTAATTTATTAAGGATAAATTTAATATGAGTAACCAAAATATTTTTACTAAATTACCATACTTTAATAGTTTGAAAAATTGCACTGTATTTTTTAAAATTTAGCTTACAAACGGGATAGTTTAATTATTAATTGGTTTAAAACGCATTCAAAATAAATATGTTTTCATTAAAAGCTGCATTAGCAAAACCCTTTGCAAAACGTGTTTTTAAATCCATTCAAAAATGGAGTAATAACCCAGTGGAAACTCAAGAAAAAGTGTTTCAGGAGTTAATTGCCCAAGCAAGGGCAACTCAATTTGGTAAGGATCACGATTTTATTAGCATAAACACACACACAGATTTTGTAAAACGCGTTCCTGTTCGAGATTACGAAGCCTTAAAACCTTATGTAGAACGAGTGGTTGCTGGTGAAAAAGATATTCTTTGGGCCGGGAAACCGTTATACTTTGCAAAAACCTCAGGAACTACTTCTGGTGCAAAATATATTCCTATAACAAAAGAAAGTATGCCAAGCCATGTGGAGGCAGCAAGAAATGCCATTTTATTGTACATTCATGAAACGGGGAATGCAAAATTTGTGGATGGAAAAATGATTTTTCTGCAAGGAAGTCCCATTTTAAAAGAGCAAAATGGCGTGCAATTAGGTCGACTTTCAGGTATTGTGGCTCATTATGTCCCTAAATATCTTCAAAAAAACAGACTACCATCTTTAGAAACTAATTGTATAGACGATTGGGAAACGAAGGTAGATGCTATTGTTGAAGAAACGCTTCCAGAAGATATGACTATTATTTCTGGAATTCCGTCTTGGGTACAAATGTATTTTGAGAAACTTCAAGAAAAGACAGGAAAAAAGGTTGGTGATATTTTTAAAAATTTCAACTTATTTATATTTGGAGGAGTTAATTATGAGCCTTATCGTGCCAAATTTGAAAACCTTATCGGAAGAAAAGTAGATAGTATTGAGCTTTACCCAGCAAGCGAAGGTTTTTTTGCTTTTCAAGATAAACAGAATGAAAAAGGCATGTTGCTTCAATTAAATTCTGGCATATTCTATGAGTTTATAAAAGCCGATGAATTTTTTAATGACAACCCAAAACGAATAACCATTGGCGCTGTCGAACTTGGTGTAAATTATGTTATGATTATTTCGTCTAATGCAGGGTTGTGGGCTTATAATATTGGAGATACTGTTGAATTTACTTCAATACAACCATACCGTGTTATTGTTTCTGGGCGTATAAAACACTTTATATCGGCTTTTGGAGAGCATGTTATTGGTAAAGAAGTAGAGCAGGCTATGCAAGAAGCAACGGCGAATACCGATATACGTGTTTCAGAATTTACCGTAGCACCTCAAATTAATCCTTCTGATGGATTGCCTTATCATGAATGGTTTGTTGAGTTTGAAAATGACCCAGAAAACCTTTCCGCTTTAGCGATAAAATTAGACCAATCTTTACAACTGCAAAACAGTTATTATTTCGACCTAATAAAAGGTAAAGTTTTACAACCTTTAAAAATCACAAAAGTAGAGAAAGATGGTTTTCAAAACTACATGAAATCTATAGGGAAGTTAGGTGGACAAAACAAAATACCGAGGCTTTCAAACGATAGGAAAATAGTTGATTTGTTAGAGTAAGAAAATTAATTAAAATAATAGTACCTTTGACCCACCAAATTAAATTATGAGCAATAAAAAACATCACGAAAGAACGAGAGCACAGGAAAGCTCGAATGCTATTGAGCGCTTGTATATTACAATGCGTCACTTGTTTAACCGCGGTTTTTATAAGCCTATGGGGATTTCTGGTGAAACACTTAGGAGTTCTTTACTTTTATTACGTCCGGAAATTTATGGTTCTATTGGCGATGAAAAAGCCGAATTAGAAGGTTTACTTTATGTTATTGATAGATTGCCAATCGGTATTGAAGAGTGCATGTTTATCAATTTAACCAGTGACGAAGGTTACGGAGATTCGCATTTTGAACCTATAATTCCACCAAAAAGACGTCGTAATTGTTATCGTATTGATGATGAGCAAATGAATATTGAAATTACTCGTGGTCGCTCTGAGATATACGATATTTTAACACACCTTACTTTTCTTTTTGTTGAGTCGCATAAAATTAGCACACGTGTATTAATTAATGATGAGGGTGATACCACTCGCGATTGGATAAAACTAGAAAATGCTGTTTTATCTAAAAAGAAATTTACACAAGAAGAACGAGAAGTTGCCATAACACATACGGCAAATATTTTAGGAAGAACTTTTAAAGAAATAACCTCTGTTTACAATGCATTCGCAACAACAGCGCAACCAGAGCGTTTGTTGCATATTGTTTATTGGTTAGGGAAATTAGCCATAGAGGAATTGGTTGGGAATAATAAACGAACCATTACTTTTAGTCCCGTTTTAAGAGAGCGTATTGGTCATCATATCCATGGTGAAATATGGTCTAATACCATTAAAGAAACATTACATAAAAACAATTTATTAGACAGGCCAATTCATGTTATAAGTGCTAATATGCATAGTGTTATGAATACGCTTTTTACTCCAAATGCTTTAAAAGCTATCGTAGCTAAAAAAGATATATTTGAAGTATATGAGTCTTTAAGTCATAAAGAAAACGAGAGTTTACGCAATAAAATTTCGAAAGAAGCGTTGCAGAAAGGAATGTTTTACATCAAGGATACATCGGGTGCAAACATTGATGTGCAAATATTTGATACTAGCAAAATAGATCACTCTAAATTAGATATTAAGGTTTCTGAAACTGTTTTAAAAGAAAAGAAACCCGTGATTATAGTTATGGATTATGCTTTTGGAGAACAAGCCTACGAAACTATAGACGAACTTTTAAAACCCTATAAACCTAAAGGAAAAGAGAAAGTACATATGAATGTAGAATCTCTATCTATAATGGGTAAAGCTGGTATTTTAGAAGGGGGCAAAGGTGATATTATGATACCATCGGCACATATTTTTGAAGGAACAGCAGATAACTATCCTTTTGAGAACGAATTAAAACGCGAAGATTTAGAAGGAAAAGGAGTAAATGTTTATGATGGATCTATGATAACCGTTTTAGGCACTTCGCTTCAAAATAAAGATATTTTGAAATTCTTTTACAATTCTACATGGAATGTAATAGGTTTAGAAATGGAAGGTGCACATTACCAAAAAGCCATACAAGCTGCATCTAAAGTAAGAGGGAGTATAAGTCCAGATGTAAAAGTACGATATGCATACTACGCTAGTGATAACCCTCTAGAAACTGGAGCTACATTAGCCTCTGGAGGTTTGGGGGCTTCGGGCGTAAGACCAACATATTTAATAACAAGAACCATATTAGAACAAATATTAAATTAAAATTATGAGTAAAGAGTTACCACAATCGCAACAATCTGAAGAAGTAGATTTAGGGCAGTTATTCAAACTTATAGGGAATGCCTTTGATAGACTTTTTAAGTTTATAGGTTCCATATTAAAGGCTGTGTTTTCTGTTTTTATTTATACATTGAGGGCGCTAGTAGATAATTTTAAGATAATTGTAGCGGCAATGATAATTGCTGCAATAGTGGGCTATGGAATTGAGAAGATTCAAAAACCTGTTTATATGTCTTCTATGCTTGTTAAACCTTATTTTGATTCTAAGTTTCAACTAGTAACAAATATAAATTATTATAATGCTTTAATCAGTGAGCAAGATATCGATGAACTTCAGAATATATTTCAAATAGATGCTGAAGCGGCAGCTCAAATAAAAGAATTTACAATTACTCCTGGTCCAGAAACTCAGAATGATAGAGTTGTTGAGTATGATAGGTTTGTTAGAACTATTGATAGTGTAAGGGCTCAAGGTATAAGTTTTGACGATTTTATAGAGAATAGAAGTATATATTCTGGAGATATTTTTGAAATTATGGTTACATCCGGAAAAAAAGATATTTTTAGGTCGTTAGAGTCTGGGCTAAATTCGACCTTTACAAACACCTATTCAGTAAAAAAAATGCAAAAACGAGATTCTCTTTTATCTATAAGGAAGTCTCAAATTTTAAGATCCTTAAAGGAAGTAGATTCGTTAAAACAGGTTTACATTGGGGTAATGGAAGGAGAATCTAATAATAATGATACTAGCCAATCTATGTCTATGTCTAAAGACGGTTTTCTTGTTCAAGAAAAGACACGGACTAAAGAGTTTGAACTTCTAGAAAAGCAACTGGGGTTACAAAAGGAGTTGAGTGCTTTAGAAGCTCAGAAAGTTGAAGAGGATGTTTTTTTTGATACAATGTCTAGTTTCCAAGATGTAGGAACTAATTATAAGAGTATAAAGCAAATGTATTCTATTATTTTTCCTGTTTTAATATTTATATTTTTAGTAATAGGCTATATCTCTTGGAAAGCTATAATATTTATAAGAAATTATGAAGTCTAAGTCTATTTTAATAACGGGTGGTGCAGGATTTATAGGTTCTCATGTTGTAAAATTATTTGTGCAAAAATATCCTAATTACAAAATTTTTAATTTGGATGCACTTACTTACGCTGGTAACTTAGAGAACCTTAAAGATATTGAATCAAAAAATAATTATAAATTTATAAAAGGTGATATAACAGACGAGGCTTTTATAAATAAACTTTTTAGTGAATATCGGTTTGATAAAGTGATTCATTTAGCAGCTGAATCTCATGTTGATAGATCTATAAAAGATCCTTTAGCTTTTGTGAAAACAAATGTTATTGGCACCATGATTTTGTTAAATGCTTTTAAAGAAACTTGGAAAGACAATTTTGAAAACAAGCTGTTTTATCACGTTAGTACCGATGAGGTTTATGGTTCTTTAGGGCAAGCAGGGCTGTTTACCGAAACAACATCTTATGATCCAAATTCACCATACTCAGCATCTAAAGCAAGCTCAGATCACTTTGTAAGAGCTTACGGAGAAACTTACGGATTACCTTATGTTATAACAAATTGTTCTAATAATTATGGCCAAAATCAATTTCCGGAAAAGTTAATTCCTCTTTTTATTAATAACATTATAAATAATAAAGCATTACCTGTTTACGGCGATGGAAATTATACTAGAGATTGGTTGTACGTAATTGATCATGCTAGAGCTATTGACTTAGTTTTTCATAAAGGAGTTTTAGGTGAAACCTATAATATTGGAGGCTTTAATGAGTGGAAAAATATCGATTTAGTGAAATTGCTATGTAAGCAAATGGATCTTAAATTAAACAAACCTAGAGGTTCTTCAGAAAAATTAATAACTTATGTAAAAGACAGGCCTGGTCATGATTTAAGATATGCTATAGATGCATCTAAAATTAATAAGGAATTAGGCTGGAAGCCATCAGTAACTTTTGAGGAAGGGCTAGCGATAACAATAGACTGGTACTTAAGTAATGACGATTGGCTCAATAGTGTGACTAGTGGTGAATATCAATCTTATTATAAAAAACAATATAACTAAATGAAAGGAATAATATTAGCCGGAGGGTCTGGAACACGTTTGCACCCGTTAACCTTGTCAGTAAGTAAGCAGTTAATGCCTATTTACGATAAACCGATGATTTATTATCCGCTTTCTACACTTTTGTATGCGGGTATAAATGAAGTATTAATTATTTCAACCCCAAAAGATTTACCTCTATTTAAAGATTTATTAGGTGATGGCAAAAAGTACGGGTGTAGATTTGAATATGCCATTCAAGACGCTCCAAATGGATTAGCCGAGGCTTTTATTATTGGAGAAGAGTTTATTGGCAATGATAAGGTCGCTTTGATTTTAGGAGATAATATTTTTTATGGTACAGGACTAGGAAAGCTTCTGCAAGCTAACAATGATCCTGATGGAGGAATTATATACGCTTACCGTGTGCATGATCCAGAACGTTATGGTGTTGTTGAATTTAACAAAGAAGGAAACGCTATATCTATAGAAGAAAAGCCAGAAAAACCTAAATCAAATTACGCTGTTCCTGGTATTTATTTTTATGACAACTCTGTTGTAAAAATAGCTAAAAATATAAAGCCAAGCCACCGAGGCGAACTTGAAATTACAGATGTGAACCGAGAATATCTAAAAAAAGGAAAACTAAGTGTTAGTATTCTAGATAGAGGCACAGCTTGGTTAGATACAGGTACTTTTCAATCTTTAATGCAGGCTTCTCAATTTGTAGAAGTTATTGAAGAAAGACAAGGATTGAAAATTGGAGCTATAGAAGGTGCTGCTTTTGAAATGGGGTATATTAATAAAGAACAGTTTAAATCTTTAGCCGAACCATTACTTAAAAGTGGTTACGGAAAGAATTTACTAGGCTTATTGGATAAAGAATAATGATAGTAGAAGAAACTAAATTAAAAGGTTGTTTTATAATAGCACCAAGAGTCTTTAACGATGATCGTGGGTACTTTTTTGAATGCTTTAATCAAAAGACTTTCAATAAATTAATTAATACCGAAGTTAATTTTGTACAAGATAATGAATCGTTTTCATCTAAAGGTGTTTTAAGAGGCTTACACCATCAATTGGGTGAACATGCACAAGCAAAACTAGTGAGAGTTATTAAAGGACAGGTTTTAGATGTTGCTGTAGATATTAGAAAAGGATCTGAAACCTTTGGACAGTATGTTGCCGTTGAATTAACAGAAGATAATAAAAAACAATTATTTGTACCCAGAGGTTTTGCCCATGGATTTATAGTATTGAGTGATACCGCAATTTTTTCATATAAATGTGATAATTTTTATAATAAGGAATCTGAAGGAGGAATAATTTATAATGATAAGGATTTAAGTATTGATTGGAAATTAGAAGAAAAAGAATTTATAGTTTCTGAAAAAGATTTAGTACTTCCAACTTTAAAAAACGCGGTTTTATGATACATGTTTTGGTTACTGGAGGTAACGGACAATTAGCGAGTTGTATAAAAGATGCTGAAAAAAAACATGAAGGTTTAAATATAATTTACACAGATTACGAGCAACTCGATATCTGTAACTTAAATCAAGTAAGAGCCTTTTTTAAAGATAATAAAGGATTAAAGTACTGTATTAATTGTGCAGCATACACGGCGGTAGATGCGGCTGAGGCTGATGATAAAAAAGCACTTGAAATAAATGCAGTAGGCGCAAAAAACTTAGCTTTAGTCTGTAAGGAAGAAGGTGTGGTTTTGATTCATATTTCTACCGATTTTGTGTTTTCTGGAGAGAATATAATACCCTATATCGAAACCGATGAAACCCTTCCAATAAGCGCGTATGGATCCACTAAATTACAAGGGGAGTTAGAAGTGCAACAAATATTAAAGGAGCATTTTATAATAAGAACTTCATGGCTGTATTCGCAATATGGTGGTAATTTTGTAAAAACAATGCTACGATTAGCAGAAACTAAAAGTAGGATAGGTGTCGTTTCCGATCAGTTTGGGTCACCAACTAATGCCAATGACTTAGCAAAAGTTATTATGCAAATTATAGATACAGGTATCCATAATTATGGTGTTTATCATTATAGCAATGAAGGGGAAGTTAGTTGGTATGATTTTGCCAAAACTATTTTTAAACACAAAAATATCGACATAAATGTGAGCCCTATAAGTACAAAGGAATTTCCCACACCTGCAGCAAGGCCAAAATATAGTGTTTTAAATAAAAGTAAAATTAAAAATATACTATCAATAGAAATACCAAATTGGGAGGATAGTTTGAAAGAATGCTTAATAAGTTTAAATTAATTATATGTTTTTTAATTCATTAGATTTTGCTGTTTTTTTTCCAATTGTATTTGTACTTTATTGGTTAGTATCAAAAAACTTAACGCTTAGAAATATACTAATTTTAGTCTCTAGTTACGTGTTTTACGGTTGGTGGGACTGGAGATTTTTGTTTTTAATTGCAATAAGCTCTTTAATTGATTTTTTTGTAGGTAAAAAATTAGGAGAAACAGAAGACGTTAAAAAGCGTAAAATGTTTTTATATCTAAGTTTATTTGTAAACTTAGGGTTTCTATTTTATTTTAAATACACAAACTTTTTTATAGACACATTTGTAGACTCTTTCAAACTATTTGGGAAAACATTAGAAGTATCTTCTTTAAATATTATTTTACCCGTAGGTATTAGCTTTTATACCTTTCAAACCTTAAGTTACACTATAGATATTTATAGAAAGCAATTAAAACCTACTAAGGATCCCATTGCTTTTTTTGCCTTTGTTGCCTTTTTTCCACAATTAGTTGCGGGGCCAATTGAAAGAGCCTCACACTTATTGCCACAGTTTTATAAAACCTATAAGTTTGATTATAACCAAGTAAAATCTGGACTATTATTAATGGCTTTTGGTTTGTTTAAAAAAATGGTTATAGCAGATAGAGCAGCTCTTTATGTAAATGAAGTTTATAATAACCCTTCAAATTACGAAGGTGTAGAAACTATTATGGCCACTGTTTTATTTGCCTTTCAGATATATTGTGATTTTTCTGGATATTCAGATATTGCAATTGGAGCAGCCAGAACCATGGGGTTCGATTTAATGAAAAACTTCGACAGCCCATATTTATCTAAATCTATAACCGAGTTTTGGAGGCGTTGGCACATATCCTTATCAACATGGTTTAGAGATTATGTTTACATTCCATTAGGAGGAAGTAGGAATGGTAAGTATAGAACTTATTTTAATTTATTTGTTGTTTTTTTAGTAAGTGGCTTATGGCATGGTGCGGCAATGACATTTGTAATTTGGGGAGCCATACATGGGGTAATAATTGTTTTAGAAAAAGCAAGTTATAAACCTAAAAAAGCATTGTTTAAAAAATTAAACATTAATAAAAATAATTTATCTAATAAATTATTTTTTGTATTAATAACATTTAGTATTGTATGTTTTGCTTGGGTGTTTTTTAGAGCGAATTCATTCGATGATTCTATAGTAATAATTACTAGCTTTTTTAATAATAATTTTTATAAACTCTTAGATAAAGATTTATATCTTATTGGTTTTAAGACTAACGAATTTGCTATATTATTTCTAATGCTGTTATTACTTTTATTTGTTGAATTTTTTCACAAAAAAAGTAATATTATCAAAAGCTTAAATCGTCAATCTATGTTATTTAGATGGGGCACATATTTCTTATTTATATTTTTAATAGTTTTATTTGGTATTTATGGGGAACGAGAAATGGAAAGTTTTATTTATTTTCAATTTTAACTCTTAAGTAGATGAAAAAATTATTTTTAAAAAGCATATTGTTTTTATGTATACTATTTTTAATTATCTATAAACTAGATTCTTATTTTGTTGCCGATGATCCTGTTTTTGATAAATATTTCTTTTTACATGAAAAGAAAAAAAACTCACTAGATGTTTTGTTTGTTGGAGACTCTCATACAGCTAACGGAATAAACACAAGCGTAATAGATGCTAAATGTAAGTTGAACTCATATAATCTAGGTATAAGAGCAAGTAATATTTTCCATGCCTATTATAGACTAGAGGAAGCGTTAATGAATCAGAAACCTAAATTAGTAATAATTGAGAATTTTACTTTTTTAAATACAATTGCAGATACAACGTTTTTAGACACTACTGGACTGTTAAGAGTAAAAAACAAAATGGATATTTTTGGTAAAAAAGTAAGTCTTAACAAGAAAAATGAAATAGATCTTGTTTTTAAAGAGAACAAAATTTACAATCTATTCAATGTTTTTAGGGCTCATGAAAATTGGAGCGATTTAAAAAGTCAATCAAAAGTTTTATATAAATATACGTCTAATAATGTTAGAGATAATATTTATAGGGATCACTATAGATCTTATGCGGTAAAATCTCAGAAAGAGGCAGATATAATTAAAGCTAAAACTATAACTAGAAAAATAAGTTTATCGAAAGATCAAGAGGAGATTATAAAAAAAATAATTAAACTATCAATAGAGCATAACTTTGAACTTGTATTTTTAACTTTACCATATTATGAGGGATTGTACCCAAAAATTAGAAATCAAGTAGAAGATGTAAATAAAAAACTATTAGGTATTTTTAAGGAGTATTCTAATGTCAGGTTATTAGATTTAAATCAAAAAACAAAAGGATTTTCAAGAACATGTTTTTTAAGTGAAAAAGATATATTAAATAATCATTTAAATTATAAAGGCGGTGTAAAAGCAAGTAGCTTAATTGCGAACTACATAAATGATGAATATAATTTTAATTTAGAAAAAATTAATAAATCTCTTTTAGAGACGTATTTGTATAACGAAAACATAGCAGATTCTTTATCGGGAGATTTATCACTCAAATTTAACCTAGAAAGAATAAACAATAAAAAAGGGGTTAAAACTACTCTTATAAATCGAGGAAATACGACTTTAAAGTTTCAAGGGTGGGCATATTTAAAAGATAAGGTTTCAAAAGGAAATAAAATTTATATTGGTCTGAAAAAAGATGACGATTTCATATTTTTCGTTCACACAGAAGCTAAAGTAAGAAAAGACGTTACAAAATACTTTAAAAAGGAAAATGGCCTTTATGACAATTCAGGTTTTGAGATAAGTTTTACTAGTGATTTATTGGAACAAGGAGAATATGATATTTACCTATTAAGTAAAAATAAAGAAGGTTTAGTTAAATCTGTAAATACAGGAAAAAAAATAAAAAATATATATATCAAATAAACGATTAATTATTATGAAAAAAGCAGTTTTAATTTTAATACTTACCCTAAGTTTTGCTTGTAAAAACGAAACGAAAAAGGAGGTAGAAAGTACGATTGAAAAAACAGAAACTACCGTAAAAAATATAAACGATAATATATTCAAGATTGAGATAGAAGCAAAAGTTACAGAAGATGATAAGTTTGATGTTTTTTATGTAGCAGACGACCCAAACGGAAGCTTTAGTTCAAAAAGTATGATTTCTAAGCGTGTTAAAGGAAGTAAAGATTATCAAAGGATTACTTTTGAATTGCCTAAAGATATTTTGCCTTACAAATTAAGAATTGATCTTGGAGACAATGGTAGTAAAAACCTAAGTGATATTTCTATTAAATCATTTAACCTGACTTTAAATGATAAAAAAATAGAGATTGATAATGCCACGGCTAAAGCTTTTTTTGTGCCTAATGTTTATATGGTAAAAAAAGATCTTGGCTATGGAAGAAGAGTTATTGATGGAAAGTATGATCCGTTTTTAGTTTCAACGGCTTTGTTAAATCAAAAAATAGAACTTGAATTATAAAGAAAATAAAATGAGTAGTAAAGTTGCACTAATTACAGGAGTTACCGGTCAAGATGGAGCTTATTTAAGTGAGTTTTTACTTAAAAAAGGATATAAAGTTCATGGGTTAAAAAGACGTTCGTCTTTGTTTAATACAGATCGAATAGACCATTTATACCAAGATCCTCATGTTGAGGATAGGAACTTCTTTCTGCATTATGGAGATATGACGGATAGCACAAATTTGATAAGGCTGATTCAGGAAATTCAACCAGATGAAATATACAATTTGGCAGCAATGAGCCATGTTCATGTTTCTTTTGAAGTGCCGGAGTATACTGCTAATGCAGACGGTATTGGTACATTAAGAATTTTAGATGCGGTTAGAATGTTAGGTTTAGAAAAGAAAACCAGAATTTATCAAGCATCTACATCCGAATTATATGGTAAAGTACAAGAAGTACCGCAATCTGAAACTACTCCATTTTATCCAAGAAGTCCTTATGCAGTTGCAAAAATGTATGCTTTTTGGATTACAGTAAATTATAGAGAAGCTTATGGTATGTATGCCTGTAATGGGATTTTATTCAACCATGAATCACCTATTCGCGGAGAAACGTTTGTTACACGTAAAATAACAAGAGCAACCTCAAGAATTGCATTAGGACTTCAAGATCAGTTTTATTTAGGAAATTTAGATGCACAAAGAGATTGGGGGCATGCTAAAGATTATGTTCGAATGATGTGGATGATTTTGCAATCAGATCAAGCGGAAGACTGGGTAATTGCCACAGGAAAAACTACTACAGTTAGAGATTTTGTGAAAATGGCCTTCTTGGAAGTAGGAATAGAACTAGAATTTAAAGGCAAAGGGGTTGATGAAAAAGCATATGTTAAAAAATGCAACAATCCAAATTTTCAATTAGAGATTGGAAAGCAAGTATTAGCAGTCGATCCTAAATATTTTAGACCAACAGAGGTGGAATTATTGATTGGAGACCCTTCTAAAGCTAATAATAAATTAGGTTGGGTACCAGAACATGATTTACAGAGTTTAGTTAAAGACATGATGCAGAGTGATATTAAATTGATGCAAAAGGATCAATACTTAAAAGAAGGAGGCTATAAAACACTAAATTATTTTGAATAATTAGTAATGAATAAAAACTCTAAAATATATATAGCTGGGCATAGAGGGCTAGTTGGGAGCGCAATATTAGAAAATCTTAAGCAGAAAGGTTACATTAATATTGTAACAAGAACACATAAGGAGCTTGACTTAATAGATCAAGATGCCGTAGCGGCGTTTTTTAGAGAAGAGAAACCAGAGTATGTGTTTTTAGCGGCAGCCAAAGTTGGTGGTATTGCAGCCAATAATGTGTATAGGGCCGATTTTATTTACGAAAATATGATGATTCAAAATAATGTGATTCATCAAAGTTATTTAAATAAGGTAAATAAGTTATTGTTTTTAGGAAGTACTTGTATTTATCCTAAAAATGCGCCGCAACCCATGACAGAAGATAGTTTGTTAACCGATACACTAGAATATACAAACGAACCTTATGCCATTGCTAAAATAGCAGGTATTAAAATGTGCGAAAGTTACAACTTGCAGTATGGCACTAATTTTATATCGGTAATGCCAACAAATTTATATGGTCCGAATGATAATTTCGATTTAGAAAAATCGCATGTATTACCAGCGTTAATTAGAAAAATTCATTTAGCTAAATTATTGTCAGAAGCTAAGTACGACGAAGTTGTAAAAGATTTGGGTGTTAATACTATAGCAGATGCTAGGGATTATTTAGCCTCATTTGGGGTTTCTGAGCATAGTGTGGAAATTTGGGGATCAGGAAAGCCTAAACGCGAATTTTTGTGGAGTAAAGATATGGCAGATGCCTGCGTTTTTATTATAGAAAACAGAGACTTTTCTGACACCTATGCTACTAGTGAAATAGACGTTAGAAACACACATATTAATATAGGTACCGGAGTTGATATTTCAATTAAGGAATTGGCTGAATTAATAAAAAAAATCATTGGTTTTACGGGAGATTTAATATACAATACCGAAAAGCCAGATGGGACTATGAAAAAATTAACAGATGTATCTAAATTAAACAGTTTAGGTTGGAAGCATGAAATTACTTTAAAAGAAGGCATAGTAAAAATGTATGATTGGTATATTGGGAAACAATAGATACAATAAGTATCATTAAAATTATTTCAAAAAGGAAACCAATACTTTCATTAAGGTGTAAATTTAAAGATGGATTCAAAAAAAATTGTTTCAGGAGTAAAATGGAGAGGGATTCAAGTTGTTTTGGACGTGCTTTTTAGGTTTTCTATTAGAATAATTTTAGCAAAATTATTATTGCCAAATGAATTTGGTTTAGTAGGAATGGCTATGGTTTTTATTGCTGTTGCAACTGCAGCATCAGAATTTGGAATAGAAGCAGCTTTAGTCCAAAAAAAGGATGATTATGAAGCTGAGAAAATGTATTCAACAGCATTTTGGACTGGTTTAGCTTGGGGTTTGGGTTTATATTTATTAATTAGTTTTATTGTAGGTCCTTTTGCTGCAAATTTTTATGAAGAACCTATGCTTATAACATTAGTACCTGTATTAAGTTTAAGTATTTTATTCAGGCCTTTAATTTTAATTCATACAGTAATTTTAACAAGAGCCATGAATTTTAAAAAAATGGCTAAAATTTTTAATTTGTCAGCATTAATAGCAGGCGTAACAGCATTAATTTCTGCTTATTTTAATTTTGGAGTTTGGGCATTAGTTATTAATAGTGTTCTTGGTTCACTTATTTCTTTTCCACTTCTGCTTTTAGCAACTAAGTGGAAACCAAATCTAGAATGGAATAAAGAACATTTTAAAAATATTTTTGGATTTGGAGCATACTCAACGGCAACTACTATCTTTGGCGCTATTACTTATAATATAGATAATTTAATGATAGGAAAATTGTTAGGGTCATCATCATTAGGGGCTTATACACTTTCTTTTTCATTAACAGAACAATTAAGGCAGGTTATCAGTAATGTATTAAATAAGGTGATGTACCCTGTTTTTGGTAAGTCCCAAGATAATAAGGAGAAATTAAAAGACTATTTTCTAAAAATAATAAATTTAAATTCTTTAGTAGCCTATCCTTTAATGGCATTTATTTTAATTTTTTCTGAAGATATAATTTTAGGTTTTTTTGGTGATAAGTGGATTGAAACTATAGTACCGCTTCAAATCTTGTCAATAGCAATGATGGTTCATTTGTCGGTAAATTCATTCACGTCGCTTATTAGAGGTTTAGGTAAACCACAACTTGAAATGAAAATAATAATAGGGTTAACACTTATTGTTTTAGTTCCAAGTTTGTATATTGGGATTGTTAATTATGGATTAAAAGGTGCTGCATATGCAATATTACTTAATAAAATAGCTCTTGTAATTGTTGCAACAATAGTTTTGAGAAGAGAGATTGATTTATCTTTTTTTGAAATATTAAAAGCTATTAAAAGTGCCTTTTTAGGCGTTTTATGCGCTTCTTCTGCTGTATTTATAACTTGCTATTTTATAAACATTAATAATTTACTTGTTTTAGCTCCAATATATATAATTTTTTATCTTTTAATAATTTATAAACTAGAAAAAATATATATAATAAAAGTACTTAAACTTTTAAAATAAAGAATTTAAGAATGAAGAATAAATTAAAATTTATAAAGAATGTTGTTTTTCCTAGCCTTTTTACCTCGACGGGTTTTTTAAGTAGTTTATATTATTTGTTGTTTTCTTCTACTTTTAGAAGAGAGCATCAAGCTGTTTTAGTAGGTAAAGTAAATCATTTAAAAGAGCTAAATAAAAATAAGGCTAGTATATTTACATTGATACGGAATACCCATAGGATAGAAAAAGGCCTTCTGATGCGACCACGTAGAGAGATTTTTGCTTTAAATTTTATTTCTGAAACTATTGATGTGTTTGAGAAGGTTTGGGAAAAGGATAAAATGCAGACAAATAATCAGTTTAAGTGGTTTCATGATGTATTACAAAGTTATTTTGAATTGGCCGGAAAGCACCCTATTATAGACGAGCAAGCTAAGAAGTTTTATAAAGTTATACACCAGGAGTCAATAAAAAATAATTCAGGAAAGGAATCAATCCCTTATTTTAGAGAAGACTCAAAGAAGCCAAATATTTCTTATGAAGATTTTTATAAATTAACAAAATACCGACGTTCAGTAAGATGGTTTTTAAATAAAAAAGTACCTCATGAGTTGGTTGATAAAGCAATATTAGCAGCAAACCAATCACCTAGTGCTTGTAATAGACAACCTTTTGAATATCGTATTATTGACGATCCAGAATTACTTAAAACAATAGTTGGATTACCTATGGGGGTAAAAGGTTATTCAGACGGTATTCCAATGTTAATTGTTGCTGTTGGTAATTTAGATGCTTATTTTTATGAAGGAGATAGGCACGTTATTTACATAGACGCGTCTTTAGCTAATATGACTTTAATTTTCGCTTTAGAAACATTAGGGTTAGGTAGTTGTGCTATAAATTGGCCTGATGTTGAGCATTTAGAGCAAAAAATGGCAAAATTTCTGAATTTAAAAAAACATCAGAGGGCAATTATGTGTTTGGCCGTAGGTTATCCAGACCCAGAAGGTAAGGTTGCTTATTCAGAGAAAAAAAGTTTAGATTATATTAGAAAATACAATTAAAGGAGATAATGAAAATTCAGATAGACGGTACAAATACTCAAAACAAGGGAGCAGAATTGATGCTTTATGGCATATTAGAGGAAATAAAAACAAAATTTCCAAATGCAGTAGTTACATACAATCCAAATAGCCTAAATAACAGAATTCCAATAGAAACCTCTTTAAAGTTTACAGAGCGTTTTTTCTTAAAATACTCACGCTATATTGTAGCTGTTTTTAGTAGGCTGAAATTACCTTTAACATACTTTAAACCTTGGTTTATGGATAAGCCTACTAATGTGTTGTTAGATGCCGGAGGCTTTCAATTTTCAGACCAATGGAATCATTCAGAAGAATATTTAAACACATTAGATAAGTATTATAAAAAACACAAAGCTCAAGGAGCTAAAATTGTTCTACTACCACAAGCTTTTGGACCTTTTGAAACTACTTCAGGTAAAAATGTAGTAAAAATTATTAACGAGCATGTAGATATTATAATCGCTAGAGAAGATATTTCTTACAAGCATCTTTTGTCTGGTGGTGCTAATAAAGATAAACTCTGGTGTTACCCTGATTTTACGGTTCGGGTTAATGGTGTTTTCCCTGAAAGATATAATGAATTAAAAGGAAAAGTTTGTATCATTCCAAATAGGAAAATGTTAACCCATACTAAAAGTGGAGCTAACCAATATATCGAGTTTATAAAGATGTTTTGTGTAGAAATCGAAAAAAAGGGAAAAGATGTTTTTATTTTAAATCATGAAGGTAAACGCGATTTAGAATTGTGCAAAAAAATAAATGCTTCTTTAGGAAATAAATACTCAATAGCTACAGGGTTAAATGCAAAAGAAGTTAAAGGAATTATAGGTGCATCACATATGGTACTGTCTTCTCGTTATCACGGCGTTGCAAGTGCGTTAAGTCAAGGTGTTCCTTGTCTTGCAACTAGTTGGAGCCATAAGTATAACAAGCTTTTTGAAGATTATGAGTTAAAAGATATGGTACTAGATGTAGAGATATCTAAAAAAGATATTTCAGAAAAAATAGATACTTTTTTTAATAGAGAGCAAGAAATAAGGAATCAATTAATAGTTAAAAAAGAACATTTGTATAATTCTACAACAGAAATGTGGGATAGTGTATGGAAAAAGGTCGAGAACAACTAATTGTGATTTTTAAAGATGTATTATGGATGTAAAACCTGCGATAGTTGTAATTACCTTTAATAGGCCTAAATCATTAAAAAGATTGCTAAAGTCTTTGGAAGAGGCTTATTATGAAGAGGCCGGAGTTCCTTTAGTAATCAGTATAGATTACCAAAATACAACGAAACATACAGATGTTGTTGATTTTGCTGAAAACTTTGTTTGGAAGTATGGAGAAAAGCGTATTATAAAACATTCTGAAAATTTAGGACTAAGAAAACATGTTTTAACTTGTGGAGATTTAGTTAATGACTATGAGTCTATAATAATGTTAGAAGATGACTTATTTGTGAGCCCAGAATTTTATAATTACACAACGAAAGCCTTAACTTTTTATAAAAACGAGGATAAAATAGGAGGTATATCGCTTTATACTCACAAGAAAAACTTTTTAAATAAGTATCCTTTCGAAACAATTTCAGATTCTAATGATGTGTTTTTTTTGCAAATAGCATCGTCATGGGGGCAAGCATGGACAAAAAAGCAATGGAATGGTTTTAGGGAGTGGTTAGAAGGACAAAGGATAATAGAGTCCGACCCAATTCCAATACAGGTTAAAAACTGGCCAGAGACATCTTGGTTAAAGTTTTTTATAAAGTATTTGGTGTTTACCGATAAGTATTTTGTGTATCCAACAGCTTCATTCTCTACAAACTTTGGTGATAGCGGAACTCATAATAGAAAAAGTAATGTTGTGTATCAAGTGCCTTTTTTTTTAGGAAAAGAAATACGTTTTATTGAAATAGAAAAATCTATTAATGTTTACGATGCTTTTTTTGAGATTTTGCCTTCACGATTAAAGAGGTTATCTCCAGCTTTAGAAGATATCGAATTTTCTGTAGATTTGTACGGAGAAAAAGTAATTGAAAATATAAAAACAGAGTATTTAATATCGTCTAAAAAAAACAGAAATCAATCTGCAAAATATTTTGGATTAGAAGTAAAACCAATGGTTTTAAATTTGGTTTATAAGATAGAAGGCGAAGTTTTTTCTCTTGATTCTAAATACAATTTTAATGAGCTTACTCTTTTTGATGTTAGTAATGAGGAAGTCTTTAATTATTTGTTTTCCAGCATATCAATTAAAAAGTTGACATTACTATTAGCGAATCGGGTAAGAAATAAGATAAAAAAATAAAAATGTCAAGCCTGATTAAAAGAGTTTTAAAATTTGTGTATTATAAAATTAAATATAGGCAGTTGGTCAAGTTTGATTTTTCTGTAGATATTGCTAAAAATTCGGTTTTTGAAGGCATGAATAAGCTACACCCTAATTCTTTTTTTGGAGGAGAACTAGGTTTTGGATCATACATAGGGCCAAATTCTAATATTTTAGGCAAAATAGGGCGGTACACATCTATCGCCCCAGATGTTAAAGTTTTAAATGGTATTCATCCATTTACTAATCCTTTTGTTTCTACTAGTCCTGTATTCTTTTCACTGAGAAAACAGAATGGAGGTACATTTACTAGTAAGCAAAGGTTTGAGGAATTACGATTTATGGATAAAAGTGAGAAATATTCGGCAATAATTGGAAATGACTGCTGGATAGGGGAGCGCGTATTAATCGTTGGAGGCGTTACAATAGGAGATGGAGCTGTAGTTTTAGCTGGAGCTGTGGTTACTAAAGATGTGCCACCGTATGCTATTGTTGGAGGTGTTCCATCTAAAACATTAAAGTATAGGTATAAAGAAGATATGATTAAGTTTCTATTGGATTTTAAATGGTGGAATAAAAAAGAAGCTTGGTTAAAAGAGAATATAGAATTGATGAATGATATGCAGAAATTGGAAAAAAAATATAATACCTAAATAAGAATGAATAACATAAAGCGAATAATTAAATATATTGTGTTTTTCAAATTTATAGATTCTATATATAATTTCTTGCTGTTTAAAAGATTTAAAATAAAGACACCTAAGCGATTAAGTATAAACGGAAGAGTCAAAGTATTAAATAAAGGGAGCATTTTTTTAGGAGAGAATATTCGAATTAACAGCGGTAAGAACTACAATACAATTGGCGGAGATGTTAGAACTAATATTATTGTAGCAAAAAATAGCGTTTTCTCAATTGGAAATAATGTAGGAATATCAAATTCAACTTTCTTTTGTTCAAAAAAAATACAAATAGAAGATGATGTTTTAGTGGGGGGAGGCTGTAAATTTTATGACACAGACTTTCATGCATTAAATTATAAAGAAAGAATGAACCCATATAAGCGAAATATGCCCGATAGAGAAGTGAGATCTTCGGCGATTTTAGTAAAAAATGGGGCTTGGATTGGAGGCCATTCAATAATATTAAAAGGTGTAACTATTGGATCAAACAGTATTATAGGAGCTGGTAGTGTTGTATCTAAGTCTATTCCTGAAAATGAAATATGGGCAGGTAACCCTGTTAAGTTTATTAGAAAAAATTTAGAATATATTTCATGAAAAAAATAGTAGTACTAATTGTAGATTATAAAAAAAATCATCAGTTTTTTTATGAAAATTTGATTAATAAGTTTTCAGGTGAGAATACTGTAGACTTGATAATTTGTAATGGGCTTGATTTTGATGAAAAATTAAGATATAATGCCACTTTACACGTTAAAACAGAAAAAGAAAGTTTGTTTTCTTTTATGAAATTGAAAAAAAACCTCTTTGCAAAATCAGACTTAATAATATCAGAGGAGCTTTATAGTTTTCATTTTTCAGTGTTATTATTAGTTGTACGCTATGGTTTTAAGTCAATTCAAGTTGTTCATAATGCTAATAAATTCTTAAATAGAAAATTAGAGGTCAATTCAAGAAGTTTTATCGCTTTTGTTTTTTTTAAAATTATAAAAATTAGGGTGAAAGGCATTCTTGTAATTAGTCAAACAGTAAAAGAATATATCCTGAAAAATAAATTATTTGATAATCAAGTATATTACATCCCTTTTAATGATACAGATTTAGGTTATATAGCTAAAGATAATAGTCAAGGTAGGATAAAATTTACTATTCCAGGAACAGTGAATTCAGAACGCCGAGATTATAAGATGTTTTTAAAAGTTTTTTTAAAAATTATCAAGGAGTACCCTTCTTTTGAGCTTAATCTATGTTTACTAGGTAAAATAATTAAAATAGATAAAGAAGAGCGAGACCTTATTTCTGAGATTCAAAAATTAGATTTTGAATCTATAAGTTTTTGGAACGAGTTTATTGAGAACGAAATATTTCATAAAGAAGTAGTTAAGACTAGTTTTTTAATTGGAAATATTAATATCAATTATACTGAAAATAATGTTAAAGAAGTTTACGGGAAATCTAAAGAAACGGGGGTCTTGTTTTTAATGTTAAAATACAATAAGCCAACGTTATTTCCTAAAGAATATAACTACAGTGAATTATACGAAAATCATATAATTCCTTACGCTAACAAGGAAGAAGATCTGTATAATTGCATGGTAAAACTAATAAAATCGCCGCGAGAATTGTCTAAAATCAATAATATAAAACATAATACTTATGTAAATGCGGAGATTAATAATATAAAAACGGCCTTTTTAAGTGTTAAAAATTAAACTAATTACAATATATAAATACCTGCTTTTAGGTATTATAGCATTGACCTTTCTTTTTTCTGGTTTCATTCAGTATTTTATAGGTGTTTCTAGTACTTTATATACTTTAGGCCTTACTGCTTATGCAGGTTTGTTGATTGTGTTTGATATTTTATTAAGAAGAAAGGTTATTGTTAACCGCTTTATTTTTGTTTATTTATTTTTAATTATTATTATCACTGTTAGTGCTGTCATAAATAAGTCTGGTTTATTAAAATTATTACTTTATCTAAATTTTGCTTTAATACCATTATTTACTTCATATCTTATGAAACTAAATAATGTTTTAAAGGTCGATTTAAAAAAAACACTTTCAAATGTGTTTTTAACTACAGCTTTAATACAATTACCAATTATTCTTATACAGAAATATGGTTATAATTTTTTAATTGGGCTAAGCAGGGCTAATCAGAAAATTGCCAGTGTAGATTTTATGTTTGGTTCGTTTGCCGTTAAGGCTGATCATGCATTAGGCTTTTTTTTAATAATGTATATGTTGAGCTTAATTTTTAAAAAACGATCTGGAGAAAATCCAAAATGGTTTTATTTTTTAATAGCATATATATCTATAACAATATTGATAATGGAATCTAACCTGACTAAGTTGGTGCTTTTTGGGGTTATTTCTTTTTATTTTTATTTATGGTCATATAAAAAAATAGGTGTTTTAGGTATCGTAGTTTTGTTTTTAATGGCGGTTTTAGGATTTAATTTAATGATAAAATCTAGTTTTATAGGAAATGAAATTTATCAAATATTAAATCGGTTTTCACCAGAAGACTCCTATAAAGCCGTTACAAGAGGGTACGAAAAAAGACCACAGGTTGTTGTTTATCAATTAAATTATGAGCCTTTTAAATGGATCGGTAATGGACCTTATGATTATTATGATATTATTAAAGGGGAGTTTAAAAAAACAATTCATTTTTCGCAAATAATCTGGTTCTACAATGATATTGGTATCATTGGACTGTTAGTAGCGCTTATGGCCGCTTTACTAATTGTAAAAAGCTTAAATTTGAGAAGAGAGTCGATGATGGTTTTGTTAATGATAATGTTACTCTATTTATTTATGAGTAATTTATTTGGAGATATATCAATGATGCTTTCGTTGATGTTGCTAAGTAATAAAGAAGGTTAATTAAGAGAAAATATTGTTTCTATTCTCTCCAAGAATAGTTAGACTTTTGTCCTGCAATAATAGTGTGAACAAGCGTTGGGGTTAAAAAACAAGATTTAGCTTCTATAGAATCAGCTAAAAATTCAAAAAAAATTTTAAAATGAACATATTAATTATTCCTTTTCATGATTGGCGTAAAATTCTAAAAGAAGGCTTTCGTACTAGAGACGCCCATTTTATTGAAGTTTTATCGCAAAGAAAAGAACTAACGAAAGTAATAATAAATAGACCTATAACCTTTGCAGAGATTTTTGTCAAGAAAAAGCAAAAATTAATCGATGGAAAGGTGGTGCTACAAAAAAATGGATTTACCTTATATGAAATTCAATACAATACTTTTGTAATAGATTATATTTCTAAAAGTATATTTAAACAAATTATTGAAAAATACAGGTGGTATATTGATGCTTACTCAACAAAGGAATATGTTGAATTTATTCAAGAAAGTTTAACTCTTTTAAAAATTAAGGACTATAATTTATTAAGTCAAAATGTATTTGCCTATAAATTGGCTGAAAAACTTGAGCCAACTATTAGTGTTTTTGATGCATGGGATAACTTTACAAAATTTAAAGTTTATAAACCAATACTAGATTATATAGAGGAAGGGTATACTAGCTATGGTAATAATTCTGATTTTTGGATTACAAATGCAAGAGAAAATTTAAGCTTTTTTTCTAATGGGTATCACCCCAAAAACATATATTTAATTCAAAATGGTGTCGATCTAAGAAGGTTTGTAAATAATCAAGACAATAATAATGTACCTGTAGACCTAGCTAAAGTAAAACGACCAATAATTGGTTTTGGAGGAAAAATAACGCAATTATTAGACGTTGATCTTATAAATAATATTGTAAAAGATACACCCAAAATATCTTTTGTGTTTGTTGGACAAATCTTAGATAAAGACGTTTTTAGCAGACTTAAAAAAGCACCTAACTTTCATTACCTAGGAGATAAGCATTATGATGCTTATCCAAATTATGTAAAAAACTTTGATATTTGTATTGTTCCTTATGTAACTAAAGAAGAGCAGAAGTCTGGAGCAAATTCAATTAAAGTTTATGAGTACCTTGCTACAGGAAAAAAGGTTATAGGTACACTTGGTAATGGTTTAGAAGAACTTGGAGAGTATCTTTATCTAATAAATAATGTAACTGAATTTAAAACAGAATTAGAGCAGACTAAAAATGAAAAGCCAAGAATAGACTTAAATCATCATTCTTGGAAGCATAAAGTAGACTGTTTGATTGAATTAATAGAAGATGAAAGGAATAGTTGAAAAAGGGTTTCGAGTTTTTGGAAACATAGAAACTTTCTTGGTTTGCTTAATGGCATTTACTATTCCCTTTAAATTAAATTTCGGAAATTTGGCTATTATTATTAGTCTGTGTTATGCTGTATTATTGGTTGTAAGGAAAAAAGTTTCGATTCATGCTTTTAAAACGTTTTATTTTATAGCTCCTGTTGTGCTATTTCTTATTTCAGTTGTAAGTGCTTTAACTAGTAAAGATGTCTCCGAAGGTGTTTTTCAGCTAGAAAAGTTATTATTGATGGTTTTAATTCCTTTTATATTAACCATTTTTATAACTAGAAAATTGGATTTTATAATGGTTGTCTCTTCTTTTTCTGTTGGAGTTACAGTTGCAACGGTAATTCTTTTGTTTATTAATGTTTTTAAAGTTTTTATTGGAGATACTTCAGATAGTTTGTTTTTTTTTGAATTCACAAAACTTTATGATCAGCATCCCGTTTACTTTGCTACAAATATTTTTATATCTACTTTATTTATAATACATTTTTTTGTTGTTAAAAAACAAAGCATGATCTCTAAAAAATGGTTGTATTTTATTTTATTAATACATTTTTTGGGCCTTATTTTTTGCGCATCTAAGGTTGTTATTTTTTGCTTTTTAGTGCTGCTTCCTTTTTATTTAATTATAAATAAAAACACACCTAAAAGAGTAGTTGTAATTACTTTAATAATTACCGTTTTTAGTGCATTAAGTGTTTTGCTAATCCCCAAATTAAACGAACGTTTCTCTATGGGGTTAGTATATAAATCTAAAAACTTCACGCCTACGGCAGATTTGTTGAATACAAAAAAATTTTCCTATGAGGAAAAAACAAATATTAGTGATTTAGAATTAAGGCAAATACTGTTTAAAATTGGTTTATTTCATTTAATAGATGATGAAAAAGTATTAACGGGCTATGGTTTAGGTGATGTTCAAAATTATTTGGATTATTATTATATGACATACAATCTCGCACCAAACTGGTATGAAGGATTTAATTTACACAATCAATATATACAATACCTAGTTACTTATGGATTATTTGGTTTTTTATTTTTTATACTATATTTAGTATATAGTTTAATTATAGCAATCAAGTTGAAAAATAATGTGCACCTCTTTTTTACGCTAATGATAATATTTGTTTTTATCTTTGAAGTATATCTAGCGAGAAATAAAGGGATTGTACTCTTGTTTTTCTTTAACACACTTTTTTTACTTAAAAACACAAATTTTGAAGATAGCAATAATAGGAACAAGAGGAATACCTAATTATCATGGAGGGTTTGAGCAGTTTGCAGAGTTTTTTTCGGTTTTTCTAGCCGAACAAGGTCATGATGTATTTGTGTATAACTCCAATACACATCCTTATAGGGAAAACCTTTACAAAGGGGTTAATATTGTGCATTGCTACGATCCAGAAAATAAAATGGGTGCAGCAGGGCAATTTATATATGATTTAAATTGTATATTAGATTCTAGAAAGCAAGGTTTTGATGTTATTCTACAATTAGGATATACTAGTAGTTCTATTTGGCATTGGCTTCTCCCTAAAAACTCTATAATTGTAACTAATATGGATGGATTAGAATGGAAACGTTCTAAATATTCTAAAAAGGTACAAAGATTTTTATTATATGCTGAAAAATTAGCAATTAAAAGTAGTGATTATTTAGTCTCAGATTCTATAGGAATTCAAGAATATATTAAATCTAAATATGAAAAGAAATCTAAATATATTGCCTACGGAGCAGATGTTTTTTTAACACCTAATAAAGATGTTTTAAACAAATATGATGTGAAAAATCATGAGTACAATATGCTTATAGCTAGGTTAGAGCCAGAAAACAATATTGAAATTATACTCGATGGTGTAAATGAATCATCCGAACAAACTCCTTTTCTTGTTATAGGAAAACATGATGTAAACAAGTTTGGAACATATCTAAAGGAAAAATATGAACATAATACTAATATTCGGTTTATTGGAGGGATATACAATCTAGAAGAATTAAACAATTTGAGGTACTTCTCAAATCTTTATTTTCATGGTCATTCTGTTGGAGGAACAAACCCTTCTCTTTTAGAAGCAATGGCATCAAATTCACTGATAATAGCAAATGATAATATTTTTAATAAATCTATTCTAAATGAAGATGCATATTATTTTAATACCCCAAAAGATGTTAGTGGGTTTATTGAAAAACTTAAAAAACAAGATAATATTAATTTATTAGAACAAAACACAAAAAAAATACAAAATAAATTTAGTTGGAATTTAATAAATAATGAATATTTAAAGTTGATTTGTGAGGTTAGCAACTCTAAAAATTGTAAAACAAATTAGTAATGAAAATAAAAAATATATGTTGTATTGGAGCTGGTTACGTTGGAGGTCCAACTATGGCAGTAATAGCCAAACAGTGCCCAAACATTAAAGTAACCATTGTAGATATAAATGAAGCGAGAATAGCAGCATGGAACTCTAGTGATTTTAATGCTTTACCTGTTTTTGAACCAGGTTTGGCAGAAATTGTAAAAGAAACTAGAGGTAGAAATTTATTTTTTTCAACAGATGTAAATAAAGCCATTGATGAGGCTGAAATGATATTTATTTCAGTAAACACCCCTACTAAAACATATGGGAAAGGGAAAGGTATGGCTGCTGATTTAAAATATATTGAGTTATGTGCTAGGCAAATTGCACAAGTGGCTAAGGAAGATAAAATTGTTGTTGAGAAATCAACATTACCAGTGAGAACAGCATCTGCAATTAAAAGCATTTTAGATAATACAGGTAATGGTGTACAATTTCAAATATTATCAAACCCAGAGTTTTTAGCTGAAGGTACAGCAGTTCAAGATTTATTATTTCCCGATAGAGTATTAATTGGTGGGGATACATCTACCAATGAAGGTCAAGAAGCCGTGGATTCTTTGGTTGAAATATACACAAATTGGATTCCAAAAGCACAAGTGTTAACTACTAATTTGTGGTCATCGGAGTTATCTAAGCTTACAGCGAACGCGTTTTTAGCACAACGTGTATCATCTATAAATGCGATGTCTGAAATTTGTGAAAAAACAGGAGCTGATGTTAGGGAGGTTTCAAAAGCCATTGGTATGGATAGTCGTATTGGTTCTAAGTTTTTAAATGCTTCCGTTGGTTTCGGTGGCTCATGTTTTCAAAAAGATATTTTAAATTTGGTTTATATAGCTAAAAGCTATGGTTTAAACGAAGCGGCAGATTATTGGGAGCAAGTTATAATAATGAACGAACATCAAAAAAATCGTTTCTCCGATAATATTGTAAAAACACTTTACAATACCGTTTCTGGAAAAAATATTGCATTTCTGGGATGGGCTTTTAAAAAAGATACAAACGACACTCGAGAATCGCCAGCTATTAAGGTTGCTGATAATCTTTTATACGAAGAAGCTTTAATTTCTGTGTTCGATCCTAAAGTAGTAGAAGAAAGAATTTATGCTGATTTGGAGTACTTAAACAGTCGTTCTTCAGAGGAGAACAGAAGCTTGCTAAGCGTAAAAGAGGACCCGTACGAAGCTTGTAACAATTCACATGCTATTGCAATTCTAACAGAATGGGACGCTTTTAAAAATTATGATTGGAAAAAAATATATAATAGCATGCAAAAACCAGCTTTTATATTCGATGGTAGAGGTGTTTTAGATAAAACGGTTATGGAAACTATTGGTTTTACATACTATAAAATAGGTAGCGGAAATTAAATAATGAAAAACGTTTTAATAACAGGAGCAGCAGGGTTTTTAGGATCTCACCTCTGCGATCGATTTATTAAAGAAGGGTTCCATGTTATTGGAATGGATAATTATATTACAGGAGATCGCAAAAACCTTATTCATTTAAAGGAAAATTCAAACTTTGAGTTTATAGAGCATGATGTTACCGAGTTTATCAAAATTCAAGGTGAATTAGATTATATATTGCATTTCGCATCTCCAGCAAGCCCAATAGATTATTTAAAAATCCCAATTCAGACATTGAAAGTAGGGTCTTTAGGAACTCATAATTTATTAGGATTAGCAAAGGCTAAAGAAGCACGCATATTAATTGCGTCTACCTCTGAAGTTTATGGAGATCCTTTGGTACATCCACAAACAGAAAATTACTACGGTAATGTAAACACTATTGGTCCAAGAGGCGTGTATGATGAGGCTAAGCGTTTTCAGGAGTCTATAACTATGGCTTACCATAGGTTTCATGGACTAGAAACTAGAATTGTACGTATATTTAATACTTACGGACCGCGAATGCGATTAAACGACGGTCGAGTAATTCCTGCTTTTATGGGGCAAGCACTAAGAGGAGAAGATCTTACCATTTTTGGTGATGGTTCTCAAACTCGATCTTTTTGCTATGTAGATGATCAAGTAGAGGGAATTTACAGATTACTACTTAGTGATTATACGGAGCCTGTTAATATTGGGAATCCTCACGAAATCTCTATCAAGGATTTTGCAGAAGAAATTATTAAATTAACTGGGACTGAACAGAAGGTTATTTATAAGGAATTACCTGTTGACGATCCATTACAAAGACAGCCCGATATTTCATTAGCGAAAAAATTACTACATTGGTCTCCAAAAATTGATAGAGAAGAAGGGATGAAACTTACTTTTAATTATTTTAAAACTTTATCGGCCGAAGAGCTGCTAAAAAGCGAACATAAAAATTTTGAGAACCATATAAGGAATTAGTCTAATTAAGCATGTTTAAACAAAGCAGATATTCAGGTTTTATAACGCCTATTTCCTACTTATTAGATTTAAGTATCATTATTGGTTGTGTGTTTTTATTCCCTATTAATATTACGCATACATATGGCTTTTTAAGTTATGTCGGTGTTTTCTGGATTATTATAGCATTTTCTAGTCATTTTTATGAAGTGCATAGACATACTAGAATAGTTCAAATCGTTACTTTGTTATTCAGGCAGATGTTGTTCTTTGCAATAATACTTTATGCATTTATTGGAGTTTTTAAACAACCAAATATTAGTAGACTAGAGTTAGGTAATTACTTAATATGTGTGTTTTTACTAATTGCTTTTTTTAAGTTTCTCATTTTCTTTTTATTAAATAAATATAGGTCAACATTAGGAGGGAATATTAGAAATGTTATAGTAATTGGGGATAACGAGAAAACAAGGCAATTAATAAATATTTTTAACAAGAGGCAAGATTTTGGTTATAAATTCCAAAAACAATTTACGGTCAAGGATGATGATTTTTCGCTTCAGAAATGTTTTAACTACGTTATTGAGAATGGAACCAATGAAATATATTCTTCGGTAGCCGAATTATCGAACAAGCAAATCAATAGGCTTGCTGATTTTGCAGATAATAACTTGCGCGAGCTTAAGTTTATACCAGATAATAAAGATATCTATTCTAGAAAATTAAAATATGAATATTACGATTATATTCCAATTTTATCATTTCGAAGTATTCCGATACAAGAACCCATAAGTAAGGTAGTTAAGCGTGTTTTTGATATTTTATTAGCGTCTTCTATAATTGTATTTGTCCTATCTTGGTTGACTCCAATATTAGCTGTTTTAATAAAATTAGAATCCAAGGGTCCTGTGTTTTTTAAACAATCAAGAAACGGGTTTAATTATAATGAATTCGATTGTTATAAATTTAGGTCCATGACACCTAACGCAAATGCACATTTAAACCAAGCCACAAAAGGCGATATGCGCATAACGAAAGTTGGTGCTTTTATTCGTAAGACGAGTATAGACGAGTTACCACAGTTTTTTAACGTGCTCTTTGGAGACATGTCCGTTGTTGGGCCAAGGCCTCATATGGTGAGTCACACAAATATGTATGCCCGTAAAGTTGATAAATTTATGGTGCGCCATTTTGTTAAACCGGGAATTACCGGGTTAGCACAAGTAAGTGGTATGCGAGGAGAAATAGAAGAAGATAAAGATATTATAAACCGTGTAAAATATGATATTTTTTACATTGAAAACTGGTCTATATTACTCGATATTAAAATTGTAATACAAACCTTTGCAAACGCAATAAAAGGCGAGGAGAAGGCTTATTAATACTTTTAGATTGATAGCTTCAGTTACCATTATAACGCCTATGTTTAATTCTGAATCTTTTATTTCAGAAGCTATAAACAGTGTTGTAAGTCAAACTTACCAAAACTGGGAACTTCTTTTAATAGATGATTGTTCTAGTGATGGCACTCTAAAAATCGTTAAACCTTTCTTAGATAAATATTCCAATATAAAACTTCTTAAAAATGAAGTGAATTCGGGTGCGGCAATGTCGAGAAATAAAGGGATTCATGAGGCTAAAGGGGATTATATAGCTTTTTTGGATGCCGATGATTTATGGCACCCCAAGAAGCTCGAAGCGCAAATCGGTTTCATGCAAAAAGAAAAATGTCTCGTTTCTTTCACGAGTTACCAATTAATCGACCAAAACGGAAAATTATCAAATAAAGAAGTCCAAGCTTTACCTGTACTTAGTTATTCCAAACTTTTAAAAAGTAATTATGTTGGTAATTTAACTGGGGTTTACAATGCTAAAAATTTAGGCGAAATAAAGGCTCCTAATCTAAGAAAACGTCAAGATTGGTTACTTTGGTTGGCGGCCATTAAAAAGTCAGGAAAACCCGCCAGAGGGATTCAAGAGTCTTTAGCCTATTACCGTGTTCATGGTAATTCTATGTCGGCTAATAAGCTAAACTTATTAAAACATAATTATTGGGTTTATAAAAAAGGTTTGGGATTTTCTAGTTTAAAATCAATTTGGTGGATGCTTGTGTTTTTGAAGGAACATTTTTTTGTAAAATCCAAGCAAATTATTAAGCTAAATAAGATTTAAACTGCTTGAGTTTACCACTTTTGGATCGTGATAGCTTTTCTTTTCTTTCAAATTTAACAATAAGATTTGGCTCTAAATATTTTGAAATTGCTTCTTTAATCTCGGTTTCTTGCATTTCTGTTAAAATTTCATCGCTTACATAACTAATTTTAAATGCATTTAACTTTAACTGTACGATAACAAACTCTTTAACATTGCCATCATTTTCTATAATAGTTTTTGTTACGTAGTAAAAAGTGAGTCCGGCAGCTTTTTTTTCGCTAGGTAGCGTTACTAAATCACTAGTTCGTCCTATAAGTTTTTCGAGTATGGGCTTTTTTTGTGTACTTGTTTTAGATAGTTGCCCTATGTCACCCAAATCGTATCTAATAAACGGGTGTGCTTTATTGTAAAGCGACGTAATAATTATGCGTCCTTCTTCACCGTAAGGCAAAACGTTGTTGTTTTCGTCTATAATTTCAATAAATAAATCTTCGGTATTCACAATCCAGTCATCATTTTGGTTTTGGAAAGCAATTAAACCTAATTCTGCAGCTCCATACTCGTTAATAATAGGAATACCTAGTTGTGTTTCTAAAAGGGTTTTGTCTGTAGCGAAAAGCATTTCAGAAGTAACAATGCAAGCTTTAAGAGATGGACAAATATTTTTTAAAACAATTTGTTGTTGTTCTAAATATTTTGCAAACTGAACAATGGAACTTGTGTATCCATTGATATAATCGAACGATGTATTTTTAAATTTTTCTATGTTTTTAGCTAACTGAGTGTCACTTAAATCGAAAACTGAAAACCGAAATCGATTGCTTAATTTATCTTTAAAGCGCTCTTTATAATATCCTTTTTTATCCAAAGGAATGCCATAGAATCGTGCTTGTTTGGAATGGTTTAAATCTAAATTAAACCAAGCGTATCTATCTATAAAATTAGACCAAATTAAGGCGTGGCAAAATTTGTCTTTAGCAAAAATAAACGGTGTACCCGATGAGCCTGAAGTTTTATTTATAAAAACGTTTTTAGTTGAAAAACCATTAGAAAGCCTTTGTTCTAAAGGTTTTTGTAAGTCATGTTTAGTCATAATTGGTAATGTGTCCCAATCATTCACATCTGCATGTTTTGCTAAGTCTCTATAAAATGGATTATGTTTTAAATGATGGTTAACAATGGCTTGTTTTGATGTTTTGAGATATGCATCAAAATCTGATTTTTGCTTTCCTTTAATTGTTCTCAAAAAGGTCTGAGCTTCCTTTATCGGGAAGCCTTTTAGTTTTAAAGACAAGTTGAATAATTTCAAAATAAAAGCAGGTAAAATAGTTTTTGTAAAGTAAATAAAAATTATTCGTGTTTTCGTGGCATTAGTTTTATTTTTGTCTTTCGAAAATTTCGAAAAACAATAATCACCAATTTATTATTTCCGCGCAGACGGAAGTAGAAAAACAACGAAAATAATGAACATATTAATTCTTGGTTCAGGCGGAAGAGAACATACATTTGCTTGGAAAATAGCTCAAAGTCCTTTATGTAATAAGCTTTTCGTAGCTCCTGGAAATTCAGGAACTGCAAGTGTAGCGACTAATGTAAATATTGGTGTTACCGATTTTGACGCAATTAAAGAATTAGTTTTAGACAAGCAAATCGATATGGTTGTTGTTGGTCCTGAAGATCCTTTAGTACAAGGTGTTCATGATTTTTTCTTGAATGATGATGCTATAAAACACGTGTCTGTAATTGGACCGCAAAAAGTAGCGGCTGAATTAGAAGGTAGTAAAGAATTTGCAAAAGAATTTTTATACCGCCACAACATTCCAACTGCAGCTTACGAGAGTTTTACAAAAGAAACCGTTGAAGATGGTTATAATTTTTTAGAAACCTTAAACGCTCCGTACGTGTTAAAAGCCGATGGTTTAGCGGCAGGAAAAGGTGTTGTTATTCTTAATGATTTAGATGAAGCTAAAGCAGAGTTAAAAAGCATGTTGGTTGATGCTAAATTTGGAGAAGCTAGTAATAAAGTGGTTATAGAAGAGTTTTTAGACGGAATAGAATTAAGCTGTTTTGTGTTAACCGATGGTGAAAACTACAAAATTTTACCAACAGCAAAAGATTACAAACGTATTGGTGAAGGTGATACAGGTTTAAATACTGGTGGCATGGGAGCAGTGTCTCCTGTACCTTTTGCTACAGATGAGTTTTTAAGTAAAATTGAAGAACGTATTGTAAAACCAACAATTAATGGTTTCAAGAAAGACAATTTGCCTTACGTAGGCTTTGTGTTTATTGGCCTTATTAAAGTTGGAGACGATCCAAAAGTTATTGAATATAACGTACGTATGGGTGATCCGGAAACGGAAGTCGTTTTACCAAGATTAAAGAATGATTTTGTGGAAATTCTACAAGCTATGGCAAACGGGACTTTAGATAAAATAAATATTGAAATAGACGAGCGTGCTGCAACGACTATCATGTTAGTTTCTGGTGGTTATCCAGAAGCTTATGAGAAAGGTAAAGGAATAACAGGTGTTGGTTCTATTGAAGATTCTATTGCATTTCATGCAGGAGCGCAATTGAAAGATGGTAAAATTGTAACTTCCGGAGGACGTGTAATGGCGATTACATCGTATGGAGATACGTACCAAGAGGCCATAAAAAAATCTTATCAAAATATAGGAAAACTACATTTTGATAAGATGAATTATCGTAAAGATATCGGATTCGATTTATAAGTAAGAATGAGCAGAAATACTTTTATCTTCTTCGTTATTGTCGCTAAAGCTTTTTAATTGTAGCATCCAGTAAACCATTGCTGCAAAGCCAATGATTACAAAAATCCAAGAAATAGCACTTGCTGCAAACCAGTTTTCAAGTTCTAAAGCTTTTAAAGCATCCATAGGAGTTAAAAGAACATTAACAAATAAATCCTGTATTGCGTAAAAGAAATCTTTCATGTGTGGTATATTATTTTCTAACTTGGTTAGATTGTTAGTATATTTACGTAGCAAAAATACAAAAAGAGTTAATGATTACAAGTATTTTTAGTAAATCTCAACCAATAAATTTCATTATCGTGTTTTTCATTGCGTTACTGGCGTTTGTGGTGGCGCGATTAGGTTTACCTGCCGAGCATTTTACTGCGCTTATTATCTTAGAAGAATTAGGCTTGTTTTTTGTTTGTTACGCTTCTATTTTGCTCCTTAATTTTATTGTTAGCAAAAACAGTTTAAGTCGAAAAAGTAACTATGAAATTTTGTTGTTTAGTTTGTTTTTATTCATCTTAACTCAAACTACAAGTAATATAAATATTTTGTTTTCTAACTTTTTTGTGTTGTTAGGTTTACGACGTGTTATAAGTTTACGGTCTCAAATTCAGGTGAATAAAAAATTATTCGATGCGGCGTTTTGGTTTGCTATAGCCGCTCTATTTTACTTCTGGGCAATCTTATTTTTTCTTCTAATATTGGTTTCTTTAGCTTTTTATAATGATATAAAAATAAACCATTGGTTAATTCCTTTTACAGGTGTTGCAGCAGTTTTTACTATTACTTCGGCAATTTCTATTGTATTTTTCGATAGTTTTTTTGATACGTTTAGCAGTTTACCTGAAATAAGTTTGGACTTTAATAGTTACAATTCAGCGTCATATATCATTGCAATAACCATCTTGCTGTCTTTTGGTATTTGGTCCTCTTTTTATTATATCAACAGTATTAAGGACAAGAAAAAAGCCTTTAGAGTTTCTTTTAAATCTATTTTAGTTTCAGCGATTATAGCTGGTGCCATAGTAATATTAGCACCAATAAAAGATGGTAGCGAATTTCTATTTGTTTTTGCACCACTGGCTATTATAATTACCAATTATATCGAGATTATAGAAGAAAAATGGTTTAAAGAAATATTTCTAGCCGTTTTGTGTGTTTTGCCTTTTATGCTTTTATTGTTGTAGTTTTTGTCCAAAAGCCAAATCGCCAGCATCGCCAAGCCCGGGAATGATATAACCTTTATTATTTAATTTTTCATCTATAGCAGCAATCCACAAATGGGTGTTTTTATCAAAATGATTTTCAATAAAATCCACACCTTCTTGTGCGCCAATTACGCAAGCTAAATGTAAATCTTTAGGTGTTCCAAATGGTTGTAAAGCCTCAAAAGTAGCAAGCATCGATTGTCCTGTAGCCAACATAGGGTCTGCCAGGATTAAGGTTTTATTTTCTAAATCTGGGCAAGCTAAATATTCTACTATAATTTCAAAACTTTCAGGATCGTGTTTATGATGGCGATATGCAGAAATAAAAGCATTTTCAGCCGTGTCAAAATAATTTAATAAGCCATTATGCAAAGGCACACCAGCCCTTAAAATAGAACATAAAACAATATTATTATCAATTTCATTTATAACACAATCTCCCAAAGGCGTCTGTATTGTAGAGGCTTTAAAATTGAAAGATTTGCTCATTTCATAACCTAAAATTTCACCTATACGCTCAATATTCCTACGGAAGCGCATACTGTCTTTTTGAATGTCAATGTTTCTCATTTCAGAAAGAAACGTGTTTAGTACGGAGTTTTGTTCAGATAAATGATGGATATGCATAATGTTGTTCGAGTTTCTAACAGTAAAGTTAAGTAAATATCAAGTATATTTGCACTTTAAAATTTATACAATATGTTTACAACTAAAGCTAATAAAATTTTTCAAGAGGTTATTGCTAAATACCACATCATTAATACCGTAGATCAGCCATTTGCAAATGCTTACGCGGAAAGTGATTTACTAGAACATTTATTATACAGAAAATGTTGGATTGATACGGTGCAATGGCATTATGAAGATATTATTCGTGACCCACAAATAGACCCTGTTGCTGCGTTAACCTTAAAACGTAAAATCGACGCATCTAATCAAGATAGAACCGATATGGTAGAATATATCGATAGTTATTTTCTTGAGAAATACAAGGATGTTGTGGTTAAAGAAGGTGCAACTATCAATACAGAAAGTCCAGCTTGGGGTGTAGATCGTTTATCGATTTTGGCATTAAAAGTATACCATATGAATGAGGAGGCAACACGTACAGATGCTACCGATAGTCACAGAGCAGCTTGCCAAACGAAACTAGATGTTTTGTTAGAGCAGCGTGTAGATTTATCTACTGCAATTGATACGCTTTTAACTGATATTGAAAAAGGCGATAAATATATGAAGGTGTACAAACAAATGAAAATGTACAATGACGACGAATTAAACCCAGTTTTAAGAGGTCAAAAATAATTGGTAAAATTATAAAAAACAGACTGTATCTAATTTTGGCACAGTCTGTTTTTTTTATCGCTAAAATGTAATGATTAAACCAAAACAAAACATATTGGTTATCCGTTTGTCTGCAATGGGAGACGTCGCTATGTCTGTACCTGTTTTAAGAGCTTTAATAAAGAAATATCCAGACGTAAAAATCACTGTTTTAACACGTCAATTTTTTATGCCATTTTTTAGAGATTTACCTAATGTTACCGTTTTTCCGGCTGAGGTAAAAAAGAGACATAAAGGTATTTTAGGACTTTGGAAACTTTCAAATGAATTAAAGGTTTTTAAAATTGATGTTATTGCCGATTTGCACAATGTTTTACGAAGTCAAATTCTAAAATTATTTTTCTTCGGAAAGCAGACTATACAAATTGACAAAGGCAGAGCAGAGAAGAAGGCTTTGGTTTCTGGTGTAAATTTTCATCAACTAAAAACCACGCATCAACGTTACGCTGATGTTTTTAATAAATTAGGTTATAATTTAGATTTATCTAACCCGGTTTTTCCTGTACGCGCTATTTTAAGCACAAAAATGCAAGCGTTTTTGGGGCATAATTTTAAAAAAATAATTGGTATAGCGCCATTTGCTGCTCATGCAAGTAAAATGTATCCGCTAAACTTAATGAAACAAGTTATAGAGGCTCTTTCTAAAGATTATCAAATTGTTTTATTTGGTGGAGGAAAACAAGAAGTTGAAGCGCTTACTGCTATTGAGAGTAGCTTTGATAATGTTGTAAACGCTGCAGGAAAACTTGATTTAAACGAAGAATTAGACCTTATTTCTAATTTAGATGGTATGTTGGCCATGGATTCTGGCAACGCGCATATGGCTGCTATGATGGGTGTAAAAACTATAACGATTTGGGGAGTAACACATCCGTTTGCTGGTTTTGCACCATTTAATCAACCAGATGATTATGTTTTGGTTGCAGATAGAGATAAATTTCCCGAAATACCAACTTCTATTTTTGGAAATAAATATCCAGAAAATTACAAAGAGGCTGCTGGCAGTATTAGTCCCGAAGCGATAATTGCAAAAGTGAAGAGCGTGATTTAACCCGTTTTTAAATTAACTATTTATTATAATGCCGTTTTTCATTTCAGTTTCTGATGGTTTTTCAAACCAAGTTTCCATGAAGTCAAAATCTGCCTGACTTACTTTAAACTGAAAAGTGTCTCCTTTTTCACTATTTCTTTTTAGAACTCTTTGATATCGTATTTCTTTAGAGATATCTAAAAAATGTGTCATGAATTCATATCCGTTTTCAATTGAAAACCTTCTAAATTTTTCGCGGTGTTCAAATTTCGAAAGTCCTAAATCTAGGATAGAGTCGGTTCCTGTTCTTTCTAATTGATGCATTAAGTCTATAATCATAGCTTCAGTACGCTCAATACGTTCTAAAAACCATTCTAATCCATCGGTTGCTTTTTTATCAGGAATAAATAAGATATTGTTCCATTTATCAATAGAAAAAACAATAGCGTTTGTTTTTGCTTTTAAATCTTGTGCATAGGTTGTTTTGCCTGATCCGGTATTTCCAACAATAAGGTGAACCATTAATGTGTTCTGTTTTTAAACGTCATCAAAATCTACCGCAATAGAGTCTGTTGTAGGGTGTGCTTGGCAAGTTAAAATTAAACCTTCGGCAACTTCACTTTCAGTTAAAATATTGTTTTGGCGCATAGTGGCTTCACCTTCTGTAATACGTGCTAAACAGCTACTACAAATCCCGCCTTGGCAAGAGTAAGGCGCATCTAGATCCTCATCTAAAGCAGCTTCAAGAATAGTTTGTTTTTGCGACATTTCAAAAGTGGTGCTTTCATCGTCAACAGTAACTGTAATTTTTGTTTTCCCACTAGCAACTGCATTATCTGTATTAATTTCAGCTGGTTTAGAGGCTTTAAAAAGCTCGAAATGAATTCGGTTTTCATCAATATCGTGTTCAGTTAAAACATCTTTCACCATATGGATCATAGCTTCTGGTCCACAAAGGTAAAAAGCATCTACTTCAATGTGTTTGTGCTTGTTCTTTATAACGTAGTTTACGGTGCTTTTTTCTATTCTACCAAAAATAGCATCGTCTTCATCTTGTTGACTGAATACAAATTGTACAGAAAAACGATCTTTGTAAGCATGTTGAAGTTCTAATATTTCATTAAAAAACATGGTGTCGCCGGTAGTTTTATTACCGTAAACTAAAATCACTTTACTTAAAGTTTCTTCTTCTAAAGCACATTTTATAATACTTAAAATAGGAGTGATACCACTACCAGCGGCAAATGCAGCAATATTTTTGGTTTTGCTATCATTAGGTGTAAAAGTAAAACGACCTTTTGGAGGAGCAACGTCTAGTGTATCACCAACTTTTAAGGTAGTATTTGCATACGCCGAAAACGTACCATCTTTCACTTCTTTTACAGCAACTTTAAGTTCTCCGCTTTTAGGGGAAACGCACAGCGAATAATCGCGACGAACTTCACTACCGTTAATTTCGGTTTTTAAAGTAATGTACTGTCCTGCAGAAAAAGAAAAGGTTTCTTTTAAATTTTCTGGTAAGTTAAATGCAATGCTAATAGATTTATCGGTTTCTCTATTTATGTTTTTAACTGAAAGTTTATGAAATGATGACATGGATATTAATTTTTAACAAAAATAGTGAAGCTTTGAGTTTTTGCCGAAAAATATGTCACAAATTAACATCAAATTTTATATACATAAATAACTTATGTATATTTGACACGTATGGGAAATGGAAAATTATATAAAGGAAGCCTTTCAACTATCATTTTAAAGCTCTTAAATGAGCATGATAAAATGTATGGATATGAAATTACCCAAAAAGTAAAAGAAATAACTAAAGGTGAACTTAAAATAACCGAAGGTGCCTTATACCCATCTTTGCATAAGCTTGAGGCTGAAGGTTTACTAGAGGTCGAGGTTCTAAAAGTAGATAACCGACTCCGAAAATATTACAAATTAACCGAACAAGGCACTCACGAAACAGTGAATAAATTGGAAGAACTTGAACGCTATATTAAAACCATGCGAGCATTGGTAAATCCAGAATTTAGATTTGATTAATAACATAAACTTGGATTCCATGCAACTTAATGAAAGCCATATAGAAAGTTTGTATCAGTTTACAAGAGACCATTTTGTAGAATATTACGATTTACAAACGGAACTTGTAGATCATTTAGCAAACTCAATTGAGGCTGTTTGGGAAGAGGAACCGAATCTGTCTTTTATAGAGGCTCGTGAAAAAGCTTTTAAGGAGTTTGGTATTTATGGATTTAATGATGTGGTTATCCATCGAGAACGAGCTATGACAAAACGTTATTTTAAATATTTATGGCGTGAGTTAAAACAATGGTTTTCTTTTCCTAAGATAATTATAACATTGGCTTTAAGCATTTGTTTTTATACGCTACTTTCTTCTAAATTTTCTGAATACTTCATCTATATTTTTTATGGTATTCTTGCAGTTTGGTGCACATATAAAAGTTTTATATTGAATAGAGATTTTAAAAAGAAAAGTAAAGCCTCTAAACAAAAATGGTTGCTAGAAGCTTTGATTTTTAAACAGGCTGGAGGATTTGGAATGGTTTTCATTTATTACACTATTAATTTATTAAGCCATTCAAAATCATTACATCAAACAGAATATTTGGTTATTGTGGTGTCTGTATTATTGAGTGTTACCTGCTTATTGGCCTACATTAGTCTAGAATTAATTCCTGAAAAATCTGAGGGATTACTAGAAGAAACTTATCCGGAATATCACTTAAAAATAACTTAGAAGATTATTTTTATGCAGTTTCTTGTAACAAATCACCTAAATTTATTACCAACAATTATAATTCAAGATATACAATCTAATTAAATTTCAATAAAAATGAAAAAACTACTACTATGCATTGGCTTATTTATGTTAACACTTTCAACACAAGCTCAAGAACAAAGCGATTTTAAAAAAGAGACTATTGAGTTTATTAAAATTACAGGTGCAGGTTCTGCTTTTGAAACAGCCATTGCGCAATTGGGGATGATGGTTCCTGCCGAAAAAAAAGAAGCTTATACCGAAGAAGCAAATGGGACATTAGTGGGCTTATACGATAAAATGGCTGATTTGTACATGGGTGAATTTACACAACCAGAAATAGAAGAATTAGTTAAGTTTTATCATACAGATTTAGGAAAAAAACTGGCATCCAAGCAGTTAAATTTAGCTCAACGTGGTATGGCCATGGGACAATCTTGGGGAATAGAAGTGCAAGGTATTGCGGCAAAATATAATTAATCGCTGGCATGATTAAACTATTTTTAAGTTTAGAATGGAAAGCATTTTTTAGATCTGCAGATTTTGGTAAAGGGCTTGCTTTAAAAGTTTTAATGGGCTTTTTTGCACTGTATTTAGTGGGCATGTTTTTGTTAATAGGCATTGCTGTTTACCCTCTTTTGAATGATAAATTTCCAGATCAGAATCCATTTTTAACCGTAAATAGTTTTTTATTTTACTGGTTTTTAGGCGATTTGGTGTTTCGGTTTTTTATGCAGAAACTACCAGTAATGAGCGTTAAGCCATTACTTACCCTACCTGTTAAACGAAGTCAAATTGTAAATTATGTATTGCGAAAATCGGTGTTTTCATTTTTTAATGCATTACCGCTTTTCGCAATTATTCCTTTCGGAATTACTTTAATATTAAACGACTATCCAACAACGGCTGTTTTGTTTTGGATGCTTGCATTGGTCATTACAACCTTAATAATTAATTTTTTAAACTTCATTATTGAAAGCTTTTCTGCAGAATATGAGCTTTCGTTTTTACCAATAATAGCTTTGGTTGTCGCTTTATATGCCTTAGACTATTTTCAAATTATTTCTTTAAGCACTGTAGTTTCTAGTGGATTTCAAGCTATTTATAACACGCCTGGTTTTATTGTAATACTCATTGCGGTTTTAGTAGGGCTTTATCTTTTTAATTTTAAATTACTGAAACAAAAACTGTTTTTGGATAGTGGTTTAAAAACTAAAATTAAGGAAGTACAAACCTCAAATTTAGACTGGACTAGAAGCTTTGGAGATGTGGCGCCTTTTATGCAATTAGATTTAAAATTGTTATGGCGAAATAAACGTACCAGATCTTCATTATGGATGCTAGCCATTGGGTTATTATACGGTTTGATGTTTTATCCAAATCAGAAATATATGGAAATACCTTGGATGTATGCCTTTGTTGGCATTTTTGTAACAGGTATCTTTTTAATTAATTTCGGACAATTTATTCCGGCCTGGGATAGTGGATATTACAAACTCTTAATGAGTCAAAATATTAAATACGAAAATTATTTAAAGTCCAAATTCACCTTAATGACGTTAAGCGTTATTATCCTCTTCGTGCTAAGTATTCCGTATGTGTATTTTGGATGGAGAATTTTATTAGCACAATTTGTAGCGGCCATTTATAACATTGGTGTAAATACCCATGTTATTTTAATTGGAGGCTCGTACAATAGAAAAAGAATTAACCTCGATCAAAAAGCGGCTTTTAATTTTCAAGGGACTGGAGCTGTGCAATGGTTAATTGGTATACCGCTTATGTTTGTGCCTTTGGCTATATTCGGTATCGCGTATGCTATTAGTAGTTTTGAAATAGCATGTTTGGTATTGGGCTTATTAGGTGTGATTGGTATTTTGCTTCATCAAAAAATAATGACATTTATTACCAATAAATACGTAAGCTCTAAGTATAAAATGATTGATGCTTTCGATCAGGATAATTAAAAATATATTATGATAACAACATCAAATTTATCGAAAACATACAACGGAAATCAGGTTTTAAACATTGAATCTCTAGATATCCCAAAAGGGCAGAGTTTTGGCTTGGTTGGTAATAATGGCGCTGGTAAAACCACGTATTTCAGTTTGCTTTTAGATTTAATTCAACCTACTACAGGTTTTATTAAGAGTAACGATGTGCAGGTGGATAAAAGTGAAGATTGGAAACCGTTTACATCTGCTTTTATAGATGAAACCTTTTTGATTGGGTATTTAACACCCGAAGAGTATTTCTATTTTATAGGAGAACTTCGGAATCAAAATAAGGCCGATGTGGATGCGTTGGTAGCGCAATTTTCAGATTTTTTTCATGATGAAATTTTAGGTAAGAAGAAGTTTTTACGCGATTTAAGTAAAGGAAATCAAAAGAAAGCCGGTATTGTAGCCGCATTAATTGGAAACCCTGAGGTTATTATTTTAGATGAACCTTTTGCAAACCTAGATCCAACCACACAAATAAGGCTAAAAGGTATTATTAAAAACCTTGCCGAAAAACAGGGTGTTACCGTTTTAGTCTCTAGTCACGACTTATCGCACGTAACCGATGTTTGCGAGCGCATTGTTGTTTTAGAAAAAGGAACGATAGTGAAAGATTTACAAACCAGTGAAGCCACCTTAAAAGAGTTAGAACTACATTTTTCGGGTGGGGCAGAGGTGTAGTTTACATTTTATAAATCCAACTCGATGGGTTTTGTGTGTCCGTATCTTTAGAAATTACAAAACTCAAAATAGTTTCTCCTGTTGAAGGGTTGGTAAATACCTCGCCAATATCTTGCTTAGTTGTTACTTTGTCTCCTGCTTTTACGTAAATTTTAGATAAATTTTTATAGTACGTAATATAATTTCCGTGCTGTATAATTACAAACGGATTTACATTTTTGTTGGCCACTACACCAATAACTTCGCCATTAAAAACAGCTCTAGCTTTAGCGCCTTTTTCGGTTGCAATACGTACACCGTTACTGTTTATGGTTAACGATTTTATTACAGGGTGTGGTTGCTTACCGTAGCCCATTTGTACAACACCCTTACTAACTGGCCAAACCAATTTACCACGGTTGGCTTCAAAATTTTTGGCTAAGGCTAAACCTTCTGGTGTTAATGCAAATGTTTTTGAACTCGAAGATTTTCCAGCCTTTTTATTAGATTTAGCAATAGCGGCTCTAATAATTTTATTTATTTCGGCATCAATGCGTCGGGCTTCTTTTTCTTTATCTTTAATTTGATTGGCGTAGCGCGAAATATTACCCTGAATTTCTTTCATTAAAGCCTGTTGCTGTTTACGCTCACTTTCTAAAGATTTTTGAGTAACCTTATTTTCAGCAATTAAATTATTTTTTTCCTCCTTTTGATTTAATAAGTTGGTGTTTATGTCTTGTAGCTCCTTTGTTTTTGCTTTTATAGTCTCACCTTGTTTTTTTTGATGGTCGGCATATTGCTGCATATACTGCACACGTTTGTAGGCTTGCTTAAAATTATTAGACGATAATAAAAACATAATCCTACTTTGCTGGTTTTTGCTTTTATACGACTTAACAATCATAGCAGCGTATTCTGCCTTCAATTGCTTGAGTTCGTCTCTTAAACTCGTTATTTTGCTCTGATTCGTGTTTATTTCACGTGTTAATAAGTTGGCTTGGCGGTTGGTTACTTTTATTAAATTATCCAACACACTTATTTTGTGATTAAAATCTTCAATTAAAGAAAGTTTCGATTTCGCTATCGTTTTGTTCTCGGTACGTAATTCGTTTATTTTCTGAATTTCGCGACGTAACTCTTGGCGACGCGTTTCTAGCTCTTTCTGTTTATTGTTTTGAGAAAAACTAAGAGAGCTACAAAGCAAAAAACCTAGTAGAAATATTATTTTATATGAAGATTTTCCTAAAATCATTCCAATTCAATTTTTTTGAAACCTGAAGGTATCTTAAACGGAAAACGTAAATCTTCGTTTAATGTTACACTTTTAAATTCTAGATTTATAATGGTTTCTTCGTTGCCTTCTACAGCAATAACTTTTATGTTTTCTGGCAGTATTTGTTTCTCTACTTCCTGATGCGATAAATAATCAATTTGTAGATGTCTCAATTCTTTAGGCTGACTTATTTGTTGCGATTTCACTTTAAAAAGTGAAGGATCTATTAAAAAGAAAATCTCAAACAAAAGCTGTTGTTTCTTAGGCTGCAGAATATAAGTATCCTCATTAACCGAAGCCGTGTAACTTCCATTTTTTAAATCGAAAATAGCATCACCTAAAAGTAAGTTTTGCACCTTTTGAAAATCTAATTCCGTACCCAATAATTTACTTAAATATGAAAAATCACCCTCAAAATAAGTATTGTCTAGTTTATTATAAAACCCAACCTTTTCTGGAGTTATCATTGCTCTAATAACAGAAAACGGTGCATTCATCCACAACACTTCATCTTTTTTAGCTCTAAAGCTAACGCTGTTGGTTTGTGATTTTCCGTTTTTATTAAAGTTAATTCTAAGTTTAGCTTGTAATGTATTAAAATCTGGACTTTGCTTGCTATTTTCTTTTATAACCGCTTTTGTAGATAAGTTTAAATTATCAGCTCCACCAGTAATGGTTCTTGCAGATTTACAGCTAAAACTTAAAAGTAGCATAATGCTTAAAACGTAAAATATAGGTTTGTTCATTAATTTTTTAATTGTTGTGCCTTATCACTAAACGTTTGCGCTTTGGCAGTATTGTTTAAAAGCGTGTAAGCTTTGCTTAATTGATTGTAAAAATCAGCTTCCATTTTAACATCATCAATAATATAATCTAATCCAATTTCTAAGGCGTCAATAGCTTTTTTAGGTTGGTTGAGGTTATTTAAAGCCACTCCGTTTACTAAATATAATAACGGCTGCGATGGATATTTTTCTAGAGCTTCGCTGCTTTCTGCTTCTACGCCTTTAAATTGTTCTAAATCTATTTTAAGCAACAAAATATTTTTTAAAACGGCAAAGTTATTGCTGTCTTGCTCTAGTGCTTTTTCAAAATACTCTAAAGCTTTGGTTTTGTTATTTTGAGACATATAGTACTGCCCCATTTCTAATAGCGATTTCTCGTTATCTTGTTCGGTTACTAAAGCTGTAGCTTCTAGTAAATCGGCTTCATATTGTGGGTTTTGCTTAACAAAATTAACAAAGTCTGATAATACTTTTGTTTTAGCCTCAGGCTTTATTTGTGTGCTTTGCACCACAACCTTCATAGATTCTATGGCTTTGTCCGCATTGTTTTCATCTAAATAGAACTTGTACAAAGCCAAATGTACAAGCTGCGAATTTGGATTTTTTTCAAGAAGTTCTTTTGCGGTTTCAAAAGCTTTTTCTTTATTATTATTTTCGCTGTAGCGGAAAATTAAAGCTAAATAGTTCGATTCTTTATCTGGATTGTTTTCAACCCGAGATTCTAAATTTTCTATTTGATCCTTTTTTCTACCCGTAGCTTCATATGCTATATTTCGCATGCGGTCTCTATCTATAGAAACACCAAGCTCAGTATCTAATTCATCTAAAAGGAGTAGGGCTTCATCGTAACGTTTAGTCTTCACGTAAAGTGATGCTAAATCTTCTTTGTAATCTGGATGATAACTAACGAGTTGGTTAACCGTTTTAATAGCATTATCCAAATCATTTTGCCCTGCATAAAAGCCATAAAGCTCATCTAAAAACCATTCATTGTCTGGCTCTAATTCAACTGCTTTTTTAAGAGCCTCTTCAGCTGCGTTATAATTTTTAAGATTATAATAGCTTTTTCCTAATTCAAAGTGTAAAACTGGAATAGCTTTGTTGAGTGCTATACATTTTTGAAAACCTTCGGCTGCACGGTCGAAATTTTCAATACTCTTTTGCTTTAAAGCTTCGTAAAATAACTCCTGAAAGGCATCCTCATTGTTTCCTAAATCGTCGTCTGGACGTTTATTAAAATCTACCTGTGCATAGTTTATCTGCGGAAAGATTAGCATTCCGCAGATAACCAGTAAAATATGAAAAGTGTGTTTCATTTATTATGTAATGCTTAAAGCAAGTTACCAATACGTTTTGGTTTTCAATTAATATACCAAATAAAAATAAAACGTATTTATTTTAATTTTTATTCTAAAACTGAATAATCACCAATACTAATGCTTGTAAAGTCACCATCGTATTTTACGTGATTTCCAATCATGGCATTGTCTAAATTCGCATTTGTAATAGTTGAATTTGTTTGAATTAAACTGTTTTTAATAGTCGAATTTTCTATAACCGTATTGTTTCCAATAGAAACAAAAGGACCAACCGTTGCGTCTTTTAGCACGACATTTTCACCAATAAAACATGGCTCTATAATGTTAGAGTTTTCTAGTTTAGCCGATGTTGCCACTAATTGCTCTTCGCCATCAGCTTTTAAAAAGCCTAACATACGTTGGTTAGTTTCTATAGTAATGGCTTTGTTTCCGCAATCCATCCACTCGTCTACAGTTCCAGTTTTAAATACTTTACCGTCTGCCATCATACGTTTTATACCATCGTTAATTTGGTATTCTCCGCCATTCATAATGTTTTCATCAAGAATTTCTTGAAGTTTTCCTTTTAAAACAGCAACATCTTTAAAGTAATAAATACCAATTACGGCTTGATCGCTAACAAAAGACTCTGGTTTTTCAACAAGTTCAACAATCTCTTGGTTGTCGTTTAATTTTACAACACCGTAAGCTTGAGGGTTTTTTACTTGCTTAGTCCAAATAACACTGTCGGCAGCAGGATCTGAATCGAACTCAGCACGAATTAAAGTATCGGCATAAGCAATAACTGCAGGCCCAGAAAGCGAAGGTTCTGCGCACATAATAGCGTGGCCAGTACCTAGCGGTTTATCTTGACGGTAAATAGAAGCTTTTGCGCCTAAGTTTTCAGCAAGGGCTTTTAAGCTCTCTACAACATCGTCACCAAACCAAGCAGGATCACCTAAAACAAAGGCAATTTCCTCTATAGGTTGTTTTAAAACTTTGGCAATATCTTTTACCAAACGGTGTACAATAGGCTGTCCGGCAACAGGAATTAATGGTTTTGGTACTGTTAAACTGTGTGGGCGTAAACGCGATCCGCGTCCGGCCATTGGTACTATTATTTTCATATTAAGTAATTTTTTCATTTCCGCGAAGGCGGAAATCTATTTTTTGTTTTTTTTATTTCACGCCCGTACTTCCAAATCCACCTTCACCTCTTGAGGTTTCAGATAATTCTTCAACAGAAATCCACTCTGCGCGTTCGTGTTTTGCAATAACGAGTTGTGCAATACGTTCTCCGTTTTCGATAATGAAATCTTCATTAGAAATATTAGTTAAAATAACTCCAATTTCTCCACGGTAATCTGCATCAATGGTTCCTGGTGCGTTTAAAACGGTTACGCCTTTTTTGGCAGCCAACCCACTGCGTGGTCGAACTTGGGCTTCAAACCCTATGGGCAACTCAATAAATAAACCTGTTTTTATAATGGTTCTTGCTAATGGTTTTAAGGTGATAGCTTCTGTTATATTGGCGCGTAAATCCATACCTGCCGACGCTATGGTTTCATAGTGCGGTAATTCGTGGTTAGATTTGTTTATTATTTTTATTTGCATTTGTTTCACTTCGTTTTTAAGATTTTTTTAATGTCATCTTTCTCAGAAAAATAAACGATTCCCAAAAATACAATTAACATCGATATGCCTACAACATAATTAGCTCTAAATTGATAAAAGGATAATATAGACAGACCAATGGAGAGTATAAGATACATTAGTATTTTTTTTAGGTTGTAGGGTATAGGGTAATATTTTCTTCCGAAGTAATAAGATAAAATCATCATAAGAGCATAGGCAGATAGGGTTGCAATTGCTGATGCCTTATAACTGAATTTTTTTATGAATATAATATTTATTACTAGAGTTATTATGGCTCCAACAATGGAAATGTATGCTCCAAATTTGGTTTTATCAGTGACTTTATACCAAACGGATAGGTTATGATAAATACCTAGAAAGAAATTGGCCATTAAAATTATCGGGACTACCCACATAGCTTCCCAATAATCTTCACTTCTAACAATTATAGGTTTCAAAATATCAGCAAAAACAACAACACCTAATAAAATTATAGAGCCTAACGCAACATAGAATTCTAATATTCTTGCGTAATTTTTTTGCGGATTTTCGCTTTTAGCGTGACTAAAAAAGTAAGGTTCAATACCTAAACGGTATGCGGTGGCAAAAAGCGTCATAAATAAGGCAAGCTTATAGCATGCTGAGTACATACCAATATCGTTGTCAGCGATATTGGGTGGTAACAGTTCTTTCAATAGAATACGATCGAAAGTTTCGTTAATGGAAAAAGCAACGCCTGCAATTAAAACAGGGTAGGCGTATTTCATCATTCGTTTCCACAAATCTTTGTTGAATACATATTTAGTTTTGGTATAGAACGGTAGCATTAATAGAAGCGTTATGCCACTTGCAATTAAGTTTGCTATAAATATATAGCTGATTTCAAAATTATCCCGCCAAATAGCACCGAAAGCAGTGTAAGAATATGATAAGTCTTTAAGAGCAAGTAGAAAAAATAGATTTAATCCTAAATTGATAGCGACGTTAAGAATTTTTATTATCGCATAGCGCATAGGTTGTTGGGTTGCTCTTAACCATGCGAATGGAATAATAACTAACGCATCGAAAAGTAAAATCCATATGACAATATTGATATATTTAACATCAATATCAATAAATGAGGCAATTTGGTTTTGAAATATCAATGCAATTATAAAAAAACAAAATGATGAGATTCCAAGAGATATTGTAGAGGTTCCTGTTACACTATTATTATCTTCTTCTGTATTGAAAAACCTGAAAAAGGCGGTTTCCATGCCGTAAGCAAGAATAACATTAAATAGCACAAAGTATGAGAAGATTACCGAAACTTCGCCGTATTCGCTTACCGATGAGAGTACGCCATCTGTTGTGTAAAGAGGTACTAGCATAAAACTTAACATTCTCGGTAAAACCGTGGCTAAGCCATAAATAAATGTTTGCTTAAAAAGAGATTTTAGTGCGCTCAATGCTAGTTGTTTTGTGGTGTTAAAAGTACGTTTTTAGCGAACGTTAAGCAAAGATAAGTTATTGCTATGTTTGGCGATAATTATGTTTGTTGGATTAATAGAAGAAAAAAACCCTTCAGGTTATAAAACTTGAAGGGTCTTTAAATGTTATTAAATACTTTCTCTAATTATTCAATGCTTCTGCACCACCAACAATTTCCAGTATTTCATTAGTAATAGCTGCTTGACGCGCTTTGTTGTACGTTAATTTAAGCTGATCTCTTAATTCTGTTGCATTATCTGTTGCTTTGTGCATAGCCGTCATACGAGCGCCATGTTCACTTGCAAAAGAATCACGAATACCTTTGTATAATTGTGTTTTTAAAGACTTTGGAATTAACTGTTCTACGATTTCTAATTTCGATGGTTCGAAAACATAATCGGAAGCGTTAGCGGCTTCGCCTTCTACCGGTACAATTGGTAAAAACTGTTCGGTAGTTACAATTTGTGTTGCTGCATTTTTAAATTTATTATAAACAATATCGATTTTATCGAACTCGCCAGCAATAAATTTATCCATTAACATCTCAGCAATTTCAGCAACGTTATCAAACGTTAAATGATCGTAAATATCACTTCTGTTATCTATAACATTATTGGTTTTCTTAAAGGCGTCATTTCCTTTTTTACCTATAGCAAGATAAGATACTTCTTGGTTTGCATAAGTTTCAGAAGTCATTTTGATAACCTCTTTAATAATGTTAGAGTTAAATGCACCCGCTAAACCTCTATTAGAAGTTATGGTTACAATTAAAACTTTTTTTACTTCACGTTGCGTGGCATATGCGCTACCAGAATCAGCATCTAAAGTGGCACTCAAACTTTGTAAAAGTTCGGTTAACTTATCTGAATAAGGACGCATAGCTGTAATAGCATCTTGTGCCTTTTTTAACTTTGCAGCCGATACCATTTTCATGGCACTGGTAATTTGCATCGTTGAAGATACTGATGATATTCTGTTACGTATTTCTTTAAGATTAGCCATTCTTTATTTTATAAAGACTCTGCGATTGCCCTCAGAGTGACATTAATTTTATAATTTAAATTTGAAGTTATGAGCTTGTATAAACTCATAACTTCAAACTGTTTTATGCTTTGTATTTAGCTGAAAGTTCTTTACAAACAGATATTAATGTGTCTGTAACAGCATCAGTTAATTTGCCTGCTTTTAAAGTAGCTAATACATCACTATGCTTAGCGTTTAAGAATTCAATGAAATCTCTTTCAAATTCTTTTACTTTTTCAACAGGAACGTCTTTTAACAAGTTTTTAGAACCAGCGTAGATAATTGCTACTTGATCTTCTACTTTAAAAGGATCGTTTTGACCTTGCTTTAAGATCTCTACGTTACGTTTACCTTTGTTTATTACATTTAAAGTTACTGCATCTAAATCTGAACCAAACTTAGCGAAAGCTTCTAGCTCACGGTATTGTGCTTGATCTAATTTTAAAGTACCAGATACTTTTTTCATTGATTTAATTTGTGCGTTACCACCAACACGAGATACAGAAATACCTACGTTAATTGCTGGACGAACTCCAGAGTTAAACAAATCTCCATCTAAGAAAATTTGCCCATCAGTAATAGAAATTACGTTTGTTGGGATATAAGCAGAAACATCACCTGCTTGAGTTTCAATAATTGGTAATGCAGTTAAAGATCCACCACCTTTTACTAATGGTTTTAACGACTCTGGTAAGTCATTCATCTCTTTAGCAATGGCATCGTTATTAATAACTTTTGCAGAACGCTCTAATAAACGAGAGTGTAAGTAAAATACATCTCCAGGATATGCCTCACGTCCCGGTGGACGTCTTAATAATAAAGATACCTCACGGTAAGCAACGGCTTGTTTAGATAAATCATCAAAAACAATTAAAGCTGGTCTACCAGTATCTCTGAAATACTCTCCAATAGATGCTCCAGTAAATGGTGCGTAAACTTGCATTGCAGCAGGATCTGATGCATTTGCAGCTACTATTGTAGTATAAGCTAAAGCGCCTTTTTCTTCTAAAGTTTTAGCAATAAGTGCTACTGTTGAAGCTTTTTGTCCTACAGCAACGTATATACAATATACAGGCTCACCTGCATCGTAAAATTCTTTTTGATTTAAGATAGCATCAATACAAACTGCAGTTTTACCTGTTTGTCTGTCACCAATTACCAACTCACGTTGACCTCTACCAACCGGGATCATAGCATCAATTGCTTTAATACCCGTTTGTAATGGCTCTGTAACTGGCTCTCTATAGATAACACCAGGAGCTTTACGCTCTAAAGGCATCTCGTAAGTAGTACCAGAAATTGGTCCTTTACCATCAATTGGGTTACCTAAAGTATCTACAACACGACCAACAATACCTTCTCCTACATTAATAGAAGCAATACGGTTAGTACGTTTTACTGTAGAACCTTCTCTAACTCCTACTGAAGTTCCTAAAAGTACAATACCTACATTATCTTCTTCAAGGTTAAGTACGATACCTTCTGCACCACCTTCGAATTCTACTAATTCACCATATTGTGCATTAGCTAATCCGTAAGCACGTACAATACCGTCACCTACTGTTAATACAGTTCCTACCTCGTCTAATGAAGCGCTTGCTTCAAAACCTGATAGTTGTTGTTTTAAGATTGCTGATATTTCAGCTGGTTTTACTTCTGCCATCTTATTGTTTATTTAGATCTAAAGACCTTAGTTTAATGTAAATTCTCTTTTTAATTTGCTAAGCTGGTTGGCAATACTTGCGTTGTATTGTAAGTCGCCTATGCGTAAAATGAAACCACCTAAAATGCTTTCATCTATAATGTTTTCTACTTCAACATTTTTACCTGTAAGTGTTTTAGCTTTAGCTAAAACAGTTTCCTTTAACGCAGCTGTTAGTTCTACTGCTGTAGTAACCGTTGCTACTTCAACACCTTTTGAGTTATCTAACAATTGGCTATATTTTATAGCAACATCGCCTAAAATATTAATTCTATTGTTAGTGATTAAGGTATCAATTAAATTATTGGTTAATATATTAGAGTTTTTAAAAACTTCTAATAAAGTCGATTTTTTAATTGAAGAAGGAATTACAGGGCTTTGAAGTGCTTCGCTTAAATCTTTACTTGTTGCCAAAGTATTAGAGATTAGCTTCATATCATTACCAACAATATCTGCTGCGTTTTGATCTGATGCTAAACTTAATAATGCTTTAGCGTAACGTATTGCTGCTCTTGCTCCCGCCATTATAATTTAGTTTAATGATTTTTCAGCTAACATCGTTTCAACCAATTGTAATTGCTTGTCTTTGTTAGATAATTCAGTACGCATTACTTTTTCGGCAATTTCTAGAGAAATACCAGCAACGTGGTTTTTAAGTTCGGCTAAAGCGGCTTTCTTTTCACCGTCGATAGCAGCTTGTGCTTGAGCTATCATTTTATTGGCTTGACCTTCTGCTTCAGATTTAGCATCCTCAATCATTTTGTTTTTCATCTCGCGTGCTTCTTTAAGCATTTCTTCGCGTTCTGCTCTAGCCTCTTGTAATAACTTTTGGTTATCTGCTTGAAGGTTTTGCATTTCTAATTTTGCTTTTTCGGCAGAATCTAATGCGTTTTGGATACCATCTTCTCTAGTCTGTAAAGAGTCTAGAATTGGTTTCCAAGCAAATTTTCTCATTAATACTATTAATATTAATAAGATAATGGCTTGCATAAAAAATAAGCCTGGCGAAAAATCATGTAATAACTGATCCATGTAAAACTATAAATTAGTTGTTATTTGTTTTTGTTTAATTTAAAAAACAGGTCCTGCAACCAACCGTTACAGGAATCTGTTTTTTTTTGTTTTTTAGGAAATTCTTATTTCCCTAAGATTAATGCACCGAATGCTAAACCTTCTAATAAGGCTCCAATGATGATCATTGCAGTTTGGATTTTTCCAGCTGCTTCAGGTTGACGAGCAATACCTTCCATTGCTTTACCACCAATTTGACCTAATCCGATACCACCACCGATAACGATTAATCCTGCTCCAATTAAATTGTACATACTAATTTGATTTTTATAAATATTAATTAAACAAATTCTGTTTTGGATTTCAACATACATCGAAATCATGTTTTTTTATTTATTAGTGGTGATCGTCGTGTTCTTCGACAGCCATACCAATAAATAAAGATGATAACATCGTGAAAATAAACGCTTGTAAAAACGCTACTAATATCTCAATTACCATTATAAATAATGATAATGCTAACGACATTCCTGTAGAAACCACAGGTCCGAAAGATGCTTTTAATGTAATTGTTAATGCAATAAGGCTCATTACAACAAAGTGACCCGCAGTAATGTTTGCGAATAAACGTATTAATAATGAGAAAGGTTTAATAATTACGAAACCAACTAGCTCAATAACGGCTAAAATAGGGCGTAATATATAAGGAACTCCTGGCATCCATAAGGTGTGTGCCCAAAAGTCTTTAGTACCACTAAACATATAGATAATAACTGTAAATAATGCTAAACATGCTGTTACCGCTATTTGGCCTGTTACGTTAAATCCAAGAGGTGTTAAACCTAATAAGTTTAATATCCAGATAAAAAAGAATACGGTTAGTAAGAAGCCCATAAATTTACGGTACTTTTTCTCTCCAATATTTGGTTTTGCTATCTCGTCACGAACGTAGATTACTAAAGGCTCTAATACTCTAGAAAATCCTTTTGGAATCGTTTTTCCTTTTTTGTATCCTCTAGCTAAAGCACCAAAACCTAATAGCATTAGGATACCAGTTAATAACATTCCGAAAACAGATTTTGTTATCGAGAAGTCTAGAACTTTGTGCGCGTTAGTTGCGTGGTGATCTTCATCAAAGCTAATTGTAGAAGCCCCACTTTCTAATTCGTATATTTTACTGTGAAGTTTTACTAGTTTAGTATCACCTTTATCAACGATTACCTTACCGGCATCGTCATGATGAAATTCAGAAGACATAAATGTTTTTAAACCATTGCTAGTCCAAACAATTACAGGTAAAGGAAAACTGTAGTGTGTTCCAGATTCGTTGTGCGTGTAAAAATGAAAATCGTGCGAATCCTTTAAGTGATGTGCAATATATTCATTAATTTCTTCTGCTGTATCTACTTTGTTTCCAGGTTCATGCTGTGCATCATCTCCATAAGAAGATATAGAAAACAATGCTAAAACTAAAACTGCTATAAAATTGATAGATTTTTTTGCCACCATCATACTTTTTGTAACTAATAAATTTATGCTCTGTAAATTTTGTGCAAATGTAAGTAATAATTTAAAAAAGTAAAGCCTTTTTTTTATTAGATTTTCTAAGAATAGAAAATTCTTAAAGAATTCTTAAAAAGTTAGTAATTACTTACTGTTTAAGAGCTTTGAAACAGCTATAGCTTCTGTGATTAAAAACAGGAATAATGGAATTACCAATCCAATACGTTCCATTTGCGTCAAATTATCGTTAGCAAAAACCGAAGATTGAAAGATTAAAACAAAAGCGCCAATTTTAAAAAACATTAATGTTAAATAGGCATAACCTGCTTGGTTGGGTAATTTTTCTGCAACAAGTTCTACGGTAACATAGACTATAACAGCAGCTATTAAATGAAATAAATATACAGAAAGTAACGAAAACGAAAGCGTTTCGGTTGTTAGGTGATTTTGAAGATTGTAGGCTGTTAAAAATAATGCTAAAAGAATAGCAGCTACAATTAAAATACGCTTAATCATTAAGGTTTGTTTTTTGTTTTATCGCTGTTCGTTAAATTGAGTACTTGCTTGATAACCGCATACATGGCAATAAAAACAGCAGCTAGAGTAACTATTTTGTAATAGAGCTGGTTGGTGTTATTAAATTTTACATCGAGCCATTCACCTAATTTACTGCCTAAATAAATGGTTAACCCCATTTGAAGTGCAATGGATGAAAATCTAATAAACGGATTAAGCTGTTTATTAGATTGCTTTTTGTTGTCCGGCATTTTTTAATTCTTTTTTATACCCTTGCATAGCACATGATACATTGAAGGTTGCGCCAGGCTCAACAGCTAATTTACCAACAATAACATCACCTTCAATATTAGCAGTAGATTTTAAAGTTAGTGTTCCGGTTAAAGTAAGTTTACCTGTAAAATCACCTTCAAAATGCGCATCGGTACCTTCTAAAGATCCTTTTATAGAACCCGATTTACCAACAACAACTTTACCAGGTGTTTTTATATTACCCTCAATAGTACCATCAATTCTAAAGTCTCCGTCGCTTTTTAAATCACCAACTATTGTTGTGCCTTTGGCTATAATGTTTTGGTTTGAAGTTGCTTCTGCCATTTTTTTATTTTTTTTATTATCTGAGAACATAACGCAGTAATGGTTATTGGTTGTTAGGGATTAAATAGGTTTCTAAGTTTTTATGTATTTGAATTATTTGATAATTCGCCGATGAAATTACGAAGAATGGTTTAGTTATCTTCTTTTTGTTTTTATCGGTTAATAGTTGCTTGAATGTTTTGGCAACAGCTTCATTTTTTATTCCATGAACTAAAACAAAGGTTTCTTGTGAATTATATAAATCTACGGACGATGATAATCTGTAATATTTGACTTCTTTTAAAACACTATCTAATTCTTTTTTGAAGGCTGGAATATTGTTTCGTTCCAAATCTTTAAACTGAAAAACTACTTTGTAATTTGTGGTGACACTATCTATAGCTTTAACAAAATCTTTACTTGCAATTTTAGGAAGTACATCATTAATAATTTTTTGGGCTTGCTTGCCCTCATTGGTGTTGGCATAGGTAACCGATAAGTGGTTAATACCAGTTTTGAAAGCCTCAAAACCATTTAAGCGTCCGTTTGCGGTGGCTTTTAATAGTTCTAATTTCGGGATGATAGGTTCGCCATCAAAACGCTTAATATAATCTTCACTTTTAGATATTACTTCTGCGTAATTTTGCTGCTCATGTAAGCTGTATAAAGCTTCGTAGAGGCTTTCTGGGCTGTTTTCATCTTTGTCCGAAACCAATTCGGGGTGCTCCAAAATATTGGCGTAACGCGACTCCGGGTAGGTTTTAATAATTTCGGCTTTGGCAATAGAGGCTTCGTCGTTCTCGCCTAAAAGCTCATAAATTTTATATAAGTTATATTTAGAAGGAAGAATTAATCGCTCTTCGGGATTGCTTCTTAGTAAATTTTGAAACTTACTTTTTGATAATTGATATTCTTTAAACTTCTCTTTATAGATTAAACCTAGCTGATAATAGGCGTAGTTTCTTTCTTTTGAAATACTGTCAATTTCTTTTTCTTCGGAAGGAATTCTAGAAATATAAAATTGTGGATCAAATTTTTCTTCATCTGATGCTGAGGCTAACAAATCATTAGCAGCTGCGCTGGTATTTGTGCTTGTTGCCGCGGCACCTCTGCTAGACCATCTCCAATTGTCTTCTAAAGCACGCTTTCCCCAAACTTTTACAAATTCATTTTTACCATAAGCTACTGTAGTTGGATTGTAAAAATAAAATAAAGCGGCTTGGCCTGGTAAACCTCCTCTTGCACCAACGGCATTATTACTTCCTGGTACATTGCTGTTTGTAATTAAGCCTGAATTTGAATTGCGTACGGCAGCTTCGGCCTGTTCTTTTTCTTCCTCTGCTTTTTGTTTAAGATCGTTTACAAATATTTCGAATATCGCTAATCTTTCAGCTTTTGGTAAATTAACTAAAGTTAAAATACTATCGTTTGTTTTCGCAATCGCTTCGTAATAAATAACATCTTCTAGGTTGTCGCGTTTACGTTTTATAATTCTAAAAGGTTTTGAGTTTAGAGCTAAATTACTCATCGTGCTATCAAAATAAGCACCTGCCTTAGCGTATTCTGAATTATCGAAAAACATATCGCCAAGTGTTTCGTAGTTCTTAGCTGTTAGTAATTTATCTGGAGAATTTGTGCGTAGTGATTTGTTGTAATAAGCAACAGCCGAAGAATCGGAATTATTATTTAAATGAAACTCACCTATTTGGTGGTATATTTTATCTAAATACGGACGGTTCTCGCGATTTTCTTCTAGTTCCGTAAGGAGTTCTATCGCCTCTACTTTATTACCATTTTCAAAATCGAAATTTTTAAACTTTTCGAGATATGCCGTAATCATGTACATTCTTGGTGTTCTACGGTTAAGTTCAATAACCTTATCGAAAGCAAAGTTGGCGCTATCTTTTTTGCCTAATTGATTATAAAGCTGTCCTTGAATAAAACGGTAGCGTCCGCGCTCATCATTATTTTTTGTTGATGTAGATGCAATTTCTAATTGTGTAATAGCGCTGTCTATAGATTTGGTGTTTAAATACGCTTGTGCTAGCATTGATGTGGCATCTGCCAAATCTTGATCTTCGAGTTGTTCTTGTTTTAAAAGGCGTTTTAAGTTTTTAATAGCCAACTCGTTATTGTCTAAACGCATGTTAGTTTTTTCCCTCCATACCTTGGCTTGGTTTATTTTATCACTGGCGGGGTATTTGTAAAGTATGTAATTAAAAGCTTCTATGGCTGGTACAAAACGCTGATCGAAATATCTTGCTTTACCGAGTAATAAATAAGCTTCATCCATTTGGGGGTTTATCTCTTTCCCTTTTATGTTCATGCTATGCTTTTGGATGGCTTTTGTAGCTTTTTCTTCAGCGCGTGAAAAGTTTTCGTTTTTAGATTGGCCAGGAAGCATGACTTCTTCTGAGATTTGCATACGCTCAATAGGCAATACATCCCAGTAATTATCAAAATAAGCTTCATTTAAACTTGTTCTTCCTTCTTCTAAAGCATTATAACCATTATAAAGAGCATTGAATTCTGCGGTAACTGCATGAAAGTTTCGACTAATAAATTTGTCTTTTTTTCGTGAGCAGCTTACTACTAGAATAGTTGCTGTTAATAAGGATAATATACTTTTAAAAGATGTTTTCAATGCTGTTGTTTTTAGTCTAAAATAATAACAAGAAACTCAGGCTATTATTATATAGCGTGGTAAAAATAAGCATCTTTTTGGATTTAAAGCTTTTACTGAATAAAATTAGTTGGACTTAAAATTGGTTTTTATGAATGATAAAAAAAGAATAAATACCATTTTGGGTGATGTTCTAGGTATTATCGTGAGCAAACCATTGCGCAAAGGAGCTATCGGTTTCTTGTAATTTTAAAGAGTGTAAATTAATGTGTTTAGGTAGGCGCTGTTTTATTTTTTGTGCGAAATCGATAACCATCATTTCACTAGTTGGTTGGTAATCTACCAATAAAACGTTGTGATCGCGGGCTTGAAGCTCTTTTGCTAACTCTACATGTGGTGTGTTTTTGTTAAAAACGGTAGCGTGATCGAACACGTCTACAATTTCTTCTTTTACAATTTTTTTAAGATCCCCAAAATCGATCACCATACCGTATTTTACGTTTGTGTTGTCGGAAATTGGTTGTCCGATTACGGTTACAGATAGTTTGTAACTATGGCCGTGAACGTTTTTGCATTTTCCGTCGTAGCCATATAAAGCATGACCAGTTTCGAAAGCGAATTTTTTTGTAATACGAATATTATTGCCCATTATCTTCTTTTTCTACGGTTTACAACGTAAACAACGATTAGTACTATAGCTAAGAGTAGAAATAATCCGTTTCCACTTATAAATGAGAGGATATCCATGTTATAAATATTAATTGTTTTTATTTTTATTATATCTGTAAATAAGGTAAGCCAATAGTACAAGAAGTACAAAAGGCAGCATAGAGCCAATAAATACACCTATTTCATAAGCTTTATCGGGTGCGTCTTGTATTTTTTTTTCAATACTATTTTCTTGAAAAAAACTTATTAATAAACTCATTATAATTTTTTAGCTTACTTGGTATAATAATTTGAGACACAAAGTTAATGTTTTTGGGAGAGCGGAATAAATATTTTCCGGAATTTTATAATTAAAGGAATACCACGAGCTATAATCCAAAAGGTTAAGGCAATGAAAATAGCATGAAGTTGATATCCTAAGGTGTCTAACCAAAACAAAATAGGTAAAAAAACGAGTGCTGTAGCAAATAAAAGTACGTTTCTTAAAAATTTCATTTTACCTAAACCTTTAAACATGCCATCAAAAATAAACGCTAATGCACAAAAAGGCTGCATAATGAGTACCAACCAAAAAGTACTGTAAAAGAGATCTAGAACTTCGGGGTCTTTGGAGAACATAAGGCCTAACGGATAATAAAATATAGCTCCGAAAATAGCTAAAATAATCCCTACAATTATACCGTAAAGTATGAGTTTATTGCTTAATTTTAATAGAGCATTATAATTGGTTTCACCATATAATTTGCCGGATAAAATATTACCTGCACTAGCATATCCATCTACAAAAAATGCTGCGAAAAACCATAAATTTATGCATATGGTATAAGCTGCTATGTGCGCAGGCCCATAACCTGTGGCAAAGCGTGTAGCAAAGTATAGCGTTGTATTAAGGGCTAATGTGCGCACAAAAAGGTTAAGAATCATAATGACCAATTTGTTAATTTCTTGGTTTAACGGAAAAGTCGGTATTAACGGAATGTCGGTTTTTTTATGGAGGTAAATTGCTGCTAAAATAGCCATTGTAATTTGAGCTATTAAGCTGGCGTAAGCAGCTCCTTTAATGTCCATGGCTGGTATGTAGTTCTCTATGCCAAAAATAAATATATAATCTAAAGCGATGTTTAAAAAAGCGCCAATAGTGGCAATTATCATGGGGTAAAAGGTATTCTGTAACCCTCGGAATACACCGAAAACAGCCATTGTGAATAAGGTAAAGGGAAAGCCAAAAACTCGAATGCGATAGTAATCGACACTATAATCTAAAATTATATTTGTGGCGTTGTAAAGCTTGAAAATAGATGATGCAAATGGGTAGGTGCTAATTATTATAACAACACTTAATAATGTGATTATAAAGATGGCTTGGGCGGGTAAATTTTTTACTTTCTCTAATTTATTGGCACCCAAATATTGTGATACTATTGACGAAATGGCGCTTCTAGTTTGGCCTAAAACCCATATAAGCATGGAAATAAATGTGCCAACAATACCCACAGCAGCCAAAGATTCTGTTGCGTAACTATCGATATTGCCAATAATAGCTGTATCTGTAATAGATAAAATGGGTTCGGCGATTCCTGCTATTAATGCCGGTACAGCGAGTTTATTGATATGTTTGAAACTAATGTTTGTGTTCACGAGGATGTGTTTGATTCTGTAATATTAATTATGCAATTTTGTGGATGCACTTACGCGAATCATTTTTAATGATTACTTTTGTTTCTTTAAAGCAGCAAATTTAATATATAATATTAGTTATTATGAAGAATATTTTAGTTCCTGTTGGATCGTCTAAAAACGCACAAAGTCATTTACAGTACGCTGTAGATTTTGCTGAAGCCGTAGGTGCCAAACTTTTTGTAGTACAAGTTTATAATGTATATACTAAAGCCGGAACTATGATTAGGGTAGACGACCTTATACAACGTGAAAGTAAAGAGTTTTTAGATAATTTAGTGTCGCAAATCGACACTAAAAATGTTGAGGTTATTGTAAAGGTTTTAAAAGGAAAATTAATTGATACTTTAGAATTAGCTTGTAAAAAAGCCGATGTAGATTTAATTTTAGTTGAACCTAGAACGAACTCTATTAAAGATGAAGTTTATCTAGGTAAAACATCGGGAAAAATAATAAAGCAAACCAATATACCGGCATTAATTATTCCGGAAGGTTACGTCTTTAAGCCCGTAAGTAATATTTTGTTAGCCATGAAATCGGCTATTATTAAAAAGAAAAGTGCTTTAAATCCATTAAAAGCTGTAAAAGAAACATTTGGTGCAGAAGTACATTTGTTATTAGTAAAAACACCTCATTATAATGAGGGTGATTTTGATGTTAACGAAGTGTTAGAAGAGCTATCTAGTAGTGTTACAAAAAGTGGAAACGCTACTACGTTTCAGGGTGTGTTAGAACATTATCGTTCACACAATCCAGATATGCTTTGTGTTGTGCGCCGTAAGCGTGGTTTCTTTGCTAAAAAATGGGAGAAAAACACCATTCTGAAAAAAGATTTCCATAGTAATTTACCTGTTTTAGTATTACGCGGATTAAAATAAATTTTTTTTGGGGATGTAGCTCAGTTGGCTAGAGTGCTTGACTGGCAGTCAAGAGGTCGTCGGTTCGAGCCCGATCTTCTCCACAATAAAAACCACAAAACGCAAATTCGTGTTTTGTGGTTTTTTCCTTTTTAAACATGTTATTGCATGAAGTTTACCGCATGTAACCTGTCTTTAACCACTTCTTTAATTTTTGGTAAAACTTTTTCCATAATAAAAGGTGGGTAAGCAGATGTCCCTGCTTTGTCTAATTCTATTTTTGCGTATTTCATATAGGTTGAGTGAACAATGGTTCCAATATTAATTTTACTCATACCCATAGTGATAGCTTTTTGAATGTCTCTATCAGGAATTCCTGTTCCTCCGTGTAATACTAGTGGAGCAGGTATGGCTTCGGCAATTTCAGCTAAACGATCAAAATGAATTTTGGGTTCAGTAGGTGTAAATCCGTGTGCTGTTCCAATTCCAACAGCTAAAATATCTACACCTGTAGCTTCATATAGTTTTTTTACGTCGGATACACTTGCTAAGAAATCATCATCAGATTTTACTTCAACACCACGCCCCATAATTTTACCAATTTCAGCTTCTACTACAACGCCTGCACTGTGAGCATAATCTATAACAGCTTTTGTCATGGCGATGTTCTCTTGGAGCGAAAACTGAGAGCCATCAATCATAACAGAATCATATCCCGAGTCAATGGCTCGTTTGCACAAATCTACAGTTGTACTATGATCTAGATGAAGGTATATTTTCGATTCGCTTACTTTTTGAAATCCATCTACCAAAGACCTAAATACTTCAGGTGTGTTTAACTCAGCAACAGGAGGATAAGTCATGACCATAATATTAGTTTTCATCTCATTTGCAGATTCTATAACTGCTTTAAGATCGTAATTATCGTTTACGTTAAAGGATGCCAAGCAACGTTTGGTATCTCTATAATCTAAGAATAGGTTTCTTAAAGTATCGTATTTAGTGTTGTATTTTAAATTTTTAGTTACTACGTCCATATAAATAATCTTTACTTGTTGTTATTTCTATATTTTTAATTCCTAACCAATGATTAAGTTCATTGAGTTCTCCTTGCAGATGCCCTCTTCCTATAATTGAATGGTGGTCTAATCCGTTATTCATTATTGTAGCTAAAACATCTTTTGCGTTATATTTGGAAGGAGCTACTTCGGCATAACTACCTCTAAATGCCATTTCAGATTCTTTTATATTGCCTTCAAAAACAATCACTTCCGAGGCATTTGGATATTGATATTTTGCTATGGTAACTGGGCCATGTTTTTGTAAAAATTCTAATAGCATTCCCAAACTGCTTTTTTCATCAAAATTTTCTAAAATGCTATGGTTTCTAACTTCATAACCCGTTTTTACATTTATAAGTTTGGTAGGTGCACCGCCACAATGCCAAAATCCTAGGCGATCTAAATCTTTTTGTATTAAAGATAAATCCACCAAAGTGGGGGTGGCTTCTCCAAAACTAATTTGGTTCATCATTATCATAGATAGTAAAGCGCCCATATCAGATTCATCTGCAACAGGGATCCCTAAATCTTGTACCAACGCTCCTGCGCCATCGCCAGCAATGCCGTAGTGGTCAAAAAGTTCTGGCCAATTTTTGAGTCCGAGCCCGAGGTAATCATTCTCACGAGCAAAATCTGCCATGGCCAGAGATAAACGAATGGATTTTTCTAATTGCACATCGGTTACATTATTAAATTTACATAGCGGATGATTAATTAGTTCGTTTTTTATTTCAAGGATATCCTCATGTTTAAATCGGTCACCATGATGCCAAATAGTGTCAAAATCAACACGATCTACTTTTATACCAAATCTGTTTAGAAGAGCAAGTTCATTTAATTCGCAATCATAAAATCCTGGCACTCTAAAACCCCCTACCATACCTATAGATTTTTGATTAATAGAAGCTTTTACATAAACCGCTTTAGCAAATTTCATGATGCTTTTAGTGAAGTTTTCTTCCTCTGGAGATTCGAAGAGCCACGAGTATTTGACCCCACAAGAGTTAAGAATATTTAACAAGAAATTCTGTCCGCACAGTCTATTGTTTACTAACCGTCCTCCTGTTGGTTCATTATGAGACCAACTAAGAATTGGAATTTTATTTTGATTTAACCATCGTGCTAGAGTAGCTGCTAAATCACCAGCGATAAAGGACGCTTGATAAACAATTATACCATCTATTTCTTCAGTTTTTGTGCGTTGTAACCAATTGTAAATATCTTCCTTAGATTGAATGGGTTGTTCTGCTGCTATGAGCTTAAATTTATCTTTTGGTAGTACAGATTGTAATTTATTCTTGGCTATAGCGTAGCTTTCTAAAATAGATTGCCAATCAAAATGTTCTTGTAAGCCTATGCCAACAATACCAATTTTGGCTACGTATTTCGGTTTGGAAGGGAGTATTATTTTTTCGAATAAGTGGCTTACAATCCCTTTAGATACATCTATTTCTTGTATAGTTTCCATATATAATTTTTTAAGCCTTGTGAAAAACAGGGCGATTTTTATTCATAAACTGTCTATTAGGAAGATGTGTTCTTCCTCCAAAATGTTGAGCTATTTGCGAAGCGTAGTAGCTTGCATACTCCATACGTTCTATAAGGTTCATGCCTTGTAATAAAGCGGATGCGTAGCTGGCATGGTAAGAGTCGCCACAACCAGTTGTGTCGACAACTTTTACTTTAAATGCGGGTTGATGTATAATAGTGTTATTTTCTAATGCAAAAGCGCCATTTTCCCCATCGGTTATAATGAGTTGGGCGGTAGTTATTTTTTTAAGCTCAAAGAGACAATCTTGTGCGCTTTGTTTATTTGTTAGTATTTGCGCCGCGTTTAACGGTAAGATGGCATTTGTGGTTAAAGAAATCATTTTTTTCATAGATTCTTCATCACTATTTTCTAAGTCCAAAACACTTAATATTTGGTGTTTTTTAGCTAACTCTAAAAGGTAGGTGTTAATTGCAATATCATACCCGTCAACCAATATTAGTTTAGCTTTAGATATTGTGGTTTCATCTATGTCTTTGGGATCAAACGGGGTGTAATTATTCATGGAATATAGCACGGTTCGTTCTCCTTTAGTATCTATTTGAACAATCGCAATAGCTGGTGTTGCATGCTCTTTTTGTTTAAACAAAGTAGAACTTACACCATGTTTTTCTAATTCGGTTTTAGCAATATTGCTTAAAGTATTATCCCCGAAATAACCTAAAAAAGCAGTTGAATGGCCTAGTGTTGCTAGGGCACATGCGGCATTTCCGGCTGGAGCACCTCCTTGAATTACAATTTTTTTGCACTCTGTTTTCCCCCCAGTAGCAATTGTTTCTGGGATTTCAACCAAAAGGTCTACAACATTTAAACCGCTACAAATTACATCTACCATTGTCGCTATATTTTTTGTCAAATTTATGCTAGATTTATAGGTAATGGTAAATGCTATATTGTATTTTGTGTGTACTATTTTTCCATTTTATTATAGATAAGTGTTATTTTTATGAAAAATAAAACATAATGAAGCCACAGTTAGAACTGATAGAAAGAGAGATAGATAGTTCTATTCATACTTTTTATTACGAGAACGATTGTTTTTCTTCTCCATGGCATTATCACGAAGAGTATGAGCTCACTTTAATTTTAAAAGGTAGTGGTATTCGTTATACAGGAAATAGTATCGAGAATTTTTACCCAGGAGATTTGGTTTTAGTAGGGCCTTCTTTGCCTCATTATTGGAAAAATGATGCAGCGTATACAGGTGGTGTTATTTCTATATGTATACAATGGAATCATGAAGTTCTCAATAAGTTTATAGAAGATAGTATTGAGTTTTATCAAATACAAGCATTATTGCAACATGCTAAGTTTGGAGTTCGAATACACCCTCTTTTTAAGGACAATGTTGAAGATAAATTTAAAAAAATAGTAGATTTAGAACCGGGTAAAAAAATGGTTGCATTCATAGATTTATTGTTAGAATTAGCACAAGCTCCCAAAATAAAAACACTATCTGGTGTAGTAAAAGGGCTTTCTGTGGATAAGCAAAGTGATAATCGAATTCAGAAAATATTAAATTATATTAGTACTAATTACACTAAAAAAATTTCCATCAAAGAGATGGCAGAACTTACCTTTATGACCGAAATATCGTTTTGTAAGTTTTTTAAAAGAAGATTTAATAAGTCTTTCACAAACTATTTAAATGAATTTAGAATTCGTAAAACATGCCAGTTATTGCGAGATACAAACCAAAAGTTAATTGATGTAGCATTGAACTGCGGTTATGAGAATATGTCTTTTTTCCATAGGCAATTTAAAAAGTATTTGAAAATAACCCCGGGGGAATATAGAATGTTGTATAAGTAGGTATTCTATCTTTACTTTATTAAAAATATTGCCTTGTTTTTAATATTAAGGAGTCTATTTTAAAAGCCAACTTTATTTGTGATATTAGGAAGTTAGATTAGTAATAGTTCGTATTTTAGTTTTTGGAATAGATTAATAATTTTGGTTAATTAATAATAGAAAATTACAATGACATCAAATTTTGAATTATTAGATTATATTATTTTTATAGCATACGCTATCTTAATTTTAGGTGTTGGTCTTTGGGTCTCACGTGATGCTAAAGGGCATGAAAAAAATGCAGAAGATTACTTTTTGGCAAGTAAAAGTTTGCCTTGGTGGGCTGTTGGAGCTAGTTTAATTGCAGCAAATATTTCTGCAGAACAGTTTATTGGAATGTCTGGTTCTGGTTTTGCTTTAGGGTTAGCTATTGCATCTTACGAGTGGATGGCGGCTCTTACCTTAATTATTGTAGGAAAGTATTTTTTACCCATATTTATTGAAAAAGGTTTATATACTATTCCTGAGTTTGTTGAGAAGCGGTTTTCAACAAACTTAAAAACCATTTTGGCTGTATTTTGGATAGCATTATATGTGTTTGTTAATTTAGCGTCCGTATTATATTTGGGATCCTTAGCTTTGGAAACCATTATGGGTATTCCCATGATGTATGGTGTTATTGGTTTAGCGCTTTTCGCTGCCGCGTATTCATTGTACGGAGGTCTTTCTGCAGTAGCTTGGACCGATGTAATACAAGTTGTGTTTTTGGTTTTAGGAGGTTTGGTAACTACCTATTTAGCTTTAAACACTGTTTCAAATGGTCAAGGTGTTGTTGAGGGTATTAAAGTGGTCTATGCCGCTGCTCCAGATAAATTTACAATGATATTAGATGAGTCAAATCCAGAATTTAAAAACTTACCAGGTATTGGAGTTTTAGTTGGTGGATTATGGGTTGCTAATTTATACTATTGGGGATTCAACCAGTATATTATACAGCGAACATTAGCGGCTAAATCGCTTAAAGAATCACAAAAAGGAATTTTATTAGCAGCTTTTTTGAAATTAATAATCCCTGTAATTGTAGTGGTTCCGGGTATAGCAGCTTATGTTATGGTTAATGATCCGGATATTATGGCGCGTTTAGGAGATGTGGGTCTAAATAATTTACCTTCACCAGAACAAGCAGATAGAGCTTACCCTTGGTTATTACAGCTTTTACCAACAGGAATGAAAGGAATTGCGTTTGCGGCCTTAGCTGCTGCAATTGTGTCTTCGTTAGCTTCTATGCTAAATTCTACTTCAACCATTTTTACAATGGATATTTATAAACAATATATTAATAAAAATGCTAGTGATAAGGCAACTGTAAATATAGGAAGAATTTCTGGTGGAGTTGCTTTAGTTATTGCTTGTATTATGGCACCGTTATTAGGAGGGATAGATCAAGCATTTCAGTTTATTCAAGAGTATACAGGTATTGTATCTCCAGGTATATTAGGTGTATTTATGTTAGGGTTATTTTGGAAAAAAACGACCAATAAAGCAGCTATTATAGGTGCCTTAGCCTCAATTCCAATCGCGGTTGCGTTTAAGGCGACCGAAATGCCATGGATGAATCAAATGGGGTTATCAGCTGTTTTTACTATGGTTATAATTGTAATAGCGAGTTTATTGCAACATAAGGGAAAAGACGATGAAAAGGGTATCGAAATTACAAAAGAACTTTTTAAAACGACCCCTTTGTTTAACATTGGTGCATTCGCTATTATGTTAATATTAGTCGTGTTATACGTGTTATTTTGGAATTAGAAATTACGTATACAGAATAATTTTTAGTTTTAGAACTTAATATAGAATAAGAGCACTACTTATTTTTAGTGCTCTTATTTGTGGTTCTAATGCAACGAGATAACAAAGTGTTATCTATACTTTTATCGCTCTAAATTTGTTCTAGTAAAAGTTAATATTAAGTTATTTTAAAGTAGGTTATATTTGCTTTAAATCTTTTAAGAATAACTTATTTTCGGTATGAAAATTCCCCAGTGCTTTTTGTTGCTTTTGTTTTGCTTTTTGGGGTTTGGACAAGAGTTGCCGCCAATTGAAAGATTTACTACAGAGGATTACAATGGTGATAATCAAAACTGGATGATTTCTCAGGCCGAAAATCAATTTATATATGTAGCAAATAATAAAGGTTTACTAGAGTATAATGGCTCAGAATGGAAAACGTATAGCTCACCAAATAAAACTATTATTAGAGCCGTTAACGCTATTGGAGATAGAATTTATACCGGCTGTTATGCCGATTTAGGGTATTGGAAAAAAAATAACGTAGGTGCTTTAATTTACACTTCACTAAAGCCTAAGTTAGAGGTTGGAGTTTTAAACGACAATCAAGTTTGGAATATTTTGGAGTATAATGAGTGGGTTGTTTTTCAAACAAGTAAAAGCATTTACTTTTATAATCCCAAAACTGAAATATTCAAAATTGTTTCTGCAACACAGAATATCTATAAAATATTCAAAGTTAAAAACAGAATATATTATCATGTAGCCAACCAAGGAATTTATGTTGTAGAAAATGGAAAATCCAAGATAGTTGCTGCAGACGAGGTTTTAAAAACCGATCGTGTTATTAATGTTTTTGAAAGCAATCAAAATTTAGTACTAGCAACCCGGAGTTCAGGTTTTTTTAAGTTGTCCGATAGTAAATTAACAGCCTGGGATATTTCAGCCGCAGCTTTATTAAGCGACATAGATATATTTAGTACTATTCAATTAAAAGATGGTAGTTTTATTATCGGCACAATTTCCGATGGAGTTATTCATTTAAGTTCTAAAGGAGATCTTAAGTATCAAATTAATCAGAAAAAAGGGCTAACAAATAATACGGTTTTATCGCTGTTTGAGGATCGTGCTAAAAATGTTTGGGCGGCATTGGATAATGGGGTTAATTGCATTAATGTAAAATCTCCAATTAAAACCTTTATCGATTACGAAGGTGTTTTGGGAACCGTTTATACTACACAAGTTTTTAAAAATAATTTATACATCGGTACAAACCAAGGGTTGTTTTATAGAGAGCTTCATCAAATTAATAATGCTTTTAAGTTTGTTGAAGGCACTGCTGGTCAGGTTTGGGAGTTGTTTAATTTAAATGATGAGTATTTATTTTGTGGTCATCATTTTGGCACCTTTATCATTGATAGTGATAAATCGGAAAAAATTAGTGATACACTTGGTGCATGGGGTTTCAAAACCATACCTCAACATAAAAATTATCTGCTTCAAGGAAATTATAGCGGACTTTTAGTATTAGAAAAGTTGGATAATAAATGGCGGGTTAGAAATAAAGTTGAAGGCTTTGAAAACTCCTCGAGGTATTTTGAAATAAACCATCAAAACCAAGTTTGGGTTAATCACGAATATAAAGGGGTTTTTAAGTTGAAGCTCAACGATAGTTTAACTAAGGTAGAAAAGCTAGATATTGAAGCAAGCTTGCCTTTAGGTGAAAGTTCTAGTTTAATAAAGTATAAGGATAATGTGCTATATGCATCTGAAGAAGGTGTTTTTAAGTATTCTGAAGTAAACAGAACCTTTAAGCGTGATAGTTTATTGAGTACTATTATTGATAAAAACGATTATGTTTCAGGACGGCTTGTCGTTGATAAAATAGGAAGGTTATGGACATTTTCTAAAAACAATATAGGTTTCATTGAAAATGATAACGTTACAAACACATCGGTAATAACCAATATTCCTATTCCGTTAAAATTTCGAAAAGGTATTTTGGGGTTCGAAAATATTTCATCTATTACGCCATCTACATATGTATTGGGAACAGCAAACGGATATATTACATTAGACCTTAATGAGACCCATAAAAAAGATAAGCATTTAATTTATTTAAACAAAGTCGCATGGCATGCGAATGATGACACCGTGGTTCCTCAGGATATTAGTTCAAAGGGTGTTTTTAAATTTAAATACGGCTTGTTAGAGTTTAATTATGCCGTTCCGGAATACGAGCGTTACGTGGGTGTAAAGTATCAATACATTCTGGAAGGTGATACTGATAAATGGAGTAAATGGAAAGAAGCATCGGCAGTTACATTCGAGAATTTATCTTTTGGTACTTATACCTTTAAGGTTAAAGCGAAAATAGGTAACATATTATCTCAAAATATAGCAGCTTATACTTTTGAAGTTTGTAGGCCGTGGTATTTTACAAATACAGCTATTGCGGCTTATGTTCTGTTGTTTTTTGTAATTGTGTTTATTACGCACAAGGCTTATAAACGTTATTATATTAAAAAATTCGAGAAAGAACAATTGAAGAGCCAGCAGCTAGTCATGAAAATAAAAAATGAAAAACTGAATAGTAATATTGAGAGTAAAAATAGAGAGTTAGCTATTTCTACCATGAGTATTATTAAAAAGAATAAGGTTTTAAACAAGATTAAAAAAGAAATTAAAAATAGCAAAGACAACGATAATATTGAAGCAATAAAGCTTATTGATAATAATTTAAACGACAATAAAGATTGGTCGTTTTTTGAGAAAGCCTTTAACAATGCAGACAAAGATTTTTTTGGTAAAATTAAAAAGGAGCATCCAGATTTAACACCAAACGATTTACGTTTTTGTGCATATTTAAGACTTAATTTATCTTCAAAAGAAATGGCTCCACTTTTAAATATTTCAACTAAAAGTGTCGAGACCAAACGTTACCGTTTACGTAAAAAATTAGGTTTAGAGCATGATGACAGTCTAGTTAACTATATGTTAAAGTTCTAGTAACACGACAATCGTAAATTTCACCACGACATTACCACTACAACAGCTGTTAAGCCTTGTTATTATTGACTTGTTGTTTGCTTTTTTTAAAAATGCGATTTATCCCTTATTGCTAGAGGTTTCCGATGCAATCGCTCGATTTTTACATTCAATTAATACAATGTTCGTTTTTTATCGACTTTAAAAATTAGAGCCTTTTTATTTTCAGAGATTAACTTTACATAGACTTAATTTTATTTTCGAGTAAAAAATTCATTCAAGTTTTAATTTTGACATCAAACTTAAAACAACATTTTTATGAAACTAAAACGATGTAATCAAAAAACAAAAACAATACTATGTATGCTGTTTTTGTTTGTGGCTACAATGTCGACGACACAAGCTCAAAATATAATAAATGGAACCGTGTTAGACGAGGCAAGAATGCCTTTACCTGGTGCTTCCGTAATTCTAAAAGGAACTAATAATGGAACATCTACCGATTTTGATGGTAAATTTTCTATAAATGTAACAAAAGACGACGCTACTTTAGAGGTGTCTTACGTGGGTTACATCACTAAAGAAGTTTCTATTTCTAACCAATCTCTTACTGTTATATTACAACCAGATGTTAAAGCTTTAGACGAAGTTGTTGTTACCGCCTTAGGTATAAAGAGAGAACAAAAAGCACTGGGATATTCAGTACAAGAAATAAGTGGAGAAACTATTCAAAAAGTATCAGGCGTAGATATTGGTACATCACTTTCGGGAAAGGTTGCAGGACTTTTGGTAAATAACTCAACCGATTTTAATGTAGCTCCGGAAATAACAATTAGAGGGGAAGAGCCATTATTGGTAATAGATGGTATTGCATATCAAAATAGAACGCTTAGTGATATTTCTTCAGAAGATGTTGAGTCTATGTCTGTCCTAAAAGGAGCAACGGCTTCTGCTTTATATGGTTTTCGTGGAGCCAACGGTGCTATTTTAATCACAACAAAAAACGGAAGCACTGGTGACGATGGTTTTAGTGTTAATTTAACAAGTAACACCATGTATTCAGCTGGGTTTTTAGCTATTCCAGAGCGTCAAAGTGTTTACGGTCGAGGTACTAACAATACTTACAACATAAATACCGACGAATCTTGGGGGCAAGTGATGGATGGCTCGTTGCAAACGCAATGGGACCCTATTGCTAAGGAGTTTAGTGAGTTTGAGTATTCTGCAATTGGTAAGGATAATTTTAAAAACTTTTTAGAGCAAGGTTCTATTACAAATAATAATATAAGTATTGCATTTAAGGAAGATAAAATTGCTTTACGAAGTTCTGTTAACTGGATAGAGCAAAAAGGACAATACCCAAATTCTAAGTTAGATAAATTTACCTATTCTTTTGGTGGAGATGTTAATTTAGATAAGTTTAAATTAAGTTCAAACATCTCTTATTCTAAAAGAGAATCTCCAAACATGGGGTCTAACGGTTATACATCTTACGACCCAATGTATTCTTTATTAATTTGGAGTCCTGCAGATTGGGATGTACGTGATTATAAAGATAATTATTGGTTAATTCCTGGGGAGTTACAAAACAACCATTACGGATACGATTTTGAAAACAATAATTATAGCGGTAAAAATCAAAACAATCCTTATTTTGATAGATATCAAAAAACCAACGAAGTATCTCGCGACATTTTTAATGCTGATTTAACCATGAGTTATGATGTGGCAGATTGGTTAAAAGCAACGGTGCGTTCTGGGTTAGATTTTTTCGTTGATCGTGGTCAGCTTAGAGTATCTCAAGGGTCTTATACATCTACGGGAAATACATCTGTACCTGGTGCGTCTTCTACATGGAATGGCTCAAGAACAGGTGCTTATGTAACAGGTAAAACTCAAGGTTTCAGTATAAATAATGATGTATTACTTTCTGGTGATAGAAAATTTGTTGATGATAAATTTGAGGTTGAATACCTTGCCGGAGGAACGATATATTACCAAAGGAATGATAATTTAGCGGCAAATACTGAAGGAGGTATTTCTATTCCCGAATTTTTCTCATTAAATGCTTCTGTAAATCCTGCTTCTGTAAATGAAAGTATAAGTCAACAACAAGTTAATTCGGTTTTTGGCCGATTAGGTTTGTCTTGGAATAAGTTAATTTATGTTGATATCACGGGGCGTAACGATTGGAGTTCTACTTTAGCTGGCCTAGGTATTCCAGACTCAAAACAATCTTATTTTTACCCATCTTTCTCAGGGAGTTTTGTGGTGTCAGAATTAATAAAGGAATCTACTAGAGATTGGTTGGATTTGTTGAAAATAAGAAGCTCATGGACACAATCTAAAAAACCTGCAGGTATTTACGATATTAATAGTGTTTTTAGCACGTCTCCAGGTACTTGGAATGATTTAAACGGAGCAAGTGCTCCTAATAATTTATACAATTTATCAAGTATAAGTCCAGAAAGCGCAAATACTTACGAGGTTGGGTTGCAAGCCATGTTCTTTAAAAAACGCTTTACTATTGATGCGTCTTACTACAAGAAACACATGTACGATTTTTTAGAAACAGGTGCGTTATCTGCAGCATCTGGTTACACAGGAGTTGTGCTTAATAAAGATGATGAAGTGGATCGTAAAGGTTGGGAATTAGCGCTTACCGGAACTCCAATTAAAACAGACGATTTTCAATGGGATTTAGGTGTTAACTGGTCAACTTATAAAGATGTTTATGCTAAAATTGATCAAACATATACGCAAAATGATAGTAGACCATGGATTAAAGTAGGGGAACGCACCGATCATTATGTAGGAGCAGAGTTTATGACGGATCCAACAACAGGTCAACACGTTTACAGCAATGGACGGATAGTTAAAAATCCATACAGTTCTGTATACGGATACTCTAATCCAGATTGGATATGGGGAGCAAACTCAACGTTACGTTATAAAGATTTTAGTTTATTTCTATCTTTTGATGGTTTAATTGGTGGTATTTCTAGTTCTAGAACCGAGAGTTATATGTGGCAATCAGGTGTGCATCCAGATTCTGTAACACCGGAAAGAGCCTTAGATGTTGCAACACCAGGATCATCAAATTATATAGGTGAAGGTGTTATGGTTACCAGCGGAACAGTTGAGTTTGATACCGATGGTACTATCCTTAGTGATACTCGCGTTTTTGAAACAAATAATATAGCAACAACATATTTAAGAGCAGCTAAAGATTTGCATGCCAGTAGCGCTTGGGGAGGAACAGGTACAACAACCGATGCTTTTTCTAGAACCTACCTTAAACTACGTGAAATATCTTTAAGCTACAGTATTCCTTCAATGTATTTAAGTAGTTGGGGTGCTAAAAGTGCATCTATTAGTTTAATAGGTCAAAACGTGTTGTTATGGTCAAAAGATTATAAATATTCCGATCCAGATAATAGAACTGAAGATTTTGCCGATCCATCAGTTAGATATCTTGGTGCCAATATTAAAGTTTCATTTTAGTAAGAACGCATATAGAAATAAGCAAGGTTGCAATGTCAATATTAAAAACCAAGCAAATTCTATTTTACTGATAACAATTAAATAAAAACAAATGAAAAATTTAAAATATATATATTTATTAACAGTCGTATTTGCTTTTACATATTCATGTAGCAATTTTGAAGATATAAATACAAATCCAGATGCTTCTACCATTGTTGCTCCAGATATGTTAGCAACCCAAGTGTTGAAAAATACATTTACAACCAACGGAAGTGGAGTCTTTGAGTTTGTATCAGGTAACTTATTCAATAAACATATTGCTGCCTTAGATCCAAGTATTCCAAGTTCAGCGCAATATTATTTTGCATCTTTTGGTAGTTTTGGTGATTATAGTATGCTTACCGATTTGAAGTTTATGACGCAATTTGCCGAAGGAAACCAAGCTGAAGCGTCTTATATGGGTTTAGCGTTATATCTAAAAGCATATTATGGCTTATCGGCAACATTAGCGATGGGTGATGTGCCTTATTCTGAAGCAGGTATGGCGGACGAGGGGATTACACGACCTATTTACGATAAACAAGCAGATGTATTTGTTCAAATTTTAGACGATTTACAAACAGCAGAAGCCTATTTTGCCCAAGGTTATAATTTTGATGGAGATATTATGTATGATGGTGATGCTGAAAAATGGCAAAAGCTATGTAATGCTATGCAGTTAAAAGTGATACAAACCATAAGTAAACAAGCTACAGATGATCAAAAGGCTCGTTTTGCCGCTGTGGTAAGTGCAGGTAATTTATTGGAAAGTAACGATGATAATTTCAAATTGGTTTACACCGAAATTTCAAATGCTAACCATCAATTCTATAATGGTGAAAACCTTAGAATTAATACAGCTATTTCAAAACTAACTGTCGATGTCTTGAAAACAAATAAAGATCGCAGATTGTTTTATTTTGCCGAACCTGCACAAATATTATTAGATGCTGGAAATTCTGCTTCTGATTTTGATGCCTACGAAGGTGCTTTAACATCTTTAGATCCAACTACATTAGCTTTTAACAAAGATAATGGCGATTATTCTTTATTAAACTCACGTTATGTTGATTTTATGGATGGAGAGCCCTTGTTGCGTTTTACTTTTGCCGAACAATGTTTTATTATTGCTGAAGCTATTGAAGAAGGTTGGGTTACCGGAAATGCTCAAGAATATTACGAAAATGGAGTAAAAGCTATGCTTGAATATTATAAAGATTTGCCAAATACAGATGGTTATGTTCAGGGTATGGCTATCGATCAAGCTTATATTGATAATTATTTTACTGGAGACGCGGTTTATGCCACTACAGGAACCAAAGCAGATAGATTAAAACAAATTTTAACACAACGTTGGTTAATAGATTTCTTTCAGGGTAATGGAGGTAATTATCCGCAATTTTTAAGAACTGGTTTTCCTGGATATCCGCTAGATCCAGCAACAAGTTTAAATCCTGATGATACTTCGGTTTACCCAAAGCGTTGGAAATATCCAGTGTCAGAACAAACAACAAACCCTGATAATTATCAAAAGGCTATTGATGATCAGTACGATGGGTATGATGGTATAAATAAAACACCTTGGTACTTACAGTAATAATTCTGTAAGATATAAACTTATAAAAAATCTAAAGACGAATTATTTGTCTTTAGATTTTTTGATGCTTAAAATATTTAATGACTATAGATTATGTTAAAACTAATAAGTAAAATTTTTTCAATACTATTAATAGTTTGTTTTTATTCCTGTGATGAAAATTCTAACACAAAAATAAATTTTGCTAAAAACCCGGTTATAGCCCACCGTGGCGCATGGAAAAGTCAAAATTTACCTAAAAATTCAATAGCTTCATTAAAGGAAGCTATAGCTCTCGGATGCACAGGTTCGGAGTTTGATGTTAGAATGACTGCGGATAATGTACTCATTGTTGCTCACGATGCAGAATATCACGGATTAGAGGTGGAAAAATCTACTTATGCAGAATTGTCCAAATTCAAATTATCAAACGGTGAAATACTCCCCACTTTAAGAGCATATATTTTGGCAGGAATAACCAATAATGATTCTACAGGTTTGGTCTGCGAAATAAAACCTTCTAAAATTAAAGGGCGAAATGCGGACATTGCCGAAAAGGTTGTCTCTTTGGTTAAAGAGCTAAAGGCTAATCCTTATATTTTGACTTATATTAGTTTTAGTTACGATACTCTCAAGAAAATTAAAACGCTTGATGCGCAAGCAAAAACCCAGTATCTAGATGGGTCAAAGGCACCAGAAACATTAAGTTTAGATGGTATTTCAGGATTAGATTATTTGGTTTATAAGTTGAAAAAACATCCGGAATGGATTTCGTCGGCCAAAAAAATGGGATTAACGCTAAATGCCTGGACAGCTAATAAGGTTGAAAACATTGAGTGGTTACTTGTAAATAATTTCGATTATATTACAACAGACGAACCTGAATTGGTTTTTAAAAGTATTGAGACAAGCCCCATAAAAAAAGGATATCAACTTGTTTGGAGCGATGAGTTTAACTATAAAGGCAAGCCCGATTCAGCAAAATGGACCTATGATTATGGGTTTAAAGCTAATAATGAAAAACAATATTTTACCGATAGTTTAAAAAACGCAAGGGTAGAAAACGGGTATTTAATTATTGAAGCTCATAAAGAGAAAGTCGTTAATAAGGATTTTAAAAACCCTGAGATTAAGGGATGGCAAAAATATAAGTCTGAAATTGATAGTGCCCAGTATACATCGGTTCGATTAAAAACAGAAGGTCTTGCAGCATGGCAATACGGCCGTATTGAGGCTAGAGCAAAATTACCTAAAGGTCGCGGTATGTGGCCAGCAATTTGGATGCTGAGTGAAAAGAGGGAAGGTATAGGTTGGCCGGAAAGTGGCGAAATTGATATCATGGAGCATGTTGGTTATGATAATGATACCATTCATGGTACTATACACACTAAGGCTTACAATCACATGAAAGGCACACAAAAGGGCAAAACTATTTTTATTGATAAGCCTAATGATACATTTCATATGTTTGCTGTAGAATGGACGCCCGAAAAAATAGATTTTATTTTGGATGGAGTAGTGTACAATCATATCGAAAATGAACATAAAACCAATGCAGAATGGCCTTTTGATAATCAGTTTTATTTAATAATGAATGTTTCCGTTGGTGGTATGTGGGGCGGGAGACAAGGCATAGATGATTCTATTTTTCCCCAGAAAATGGTGGTCGATTATGTACGCGTTTTTCAACAAAAAAAGTAAATAAAAGTAGATATGAAATACAATATTTTAGTATGTTTCACTCTAATTTTGAGTATAATGAGTTGTAATAATGAAATTAAAAAAGAAGGTCAAAACTTAAAGGTGATGACTTACAATATCCGTTTAGATGTCGCCTCAGATGGAGATAATGCATGGCCAAACAGAAAAGAATTTTTAAGTACGCAAGTATTGTTTAATAGTCCAGATATTTTGGGGGTTCAGGAAGCGAAACCAAATCAAATGGCCGATTTAAAAAGAGCTTTAACGGGCTATAAGGCCATTGGTGTTGGTCGTGATGGTGAAAATATAGGTGAATTTTCAGCTATATTTTATAATACTGAAAAGCTAAAAGTTGAGAATGAAAACACGTTTTGGCTTTCAGAAACACCAAATCAAATTTCTAAAGGTTGGGATGCTGCATATCCCAGAATTTGCACATACGGTTTGTTTACGAACTTAGAAAGTAATACCAAGTTTTGGGTTTTTAATACGCATTTAGATCATAAGGGGCACCAAGCTCAATTGCAGGGTGTTGCTTTAATTCAAGATAAAATTAGTAGTCTTAATTCGGGTGATTTTCCTGTTGTTTTAATGGGGGATTTTAATGTGGAACCAAATAGTGAGTTAATACTAAAACTTAAACAAAACATGAACGATTCTAAAGAAGTTTCAAAAATTTCTTTTGGGTCGAACGGAACATTTAATGGTTTTAAATTTACCGAGTTGGTTACTCGAAGAATAGATTATATTTTTGTGTCCAAAAACAATGTTGAGGTTAAAAAATATGGAGTATTGTCTAGTGCTGTAGATTTAAAATATGCTTCGGACCATTTTCCTGTGTTAACAGAGTTAGTAATTAAGTAATTTTAAAGTATGAAGATATTGAATAATGTAGTAAAAGGTTTCTTATGTTTTGCTGTCGTTCTTTTTGTGTTAAGTTTTAAGAGTAAAAAAATCGAAATATCATCTAGTTCTATTAAAAATGATCCGATAGATCGGAAGGTCGATTCTGTTTTGGCATTAATGCATCTTAATGAAAAAATTGGGCAGCTGGTGCAGTATGCTGGTAAATGGAATGCAACAGGACCTTCTTCTTCTGATAGAGATCAGTATAAGTTAGATAAACTTAAAAAAGGTGAAGTTGGCTCTATGCTTAATATTACTTCGGTAAAAAGTATTCGCGAAACGCAAAGAATTGTTATGGAACATTCAAGGATTAAAATTCCATTAATTTTTGCTTACGATGTTATCCATGGTTATAAAACTATTTTTCCTATTCCATTGGGTGAAACCGCTAGTTGGGATTTAGAAGCTATAAAATTATCTTCATCTATTGCAGCTAAAGAAAGCGCGGCTTCTGGTTTAAATTGGACTTTTGCCCCAATGATTGATGTCTCTAGAGATGCGCGATGGGGACGTATTATGGAAGGCGCAGGGGAAGATCCTTATCTAAATTCAGTAGTAGGTGTTGCTCGTATACAAGGTTTACAAGGTGATAACTTATCAAATGTTTTAACAATTGCCGCTTGTGCAAAACATCTTGCAGGCTATGGATTTGGTGAAGCTGGGCGTGATTATAATACGGTTAATATTGGTGAAAATGAGTTGCATAATACTATTTTACCACCGTTTAAAGCAGCTGCGCAGGCCGGTGTGGCTACATTCATGAATTCTTTTAATGATATTGATGGTATTCCTGCAACAGGTCACAAAGTGCTACAACGCGATATATTAAAAGGTCAATGGGGTTGGAATGGTTTTGTAGTGTCCGATTGGGGTTCTATTGGGGAAATGGTGACGCATGGTTATGCTGAGGATACAAAGCATGCTGCTCAAATTGCACTTAATGCTGGAAGCGATATGGATATGGAATCTTATGCTTATCAATCTCATTTAGAGGCTTTATTGTCTGAAAATAAGGTGAGTATTGGTCAAATTAACGATGCTGTAAAACGTGTTTTAAAATTGAAATTTCAATTAGGCCTTTTTGATGATCCTTATAAATATTGTAATGAGCAGCGTGAAAAAGATGAGATTTATACTAAAGAAAATTTAGAAATAGCTAGAGATGTTGCTAAAAAATCTATTGTATTGCTAAAAAATAAAGATAAAGTTTTGCCTTTGTCAAAAAATGTAAAAAGTATTGCTGTTATTGGGCCTTTGGCAAATGATAAAGATACGCCACTTGGTAATTGGAGAGCAAAAGCAACATATAATTCTGCAGTGTCATTATTAGAAGGTATTAAGAGTGCTGTTGGTAAAAAAACAATAGTGAAATATGAAAAAGGAGTTGATTTAACAGTGCCAAATATTCCAGAAGGTTCAAATCAATTTTCATTTCCTTTAGAGTTTAATACCATCGATAGTTCTGGTATGGCTAATGCAGTAGAACTTGCCAAGAATAGTGATGTTGTCGTTTTGGCAATTGGCGAGAATGCGTATCAATCTGGTGAAGGGCGAAGCCAAACTAATATTGGTTTTTTTGGTCTACAAAACCAATTGTTAGAAGCCGTTTATAAAGTGAATAAAAACATAGTTGTTGTTTTAATGAATGGACGCCCAATGGAACTGCAACGGCTATCTGAAATAACACCAGCAATTTTAGAATGCTGGCATTTAGGGTCTCAAGCTGGTTATGCTATTGCCGATGTGCTTTTTGGAGATTATAATCCATCGGGAAAGTTACCTGTATCTTTTCCTTATCACGTTGGTCAAGAGCCATTATATTATAATCAAAAAAACACAGGTCGCCCATCGAATGCAAAACATGTTACTTTTTCTGCCTATCGCGATAGTCCAAAAACGGCTTTATATCCATTTGGTTTTGGTTTAAGTTACACCCAATTTTCATATACTGATCTAAAACTAAGTCAAGATGAAATGGATGCTGATGGTGAAATTAAAGCTAGTATAAAAATTACAAATACCGGTGAACGAATGGGAGAGGAAGTTGTGCAACTTTATATTCGTGATGTAACAGGAAGTTTAATTCGCCCTATAAAAGAATTAAAAGGTTTTGATAAAATAATGCTTAAAGCAGGTGAAACTAAAACGGTTACTTTTAATATAAATGCCGAAATGCTTCAGTTTTATACAGCAAACAAGATATGGGAAGTTGAGCCTGGTAAATTTAATGTTTGGATTGGTGGCAATTCGATAACGACTTTAAAAGAAACTTTTGTTGTTAAATAATAATATAAAAAAGACATTGAAAATCATTGAATAAGTTCAGGTTTTCAATGTCTTTTTTTTAATACTACTAAAGTACTTTGAATTCAAAAACTTGAGATTCTGAAGTGTTATTGTTGCTGTCTTTTGTAACAACACGCCAAAAATAAGTGTTGCCAGAACTTACATTTACTGCAGTATTATTACTGTTTGTTATGGCTTGAGATTGCGTAGGAGGGTTTAAGGTTCCAAAAAGCACCTCGTATTCTGCAATATCATTATCAACATCTTCTCCCGACCATTGTAGTGATACACTTGTGGTAGATGCAGCTAAAGAAACAGATAAAGCAGGACTAATTAATTCCGCTGGAAACGGTGCGTAAGATGATGTAGCTTCTCCTGCATTATAAAATTTCCAAGTATTACTTTGTGCTGTGTCTGTGCCGGAGTTTTTAGAAACTACATACCACGAATATGGTGTGCCACGTAAAATAGTAACACTTTTTTCTGAAACCGAACTGATGTAATTGGTTGTAGTTTGTGTCTCTAAATTTTTTAAAAATAATTGATATGATGTTGTGTTTTCTGCATCATTCCAGTTAAACAAAATAGTGCTTTGGGTACTTGTTAAGCTTGTGCCTTCTGTACATTCTGAGTTTTCGTTAGGAAAAGATAATGTTGCCGCTGTTGGTGCTTTAACTTCGTTTTCAGGGTCTGGGTCGTTATCACCATCACCATCGCTACTGCCTCCACAGTTAAAAATGAAAAGACATAAAACGAAACTTCCGTAGATATATTTAAGTGAATTTTTCATTAGTTCTTAATTATTTTAAAGCTTTTGCTATTTGTTTTTGTAACCACTTTTAATAAGTAAACGCCTTTGTCTAGTTCCGATGTATCTATTTTAAGTGTATTGCTTGTCGTTTCGGTATTGTAAACACGTTTTCCCAGAATCGAAAATATGTCTACCGTTGCTTTTTCATCTTGTAATTCACCCAGATTAATATTTAATTCATTGTTTGAAATGGGGTTTGGAAACGCTGCCATTTCATTATTGTAAAAAATAGATTCTTCAAATTTACCTTGACAAATTTTATCTGTTTCTACTAGAATTTTATTTTCTCCAGATTTTAAGTCAAGTTCAATCTCGGAGTTTGAAGTTTCTGTGGTTGCCCCATTAAGAGTGATTTTATAAAGAGACCCTCCACTCATTTTAAGTGAAACTGATTTCTTTCCATTTGTTTGTTTTGCTAATACGGATAAATCTTCGGGTTCTATTATGTTAATATTGTAGCATTGCTCGTATTCTGGTTGTCCTTCAACGGTAACACAAACATTATAATGGCCGGAGTCTAAATTGTTTTTAATAAAATTACTAGTAAATGTATCGGTACTATTTACATTATTGCCTGAGATTTTAAGGGTGTAGTTTAGATTTTTTTCTGCTGTAATATCAATAAAACCATTGTTGCTATTTCTACAGGTTTCATTACCTATTTGCAGTTTAAAATTGTTTGCTGGTAAACTAAATATTTCGCAACCATTTGCATCTACAGTAGCGCCAATTGGTGTATTAATGCACGTATCGTTTATGTTTAAAACACCATCGCTATCTAAATCTTCTGGGTTAATAAAGGTTTTATCTCCAAAAATCATGAACTCACCAGCTTTTAATGTTATCGATGCTGTTGTGCTCGTAACGTCCATTGGCATATTTCTGTCTAGCAAATTATACCATGTTCCCGTTTGTTGGAAATTAGGTGTAATGTTTTGAGCTGTAATACCAAAGTTTCCAATTATAGTAATATATTTAATATCATTTTCTGTTGCATTATCCAGCGTTAAATGGATAGATTTTAGCCCAGAAGTTTTGTCGGTGTCAACCTCGAAATTAGTGGTTTTAAAAATAGGTTCTTCAAGTTTTAAACGAATTAAATTTCGCCAAGTGTTATATACCGCTTTGCGGTTGGCATCATTTAAATAATCCCAAAGAATAGGTTTATTACCAACTCGTCCATTTTGGTCTATAGAAATATCGTAACCCAATTCGCCAAATTGCCAAATCATTTTAGGACCGGGAACAGTAAAGAAAAAAGCTCCAGCTGTTTCTACACGTTTTAAAGCGGTATTTAAATCTTTAACGTTATAATTGGTGTTCGATGCGCCAAAACTAAGGTTTCTAAACATCATGCGCTCTTCATCATGACTTTCCATATAGCTTACGGAAGATGTTGCTTGAGCAAAGCCTTTTTGTTTATATGAAACGTTTTCGAAGTTAGATTTTCCATCAGAAGTAAAACCCATTGAAGCATCGCTGTAAGTGCCGTTTATATTATTCCAAAGCATAATGCCTTTGCCTTCATTTACTCGGTAATTTGCCCATTCACTCTCTTCGGTTATACCTCCTAAATGTTCGAATATAACATAGAAGTTTTCTTTTTTGTCCCATTGATAATCGGCATACAATTTTAAAACATCAACACGGTCCTGTTGATAATTACCAGTACAACTCTCGTTATTTTCGCTACAGTTTTGAGTAAATCCTTTGGTTAGGTCCCATCGAAAACCATCAATTTTATATTCGTCAATCCAAAATTGAGTAACACGTTTTACGTAGTCTCGGGTTGCCGTTGCGCTATGGTTAAAATCATTAAAAACGCTATACGCATGTTTTGCTGTTTGATTAAAAAATGGATTATCGACAGATGCCGTACCTCCATAATTACCATTATCGGTATTCCAGAGTCTATAATATGGGTTTTGTCCAGAGGCATGGTTGAAAACAACATCTACAATAATGGCTATGCCACGACGGTGACATTCGTCTACTAAAGCTTTAAAGGCATTTTGCGTACCGTAATATTTATCTAGTGCCATATGGAATGATGGATTGTAGCCCCAACTTTCGTTACCGTCAAATTCATTTAAAGGCATTAACTCAATAGCGTTTATGCCTAGGTTTTCTATATAATCTAGTCTGCTTTTTAGAGCGTCAAAGCTATGGAGAGCATCGAAATCGCGAAGTAGCAGTTCGTAAATTACTAAATCGGTTTTTTCGGGAGCTGTAAAATTGGTTACTTGCCAATTATAGTCTGCATCTCCTGTTCTTAATAAAGTAATATTGTGGTTTGTTTTTCCTGTTGGATATGCTGGTAACTCAGGATAAGTTACCGCATTGATATATTGATCGTTCGATTCTGTTAAAATAACTGGAGAATATGGATCTGCTATTTTTATAGAAGCATCAACCATATATTGATACATGTGGTTGGTTTGTGGTGCTAATCCTGTTAGTTCTATCCAAAAACGATCTTTACTGCTGTCTTTCTTCATTAAAAAAGCATCATCTATCGTCCAATCATTAAAGTCGCCAATAACATGTACAAACTCTTTTAGCGGCGCATAAAGCACCAAAGTAGCTTTAGTGTTGTCGGTTTCATTGTAATTAATACCATCTAATAAGTTGTTTGGTAAAGCTGCTTCGGTAACTGTTGGAACAACTATGGCTTCAAAATTTTTAGATTGGGTTTGTGTACCATCCGTAATTTGTAACTCGAATGTTGTGTTTTCGATTACTGTGTAATTATTAGTGTATGTTGTGGTTTGATTGGCTGTATCTACAATGTTATTGTTTACTAATAGTGTGAAATTAGCTGTTGTACTTGATGTTGCGCTAATTGGCAGTGTTTCACCAGTATTTAAAATGGTTGTGGTTTTTGTAGGCATGTTTAAAAATAGTTGAAAAGAACCAATATCGAAAAAGAAATCGGCACAACCTGATGCTTTTAACTCTTGATTTCCCGATGCGTTTCTAAAAACCATACCCATTTTGGTAGATGCACTTTGTTGTTCGGTTGTTAAACTATAATAAATGGATGGTGTTATGGTGATACTCCAGGTACCATCGTTGTTATTCGTCATTTCGCCAATACCATCATCAACTCCCCAATTACCAACGGTTTTAATACCCCAAGCATCAGTATCGTTTCCTACACCGGAGTGCATGTATACTTTGCTAGCAGAAGATAGGCTATTGCAATCGGTTGCTGTGCTGTTGAGGTTTACCGTTATAGTTATTTGGCTTGTAACTTCGAAAGCGCTAGGTGATATAGCAACTTGCGAGATAGTGGTTAGGCTAAATAGCAAGAAAGAAAATAGTAGCAGTTTTCTCATTTGTTTTGGTGTTTAGTTAAGTTGTAATGTGGTAAAAAGAAGATTTAATTAAATGATAATCTTTTCAATAAAGCTTCTTTTTTTAAGAAAAAAAAGGCTGATAAAAATCAGCCTCTTTAAGGTGTTAAATGTTTTAGTTTGGTATAATATTGTAGCTACCATCTAAATCGTTGAACCAGAAATCGTAACTTCCAGAAGCTTCGTTAAACGGAATGTTATCGCCGCCACCGGCTAAATTAGCTTTACCGTATAGTTGGTTAGATCCTGAATATCTCCAAACATCTGCCCAATCATCATTTGCTCTAATTAGCATTTGGCCGCCACTTGTTAGTGTTACGCCATTGATATACCATAGGTGTGGGTTATTAGTATCTTGAGTAAAGTTGGTGTCGTTGTCACCGTCCCAGCCATTAGGCGTGGCATCTCCAATAATTGCCATAGTGCCGTATGTTGGTGCTGCCGATGCATCATAAGGTTCTACTGTAAAACTTCCAGCTTCGCCAACCGTGGTGAAATTATAAGAGTAATACCCTGCCGTTGAAACATTAAATGTTCCAGGGTCTGAACCTGAACCAGTATTTACTGCGAGAGAAGTTCCGTCGTTTGTACCCCATTGTGGTTGCCAAGCGCCTTTAGTTTCTAATAATTTAAAAGCTCCTGCTCCAAAATAACCAACATAGACATAGTTGTTTGGTACATCTTGATTTCTAAACAAAGGTGTATTATTGTTATCGTTACTCCATCCTGGTGATGTGGCGTCTCCAACTACATATAGATTAGGAAATGCAGAAAGATAAGGAGTTACAGAAACCGTTATTGCATCTGAAATTCTTGTTAACTCACTTCCTCCTGTATTTGTGTTTTTAGCTACAACTCTAATATCCATATCGCCAGCAACTTCTGGCATTAAACCGATACCAATAGCCACTGCATTTAATTCTGAATGTGTTGATGATACTGTGCTTAAGTTGGTTATGGTTCCAATAGCCACTGGGTTTGCAAAATCGCTTCCTGCCAAAGCAGCTTCAACGGTGTAATTAATATTGATACCTAAAGAGGATTCTAAAACAGCATCTGTCCAATTTACGGTTAATACAGTTTCATCTACAGAACCTATAGATAATACAAAGGCATCATTAGCTAAAGGACTTGAAACTACAGGAGCATCGGTTGGATAACGAGTTGCTAATAATAAAATGCTATTAGATGTTTCGCTTCCAGTTGCAATTCTAAAATATACTGGTACATCTCTAAACGTTGTTGCTCCCGAATTTGCAATGGTGTTATTGAATTCTGCAACCGTCATTGAAAAGTTTTTTGCATCGGTTGTTCCTAAAGATATAGGCGATGTAAAATCTGCATCGGTTGCCATTTCAACGGTGTACGAGCTGCTTCCTGTTACATCATCTTTCCACGACAATGTAAATGCAGGATTGTCTGGTAATGCAAAGTTTAAAAAAACAGTACTTATACCAGGTGTATTTAGAACAAACTCAGCCTCTGGTGCTGTAATTGTAAGGCTTTCTTCGGTTTCGCAAGAAGCGAAAAACAGTGTTGACAATAGCAACAGAAAGCTTATTTTGGTTATATAAAATTTCATATTTTTTCTATTAAAAGGATTAATATTATAAGTTTAATGGCACAAGAATGTAACGGCCAGTAAGGTCGTTAAACCAAACATCATAGTCGTCTTCTACAATTACTGGAATTGGTCCGCCACCATCTGTTGCGACTCCTGAAAAGCCTGTTGAACCACCCCAGGTAGAACCCGTATTTGTTACAAATGAAACATCTCCTGGTGTTAAATGTAATGCTGCAGCATACCACACGTGTGTATCTATAGTTAAAGGTGTTAAAGTAGTTGTTTCTGTGCTAGAACCTTGTACTTCAATGCTTGAGAAATCTGTTGCTCCGGCGTTATTATAAGGTGTTAGGGTATATTTTTTAGTAGAAAAGTCTATCGTAAATTGGTAATAGCCAGCGGTTGGTACACCAAAACGACCTGGGTCACCATCTTGTGTTCCTGGGTTGCCTGCTATATCTCCAGATTCGGCAGGGTTATCGTCTCCTTCATTTGGAGTAACTCCCCATTGCGGTTGCCATAAACCTCTGCTCTCTAAAATTTTGAATCGACCTTCATCAAATCCGCCTGCATTTGCAAAGTATCCTGTGTAGTAATACAGGTTTTGGTTATCGGCATCTCTAAATAATGGTGGGTTATTTGCATTGTTGTTCCATCCTGAAACTACTCCGTTTCCTACTAGATAATAATCGTTAAACACATAGTTGTAATAAGGGTATACCTCAAATTGTAGTGTATTTGACGCTACAGACTCACTGTTTTGGGAGCCTAAAGATGCTACAACTCTGGTGTATAGCGTTCCCCAAGTAAACGGATCTAAACCAGCACTACCTGCGGCTGCGTTTATTTCACTTGTCGATAGGGTAAGGTTGTTTCGTCCTGTAACGGTCGAAGCAGTAACGGGTGTTGTAAAAGCATCATCGTTTGCAAATTGCACGGCATAATTAATGGCTGTTTGTTGTCCGTAATCTGATTCTACCCAGTTTAATGATAAAGCTGGGTTGTTTGTATTATTGGCATCGAGTTCAATTTGGCTAAAATTTAATTCGGCTAAAATTGGTGATGATGGGTCTGAAACAGAGTATATATCTGTTGTGTCATCGCAAGAACTCAGGCATAGTAAAACTAAACCAATAATGCTAAACACTGAAATGTTTTTAAATTTTTTCATGGTCTTTATTTGTTTTTAAGTTTAGTACCCTGTGTTTTGAGTCAGGTTAGGGTTTGCTGCAATACTTCCGGTTGGAATTGGATACACATTAAAATGTGATGGTAAAGAAATACCATTGCTTCCGTTACCTTTCCACGCCCAATTGTAATTTCCGCCAGTAAACTTATTATAACGAATTAAATCTTGTCTTCGGTGTGCTTCCCAGTGTAATTCACGAGCGCGTTCATCTAAAATAAAATCTAAAGTTAAATCTCCAGAAGAAATGGTGTTAGGGTTGTTTGCTCTCGTTCTTAAAGCGTTTACATAACCAACAGCATCGGTAATAGTACCGCCACCACCTCTTAAATGTGCTTCAGCATACATTAAGTATACATCGGCTAATCTAAATAAAGGAAAATCGGTGTCAACAAAAGTTTGGTCTGCACCAGCGCCTCCTGTTGAGGTTGCATTAGAGTATTTTTCAATAATGTATCCGGTGTCTTTATCTGAAATTTCAATAATATCAATTGGTCTATCTGCAGAGATAATCGTATTTCTATCATCGTCAGCAAAAGAAGAATCGAATAGGTTTGCTAATTGCTTTCTAATTCTAAGCGCACCACCCCAGCCTGGTTTACTAACACCAAGTTCTAGTCCGTTTTCTTCTAAACTTCCTACTTGACCATTAATCATAACAGTTGTTGGTCCGTAGTTTTGTGTTGTTGTTCCATCTGAAACTATTGGGAAAATAATTTCGTTTACCGCAGAGTTTGTATTGTTGTCTGCCATAAAGTTGTATAAATAATTAGATGATAATGTATAACCACCGTCCATTATTTTTTGGCAGTATGATAAACAATCTGCATAACGGTTTTCACCAATGTATACTTCAGCGTTTAAATATATTTTAGCTAAAATCATATAAGCAACCGATTTGTCCGCACGGCCATATTCATTTTGTCTAGAGTTTACTAAATCGCTATCGATTGCAATTAATTCTGATTCAACAAAATCAAATAATTGAGCTCTTTCGTAAACAGGAGGAAAGGAATTAAGCGCATCGTTTTCGGTAACAAAGTTTGCTTTTCCAAAAATATCCATCATGTAGTAATATGCCATGGCACGCATTAAGCGGGCTTCAGCTCTGTAGGCTACAATCTCTGTTCTTGTTGATGATGATACGTTTCTTGCATCTAGTTTCGCATCTGTAGTTTCTCTTAAAAAATTGTTTGCTAAAGCAATAGAAAGGTGTGCTCTACTAAACATACCCAATAAAAGAGGATTTTGAGCAGTCCATGTATTTCTTTGAATTTCTCTAGCTCCAGGGTCATTCTCGTAAGACCAAATCATTTGATCTGCCGATAAGGTTTGTACATATAAAAGTACACGTCCAAATTGGCTAGTTCCAGCATCAATGTTTTTAAGGTTTGAATTTCCTGCACCATCGGTTCCGGTAAGTGCTAAGTTGGCATAAATACCTGCTAGTACCTGTTTGTAAGCCGCTTCGTTAGTAAAAAGCTCTTCACTTAATACGGTTTGGTCGTCATTAGGAACAATGTCTAAATCATCTGTACACGAGGTTAGTGTAGCGAATAAAAGTAGAGCGATCCCAATGGTATTTTGTATTTTAAATCTTGGTTTCATAGTTGTATTTTTTAAAATTTAAAATTAGCTCCTGCCAAAATAGTTCTTGGCCTTGGGTATATGTTATTGTCTATGCCTTGGTCTGTACCAACTGATACTTCTGGATCTAATCCGCTATAATTTGTAATAGTGAATACGTTTTGAACTCCAGCCCATAAACGAATGCTTTTTAATTTTTTAGAAACATTTGGAAAAGTATAACCTAAAGTAATATTATCCATTTTTAAGAATGAAGCGTCTTCTACATAAATATCAGAAATGATAACATCTGCGGTACGTTGAAAATTGTTGTCTAAAACCGATGTTGGTAGGTTACCTAAAACGGCATTATCCTGAAGTAACTGGTATTGTGCTTTCGATGAATTTACGTTGTTATAAACGTAGTTTCCTAAATTAGCTCTCATGTTGAAAGAGAAATCGAAATTTTTATAATTCACGTTAGATTGAAAACCTAAAATAGCATCTGCACCAGGGTTTTCTTTTAAGTAACGGTCATCTTCATTAATTACGTTATCACCATTTAAATCTACATAAGCGCCTTCAATTGGATTTCCAGATGTATCATAAAGTTGTTTGTAAACATTAAATGAATTAGGCGAAAATCCTTCGCTTAAAATTTGAATGTTGTTACCTGTACCACCAGAAATACCACCAGTTTTTACATCCTGACCTTGGGCAAGTTCTTTAATTTCTCTGTCTAAAAATGTTGCATTAAAGTTGAAGTCTATTGTGAAATCTTCTTGTTTAACAACATCAGCATTAACCGAAAATTCTATACCACGAGTTTGTAATTCTCCAATGTTTTGGATGATATTGTTTGAAAAGTTTGTACCATCGGCAACAGCTGCAGAGAATAATAAATCGGTAGAGTTTTTTTGGAAGAAGTTTAACGAACCAGAAACGCGGTTGTCAAAAACGCCATAATCTATACCAAATTCTATAGTTGCTGTTTCTTCCCATTTAATATCTGGGTTTATTTCTGAGGCAATAAGTGATTGAATAACTTGGTTGCCAAATTGATACTGCGAATTAGCATCACCACCTCTATATCTGTTTAAGAAAATGTCTTTTTCACTAATTGATTGCTGTCCTGTAATACCATATCCAGCTCTTAGTTTTAAATTAGAAATGGTTTTAGAATTTTTTAAGAAATCTTCATCACTAATATTCCAAGCTACGGCAGCAGCAGGGAAGTTACCCCAACGGTTTTCTTCGCTAAAACGAGATGTTCCATCACGTCTGTACGTTAACGTTACTAGGTATTTTTCTGAAAATGTTAAATTTGCTCTACCAAAATAACCAATTAAAACAACGTCTGGGTCGGCATAAGTGTTTGCAAAAGTTTGAGGGTCTCTTAAGTTGCCAGTATCGTTTCCGTTAAAGGTAAATTTTTGATAAGAGTAACCTGCCATTAATTCGGTGCGGAAGTTTTCAAATTCTTTCTTATAGTTTAAATAACCATCTAATAATTTGTTGGTTCTGTTTTCAAAACGGCGCAACGTGTTCCCTTTTACAGGGTCGTTTGTTGGCATGTTGTAAGACGTCGATTGAATTTCTTTCGCTTTGGTTTCGTCGTAACCAATATTTACTACAGCTCTTAAGTCTGGTAAAAAATGGAATTTATAATCGAAATTTAAATTACCATAAACCCTATTAGAATCTCCTAAATTATTAGTTTGAAGTAATGATGCTACTGGGTTTGTAGTTCCGTTTAAAACCGTTGTACCATTACGGTGTTGGTAATAACCATCAAAAGGTGATGTGGCATCGTAAACCGGCTGTGTAGGATCGTAATATAATGCAGCGCCTATTTGACCAGAATCCGCAAAACGGTTATCTTCAAAACTCATGTTTGCATTTAAATTAATTTTTAAATGATCTTTAAACATTGAAGGGTTTAAGGCTAAGCCTAAGTTTCTACGTTCAAATTCCGATGTCATTAAAGCGCCTTCTTGGTTGGTTAATCCAAAAGAGAAACGTGTTGGAATGGTTTGAAATAAAGAACCTTGCATAGAAATGTTGTGTTGAGATGACACCGTGTTTCTAAAAATCTCATCTTGCCAATCGGTACTTGTTGCACCTAGTAAACTTTCATCTAAAGTTGTCCCGTTTAGTGGTTGCGATGTAATAAGGTTTCTGTATTCATCACCAGAAAACACATCGATACGGTTGGCAATTTCACCAAAACTGTATTGTGTATCGTAAGTGGCGCTAAATGAAGATTTACCTTTTTTAGTTACAATAATAATTACACCGTTTGATGCTCTAGAACCATAAATAGCAGTTGCCGAGGCGTCTTTTAATACAGAAAAAGAATCAATATCGTTTGGGTTAATACTAGCTAAAACTCCACGAGATCCTTTTACGCTATTGTTATCTATTGGTAATCCGTCGATAATAATTAAAGGGTCGTTAGATCCGTTTATAGATGAACCTCCTCGAATTCTAATTTGAGAACCAGAACCTGGCGCACCACTTGTAGTAACGCTTACACCAGATACTCGACCGCTTAGTAAATTTTCTGGAGTTACAATATTTCCTCGTGTAAAACCTTCCGAAGTAATGGCTTCTACTGAGCCTGTAGCATCTTTTTTGGTTGTAGATCCGTATCCAATTACTACTATTTCGTTCAGTAAAGCAGCATCTTCATTAAGTTGAATATTGAAGGTTGTTTGTCCCGAATATGTAATTTCTTGAGATTGGAAGCCTACATAGGTAATAACAAGTACGTCGCCATTTTTGGCTTCAATTTGAAAATTACCGTCAAAATCTGTCGCTGTTCCTGTGGTAGTGCCTTTTATTACGACATTTACTCCGGGAAGCGGAATAGAAGTTGCTTTCTCTGTTACTGTTCCTCTTACTTTGGTTTGCCCGAACATTAAGGTAGGTGCAAATAGTAAAAAGAACAACAATCTTTTAATAGTTGTCTTCATACAAATTAGTTTAAATAATGTCTAAATTAGTTGTTTATATTTTCACTTCTCGTGTTAAAATTATGTAAAAGAATTGTTAAACAGTAAATACGCTTTACGAAATTCTTAACGAAAACGTTTTCGTGTTGATAAGTTTGTATTATAATGATCTTAAATTATGAATTTCGCATATTGTTTCACTATTAAATAGTGCAATAACTTTGTGGGGTTAAATATATTTTTTGTTAATTTACTTCAATGAAAAGAAAAATAACCCTTAAGCAAATTGCTCGCGAATTAGATGTTTCCATATCAACGGTTTCTAAAGCGTTAAGCGGCAGTAAAGAAATTAGTGAAGATACCACGCAAAAAATACAGGCTTTTGCTAAACTATATAATTACAGGCCTAATAATATAGCCTTGAGTTTAAAAAATAGAAAAACAAAAACTATAGGTATTTTAATACCCGAAATTGTACATCATTTTTTCTCAACCGTTATTTTTGGTATTGAGCGTGTGGCTAATAAACGTGGGTATAATGTAATTGTAGGGCTATCTAACGAGTCTTTTACCAAAGAAATTATAAACATGGAAATGCTTGCCAATGGTAGTATCGACGGGTTTATTCTTTCTATTTCTAAAGAAACATTACTAAAACAAGATTATCATCATTTTCATGCCACCATTAACCAAGGTATGCCTATAGTAATGTTTGATAGAGTGGTGAGTGAAGTTGATTGTGATAAGGTAATTGTAGACGATTTTAACGGTGCGGTAAAAGCTGTAAACATGCTTATTAATAAGGGTTGCGAGAATATAGCCCTTTTAACGACTATGGATTACGTAAGCGTTGGCCGACTAAGAACACAAGGGTATTTAGAAGCTTTGGAGCGGAATAATATTGAGCCGAATTCTGATTTAATTCTGAAAATAAACGATAGTTTAAATTCTGCAGATCATCTTGATTTTTTAGAGAACGAAATCAATAAATTTTTTGAATTAAATCCTAATATTGATGGTGTTTTTGCAGTAAACGAACTGTATGCTATTACAGCTATGAAGGTGGCAAAAAAAATAGGTTTAAATATTCCAGATGATATTCAGGTTATTGGTTTTACCGATGGAGTACTTTCTAAACACGCTACGCCAACCTTAACAACAGTGAGCCAACATGGACAGAGAATAGGGGAGCAAGCCGCTAATTTGCTTATAGATAGGTTAGAATCTGAAGATGTAGAACCAGACTCATTTATTGTAAATAGCAATCTGAAATCGGACTTTATAAAACTGGTAATTGAGACCGAAATAATTGAAAGAGAATCTACTAAATGATTTTTTTTCTTTGAAAATTTAAAATCTTTCATATCTTTACACCGAAATCAAAACTTATATTTTCACTTCTCACTTAAGTTTTGATAAGTTATATCGATCATCATTTTTTACTGAAACCGGTATAAAACCGCTTATCAAATAGTATTAACTTTAATATACTATTTAATGGAAAAGCGTAAATTAAGTTTCTGGCAAATTTGGAACATGAGTTTCGGGTTTCTAGGAATACAATTCGGATTTGCACTTCAGGGGGGCTTTATGTCTCGAATTTTTCAAACGCTAGGCGCTAGTCATGACGACATTCCGTTGTTATGGATTGCTGCACCTTTAACAGGCTTACTTGTACAACCAATTATTGGTTATATGAGCGACAGAACCTGGCATTCAAAATTAGGACGTCGCCGTCCTTACTTTTTAATTGGTGCTGTTTTAAGTTCTATAGCTTTGTTTTTTGTGCCGCATTCTTCTACACTTTGGATGGCGGCCGGATTTTTATGGGTTTTAGATGCTTCTATTAATATTTCAATGGAGCCTTTTCGTGCGTTAGTAGCCGATAACTTACCAGAATCTCAGCGATCTTATGGCTTTGTAGTGCAAACGCTTGTTATAGGTGTTGGTACTTGGGTGGCTAGTAATTTACCTTGGATGGTTTCTCAATTAGGAGTTTCAGATGCTGCGCCACAAGGTGTTGTGCCTATGTCTGTGAAAGTTGCTTTTGCTATTGGAGCTGTAATCTTTTTGTTGAGTGTGTTATATACCATTTTTACAACTTCGGAATATCCACCTGAAGATATGGAGGCCTTTGAAAAGGAGAAGCAAAAGAAAAACCAGTTTATTCCAGACATTGTAAACAATATTGGTAACATGCCATTAACAATGAAGAAATTGGGTGTTATCCAGTTCTTTTCATGGTTTGCATTTTTTACTATGTGGAGTATGGCAAACCCAGCATTAACCGAGCATATTTTTAATGCACCCGCACCTATTGAAGCAAGTTATGATATGGGTGTACTTGTGCAAAAAGAAGCATTCGATCTTGCGAATACTACGTTTCAAAAAGCATCGAACTTAGTAGGTTCCGCCATGGGTATTTACGGATTAACCTCTATGGTTTTTGCTTTGCTTTTAACGTTTTACACATCAAAAAGAAATATTAATCGAAAGTACGTGCACATGGGGTCTCTTATCTTGGGAGGTCTTGGATTTATTGGGATGTATTATATATCGAGTCCTGAAAATTTAAAGTATTGTTTTGCTTTAGTGGGTATTGCTTGGGGTAGTATTTTATCTATGCCTTATGCTATGCTGTCGAGTTCGGTAGACCCAAAAAAAATGGGTGTGTTCATGGGGATTTTCAATATGTTTATTGTTATCCCACAAATAATTGCAGCTCTTGGAGGTATCAATTATGTGTCGAGTTTAATTGGTGATCAAGCCATAAATGCCATGCTTGTGGCGGGAGGAAGTTTAATAATTGCAGGCTTATGTAATTTTCTAATTACAAACAAATCGGCCATTTCATATCAATCTTAAATATAAAAATGAATACAGTAGGAGTAATATTCGATTTAGACGGTGTTATTGTAAATACCGCGAAATATCACTATTTAGCATGGAAAAGCCTTGCAGATAGTTTGGGTTTTGAGTTTACAGAAGCAAATAATGAACTGCTAAAAGGTGTAAGCCGCGTACGTTCTTTAGAAATTTTATTAGGACTAGGAAACGTTACGCTTTCCGAAGAAAAAAAACAAGAAGTTTTATTAAGTAAGAATGAGCATTATCTCAAGTATATCCATAAAATGGGTGCTGATGAAATTCTACCAGGTGCCGAAAAATTATTGGATAGTTTGGATGAACTAGGTGTAAAATATGTGCTGGGTTCTGCAAGTAAAAATGCACCATTAATTTTAAAACAAGTTGGCTTGTTTGATCGCTTTAAAGGTATTGTAGATGGGAATAGTGTTTCTAAAGCCAAGCCAGATCCCGAAGTATTTTTAATTGGAGCCGAAAAACTAAACCTAAAGCCGGAGCAATGTATTGTTTTTGAAGATGCCATTGCAGGAGTAGAGGCCGCAAATAGAGCCCATATGGTTTCTGTGGGTATTGGTGATAAAAACACGTTAAGTGAAGCAGATTATAACTTTAATGATCTTACGGAAATCCCTGCAGATTTTATTGAAAGTATAAGAAATAAGTAGTAAAATATAATTTAGAAAGAAGACAAAACAGAAAGGTGAGACATAGTAATTAAGCCTTTCTCTCAAAATATAAAAACAGATGAATCAAGATTATATAAAACCAGATAATTGGTCCGTTATAGAAGAGGGTTTCAATGCCGACTGCGTAAAATCTTCAGAAAGTTTATTCAGCATTGGTAACGGTGCTATGGGGCAACGTGCTAATTTTGAAGAACAATATTCTGGACCAACGTTTCAGGGTAGTTATATTGCTGGCGTTTATTATCCAGATAAAACACGTGTGGGTTGGTGGAAAAATGGATATCCCGAATATTTTGCAAAAGTATTAAATGCACCAAACTGGATTGGTATTAATGTTTCTGTCAATGGAGAACAATTGGATTTGCATACTTGTAAAGCTGTAGAAAACTTTAGAAGAGAGCTTAACATGAGGGCCGGTTGGTTGTCGCGTAGTTTTACAGCAACACTGCAAAATAGCGTAGTGATTGAGGTGGAAGCCAAACGTTTTTTAAGTTTAGAACTAGACGAAGTTGGAGCTATTGAATATAGTGTAAAACCAATAAGTACTGATGCAGAAGTGGTATTTCAACCTTATTTAGATTCTGGAATTACTAACGAAGATACCAATTGGGATGATAAATTTTGGGATACTTTAAAGGTTTGTAATGAAAACAATCAGGCTTTTATCGAGGCTAAAACCATGAAAACTGAATTTCATACCTGTACTTTTATGGAATCGGAGGTTTTTGTTAATGGAACTACTGTTGCTATAACACCTTTAATTGAAAGTGGTGCTAATAGTATTTCTTTTAGTTATTCTAATCAAGTAAAACAAGGTGAAACCTATACTATCAATAAGTTTGGTGGTTATGTTGTAGATACTAATCATGATAAAAACAAACTTATTTCTGCTGCAAAAAGCGTATTGAATTTAGCAACAGAAAAAGGGTTTGATGCTTTGTTAGAAGAACAAAAACAAGCTTGGGAGCGTATTTGGAGCATGTCTGATATTTCAATTTCTGGAGATGTAAAAGCACAGCAAGGTATTCGTTTTAATATTTTTCAACTAAATCAAACTTACTTAGGTAAAGATTCTCGATTAAATATTGGCCCAAAAGGTTTTACCGGCGAAAAATATGGTGGAAGTACGTATTGGGATACCGAGGCGTATTGCATTCCGTTTTATATGGCTACCAAAGACCAAAATGTTGCAAGAAGCTTGTTGGAATACCGTTACAATCATTTGGAAAAAGCGATTGAAAATGCTGCGAAATTAGGTTTCACAAATGGAGCCGCTTTATATCCAATGGTAACCATGAATGGTGAAGAATGCCATAACGAATGGGAAATTACTTTTGAAGAAATACATAGAAATGGTGCCATAGCATTTGCTATTTTCAACTACTATCGTTACACGGGTGACTATAGTTATATTCCAGAAAAAGGATTAGAAGTTTTAATTGGAATTGCTCGTTTTTGGCAGCAACGTGCCACGTTTTCTTCAGCTAAAAATAAATACGTTATTTTAGGAGTAACAGGGCCCAATGAGTATGAAAATAACGTAAACAATAACTTTTACACCAATTATCTAGCGCAATGGTGTATTAATTATGCTTTAGAAAGTATCTCAAAAATTGAAAGTGAATACCCTTCAGATTTTGCGAGAATAATGAATAAAGTAAACTTAGAAAAAGCCGAATTAAGTAAATGGAAAGCGGTTGCAGAAAATATGTATTTTCCTTTTTCAGAAGAAAAACAAATATACTTACAACAAGATGGTTTTCTCGATAAAGAATTAATCACTGTAGATCATTTAGAGAAAGCACAACGACCAATAAATCAAAAATGGAGTTGGGATCGTATTCTGCGTTCACCTTACATTAAGCAAGCTGATACCTTACAAGGTTTTTACTTTTTTGAAGATCAGTTTTCTAACGAAGAGTTGGAGCGTCATTTTGATTTTTACGAGCCTTTTACTGTTCACGAAAGTTCATTGTCACCGTGTGTACACAGTATTCAAGCCGCAAAGTTAGATCGTATGGAGCAGGCGTACACGTTTTATTTAAGAACGTCTCGTTTGGATTTAGATGATTATAATAATGAAGTTCACGAAGGTTTACATATTACATCTATGGCGGGTACATGGATGAGTATTGTTGAAGGTTTTGGTGGTATGCGTGTTAAAGATGATATGCTTTCTTTCACTCCAAAAATACCTAAGGAATGGGATGAATATTCATTTAAAGTGAATTTTAGAAATCATATTTTAAAAGTAAATGTTAATCAATCGGGAGCTAAATTCGAATTAGAAGGCGATTCAGATTTACAAATTTTAGTCAATAATTCACCGGTAATCATTTCTAGAAATAGTTTGTTAACCGTTTAATTGAATAAAGAAATTATGAAGTTATTTATATTTATATATGCTGTTTTGTTTTCAGTAATAGACGGGAGTTCTCAAGAACTTAAATCGCCTAATGGAAATTTAGTGATGCAGTTTTCTTTAGGTTTAAATGGTGAGCCAACTTATAAATTGGCATACAAAAATAAAGCAGTAATAAAGCCAAGCCACTTAGGGTTGGAGTTGAAAAATGATGACAAATCGTTATTAAATAGCTTCGAAATTTCGAATACAGAAACATTAACTTTCGACGAGACTTGGCAGCCTGTTTGGGGAGAAACTAAAGATATTCGCAATCATTATAATGAATTGGCGGTAGAGTTAATTCAAAGAGAAACGGAGCGTAAAATAATTATTCGTTTTAGGTTGTTTAATGATGGTTTAGGCTTTCGTTACGAGTTTCCTTCGCAAGAAAATCTGGTTTATTTTGTAATAAAAGAGGAGCGTACTCAATTTGCTATGGCTGGCGATCATAAAGCCTTTTGGATTCCTGGAGATTACGATTCTCAAGAATACGATTTTACGGAATCTAAATTATCAGAAATTAGAGGCTTGTTTGATACAGCTTTAACCGATAATGCCTCGCAAGAGCAGTATTCTAAAACAGGAGTGCAAACGTCTTTAATGATGAAAACAGCCGATGGTTTGTATATTAATTTACATGAGGCTGCACTTGTTAATTATTCTTGTATGAATCTTAATTTAGATGATGAAAACATGATTTTCGAGTCTTGGTTAACGCCCGATGCTAATGGTGATAAAGGTTATATGCAGGCGCCGTGTACTTCTCCTTGGAGAACCGTTATGGTAAGCGATGATGCTCGAGATATATTAGCGTCCAACATAACATTAAACTTAAATGAACCTTGCGTTATTGAAGATACATCTTGGATAAAACCAGTAAAATATATTGGTGTTTGGTGGGAAATGATTACCGGAAAAAGTTCTTGGCAATACACTGATGAATTACCAAGTGTAGAGCTCGGAATTACAGATTATACAAAGGTTAAGCCAAATAAAACGCATGCAGCAAACAACACTAAAGTAAAACAATATATAGATTTTGCTTCAGAGCATGGTTTTGATGGTGTTTTAGTTGAAGGTTGGAATGAAGGTTGGGAAGATTGGTTTGGAAAATCGAAAGATTATGTCTTCGATTTTGTAACACCATATCCAGATTTTGATGTTGAAGCTATACATAGCTATGCGAAATCTAAAGGGATTAAAATGATAATGCACCATGAAACCTCTGGCTCGGCAAGAAATTATGAACGTCATCTAGATCAGGCTTATCAATTTATGAAAGATCATGGTTACGATGCCGTAAAAAGTGGTTATGTTGGTGATATGTTACCAAGAGGAGAACACCATTACGGACAATGGACGGTAAATCATTTTCAATATTGTGTGGAAAAAGCTGCAGATTATGAAATTATGGTTAACGCTCATGAAGCCGTAAGGCCAACTGGAATTAGTAGAACTTATCCTAATTTAATAGGAAACGAGTCTGCACGCGGAACCGAGTTTCAGGCCTTTGGAGGCTCTAAACCAAACCACGTTACGGTTTTACCGTTTACACGTTTAATAGGTGGTCCTATGGATTATACACCGGGTATTTTTGAAATGGATATCAGTAAGCTTAACCCTGATAATAATTCGCATGTAAACAGTACTATTGCTAATCAATTGGCACTTTATGTAACTATGTATTCGCCGTTGCAAATGGCGGCAGATTTACCGGAACATTACGAGCAATTTATGGATGCTTTTCAGTTTATAAAAGATGTTGCTTTAGATTGGGATGAAAGCACGTATTTAGAAGCAGAGCCTGGTTATTATGTTACTATTGCTCGAAAAGAAAAAGGAGCAAATAATTGGTTTGTTGGTAATGTAAATGGTAACGAATCTAGAGTTTCAAACATTAAATTCGATTTCTTAGAAAAAGGAAAAAAGTATAAAGCTACTATTTATGCCGATGCTAAAGATGCGCACTACAAAACCAATCCGCAGGCATATAAAATAACTACAAAAACAGTAACAAGTAAGTCTAAATTATCACAGTTCTCAGCTTCTGGTGGTGGTTACGCTATTAGTATTATGGAAATTAAATAGTTTGAAAATACATGTTATTATGAATTATGTAAATATTAATAAATGGCATTCTACATTTTTAGTGGTTTCTTTTTTTGTTTTAAATACATCGTGTAAACAAAATAGTGATGCTTCTGTTTTAGAAGTAAATGCGGTATCTAATATTGAAATTAAAAATGAAGTTGAACGGGTTGAACCAATGCATTGGTGGGTAGGTTTTAAAAATACCGAGTTGCAATTGTTGGTTAAACATCCAAATATTTCGGCTGCTACTCCAAAAATATCATATAAAGGTGTTTCAATTAAAAAAGTAAATAAAGCCGATAGTCCAAACTATCTTTTTATCGATTTAGATATTTCAAAAGAAACCAAAGCAGGGCAATTTAATATTGTTTTTAAGTTTAAAGACGGGAATGAATTAACTCAAACTTATCAATTAAAAACTCGTGAAACTCCAGCTGAAGATTTTGTTGGTTTTGATAGTAGTGATGCGGTTTATTTAATAACGCCAGATCGCTTTGCAAATGGTGATACAAGCAATGATATTGATGAAACGCTAAACGAGAAAACAATTAACAGAGATGATAATTATGCGCGCCACGGTGGCGATATAAAAGGCATAACGCAGCGTTTAGATTACATAAGCGATATGGGTTTTACGGCAATTTGGCCTTGTCCGTTACTTGCTAATAATATGGCAAACTCGTCGTATCATGGTTATGCAATGACCGATTTCTACCAAATAGATCCACGATTTGGAACCTTAGACGATTATCGAGAATTAGCTGATAAAAGTAAGGAACGAGGTATAAAATTAATAATGGATCAAGTTGCTAATCACTGCGGAAGCGAACATTGGTGGATGAAAGATTTACCTTTTAAAGATTGGCTTAACTATCAAGAAAATTTTGAAAATGAAGGAGAATTAAAAACATCCAATCATAGGCGTACTAGTAACCAAGATATCTACGCTTCTAAAATTGATAAAGAAGAAATGACGAATGGTTGGTTTGTATCCGCCATGCCAGATCTTAATCAGCGTAATCCATTTATGGCGAAATACATTATTCAAAATGGTATTTGGTGGGTAGAAACAGTTGGTTTAGGCGGTATTCGTCAAGATACTTATCCATATCCAGACAAAGCGTTTATGAGTGAGTGGGCTGGAAGTATTATGGCGGAATATCCTAATTTTTCAATAGTTGGCGAAGAGTGGAGTACAAACCCATTACTTATTGGTTATTGGCAAGATGGTGCTAATAATCGTGATGGATACGATTCTAATTTAAAATCACCAATGGATTTTGCTATGCAGGATGCTATTGTGAAGGCTTTAAATGAAGAAGAAACTTGGGATCAAGGTTTAGTAAAAATGTATGAAGGTTTGGCGAACGATTTTTATTTCGCGTCACCTAAAGATTTAATGGTGTTTCCAGATAATCATGATATGAGCCGCATTTTTACACAGCTTAAAGGCGATATTCCAAACACAAAAATAGCACTGAGTTATATTTTAGTCATGCCTAGAATTCCGCAAATTTATTACGGTACCGAGATTTTAATGAATGATTTCCAAAAGCCTGGCGATCATGGTTTAATCCGTACCGATTTTCCTGGTGGTTGGCGAAACGATGCCGTGAATGCCTTTACAGGAAAAGGCCTAAGTAACGAGCAAAAGGATATGCAATTGTATTTAAAAAAGTTGCTTAATTTCAGGAAAGGCAGTGAAGCAATTCATAACGGAGAAACGTTGCATTTTGCACCTTTTAAAGGAACTTATGTTTTGTTTAGAACGCTTAATGATGAGGTTGTTGTGCATATTATAAATAAAAACAACACACCGATAACATTAGATTTAACTCGCTATGCCGAAGTGGGCTTAAAAGGTAAAACCTTAAAAAATATTATCACTAACGAAACATTTGTTTGGAAAGATAGTATAATTTTAAAAGAAAAAGGAAGCCTTGTTTATACCACAAAAATATAATTTAAAAAGCATTTAAAATGAAGTTTAGCATTATTGTAATGTCGGTTTTATTATTTGTTTCCTGTAAAGAAATGGCAAAAGCTAATGGTTTTGTTAAAGAAGAACTAATTACCAATCCCATGATTAGAACCATAGGAAACACACAGTTAGCTGGTGGCGCATTGCTTAGAATGGATAGTTTGGCTTCAAAATATATTACACCACGACCTGTAGATGTTTGGTTGCCAGAAAACTATTCAGAAGATAAAAAATACGCTGTGCTTTACATGCACGATGGCCAAAATTTATTCGATTCTACAACCACATGGAACCAACAAGAATGGAAAGTAGACGAGTGGGGTTTAAAATTAATGGAAGAAGATGTTGTAAAAGACTTTATCGTTGTTGGAATTCATAATATTCCAGAAATCCGTTGGCAAGATTTGTTTCCTGAAAAAGCAATAAATTATTTATCAGAAGCAGATAAGAAAGCGATAATAAGTGAGGCTAAATCTCGAGATTTTAGTTTGAAATTTAAAGGTGATAATTATTTAAAATTTTTAGTTGAAGAACTAAAACCATTAATAGATTCTCAATTTTCGGTATATACAAACCAAGAGAATACAGTAGTTTCAGGCTCGAGTATGGGAGGTCTTATGAGTATGTATGCGTTGTGTGAGTATCCTAGTGTTTTTGGTGGAGCAGCTTGTTTGTCTACCCATTGGGAAGGTGCTGAGCCAAAAGAAAACAACCCTATAGCCCAAGCTATTCTAGATTATATGGAAGCTAATTTGCCTGATCCGGAATCTCACCGAATATATTTCGATTATGGAACAGAGACATTAGATGCCTATTACCCTAAGTTTACACCCGAAATAAATAGAATTTTGAAAGCCCGTGGTTATACTAGTGATAATTCGGCAAATTTAGAGTTTAAAGGAGCTGATCACTCAGAAAACTCATGGAATAAACGTTTAGATATTCCGCTAACTTTTTTATTGAAAAAATAACAGGAGAAAGACTTGCTTAATAGTCCATTTTATTCAAAAAAAACATTGAAATGAAAGCTATAAAACATATCATATTTGTATTTTTATTACTCGTAATGAGTTGTAAAAATGAAGAAAAAATGGATGGTGAGACCATGGAGCCACAGGACGTTGTAACGAGTGGAAAACAAGTGGTTTATCAGGTGTTTACGCGTTTGTTTGGTAATACAAACACCAATAATAAACCTTGGGGAACTATTGAAGAAAATGGAGTTGGTAAGTTTAATGATTTTACTAATAAAGCTTTATCTGAAATTAAAAAGTTAGGTGTTACCCATATTTGGTACACAGGTGTACCACATCATGATGTAATTACCGATTATACGGCATATGGTATTAATAACGACGATCCCGATGTTGTAAAAGGAAGAGCCGGTTCGCCATACGCTGTTAAGGATTATTATAATGTTAATCCGGATTTAGCTGTAAATGTAGAAAATAGATTAGAGGAATTTCAAGCTTTAATTAAGCGCACGCACGCTGTAGGTTTAAAGGTGATTATCGATATTGTACCTAACCATGTCGCTAGAAATTATAAGAGTATTTCTAAGCCAGAAGGTGTGCAAGATTTTGGGGAAACCGATAATAAAACGGTAGTTTACGATGTAAATAATAATTTTTATTATAACCCAAAGGAAAACTTCGAGGTTCCTAATTGGGAGCATCATTATGTGCCTTTGGGTGGTAGAGATAAGAATTTGGTGGATGGAGAGTTTATGGAGTCTCCAGCAAAATGGACCGGGAACGGTGCAAGTGCGTCGAAGCCAAATATGAATGATTGGTATGAAACCGTAAAAGTTAATTATGGTATTTCGCCAGAAGGCGTAAAAGGTTTTGATGAATTGCCTAATGGTTTCGAGAATGAAACATACAAAAAACACTTTGAGTTTTGGCAAGATAAAACGGTGCCAAATTCATGGATGAAATTTAGGGATATTGCCTTGTATTGGCTAGGTTTTGGAGTCGATGGATTCCGTTATGATATGGCCGAAATGGTGCCTGTGGAATTTTGGAGTTTTATGAATTCGTCTATAAAAATGAAAAATCCTGAGGCGTTTCTATTAGCTGAGGTTTATAACCCGAGTTTATATCGCGATTATATTAAAAAGGGAAAAATGGATTATCTGTATGATAAAGTACAGTTCTATGATACCTTAAAACATGTAGTACAAGGGTATGGCAAAACGGATCATATTCCACCAATTTTAGACGATTTAAAAGATATTGAGCATCATATGCTTCACTTTTTAGAGAATCATGATGAGCAACGTTTGGCGAGTCCCGATTTTGCTGGTAATGCTGAAAAGGGACGGCCTGCAATGGTGGTTTCTGCAACATCAACTACAGCGCCAACCATGATTTACTTTGGACAAGAAGTTGGTGAAGATGGTTCTGAAAATCCTGGCTTTGGTGATCCTACCCGAACATCTATTTTTGATTATGTTGGCGTACCTGCACATCAACGTTGGGTAAATAACAAGCGATTTGATGGCGGACAATTAACAGATGCCGAAAGGGGATTAAGAGATTTTTATAAACGTCTTTTAAATTTCACAATACATAGCCCTGCATTAATGGGGCATTATGGCGACATTCATCAATATAATCGTGAGCATACCGAAAATTATACCGATAAAGTTTTTTCTTTTGTGCGTTGGAGTGCTACTGAAAACCTTATTGTGGTTTCAAATTTTGATGCAGAAAATAGTTTTGAATTTCAATTAAAAATTCCGGAGAATATATTGAAGCAATTGGATTTAGAAGACGGAACGTATCCGTTAAAGGATCAGTTGTACAATAAGTTTTTATCAAAATTAATAATTGAAAACAGAACCGGTTCTATCGAAATTAAATTAAAACCGCTAGAGTCTTTCATATTAAAAATGGAATAAAATTAGAAAAAATAATTTGTAATTCTTAAAAAATAAATAGGTTTAAAATTAAAAACATCAACTAAAATGAAACATATTCTAACCAGCATTATAGTCCTATTTATTTTGATAAGTTGCAATAAAACTGTAAAAATGGAAGCTGTTAAACCCGAAGAAAAAGCGCCGTTTGTATGGGAAGGTGCAAACGTTTATTTTTTACTTACCGACCGTTTTAATAACGGAGATACCAGTAACGATGTTAATTTTGAAAGGACGGAACAAGCGAGTAAACTCCGTGGTTTTGAAGGTGGCGATATACAGGGTGTCACGCAAAAAATTAAAGATGGTTATTTTACCAAATTGGGAATTAATGCTATTTGGATGACGCCTATTGTTGAACAAATTCATGGAGGTACGGACGAAGGTACAGGGTTAACTTATGGGTATCATGGATATTGGACGCGCGATTGGACGGCTATAGATCCTAATTTTGGAACTAAAGCTGATTTGCATCAATTAATTGAAACAGCTCATAAGAATGGGATTCGTATTCTATTGGATGCTGTAATAAATCATACAGGTCCTGTAACAGATAAAGATCCAGTTTGGCCAGAAGATTGGGTGCGTACAGGTCCACAATGCAGTTATGATAATTACGAACATACGGTGGCTTGCACACTTGTGAAGAACTTACCAGACCTTAAAACTGAAAATAATAATGCCGTTGCTTTGCCGCCTTTACTAACCCAAAAATGGAAAGATGAAGGGCGTTATGATGAGGAAATAGCCGAGTTAGATGCGTTCTTTGAGCGCACAGGTCACCCAAGAGCGCCACGATTCTATATCATGAAATGGCTCACCGATTATATTACCGAATTTGGTATCGATGGTTACCGTGTAGATACTGTAAAACATACCGAGGAATATGTTTGGCAAGAATATAAAGCTGAGTGCGATTATGCTTTTGCAGAATATAAAAAGAGAAATCCAGAAAAAGTATTAGACGATAATAGGTTTTATTTGGTGGGTGAGGTTTATAATTATGGTATTTCTAATGGGAAAGCATTTGATTTTGGTGACAGAAAAGTAAATTATTTTGATAAAGCTTTTGAAGCTTTAATTAATTTTGAGGCCAAATGGAATCTAGCACAAAGACCAATGGAAGATGTTTTTAAACGTTATTCTAATGTGTTGAATGGCGACTTAAAGGGGTATGGCGTTTTAAACTATTTAAGCTCGCATGATGATGGTCAACCGTTTGATGCTAAACGCGAAAAGTGTTTTGAAACTGCAACTAAATTATTATTGTGCCCGGGTGCATCGCAGGTTTATTATGGCGATGAGTTGGCGAGACCGCTTGAGGTTGATGGTACTGTTGGCGACGCTACGCTACGTTCTTTTATGAATTGGAACGATTATGAAAACAATACAGAAACGCAACCTGTTTTACAACATTGGCAAAAATTAGGGCAATTTAGAGCTAATCATCCTGCTATTGGTGCAGGTGTTCATAACATGATATCAGAGACGCCTTATTTGTTTACTCGTAGTTTTGAAAAAGGCGATTTTAAAGAGGTTGTTATGGTAGGTTTAAACTATCCAGAAGGAGAAAAAACTATTGATGTTTCGGGTGTTTTTTCAAATGGCGCTAAAATTCGTGACGCGTATTCGGGTAGTTTATCTCAAGTTGTTAATGGGGAGATTTCTATTAATTCGAGTAATACTATTGTGCTTTTAGAGCAGATTTAGATTTCATTTACCTATACTAATAAGTGTTTTATTGGCATATTTTTTTAATCAATTTTAAATCAATTTTGTTTGTGTTTATGGGGTTTTTGAAGGTTTTATTTCATTTTAAAAACCATGCATTCACCTATACAATATTTTTTTAAACCCTTTATATACTATATATTTACTACCTTGTTAACCCAACATAAGTTTTAAATATGAACAAGGGGTACTGTTTTTTGCTTTATATCTTATTAAGTTTTGTGGGTAAGGTAATTTCGCAAGAATTTCCACCAATACAAACTTATACGCCTGAAGATTATGGAGGAGAAAATCAAAATTGGTCTATCTCTCAATCTTTAAACCGGTATATTTATGTGGCTAATAATAAAGGTTTGTTGGAGTTTAATGGGGCTAAATGGAATTTGTATCACTCCCCAAAAGAAACTATTCTTCGTTCTGTAAAGGTTATCGACTCTTTAATTTATACAGGAAGTTTTAGAGGATTCGGCTCATGGAAAAGAGATAGTTTTGGTCTTCTAAAATACACTTCACTTTCCGAAGCACTTCAGGTTGAATTTTTAGAAGATGAGGAGATTTGGAATATTTTAAGACTAGAAAACTGGATTTTATTTCAATCTTTAGACCGCATACATATTTACGATCAAGTTAAGAAAACGTATAGCGTAGTAGATTCTAAATCTAAAATTTCGAAGCTATTTAAAGTTGGTAAGAGTTTATATTTTCAAAATGTAAATAAAGGTTTATATCAAATTGAAAATGGTGTTGGTGTTTTAGTTTCTAATGATAATATTCTTCAAGAAAATTTAATTGTAAATATTTTTAAAGAAAAGCAAGAATTACTTATTCTTACACAAGATCTTGGCTTTTTTAAATATTCTAAAGGTGAATTAAAGCCTTGGAATATTCCATCAGAAAACATTTTGCGAGATGTTAGTGTTTTTAGCGGTATACAACTTCAGGATAAAAGTTTTGTGCTCGGCACCATTTCTGATGGCTTAGTACATTTAACCCATGAAGGGGCTATAAAATATAGTATCAGCCAATCTAATGGATTAAGCAATAATACTGTGTTATCTTTATTTGAAGATGAAGATCAAAACATTTGGTTGGCCTTAGATAATGGTATAAACTGTATAAATAGCAAGTCTCCTTACTTGCAGTATTTTGATAATGATGGTATGATTGGAAGTGTTTATGCTTCTAAAGTTTATAACGATATGTTATATCTTGGTTCTAACCAAGGATTATTCTGTAAACCTATAAAGGGAGATGGTAATTTTGAATTTGTACCTAAAACACAAGGACAAGTATGGTGCTTAGAGGTTATAGATAATCAGCTTTTTTGTGGTCATAATTCGGGTACGTTTTTAATTGAAGATAAGCAAGCTAATAAAATTGCAAATACACAAGGTACATGGCAAATTAAAACCGTACCAGGCAGAGAAAACCTTCTTATACAAGGGAATTATAATGGCTTAAATATTCTAGAGAAAACGGATGCTGGTTGGTCTTTTAAAAATAAGGTTGAAGGGTTTAATATTTCTAGTCGGTATTTTGAGTTTTTAGATTCGGAGAAGCTGTTAGTAAGCCATGAGTACAAAGGTGTTTTTAAGGTGGAAGTGGATAGCGCTTTGGAAAATGTAATTGGTTTTAATCAAGACACCTTAGTTGAAAAAGGAATAACATCTAGCTTTGTTAAGTTTAATAATGAGTTGCTGTACACTACCAAAAATGGTGTTTATAAGTATAGTAACAGTATTAATGAGTTTGAAAAAGATAGTGTTTTAAGTCAGTTAATTCATTTAAATAATTATACATCAGGTAAGTTAATTCCAGACTCAGAAACTAATAAACTGTGGAGTTTGTCTACAAGTGGCCTTGATTATTTAACAGCTTCGAAATTAACTGGAGAACGAAGGATAGAAAGCATAACATTTCCTTCAGAAATAAGAAAAGATATTGTTGGTTTTGAGAATATTACTCACATTGCAGATGAGCAATTTTTAATTGGTTCTACGACGGGATATTTTATTTTTGATTTAAAAAAGATTGTAAGTTATCCTTCTGAAATAAGTATAAACCAGGTAGAAGTAAGTTCCTCTAAGGACGAAAGTACTTTTGAGTTCGTTAATTTAATTGATTCACAATCGTTTAGAAATAAAAACAACAATTTAAAGTTTACGTATAGCATTCCACAGTATTTAAAAATTCAAAAACCCGAATATCAATATAAGTTAGAAGGTATTTATGATACTTGGAGCAATTGGAGTAGTAAGGGAGAGGTACTTTTTGAGAATCTACCTTATGGAGATTACACCTTTGTAGTTAATGGTAGAGTAGGAAATAAGCCTACTCTAAATTCAGCCTCTTATACATTTAAAATAGAACGGCCGTTGTTGTTATCTAACATAGCTATAGTATGTTATATTATTATCATTATGCTATTTTCATTATTTATGCATATGGTCTACAAGCGTTACTATAAAAAGCAGCGTGAGCGTCTTCTACAAAAAACCACGAGAGAATTTGAGCTTAAGGCACTTGAAAACAACCAAAAACTCATGCGTTTCAAGAACGATAAACTGCGTGAAGACATTGAGGCTAAAAACAGAGAATTAGGTATGTCTACAATGAACCTAATAAAAAAGAATGAGTTTTTAAATAGTTTGAAAAAGGAACTTGAAGAGGTTGAAGGTGGTAAAGCTTTAAGGCATGTGGTTAAAATTATTGATAAAAATATAAACAATAATGATGATTGGAATCTTTTTCAGGAAGCATTTAATAATGCAGATAAAGACTTCTTAAAAAAAATAAAGCATTTGCACCCAAGTTTAACCGCAAACGATCTTCGTTTATGTGCTTATTTAAGGTTAAACTTATCTTCTAAAGAAATAGCGCCTTTACTAAATATTTCTGCACGTAGTGTTGAAGTGAAACGATACAGACTGAGAAAAAAAATGGAGCTGGCCCACGAAACAAGCCTAACAAATTACATTTTAGAGTTGTAATACCTGCAACATACGCTATTTAGAACTATACAGTACCCCTACATTTAACAATTTGAAGGTATTTTACTATATTTAATAAGAAAAAAAGTAAAACCCTAAACCCTTTGTGCCTTTGCGGGTTTAGCTCATTTAATCTTATCGTTTTATCCTGTATGTTTTTTGTTGGGGTTGTATGATGTTAATTTAACATACTTATAGGTTAATTTTACACAACAACAAAAATGTGTAGTAACTTTTACTAAACAAGCTATTAACTAAAACAACTAAAGCATTAATGCTATGAAAAAAAACTTTCTAAAATTAGTCTTGATTTTATTTTCAACCTCACTCTTTGCGCAAGCTGATAAGGTGATTGTTGAGAATAATGATGAAGGCATGTTTCTTTCCGTTAATGGAGAGAAATTAATGATTAATGGAATGAATTGGGATTACTTTCCTATTGGTACCAATTATTCTTATAGTCTTTGGAAACAATCGGATGATGTAATTAAAGCTGCGTTAGATTCAGAAATGGGTTTACTCCAAAACATGGGTGTAAATGTAATTAGGCAATACACGGGTGTACAACCAAAATGGATTAAATATATTTATGAGAATTATGGTATTTATACTATGCTTAATCATTCTTTTGGGCGATACGGATTAAATTTAAAAGGAGCTTGGGTTGCTGTAACAGATTATAGCCATAAAGATGCTCAAGAGGTTTTATTAACCGAAGTTTCTGCAATGGCACAAACCTATAAAAATACACCAGGTTTGTTATTGTATCTTTTAGGAAATGAAAATAATTATGGCTTATTCTGGGCGGGTGCAGAAACAGAAGATTTTCCTGACGATGAACAAAAAAAGCAATTTATTGGAGATACACGTGGTAGAGCGATGTATAAACTTATGAATGATGCTGTAATTAAAATGAAATCTATAAACAATAATATACCTATTGGTATTTGTAATGGTGATTTGTTGTTTATTGATATTATAGCCGAAGAATGTAAAGACATTGATGTTTTTGGTACCAATATGTATCGTGGTGCATCTTTTGGAGATGCTTTTGATGTTGTAAAAGAAAAACTAAACAAACCTATTCTCTTTACCGAGTTTGGAGCCGATGCTTTCAATGCCATAGAAAATCAAGAGGATCAAAAGTCTCAGGCTTATTATATGGTAGAAAACTGGAAAGATATTTACCAAAATGCTGCAGGTTTAGGAAAAGCAAATAATTCTATTGGAGGTTTTACTTTTCAATTTAGTGATGGATGGTGGAAATATGGTCAAACTACAAATTTAGATGTGCATGATAATAATGCTTCTTGGTCTAATGGTGGTTATGCGCTCGATTTAGAAGGAAGTAATAATAATATGAATGAGGAGTGGTTTGGTATTTGTGCCAAAGGACCAACAAACTCTAGAGGACTATACGATTTGTATCCGCGTGCAGCTTATTATGCTTTAAAAGAAGCACATCAGTTAAATCCTTACATGTCTGGTGTAGATGTAGCTTTTGTTAGTAATCATTTTAAAAACATTTCATTAATGGACGCTGTTTTACGAGCTAGAGGCGACAAGGCAGCATTAAAAGGAAATGGTTCTGATAAGATTAGAATTAGTAACATGAGAGCCGAGTTTACAACTTTTAATACTGGAGGAAGTTTAATTACAACGCCAAATACTGCCGATGCAGACTCGAATACTTATCCAAACGAGTTGGGTTTCGACCATATGCAATCTTACTATATTGGTGTAGAGGGTAATCCTGCACCGAATATGAAAGCAGAAGTTAATGTTAGTATTTTAGGTAATGTAGCAGCCAACCCTATTGATGAAATTTTTTATGAAAATAGAGGGAGACCAGTAACAGTAAATTCAGATGATGGCGATGTTACTATCACCGATCCTAATCGCGTTCAAATTTACAATGCAAGTTATACTTGGACGGCTAAAGATTTTGATGTTCGTGGTTTTTATCGTACCGGCCATTATCACTGGGCTTATGAAGGTGATTTTTTCAATCTTTATCCAGAAGCCAATTATGGTGAAAATTTAGATATTTATAATGGTGAAACTTCTGGTTTTGAAATTGATGGGAAACGTGGTTTAAAAGGATTAAAGGCTGCCTTTGGTCCACAATTATGGTGGGGTGCAAATCCGGCTGTATTATTAAAATACACACGCAAAATAGGCAAGTTTGATGTTACTGCGGTATATCACGAAGATATTGATGATATAGGTGAAGCGGTAACCTCTATTGCAATTCCATTACCTAAAACACGTCGTGTTACGCTTCATGCTAAAAGGCAATTTGGAAATCTTGGTTTCGAAATAGGTGGTATTTGGGGTGGTCAGCCATTAAATGGAAGGCAATTTCAGCTTGTAGAGGGAGAACCTGGAAGTTATATTGTTTACAACGATGAAATAAATAATGAAGATAACTGGGGAGCAAAAGCCAAAATAACTTATCAAAAAGGAGCTATTAACTGGTACGCTCAAGGAGCAGCCATGGGCTTAGTTGCAAATGGTGGTGCCGATCAAACAAAAACGTTTACAGGTTGGAGATTAAAGGATTCTGGTAGTGGCAATCAAACTAATTTCCTTTCTGGATTTACTTATACTTTTGGTGATTTTCAAATAGCACCAAATTTCTTATGGCAAAAGCCAATTGTAGATGCTATGCCTAACGATGTGCAAGCGCCTGGAAGACTTAGAAATATTCAGGACGATCCATTTGCAGTTCGCGCAAATAGAGAAACTACGGCAGGAGAGCTTTTGTTTTCATTCGATCCAACTCCGGGAACATGGATGTACGATTGGGATAACGATAGGTCGGAAGATGCCAAATTTGCTATGAATTTTGGTTTTGTATACCGCCACCTGCCAACAGCTCAAGATGCTGCTGTAGGGTTTTTAGGTAATAGAACATCTTTTGCTTTTCCAAATTCTGCACCAGCAGAAGATCTTTGGGAGGCGCATTCTAGAATTGTTTCTAAGGTACACCCAGATTTAGGGGTAATTGCTAATTTTTATGCAGGTAATGGTCAGGCTAATGGTAGTGACGAGCGGATGATTCAACGTGTTGGAGGTGATATTAGACTTATATATAATAAATTAAAGCTAGTACATTCTTTTAAAATTAACGATTGGGGATCATTTGATTATCATCGTGATTTCAACTTAACATATCCTGTACAATTAATGCTAGATTTATCTACAACCTTAGGTAAACCCGATTGGTTTATTTTACCCGATACTAAAATTGGAATTAGAGGAACGTGGCGTTCTTTAGATCAATATTCTCCAAGATATAGCCCAAATACAACTACAGAGTTTGCTACAGCACCAGTAATAAGTCCTGTTGGTTTTGGAAATGGAAACGAGTGGGAAATTAGAACCTACATACACATCAATATTGGAAAATAAAAAAGATAGAAAAATGAAAAATATAAAATTTATATCTTCAAAAATCACCTTCCTATTAGGTTTAATTTTTGTTACTCTAGCAAGCTGTGAAAGAGAAGCTTCTGATGCAGTAGAATTTGCTACACACGCCGCTACAGGCGAAGTTTTTATTGATGGATTTGTTGGCGGGTTGGATTATTTTCCATTCGGAGGATCTTTTGAAGAAGCGTTTTCAGTAGAACAAAATGAAACTTATAGAGGAGATGCCTCTATGCGTTTTGATATTCCTGCATTTGGTGTCGGTTATGGCGGAGCTACTTTCCCAAGTATTAGTCCGCGAGATTTAACAAGTTATGATGCTTTAACGTTTTGGGCTAAAGCTTCGCAAGGCGCCGATATAAACGAAATTGGTTTTGGTATTGATGGAGATGGTAGTAAGTTTCAGGTGTCTTTAAGTAATTTAGAGATATCAACAAAGTGGACAAAGTATGCCATAGCTATTCCAGATGCTACAAAATTAATTGAAGAAATTGGCATGTTTTATTATGCTGAAGGTGCGGAAAATGCAGACGATGAAGGTGGCTATGTTTTTTGGATAGATGAATTGCAATTCGAAAAATTAGGGACTATAGCACAACCACAGCCAGCGATATTAAATGGAGAAGATGTAGTGGAACAAGTGTTTTCTGGAAGTACTATAAACCTGGTAGATCGTGGGCTTACCCAAACATATAATTTATCGTCGGGTGTAAATCAAACAGTTACTGCGGCGCCATCTTATTTCACGTTTATTTCATCGGATATTGAAGTTGCAAGAGTGAGCGAGTTAGGTGTAGTTTCTATTGTGGGAGATGGCACAGCTACTATAACAGCTATGTTAGGTAGCGAAAAAGCACAAGGGTCACTTACTATAGAGACTATTGGAGGATTTGATTTTGCTCCAACCCCAACATTGGCGTCAGGTCAAGTTACCTCAATATTTAGTGATGCTTACACCAATGTGCCTGTAGATTTTTATAACGGATATTGGGAGCCTTATCAAACAACTCAATCAGCCGATTTATTTCTTAACGGAGATAATATATTGTACTACACCAATTTTAATTTTGTTGGGACCCAGTTTGCTAATCCAACCGTAGATGTGACTGAAAAATCTACTTTACATCTCAATATGTATATACCAGCTGAAATTCCAGCAGATTTAGATTTTTTAATTACAATAAAAGATTTTGGTGCAGATGCTGTTGATGGTGGTGATGATGATACAATACAACAAGTGTTTTTTTATGCATCTGATTTTACTGCATACACTTGGGCTACGTTAGAAATACCTGTAACCTTAGCAAATAAAAACAATATTGGTCTTATTATTTATGAAAATATAAATAACCCAACAACATCGTCAATAGAGAGTTTCTATTTAGATAATATTTATTTCCATAACTAAAAGTTACTTCTATAACAAAAAACACGAAAAGATGAATAAAATAAATAAATATAAAAAACGAATTAAAGCGACACTGCTTAAAACTTCCTTTTTCGTATTGCCAATGCTAGTGATAGCCAGTTGTGCTACAGATGATACCCAAACTGTTGCAAGGTTTACAGATTTAGTGATGCAAGATGAGTTTGATACAAATGGTGCTTTAGATAGTTCTATTTGGGACTTCAATATAGGAAATGGTGAAAATGGTTGGGGAAATAACGAGCTTCAATATTATACAAACCGTTCAGAAAATGCTGTTGTTCAAAATGGAATATTGATAATGACGGCTAACAAAGAGTCATTTCAAGGTTCTGATTATACTTCTGCTAGAATAATAACAAAAGGAAAGTTTGAGCAAGCTTATGGGCGTTTTGAAGCGCGTATTAGGTTGCCATATGGTCAAGGTCTTTGGCCGGCATTTTGGTTATTAGGAGCAGATATTGATGAGGTTGGTTGGCCACAATGTGGTGAAATTGATATTATGGAAAACCGTGGGCAAGAACCAACTTTAATTAATGGTACAGTGCACGGTCCAGGATATTCGGCAGGAGAATCTATATCGAAAAGCTATGAATTAACAAATGATAGGTTCGATACAGGATTTCACATATTTGGGATTGAATGGGGTCCAGAATATATTAACTATTACGTAGATGATGTTTTGTACAACCAAATAACACCAGATGATGTTACTGGAGAATGGGTTTACGATCATCCCTTCTTTATAATAATCAATATGGCTGTTGGAGGAGATTATGTAGGTGCGCCAAATGGAGAAACTGTTTTTCCTCAAACCATGCTTGTAGATTATGTAAGAGTGTATAAAAATAATTTAATTGACTAAACTGAAAATATTAAAGATTATGAAACAACTAATAAAAAATATAAAGCAAATTTCGATTTTGCTTTTAGTGTTATCCTTTGTGGGGTGTAACAACGACGATGATAATTATCCTCAAATTATAGCAGGATTTACTTATACCATTAATTTAGAAACGGGAACAGTTGTTTTTATAAATATTTCTGAAAATGCGAGTAGTTACGAGTGGTCTTTTGGTGATGAAAATACATCAACTGAAAAAAACCCAATAAATACATATGATAAAAGCGGAACGTATACGGTTGTGTTAGAGTCTAAAAACGTTGCAGGAGCAACAGATACTTTCGAAAGTGAAATAACATTTACAATACCAGAAAAACTGGGGTTGCCAATTAATTTTGATAATACAGATGTAGTATATAATGCGGCCGTTTTTAACGGTGCTACTTTTGAAATTGTTGAGAACCCAGATGTATCAGGAGTAAACAATGTAGCTTCTAATGTAGGTGCTATTACTAATAGTGGAGCCGAGTATGAGGGTGTTAACTTCGATCTTGGAATTGATATAGATTTAGCAACAGAAAAAACTGTAAGTATGAGTTTTTGGGCAGACGAGGCTACAACTGTTTTAATGAAACTTGAAGAAGGCACAGGTGCAGATACTGAAGTTGCAGTGAGTCATACCGGTACTGGATGGGAAACATTGTTATTTAGTTTTAATCCTTCAGATAAATATTCAAGATTAACATTATTTGTGGATGGTCCAGGGAAAACTGTGGGTACATTCTATATGGATGATGTTATGCAAGTAGAAACGCCTCCTGCACCATGTACTGCGGAAACTGAAGAGTCTAACAGCGCAGTGGATTTAAACATGACGTTCATGTCAGATCCTACAGCGAATGTTGTTGCAGATGGTACTTCTTTCGAATGGGCAGCTAATCCTGATTTTGATAATGATTTAAATATGTCTTGTAAAGTTGCTAAAATAACGAAGTTAGGAAGCAATCCTTGGGATAATACTCAAATCAGTTTAGATACTAAATTAGACTTTGTTGCAAACGCAGGTTTAAAAATGAAGGTTTATTCTGCCGTACCAGGCTTTAAAGTAAGAGTGAAACTTGAGGAAAATGGTGCTCCAGAAAATAACACTGAATTAGAGGTTGCAACTACAAAAACTAATGAATGGGAAGAAATAGAATTTCCATTTGCAAGTACGGAAAGTGAAAAGTTTGATAAGATTGTTATTTTCTTTGATCTTAATGCAGGAAACACAGATACTTATTATTTCGATGATTTAATGCTTTATGGTACAGGTTCAGTAGGAAATGCTTGTGTTGAAGAATCTACAGAAAATAATACAGCTGCAGGTTTAAATATGACTTTTATGTCTGACCTTACTTCTAGTATTACAAATGACAATGCAACGTTTGTTTGGGCGGACAACCCAGATTCTGATAATAGTGTAAATAGTTCTTGTAAAGTGGCTCAAATCACAAAAAGTGGAACTAATCCTTGGGATAATAACCAAATAGATTTAGATGCTAAATTAGATTTAAGCGCAAATGCAGGATTAAAAGTTAAAGTGTATTCGGCTCAGCCAGGTTATACTGTATTATTAAAACTTGAATCCATTGCTGATCCATCGGTAAATACCGAAATAGATTTAGCAACTACTAAAACAAATGAATGGGAAGAGTTGACTTTCGCATTCACTAGTAATAATGATAATAAATATGATAGAATTGTTTTAATCTTTGATTTAGCAGAAGCAAATACGAATACGTATTATTTCGATGATCTAAAACTTTATGAAAGGACTAGTGGTGGTGGAAGTACTGGGGCATATAGTCTAGATCAACCTATCGATTTTGAGTCTACAGGGTTTGGAGCTAATTGGTCTTGGAATGTTTTCGAGAATGAAGATAATCCACCTTTAGAATTTGTAGCAAATCCTAGTGCGTCAGGCATAAATACATCTGCTCAAGTTGCTAAAATAACAGCAAGACAAGCAGGCGCTCCATGGGTAGGTGCTGAAACAGTACACGGAGAAATGGGAATTACATGGGATCTTTCAGCTTCAAACGCAGTAATTAAAATTATGGTGTATAAAACTGTAATTAGCGATGTTGGTATTAAGTTGGTAAATGCTGCAGGAGGTGCGCAAGGAGAGATAAAGGTTGCTAATACTAAAATTAACGAATGGGAAGAATTAACATTTGATTTTAGTAGTAGAATTGGTAATGGACTTGATGGTTCTACCAATATTGATCAAATTGTGGTGTTTCCAGAATTTACTGACGGAAGATCTTCAGATGTAGTAACTTATTTCGATAATATTACGTTCAACAAATTCGAAGTTTCAACAGAACAGGATGCAACTCTATCAGACTTGAAGGTTGACGGTAATACCATTTCAGGTTTCAATCCAGATACATTAAGCTATTCTGTAACTTTACCTGAAGGAACAACAACAGTTCCTGCAATAACAGTAACCGAAACTCAAGGAGCTGCCAGTTCTGTAATAAATCCAGCGGGATCACTGCCAGGACAAACTACCATAGTTGTAACAGCAGAAGATGGAGTAACAACGTCTACTTATACTGTTGCTTTTACGCTACAAGCATCAGGTGGTAATAGTGGAGATTATAACCTAACACTTCCTATCGATTTTGAACCATCTGGGTTCGGTGCAGCTTGGACTTGGAATATTTTTGAAAACGTAGATAACCCGGCATTAGAATTTGTTTCTAATCCAAATGCTTCAGGAGTAAACACATCTTCAACAGTAGCTAAAATTACAGCACGTCAAGCAGGGGCTCCATGGGTTGGAACCGAAATAGCACATGGCGAAATGGGAATTACATGGACCGTTTCTGCTTCTAATACAACTATTAAGATTATGGTATACAAAACCGTGATTAGCGATGTTGCAATTAAATTGGCTAGTGCAAATGGTGGAGCTCAACCCGAAGTAAAAGTAGCTAATACTAAAATTAATGAATGGGAAGAATTAACATTCGATTTTAGTCACCTTCTTGGTATTATAGGTCAAGATGGAACTACAAATGTAGATCAAGTTATTGTTTTTCCTGATTTTATAGATGGTAGAGCATCAGATAACGTAGTATACTTTGATAATATTACATTTAATTAAAATGACATATAAAGATTTAGTTTAGATTAATTAGTTTTTTAGAGTAAAAGGGTTGGAGGTTTGTTTTCTTCAACCCTTTTTTATTTAGTTACAACTTTTATCTGTTGTTCTAAAATACGGGCTATACTGTTCTTAAATGATTCGTGTGGCTTTCGAATTACAGAACGTTATACTTAATTATGGTATTGGTTTAGTGTAATTACGATTATGTATAAAGCTTTAGAGGTATTATGCTAGCAGTATTAAGTTGTTGTTAATTACAATGGTAAATTAGGTGTGGTTTTGCTTTTTTTCATTGTTTTTGATGGCATTTTTTATTTATTAGATTAAAATGATCTATTACAGTTTTTTATAAGAAATTATGTCTTTAGAATAAAACACCATGTAATTCAGTGTTTTTTATTATTGTAAGGGTACAACACTTATTTTTTTCACCTATACATTACCACAACATATATAAATTTAGCATTGTTTTAACACTTGTTTCTAATTTGTGGCAATGCTTAAAAACCTTGTATTTATTGGTATTTGATAAAAACAAGTGTATTTTTTTGCGATGTATGTTTTTTGTTGAGGTATATTTTACGAATACTTTAATCTAGTGTGTTAATTTTATGATAAACAAAAACTAAACAAATTTATGAGACACACGCTATTCAAAATTTTAGCTTTTTTCTTTATGGCATACTCAGGTGCGCAGAATATAGATATAAGCGGAAATGTACAGGACGGAACGGGGTTTCCAATTCCTGGAGCGAACATCATTGTTAAAAATTCCACTAAAGGAACTACAACAGATTTTGATGGTAACTTCGTATTATCAGGAGTTGAAAACGGAGCAACTATTTCAGTGAGTTATATAGGTTATGTAACTCAGGAATTAGTAATTACAAGCAACAAAAAATTAATTGTTCAATTACAAGAAGATTTGGCACAATTAGATGAAGTTGTAGTTGTTGGTTATGGTACACAGAAAAAGAAAGATGTTACGGGAGCAGTTTCTATTGTTAGCGCTGCTACTTTAGAAGATTTAAAGCCTGTAGATGCTGCACAAGCATTACAAGGTACATCGGCAGGGGTTTCTGTAACTGCACCTTCTGGTTCTCCAGGAGGAAATTTTAATATTTTAATTCGTGGAGTAAGCTCTAATGGAGATAATGGTCCTTTGGTTATTATAGATGGTTATGCAGGAGACTTAAATTCTATTAACCCAAGTGATATTGAAACCTTTTCTATATTAAAAGATGCTCAGGCTGCTATTTATGGTATTCAAGGAGCAAATGGTGTGGTTTTAGTAACCACAAAATCAGGTAAGAAAAATTCAGCTGCAAAAATTAATTATGATGCTTACACAGGTATTCAAGAAACAACACGTGAGTTACCTTACTTAAATGCTACAGAATATGCTTTAATTTTAAACGAAAGTTATGCTGCCAATGGTCAAGCATTGCCTTATCCAGATGTTAGTGGTTTAGGTGAAGGAATCGATTGGCAAAACGAACTTTTTGAGCAAGCTCCAATTACTAGCCATAACCTATCGGTTACTGGTGGTGGTGAAAATAGCACATATTACTTTGGTGGTTCTATTCTAGAGCAGGATGGTATTATTGCTAGCAATAAGTCTAACTTCAATCGTGCTAATGCTAAAATTAAAATTGGTTTTGATCTTAGTGAAAAATTAAAATTCACTACATCGGCAAACTACTTTAATAATAACCGTAAAACCATTGGTGAGAATGCTTTAGGTACACCATTATTTAACGCCTTAAACTATGCGCCAACTTATAGTTTAGATCAGCAAGACACTTCAGGTTTTTTAGGAAACGAGGTTATTAATCCACTGTCTCAAATAGCAAATACTTATAATGAGTACAGCGGAAATTCGATTGAGGGAACATTTCAATTAGAATATGAAGCATTTGAAGGGTTTAAAGTGACATCGCGTATTGGTTTAAAATCTTATGATGATAAGAGTAAAACATTTGCTCCTATTGTACAATACGGTTCTGGTAAAGTTTTTAATAATGACAGAAGTAGTGTAACGCAAACTCAGAACACCAATAACTCGTATACATGGGATACTTTCGCGACCTACAACAAACTATTTAATGATAAACATAATACCACCTTTACTTTAGGTACAAGTGCACAACGTTTTTGGGGAGATAATCTTTCCGGAACAGGTTTCGATGTTCAAAATAACTCTTGGGAATTTGCAGATATTTCTTTGGCCAACGGTTTAAGTGAAGCAAAATCTACAAGTTCTTATATCTACGATTCTCGTTTATCATCTTATTTCGGAAGAATTCAGTATGATTATGATAGCAAGTATTTATTATCTGCTATGGTGCGTCGCGATGGATCTTCAGATTTTTCACCAAACAACAGAATCGATTATTTTTATTCTGCAACAGCAGGTTGGAAAATTTCTGATGAAGCATTTTTAAAAGATTCCAAAGTAATAAACTTCTTAAAGCTTAGAGCGAGTTACGGTACATTAGGTAACAATGTTGGAGACGATTTGTATCGTGCTTTATTAAGTGGTGAAGCTACATATGTTTTAGATGGTTCTTTGATTACAGGAACAGCTAGCGGTAGAGTACCAAATGCAGATGCGTCTTGGGAAACAGCAGAAAAATTAGATATTGGTTTAGATATTAATTTATTTAATAATCAATTGGAAATTGTAGCCGATTATTTTATTGAAGACAGAAACGATTTATTAATTGAAAACTTCCCGATTTCAGGAATTTTAGGCGGAGGTGCTCCTGGAGCGGGTTTACCAACAGTAAATGCTGGTACAACTAGAAATAAAGGTGTTGAGCTTTTTCTTAATTATAAAAATTCTGTTTCAGATGATTTCTCATACGGTTTAAGCTATAATGTTACTAAAATTGATGGTGAGGTTACAGCAGTAAGCAATGGAAATATTTCTGAAGGCGGATCGTTTAGTGTTGGGCAACCAGCTATTGCGCGTATGGAAGTTGGTCAACCTATTGGTTATTTCTACGGTTTAAAAACCGATGGTATTTTTCAAAACCAAGCAGAAGTAGATGAGCATCCTTCACAAAGTGGATTAGGAACCGCAGCGTCTCCTGGAGATATTCGTTTTGTTGATGTTAATGGTGACGGAGAAATTACTTTAGATGATAGAACTAATATAGGTAAAGCGCAAGCCGATTATATTATGGGGTTAAACTTCAGCTTCAATTATAAAAACTTCGATTTTAGTGCTTATATGTATGCAGAATTAGGAAAGGAAACCGTTCGTAATTATGAGCGTGACCAACCTAATGTTAACAGACTTAGCCTGTATTTAGATCGCTGGACAGGCGAAGGAACAAGTAACTCTGTACCAAGAGCAACTGTTGGAGGAACCTCTAACAAATTATTTTCAGATTTCTACGTAGAAGATTCTTCATTCTTAAGAATGCAAAATATTCAATTAGGATATTCTTTACCAACTGAAGTTACAGAGAAATTAGGAATAAGTAAATTCCGTATCTACACGAAAGTAAACAATGCGTTTACCTTAACTAAATATCGTGGTTACGATCCTGCAGCAACCAACGGAGATGCTATTGGTGGTGGTATAGATTACGGTTTCTACCCAATTTCAAGACAATTTATTTTAGGTTTAAACCTTTCTATATAAAATATTTAAAAGATGAAAAAATATATAAATAAAATTAAAGGTCTCTTTTTATTGGTTTTGGTGTTAGGCGCTAATGCTTGTGGAGATGCTTATTTAGAAGAAGTTGATAGATATAGTATAGATTCAGAAAGCTATTTCAACTCAGAAACCGATTATTATAACGCCCTTGTTGGTGCTTACGATTTGTTACAGTCTACTTACTTAAATGTTATTTTAGGCGAAATTGCTTCAGATAACACATTTTGTGGAGGCGAAAGCGCAACCGATGTTGTATCGTGGCAACAAATTGACGATATGATTCATACACCTGTTAACAGTGAATTAAAAAATCTGTGGGATTGGATGTATGCTGGAGTAAATAGAACTAATTTCATATTAGAATTTCAAGATAAAACAGAATTCGACGGAAAAGAAATCATTATCGGAGAAGCCCGTTTTTTAAGAGCATATTATTATTTCGAACTTGTAAAATGGTTTGGAGAAGTGCCATTAAAAGAAACGCGTTTTAACTTAGGTGATGAGACTTCGCTTCCTAGATCGCCAGTAGCAGATGTTTATGCTTTAATTGAAGCAGATTTAACCTATGCTATTAACAATCTTAATTATACTGCGCCACAAGTTGGTAGAGCAACAAAAGGCTCTGCGCAAGCATTACTTGGTAAAGCCTATTTATATCAAGATAAATTTTTAGAAGCAACAACGGTATTAGATCAATTAATTACTGAAGGCCCTTACGATTTAGTAAGCGATTACGATACTATTTTTGAAAACGATAACGAAAACAACATCGAGTCTGTTTTTGAGGTTCAATATTCCGATGCTGAAGGTGCAGGTTTCGAGTGTTTGCAATGTAGTGAAGGTAATGTTGCTGTTGGTTTTAATGGTATTAGAAATTACACAGGACCAACATTCGATTCTGGTTTTAGCTTTAACGTACCAACTCAGGAAGTGGTAGATGAGTTTGAAGATGGAGATTTACGTAAAGATGTCGCTATTTTAGATATCGTTTCATGGGCAGCAGCAAACAATGCAACTTACGGAGAAGGATATGAGCATACAGGATATTACAACAGAAAATATATTGCACGTAAAGGCGATTTAAATACGGGTGATCAGAATTTAACAAACCCTAATAATTATCGAGCTATTCGTTTTGCAGATGTTTTATTAATGGCTGCAGAAGCTTACAATCGTGGTGAGATTAGCGATTCTAAAGCACAAGAATATTTAAACAGAGTACGTGCTAGAGCTTTTGGTGCAGAAAATGATGTTACATCTTCTGGAGCAACACTTACAGATGCTATTGCTCACGAACGTCGTGTGGAATTAGTAGGTGAAGGTCATCGTTTTTTCGATCTAGTTCGTACAGGACGTGGAGCAGAAATTGATGGGTTTACTGCCAATAAAAACGAAGTATTTCCTATTCCATTAGAAGAAATTCAATTTTCAAACGGAAACTGGACACAAAACACCAACTACTAACTAAAACATACTAAGATGAAATTTATAAAATATGCATTCAGTTTATGTCTTTTCACGCTAATAGCTATTAGTTGTGCAGATGATGATAATATTGATTTTGTAGAAAATATTACTGCGCCTACCAATGTTAGTGCAGCAGTGAGTGTAACACAAGATAATACGGGTGTGGTGACTATTACTCCATTGGCGGAAGGAGCTGTGAGTTATAATGTTAATTATGGCGATGGCTCGGAAGAAGAAACAGGTATAACTCCAGGTAACGGAGCAGAGCACATTTACGAAGAAGGCACTTACGAGGCACTAATTACCGCAGTAAGTGTGAACGGATTAACTACAACAGTTACACAAAGTATTGTGGTATCGTTTAAAGCTCCAGAAAACTTAGTCGTAACTATTGAAAACGATGCTGCTATTTCTAAACAAGTAAACCTTTCTGCGATGGCAGACTTTGCAACGATGTACGAGGTTTATTTTGGAGAATCTACGGACGAAACGCCTATGGTTTTAAATTTAGAAGAAACCATTTCATATCAATATGCAGAGGCTGGAACTTATACTATTAAAGTAATTGCGAAAAGTGCAGCTATTGAAACTACAGAGTACAGTGAAGAATTTGTTGTTACTGCAATTTTACAACCATTGACAGGAGCTCCAGTGCCATACAGAGCTCAAGCCGATGTTGTTTCTATATATAGTGATGCTTATACAGATCCAAATCCAATAGATTATTATCCTAATTGGGGGCAAACAACAACCTATACTCAAATTGATGTTGAAGGTGATAATATTATTCAATATGGAGATATCACGTATCAAGGTATCGATTTTAATAGCGTAGCTGTAGATGCTTCTGGTATGGAATTTATTCACGTAGATGTTTGGACAGCCGATGCAGATTTCGATACTAAAATGTCTCCAATAAGTGCAGGGCCTAACGAAACAGCGATAACTTTAGAGTTGAATGAAAATCAATGGACGTCTTTCGATATTCCATTATCTACCTTTACGGATCAAAATCCAGCAGTTGATTTTTCAGACATTATTCAATTTAAGTTTGAAGGCGCACCATCTGGAAGCGGAACTATTTTTATAGATAACCTTTATTTTTATAAAGAATCAGTATCTGGAGTTTCAGGAGTATTACCATTAACTTTCGATGGTGGTTTTACTTTAGATCAATTTGATGGCGGCGGAACTTCAGTAATTGCTAATCCAGATTCTAACGGAAATACCTCTGCTAATGTTTTAGAATTAGTTAAAGGAGCTGGACAACCATGGGCTGGTTCTAAAGTAACTATTCCAACACCTTTTAATTTTTCTTCTAGTACAACGGTAACTGCAAAAGTTTGGTCACCAAGAGCTGGTTTAAATTTATTGATGAAATTTGAAGATAGCGCGCCATGGCCAAATACAACGGCGACGGCCGAAATTACGGCAACAACAACGCTTGCAAATCAATGGGAGACTTTAACTTTCGATTTTACCGGTGTTGATATGGCTGTAGAGTTTTACAACGTGGTACTTATTATGGATAATGGTACAGTGGGTGATGGTAGTGCAAATTATACTATTTATGTTGATGATATTTCGTCGAACCCAATGTTAACTTTCGAACCGGAATATACTTTAGATCAATTTGATGGCGGAGGAACCTCAGTAATAGCCAATCCAGATTCTAGTGGCAATACATCTGCAAATGTTTTAGAATTAGTTAAAGGAGCTGGCCAACCATGGGCAGGTTCTAAGATTACCGTTCCTACGCGTTTTGATTTTACCGCAGGAACAACTATTACAGCAAAAGTTTGGTCACCAAGAGCAGGATTAAATTTATTAATGAAATTTGAAGATAGTACGCCATGGCCTAATACAATAGCTACGGCAGAAGTTACAGCTACAACAACCTTGGTAAATCAATGGGAAACGTTAACGTTTAACTTTTCGGGTGTTGATACTAGTATCGATTTTTTCAATATTGTTCTAATAATGGATAATGGTACGCAAGGCGATGGTACAGCAAATTATACCATTTACGTCGATGATATTGCTCAAAACTAAAAGAATTAAAATTTAAGAAAAATGAAAAACTTAAAATATTATATAGGATTTATTCTGTCGGTAGCATTACTCTTTACAAGTTGTCAAGATGATGATATAACGATAGGTGATATTGTGGCTCCAACCGGTGTGACAATATCTGCTGAAATTGTTGGGCAAGATGCTGATAATCCTTACGGAGATGGTAGTGGAATTGTAAATTTTACATCTACTGCAGATAACGAGATAACCTACCAATTTAACTTTGGAGATGGTAAAACGGGTGTCGCACCTTCTGGTGAGACTGTACATAGATTTACACAAACAGGTATTAATACGTACACAGTAGTTGCTAGTGCAGTAGGTACTGGTGGTATAATGTCGAGTACCTCTATGGAAGTACAAGTATTTAGCTCATTCTCTGATGTTGAAGCTGAAAACTTTTTGGCTGGTGAATTAGTTGGTGATTCTAAAACTTGGTACTGGGCAGCTAATTTGCCTCTTCATGTTGGTTTAGGCCCGGTTGAAGATGATTATGGCAATGGTGAGTTTGCTTATGAAGCTTGGTGGAATACAATTCAACCTTGGGACGACGAAAAATTTTGTATGTACTCAAACGAATTTGTATTTACTCGTGGTGAAAATGGCTTAACCTTTGAGCAAACAGTTGGTCCTGCTTTTGTTCCTGGAACTTATGCTGGTATAATTGGTGTAGACGGAGACACTTGTCACGATGAAACGGTTGCAACTACAATGTTCGGTGTTAAAAACGTGTCATTTTTACCGTCAACTTCCAAAGCCGCTTTAGAAGGAAGTTATAATAATAATCCATATAGGCAATCAGCTTTCGAAATTTCTGAAGGTGGTTTTATGGGTTGGTATGTTGGTGCTAGTACTTATGATATTATTTCTATAAGTGAAAATGAATTGCGCGTTAGAATTATTGAAGCTGGTGGTGGAGCCGCTTGGTACCAATTGTTTACCTCTAGTAAACCAACAGAAGGTGCAGCTGTCTTTGAGTCTGAATTTAATACACTAGCATGGTCTGATGAGTTTGATACCGATGGTGCTCCTGATGCAGCAAAATGGACCTACGATTTAGGTGCAGGAGGCTGGGGGAATGGCGAAGCCCAAACTTACACCAGTGATGCTAGTAATGTTAGTGTTTCTGAAGGAACTTTAAAAATTACAGCTAAAAAAGATGGAACAGATTATACTTCAGCAAGGTTAAAATCAATCGATTTATACGAGTTTAAGTATGGTCGTGTTGAGGTGAAAGCAAAACTTCCTGAAGCACAAGGTACATGGCCTGCTATTTGGATGTTGGGTGCTAATTTCCCTGATGTTGGATGGCCACATTGTGGAGAAATAGATATTATGGAACAAACTGGCGCAGATAAAAATACATCGCTAGGTACGTACCATTGGTTTGATAGTGGTACCAATGCCAATGCAAGTTACGGAGAAACAATTTCAGTAGAAAATGCATCTTCAGAATTTCATCTATATACCTTAGAGTGGACAGAGTCTAAAATCACTGTTTTACTAGATAACGTTGTGGTGGTTGCTATGGATAACAATGCAGACTTGCCATTTTATGATAAAGATTTCTTCTTAATCTTAAATGTTGCTATGGGTGGTTCTTTAGGAGGAGATATAGATGCTGCTTTTACAGAAGATACTATGGAAATAGATTATGTAAGAGTTTACGAATAATAGATTAGTAGTTTGATAATTAAAAGGCCGGAAAACATCTCTAAACCGGCCTTTTGTTTTACATGTTTTTAATTAAACATAATACCTTTTTAATACCAGTAGAAGTAATGAGTAAGATAGAAAAAGATAATCAGTTTGTTTCAGAAGAACATACCATAGATTCTAAGTTAGTAAAACTTAATGGTGAAACGTATTTTAAAATCTCGAATAGCGATAAAATGCGTCCGTTTTTTATGAGCATTGTTAGTGATTCTAACCATTGGATGTTTATTTCTAGTAATGGAGGTTTAACTGCTGGAAGAAAAAATGCTGAATCAGCACTTTTTCCATATTATACAGATGATAAAATTACGGAACTAGCTGATATTACGGGAAGTAAAACCATTTTTCAAATTCATATAAAAGGTAAAGCTTATGTATGGGAGCCATTTTCAGAAAGACAAACGGGACTTTACAGAACAACTCGCAATTTATACAAAAACAGCTTTGGAAATAAAGTAATTTTTGAAGAAGTAAATAGAGATTTGCAACTTACGTTTAGATACCAATGGAGTTCTAGTAGTCAGTTTGGGTTTGTGAAAAAATCTACTTTAGAAAACAATTCTGGCAAAGAATTAAAAATAACGGTGTTAGATGGTTTGCAGAACATTTTGCCGAGCCTAATAGGTTCTGCTATGCAAAACAGTTACTCTAACCTTGTAGACGCTTACAAAAAGAGCGAATTACAAACCGAATCGGGAGTGGGTATTTTTGCTTTAAGTGCTGTTATAGTCGATAGAGCCGAGCCTAGTGAAGCTTTAAAAGCAAACGTGGTATGGTCTTCAGGTATGGAAAATCCATCACATTTATTATCATCTCGCCAATTATACAATTTTAGAAAAGGCGAAGCGATTACAGAAGAAGTTGATGTAAAGGCCGAAAAAGGCGCTTATTTTATTTCTTCAGATTTAACAATGGCCGCATCATCAGAAAAAAGTTGGATGTTTGTTGCTAATGTAAATCAATCTATTACAGATGTTGTTAAAGTTTCTGAACTTATCAAAAACGAAGATAACATTGAAGCATTAGTTCAAAACGATATTGAGGAGGGCACCAAAAAATTATTGGCATTATCTGGTGCGGCAGATGGTTTACAATTAACTGATGATCCTTTAATAAATTCTAGACATTTCGCAAATACATTATTTAATATTATGCGAGGAGGAATTTTTGACGATGATTATAAAATTGAAAAACAAGACTTTGTAAAATATATAGCTCACGCAAACAAAAAGGTTTTTAAGAAAAAGCAAGATGTATTAAATACATTGCCAGAACTTTTTACGTTGCACGATATTAGAAACATTGCAGAACAAGACGAAGACAAAAATTTTAAAAGACTTTGTTTTGAATATTTACCGCTTAAATTTAGTCGTCGTCATGGCGACCCTAGTAGACCGTGGAATAAATTTTCTATAAACACACAAAGTGAAATAGATGGATCTAAAATTTTGGATTACGAAGGAAACTGGAGAGATATTTTCCAAAACTGGGAAGCTTTAGCACACTCATATCCTGAGTTTATTGAAGGGATGATTCATAAGTTTTTAAATGCCACAACATTTGAAGGTTACAACCCATACCGTGTTACAAAAGGCGGGTTTGACTGGGAAGCTATTGAAGAAAACGATCCGTGGTCTTACATTGGCTATTGGGGAGATCATCAAATAATATATCTTTTAAAATTCCTAGAGTTTATTGAGAAGTATTATCCAAATCAATTAGAAAAACGTTTTTCAGAAAACATTTTTGTATATGCCAATGTACCTTATAAAATAAAGAGTTATGAGGATATACTTAAGCATCCAAAAGACACTATTGATTTCGATTACGAATTAGATGCTAAAATTCGCGAAAAAAGAAATGAGTTAGGTGCCGATGGGGCCTTATTAAGAGATGAAAACTTCTTTATTTATAAAGTAAATCTAATAGAAAAATTATTAGCCACTGTTTTGGCAAAAGTATCAAACTTTATACCAGAAGGTGGTATTTGGTTAAACACCCAGCGTCCAGAGTGGAACGATGCTAATAACGCATTGGTGGGTAATGGTGTTTCTATGGTTACACTATATTATTTAAACAGATTTTTAAATTTCTTTGAAAATATTATTGCAAAATCTAAAACGGAAGAAGTAGAGGTTTCTTCGGAATTGGCTACTTTTTTTAATGAAGTGGTTAAAACATTTCAAACTAATAAAAATATAATTTCTGGTAAAGTTTCAGATAAAGATAGAAAAACGGTACTCGACGGATTAGGTTTAGCTGGCAGTAAGTACAGGAATACTATTTACGAAAATGGTTTTTCTAGTGATAAATCTAAGCTGCGTAAGTATGAGTTGTTAGAGTTTATTCAAATAACAAAATCTTATTTGCAACATACAATCGATGCTAATAAACGTGCCGATAATATGTATCACGCCTATAACTTAATGACGGTTGAAAATAATGATGAGGTTTCTATTTCGTATTTATCCGAAATGTTAGAAGGTCAAGTGGCGGCGCTTAGTTCAGGTTACTTATCGCCAAAGCAGGCTTTAAGTTTGTTAGATGGTTTAAAAAGCAGTGCTCTGTTTAGAGAAGATCAATACAGCTATATTTTATATCCAAATAAAGAGTTACCTCGTTTTGATAAAAAGAATAACATTCCTTCAGAAAAAGTGGAAGCTTCAAGTTTATTAAAGCAGTTAGTAGCCGATGGAAATAGACAAATTATAGAGCAAGACTTTTTAGGTAATTATCACTTTAATGGCAATTTTAATAATGCAAATAGTTTAAAAGATGCTTTAGATAATTTAGATGAAAACTATCAAGCTTTGGTTAAAGATGATACTGAAAAATTACTTCAAACTTTTGAAGATATTTTCGATCATAAATCCTTTACAGGTCGTTCAGGTACTTTCTTTGGATACGAAGGTTTAGGCTCAATTTACTGGCATATGGTTTCTAAATTAGCATTAGCCGTTCAGGAGAATTGCTTGTTGGCTATAAATAGCAAGGAAGATGAAGCAGTAATTGGTAGACTTTTAGATCATTATTACGAAATTAATGCAGGTATTGGTGTGCATAAATCACCAGAATTGTATGGTGCGTTTTCAACCGATCCCTATTCTCACACACCTGCAACAAAAGGAGCGCAGCAACCCGGAATGACTGGGCAAGTAAAGGAAGATGTACTAAGTCGTTTTGGAGAATTAGGAGTGTTTGTTGTGGAAGGGAAAATAGTATTTAACCCTCGTTTATTGCAAACTAAAGAGTTTTTACAAACACCATCAACTTTTAATTTCACAAATATTAATAAAGAAAATCAATCTGTAGATCTTAAATCAGGTGCATTATGTTTTACATATTGCCAAGTACCAGTGATTTATGAAATTTCTGAAAAGGAAGGTGTTTCTGTTATTTTTAATGACAATAAGGAGTTGGTTTTTAGTGATATGAGTATTGATTTAGAAACTTCAAAATCCATTTTTGAACGTCGTGGAGCTGTTAATTTAATTAGAGTTTCGGTAAGTAAATAGTAATGAGGTAATGGGTAAATTAAAAATAATTATAACTCTTTTTACAGTATTTATGATTTTGGGATGCAATGATAAGCCACAGGCTGTAAAACAAAAAACCGCGGCAGATATTCTTGGAGATCCAAATTATTTGGCTATTTCATATGGTGGGTATCGTGTAAATACGCGAGATATTCAGCCTAGCATTCTAGAGTTAAAAGAAGACATGAAATTGCTTTCTGCAATGGGTGTAAAAATATTGCGGACTTATAACGTGCAATTACAACAAGCTCCAAACTTATTAAAAGCCATTAGCGAATTAAAAGAAGAAGATTCAAATTTCGAAATGTATGTAATGCTTGGTGCTTGGATAGATTGCCAAAATGCATGGACAGATAAAACGCCAAACCATAATATTGAAGATTTTGAGAATAACAAAGGTGAAATAAACAGAGCTATAAACCTTGCTAACCAATATCCTGATATTGTTAAAGTAATTGCAGTGGGTAATGAAGCTATGGTAAAATGGGCGGCTAGCTATTATGTGCAACCCGGTGTTATTTTAAAGTGGGTAAACCATTTACAAGATCTAAAGAAAGATGAAAAATTACCAGCAGATTTATGGATAACTAGCTCTGATAATTTTGCCTCTTGGGGCGGTGGTGACAGTGAATATCATGTTGAAGATTTAACTAAGCTGATCAATGCAGTAGATTACATTTCTATGCATACATACCCTATGCATGATACACATTACAATCCCGTTTTTTGGGGTGTAGGTGAAGAGTCTGATAGTTTGTCAGATTTAGATAAAATTGATTTAGCTATGCTAAAAGCTAAAGAATATGCCATTTCTCAATATAATAGTGTTTTTAATTATATGAAAAGCCTAGGCATTAATAAGCCTATTCATATTGGTGAAACAGGTTGGGCATCTTCAACAAATGAGCTTTATGGAAATGAAGGTTCTAAAGCAACAGACGAATATAAGGAAGCGCTGTATTACAAGCATATGCGTAATTGGACCAAAGAAGCAAATATGGCGTGCTTTTATTTTGAAGCTTTTGATGAAAACTGGAAAGATGCTCAAAACCCAGGAGGGTCAGAAAATTACTTTGGATTATTTACTATCGATGGAAAAGCAAAATATGCACTTTGGGATTTGGTGGATTCTGGTGTGTTTAAAGGCCTTTCAAGAAATGGAAATGCCATAACAAAAACATTTAATGGAAATAAAAACGATTTATTAAAAACCGTATTAGTACCGGTAAAATAAATTTTTACCAATACTTAATTAAATAATTAGACATGAAAAAGATTAACACCCTCATAATTTTTGCGATAATGATTTTATTTTCAAGTTGTTCTAAAGAAAAGGAATCGATAAAATTTGAAGTTTATGAAACTTCTGCTAGCGGAAATAAATTAACTAGAATTAATAATTTTCAAACAGATGAAGATAAGGTGCTTATCACTTTAAGACCTGAGCAAACTTTACAAACTATTTCTGGTTTTGGTGGCGCTTTTACTGAATCTTCAGCATATTTATTGAATAAATTAAGCAAGAAAAATAGAGACACTATTTTAAAAGCATATTTCGCGAAAGAAGGTGCGAATTATTCTTTAACAAGAACGCACATGAATTCTTGCGATTTTTCTTTAACAAACTACTCTTATACGCCAGTAGAAGGTGATAAAAATTTAGAACACTTTACAATTGAAGAAGATCGAGATGATTTAATTCCTATGATAAAAGATGCCTTGGCTATTTCAGAAGATGGTTTCGATATTTTTGCATCACCTTGGACGGCAGCGCCATGGATGAAAGATAATAACCATTGGGTTGGAGGTAAGTTATTACCAGAATATTATGATACTTGGGCCTTGTTTTTTTCAAAATATATCGAGGCTTATAAAGCTGAAGGCATTGATATTTGGGGTTTTACTGTAGAAAATGAGCCACATGGAAATGGAAATAACTGGGAAAGTATGCACTTTTCTCCAAAGGAAATGACCGATTTTGTAGAGTTTCATTTGGGGCCAAAACTTGAAGCAGATGGTTACGGTGATAAAATTATTTTGGGCTACGACCAAAACCGCGCAGGGCTTAAAGAGTGGGTGGATGAAATGTATAGAGATGAAGCATCTTCTAAATATTTCCATGGTACAGCAATTCACTGGTACGAGAGTACATATGATTATTTCCCAGAAGCATTACAATATGCACACAATAAAGCACCAAATAAATATTTAATCGAAACTGAAGGTTGTATAGATTCTCAAGTTCCTGTTTGGAAAGATGATGCTTGGTACTGGAAAAAAGAAGCTACCGATTGGGGATATGATTGGGCTCCAGAAGAAGATAAACATCTACACCCAAAATATGCTCCTGTTAATCGCTATGCCCGTGATATTATTGGTTGTTTAAACAATTGGGTAGATGGTTGGGTAGACTGGAATATGGTGCTAGATCGCCAAGGCGGACCAAACTGGTTCAAGAACTGGTGTGTGGCTCCTGTAATTGTGGATCCTGATAACGATGAGGTTTACTTTACACCGCTTTATTACACTATGGCTCACTTTAGTAAGTACATTAGGCCTAATGCACAAGTAATAGCGTTAGATAATACAGATAAGGATTTAATGGCTACAGCTGCTAAAAATCCAGACGGTTCTATTGCTATAGTTTTGTTTAATGAAGGTGACGTAGCTAAAAATTTTGAAGTAGTATTGGGAGAACAATCTTTCAGTATAACAATAAATGAGAAAGCAATTCAGACTATAGTTATTCCTGAATAGCGCACCTTGTAATTGATAAAATCCAACTAACCAAAAACTATAAATTATGTCTAAGATAAATAAAGTGCCGTTTGGCCAAAAAGTTGCTTTTGGAATAGGGATGCTCGCAAACCAAATGTTTCCTGCAGTATTGGGTATTTTTATGGTGGTTCTCGTGCAAGATCTTGGTTTTCCAGGATGGATGTGGGGTGTTATTTATTTTCTGCCAAGAATTTTTGATTCAATAACAGACCCAATAATGGGCTTTATTTCAGATAATACGAAATCGCGTTGGGGACGTCGTAGACAGTATGTATTTATAGGTGCTATAATTATGGGAATTTCGTTCATCATTATGTGGCAACTATATCGAGATAGTGGTATCGATTATAATTTCATGTATTTTCTTTTATGGTCTTTTGTATTCTATTTAGGGCTTACCATTTTTAGTGTGCCGTACGTAGCTATGGGTTACGAAATGAGTAACGATTTCCATGAACGCACAAATATTATGGCTGTAGCCCAATGGATAGGGCAGTGGGCGTGGGTTATTGCACCATGGTTTTGGGTTATCATGTACGATCCCGATTTATTTCCTTCGGCAGATGTTGCTACTAGAACATTAGCTATTTGGGTAGGTGTTATTTGCATGATTTTTGCTATGATTCCTGCAATATTTATTAAAAGTAAATCAACTTTAAATGAAGATTATTCACCCCTTAACTTTAAAAATATAGGCAGAAGCCTTAAAGAAATATTATACGGTTTTGTAGAGGCTTTTAAAATAAAACCATTTAGACAACTTTGCATTGCAACATTTTTAGTTTTTAATGCTTTTAACACTATTGCTGCATTTTCTTTCTTTATAATTGTATATCATCTTTTTGATGGTAATGCGGCTGCCGCTGGTATATGGCCAACTCTTTTTGGATGTTTGGGTGCTCTTGGTACTACTTTTATGGTGATACCAATTGTTACAAGGATGTCGAAAAAAATAGGTAAGAAGAAAGCTTTTATATACTCCCAGGGCATATCGGTTATTGGTTATATTATGTTGTGGTTTTTATTTATTCCTGGCAAGCCTTACATGTTTATTTTTGCTTTACCATTTTTCTCTTTTGGAATTGGTAGTTTATTTGTTTTAATGATGTCGATGACGGCTGATGTTATTGATTTAGACGAACTAAATACTGGTAAACGAAGAGAAGGTACCTTTGGAGCTATTTACTGGTGGATGGTGAAATTTGGCTTTGCTATTGCTGGCGGATTAAGTGGTGTTATTATGAGTTCTGTTGGTTTCGATTCTGGTGCCGAAACTCAACCAGAAGGAGCGATAGATGGTTTAAGGTTCTTTTTCTCTGGACTTCCTATTTTGGGTACATTGGCAGCTATGTATGTTATGCGAAATTATGATGTTTCAGAAAAGCGCGCAGGTGAAATTCGTGAAGAACTCGATAAACGAGCAAATGAAAACAATAAGAAATCAAGTTCATATTATCAAACAGATAAGTTGTTATCGTTTAAAAATATTGATTTAGGAATAAACTCTAAAATGGATATTGATTGGACTTCGAAAACGACATATGATTTAGTTCAAGCATTTTCAAAATCTTTGAACCATGGTGCTCACGGATTTTGTTTTAGTCCGTATTTAGAAGGTCAGAATATTGGAGATGAGTTGACGGAGCAACAAATAGAACAGCGTATGGATGTTATTGCACCCTATACTAAATGGGTGCGTTCTTTTTCTTGTACAGATGGCAATGAGTATATCCCTGTGGCAGCTCGCAGAAAAGGCTTAAAGACTATGGTTGGCGCTTGGATTGATAACGATAAAGATAAAAACGATAGAGAAATTAATGGTTTAATTAAGTTGGCAAAAGCTGGCCATGTCGATATTGCTGTTGTTGGAAATGAAGTCTTGCTTAGAGAAGAATTATCAGAAAAAATTATTTTAGAATATATCTCCAAAGTGAAAAAAGCCTTGCCGAACATGCCTGTTGGTTATGTTGATGCTTATTTTCAGTTTAGCGAACGCCCTAAATTGGTTGAGGCATGCGATGTTGTTTTGGCAAATTGCTATCCTTTTTGGGAAGGTTGTGATATTGATCAAACAAGTGCCTATTTAAAAAAGATGTTTGAGGTAACTAAAATAGCTGCAAATGGTAAGCCTGTTATTATTACAGAAACAGGTTGGCCAAGTCAGGGAGATAATACTAAACAAGCGCAGCCATCACATGACAATGCAATGAAGTACTTTGTGAAGACTAATAACTGGGCAAATCAAAATGGAGTTGAAATGTTTTACTTTTCAACTTTTGATGAGTCTTGGAAAGTTCATAATGAAGGAGACGTAGGCCAACGATGGGGGTTGTGGGATAAAAATGAAAACTTAAAGTTCAACTAAAGCCATGTCATACAGAAAAGAAAATCTTATGTCCCTTTCTGGAGGTGCTTTAGGAAGTAAAACTATAAAAGGTTTAGAAAACACATTGCAAAGGGTGCTTAAAGCGGGTATACATGGTATTTGTTTTAGTGCATATGAGGAAGGTCAGAAAGTAGGAGATATTCTAAGTGAAACCCAAATAAGGAGGCGTTTAGAAATTCTAAAACCTTATACGAAATGCATTCGCACATTTTCTTGTACTGATGGCAATGAGTTAATACCGAAAATAGCGAAAGAATTAGGGTTTAACACGCTTGTAGGAGCTTGGTTGGGGAATGATGCTGAGATTAATAAAAAGGAAGTTGCTGGACTTATAAAACTTGCAAAAAATGGATTTGTTGATATTGCGGCCGTTGGAAATGAGGTTATGTATAGAGAAGACCTATCTGAAGCGGAACTTTTAACCTTTATAAATGAAGTCAAGCAGGCCATACCCGATATTCCAGTAGGTTATGTAGATGCATATTACGAGTTTGTAGATCGACCTAAAATAACAGATGCCTGCGATATTATTTTAGCAAATTGTTATCCGTTTTGGGAAGGTTGTAGCCAAGAATATGCTTTGCTTTATATGAAGGATATGTTTTATAAAGCTAAAAAGGCAGCCAAGGGTAAAAGAGTGATTATTACCGAAACGGGTTGGCCAAGTCAGGGCTCGGGATTGGAAGGCGCTCAGCCATCTTATGAAAATGCAATGAAGTATTTTATAAATAGCCAACAGTGGTCTAAAGATGAAGATATAGACATGTTTTATTTTTCATCGTTCGATGAATCTTGGAAAGTAGGAACTGAAGGTGATGTTGGTGCGTATTGGGGTTTATGGGACAAAAATGAACGACCTAAATACTATAGAAAATCTATCGTTTTAGATAAAGTAAAATCATTTGTAAGGCTTTAATATTAGTCATTGTATCGCACTTCTAAACGATAAAATGATGTCGTTTTTTCTCAATTTAATTTTTTTAATTATAGATTTAGATAGTCTTGTGTATTATAAAAAATACAAGACTATTCTAGATGGCCTCGTAAATCAAAATGATTTATCTACAAATAACAATAGCAAAGAATTGTAGGTAAAATCTTTGTTTATTATGTTGTTTTTGTAACTTATTGATTTACAAATAATAAAACACTACAACATTACCACAACATAAGCTAAAATAGGCTCAAACTATTAGTTTTTGTTTTCTCTTCTTTTCTAATCGTTGTTCGTTGTGGAGCTTGAGTTGTATTGGTAATTGTTTAAAAAATAAAGGTTTATTTTGAGATGTATGTTTTTTGTAGCCTATTAAAATGATAAATTAATAAATATTGGGTGTTATTTTTACGAATAACTAATTCTAAATAATTTATTATGAAAAAAATTACATTATTATTTATTGCATTAATGTTTTTTGCATTTGCTCAATCACAGAACATTGCACTTAGTGGATCAGCAATGGGATCGACAGAAAATCAAGCAGCGAGCAATGCTATTGATGGAAATCTTGGTACACGCTGGGAATCCGCTTCCGAAGATCCACAATGGATATCTATTGATTTAGGAGCAACCTATGATATCACCCAAGTTATTTTAAATTGGGAAGGTGCATTTGGAAGTGCCTATGAAATACAAATATCTGATGATATGTCGTTTACTGCATATACTACTGTATACACCGAAACAACTGGCGATGGTGGAGAAGATAATCTTATCGTTACGGGAGCAGGACGATATGTAAGAATGTATGGAACGGTACGCGGTACGGTATATGGCTATAGTCTTTACGAGTTTGAAGTATATGGAACAATTCCTGCAGGAACAGATGCTAGATTAAGTGATTTACAAGTGGATACTGCTACAATTAGCGATTTCTCATCAGGTATTGAAGAATATGATTATAGTTTGCCAGAAGGAACAACAGTAGTTCCAACCATTACTTCTGCAACACCAGTTGATGGTACAGCTGTAATTGCTCAAGCCACTGGAATACCAGGCGATGCTACAGTGGTAGTTACTGCATCTAATGGAACAACTACAAAAACATATACGGTTTCGTTTTTTATAGCACCTCCAACAGCGCCGACAACAGATGCTCCGTCTCCGAGCCATTTAGCTGCAGATGTAATTTCTATATACAGTGATGCTTATAGTGATGTTGCTACAAATTATAATCCAGGTTGGGGACAATCCGGTACAGTAAATGCAACATACGATCCAACGGGCGGAGGAACAAACTTTGCAATGGCGTATACAAATTTTAATTATCAAGGTACGTTACTAACAACTCAAGATGCTTCTGAAATGGAGTACTTGCATGTAGATATTTGGACGGCAAATGCTACAGACGTAAAAGTAACTCCTATTAATAACGGAACAGGTCCTGGAGAAGTTTTAGTTCCTGTAGCGCTTATAAATGGGTCATGGAGTAGTGTAGATTTGCCTATTGCAAGTTTTACGGGAATGACATGGGATTCAGTTTTTCAATTGAAGTTTGATGGACAAGGGGGAGTTTCTCCATCTGATATTTATTTAGATAATATTTATTTTTGGAAAGCACCTATTGTTCCTGGGACTGATGCGGATTTAAGTGATTTACAAATTGATGGTGCTACCATAAGCAATTTTAGCGCTAATACTATAGATTATATTGAAAGTGTAGCTCCTGAGACTGTAATTGTTCCTACGGTAACCGTTACTACTAATGATGTAGGTGCAACAGCTGTTGTAACTCCTGCTTCTCAAATCCCTGGAACAACCAATATTGTTGTCACTGGTGCAGATGGAGTAACCACAAAAACATATACCGTAAATTTCTCGGTAGATTCAAACACGTCATGTAATGGTACTTCAACAGATGCTCAGCAAGGTATGTTTTCTAACGGAGGATATAGTTATAAATTTGAAACATTAGAAAATGGAGATGTTCGAATGACTTTTGAATTATTGGAGTCAGGAGCCGTTGGTATTGTGGCATATGCTTGGAAAGAAGATCCGTTTGCAGAAACTGCTATGACAGTTGTAGAAACCGAGGCTACCATAGACTTAACTGGCTATTCAACAGGTGAAGATATTAGTTATGCTGTTAAATTTGCTTGGGCAGATGGAGGGTTTGGCGTAACTAAATATTTTAATTATACCGTTGGTGACGCTTGTACCTTAGGTATAGAGAATTTGGATGTGACTGCTTATAATATTTATCCTAATCCTACTCAAAATAGTTGGACTATTAAAGCTAAATCAGAAAACATGACAACTATTAAAGTCTTCGATGTTTTAGGGAAAAATGTAATATCAATTGCTCCAAATACAGCAGAAGCAACTATAAATGCCTCAAGTTTAAAAACGGGTTTATATTTTGCAATTATAAAAACAGCAAAAGGAACAAGTAGTTTGAAGCTAATAAAAAAATAGAGAAAAAGTAATTTAATTTTTGTTAGTTAAGTTTATAACAGGCTGAGTAATTATTTCTCAGCCTTTTTTTGTGTTCAATTTTTGAATAATGAGAAATTAAACCCTTTTTGTTCTAGTCGTTTATATTTTCTGTAATCAAATTTATATAAGAAAGCGCCTTTTTTGGAGCCTGATTTATCCTTTTCATTTAAAGGAATAAGCAATTTTAAAGACATTAATTTTTTTCTAAAATTTCGAGTATCTAGAGTTTTCTGAAATATAGCTTCGTATAAGTTTTGAAACTGTGGAATGGTAAATTTTTTAGGTAATAACTCAAATCCAATAGGATAAAACCTTGCTTTGCGGCGTAACCTATTTAGTGCATCTTCAATCATTAAATCATGATCTAAAACTAAATTAGGGAGTTTGTCAACCTCATACCAAATGGCATCATGTTTAGCAACCAGTTCCTTGTCGTAATCTTCAATACGCATTAATGCATAATGCGCTATAGAGATACAGCGAGCGCCTGGATCACGATCAATATTAGAGTAGGTTTTCAACTCTTCCATAAAGATGTTCTCTAAGCCTGTAATTTCTTTTAAAACGCGTCTAGCGGCTTCATTTGCTGCCTCGTTAGGTTTTACAAAACTTCCAATTAAAGATAAGGTACCTTTAAATGGTTCTACACGTCTTTCAAAAACCAATAATTTTAAAATACCTGCGTCAAAACCAAAAATAATACAATCCGTAGCCACGTATATACGGCGTTCAGGTGCATAGAAATCATTTAATGGTAAGTTATTGTTATCCATAAAAACAAATTTAAAAAATACGGTTAACTAAATACAACTTAAGAGCATATTTAAATCTTTTGGATGAGGTTAATTTTAATGGAGTTATAGTTCTATTTATTTTTTATAAATGAAACAGAGAAATCTATAGCTTCTTGAAGTTCTTTCGGTATAGTATTAACTTCCCAAGGGTGTCTGGCATTAAAAACGTGATCTGCATTTGTTATAATCTTGAGTTCACTTTTAGGGTTCCAAACATGAAGTTTATCTGCTTCATCAATAAGCACGCTTGTATCATTATCACCATGAATTATTAAGTGCGGTATTTTTAAGTTTGAAACCGCACGTTTAATATTTAATCTATCTGCGTTGGCAATAAAATTCTCGTAAAACTGATAGAAATGTGGCATTTGTTGTTTTGTTCGTCCGTTTAAAACATATTTCACGCCAGTATTTTTCCAATTTTCTAAACCACCAACAGTTGCTGTTCTTTTTTCATAATCACATACACCAGCTAAACTGATTACTGTGGTAACTCTTGCGTCTTCCTCGGCTTTAATTGAAACAATACCACCACCACGGCTATGTCCAATTAAAGATAAGCTGTTTATATCTACAATGGATTTTAATGATTTCTCGCATGAAACCCAATCCATAACTGAAGCCAAGTCGTCTAGTTCTTTCGTGTAATTGTTATTCCCGAAGGCTTCTAAATCTGGAAAGTCAATAGGTTGTTCTATAGTACCACCATTATGAGAGAAATTAAATTTTATAAAGAAAAATCCAGCTTTCGCGAAAGCGTCTGCCATTAAATTCCAGGCACCCCAATCTTTAAACCCTTTGTAGCCATGGCAAAAAATAATTATTGGGAGGTTTGTGTTTTCTGCTAAAAAACGAGTGTCGATTAAAATAGGTTTTTGGTGTTTTCCTTTTATAATGTAGTTTTCGGTTGAGATCATATATTAAACTTCCTTTTCAGTGAATGGTATATTGGGATTACAGATTTCTAAGATTAAGGTTTTCAATTCTATGTAAAAATCATCAAGCGTTTCTTGAGTAATTAACGCATCTTTTTTAGCGCCATTACCGGATTTATCCTTTTTAGAAAATTTTAAAAATCCGGCTTTTAAGTTTTTGAATGAAATAATACCAGCTTCTACAGGAAGTGTAATTTCGTTGGATAATAACATCATATAAGCATAAGTCAAAACCTGAAAACTTTTACTGTATTTGGTGTAATCTGTTGTGATATCTTCCCAGTTTACAATTTCAACTTTACCCGAGTCAACTCGACCAGTTTTATAATCTACAATTCTGGTAACACCGTTATACTCGTCTACACGATCGACTTTACCTGTCAATTTTACGGGAAAATCTAGTTCTGGAATTTCTATTAAAACGTTGTTGTTAGATTCTATGGTAATTATTTTTATGTTATTCCCGGCCTTTAAATCTTCAATTTCTAAATCCAAAAAATTTGAAACATAACGTTTTGCTATTTCATAAATAATAAGATTTTTTCCTTTGGTAATGTCACCTTCTTTGAATTCATTTTTAAAATGAAAGGTAACTTTTTCGTTAATTTGGCTTTTAAGTTTTTTAACAATGTCAACCGATAGGTATGAGTTTACTAATGGTTTGTAAAAATCTTCGAGTGTGTTGTGCACAACAGTTCCTAGAGTGTTAGCGGCAACAGTTTCTTCTACTTCGTCGTGCTCTTTTATTTTTAGAATTTTATGGTAGTAAAAGTCTATGGGGTTTCTAATGTAGTTGGTAAGGGAGGAAGGTGAAAATCCTTTAGCAGCTATTTCCTTTAATCTTGTTTGTGAGTCTTCGGTTTTTTCCACTACCTTTAATTCGGGTATAATTACAGGTACATGTGGCGCTATAATTTCATGGTGTATGCTGTGGATGTTTTCAAGTTCTAGTTGCGTTATAAAACGACTTTTCTCTCCGCCAGTTAGTACATCAGCTTCAGTGTTATAAAGTATATATACGTTTTTTGCACGCTGTAAAAGTCTATAAAAGTGATACGTGTATACGGCGTCTTTCTCTTTATACGTGGGTAGTTTGTTTTCTATTTTTACATCAAAAGGAATAAACGAATTATTACTTTTTCCTGACGGTAATATACCTTCGTTAACGGATGAAATAATTACGGTTTCAAAATCTAAAACTCGCGATTCTAGCATACCCATAATTTGAAGGCCTTGTAGAGGTTCTCCTTGAAAATCTAACGTTTCCGAACTTAATAACTCTTTATAAACACCAAACAGTGTCGAGATATCTTTAATATGGTTGTATTGAGTATTTAATAAAGCTAGCGCATTGAACAGCTCGTTAAACCGGAATAAATATTCTAAAGAAAGTAAATTGGCGTCCTTATTTTTGTCTAAAAACGTTTTTATTTTTGAAATGATGTGACCACAATTTTTTAGCGCCAAATCTATAGAGGTATTCCAGTTTGAAAATAATAAATCTAGTATATCTTCAGAGTGTTTACCTATTTCTTTTAAACGATTTAAAGTAAGATATACTAAGTTATTGCTATCTATAGTTTCTGTTATTTTGGCTGCATAATCGATGTCGTCAATATAAAATAAGGGACGAACAAATTGATGAGATAAAACCTTAACAATATCTTTAAAATAAAAGGCGTTACCCGAAGTTTTATGAATATGGAACAAGTTTTCGAAAAGCGATGCTAATGGAATGGATTTTAACGGAAATCCCATAGTAATATTTAGAGCTTCTACCGACTGTGGTATAGAATTTAGTACTGGAATTAATAGGTTCTCGTCACCTAAAATAACAGCTGTGCTTTGTAGTGATTTTGTTTCGGCTTCTATATTTTTTAGGAGTGTACCAATGTATTTGGCTTGCCCTATATTTTTTGGAACACCGTATATATTGATATTTTTTTCTTTGGAATAGTTGTCAGTGACCCACTCAAAGGGATGGTTTTCGAAATGTTTCCAGTTTTTTTTGTGAAGCCTTGTAAAGAGTGCAGCGTCATGCTTTGGGTTGTTTATAAAAATGCTATCAATATCCCAATAAACCTTCGCTAAGCCACTTTTTAAAAATTGTTGAATAATGTTCTCCTCAGCTGTATTCAAAGCGTTGAAACCTAAGAAAACGTGTTGTTTATCGGTAAGGTTATTTATATATGTGTCGCAATTTTCTTCGGCCTTTCTATAAATTAAGCCTTGGTAGCCAATGTTTTTATTTAAAAGTTCTTTTGTGAAGTGTTTGTAATAAGTGTAAAGCTTATTCCAAAATTGTAAATATTTTTTAACAAACTCGGTTTGGTTTGCTTCAACAGACCAATGTGTTAATTCTTGAATGTCGCTTAAGTAGTTAAAAATATTTTCCTGAGGAATTAGATAGCGATCAATTTCATTAAAATCTTGAAGTAATATTTGGGCCCATTTAGAAAAGGATTCAAAAGTATCTTGATTTTCTTTTTTTGTAAGTGCTAAATAACTGTTGTAAAATTCAAAAAGTAATTCTGTGTTCGATGTGGTTTTAAGTCCGGATAGATCTTCAACAAATTCTTCGATACTAATAATGTCTGGAACAAATATCGTGTCTTCAATAACATGGACTAGTTGATGTTTTAAAAAGAGACCGGCTCTTTTACTAGGTAAAACAAAAGTGACTTTAGAAAGATTGTAGTTGTTCTTTTTTAAATCGTTTAAAACATCAAAAATGAAGGTTGTTATCATTTTATAAAAATAAAAAACGCTTCGGATATCCGAAGCGTTTTTTGTAAACTTATTTTATTTAAAGTTAACTCAATCTAATTACTTAGCTAAGTTAATTTCAACACGTCTGTTGTTTGCTCTACCAGCTCTAGTTTTGTTAGAGTCGATTGGTTTAGCTTCACCATAACCAAGTGCAGATAATCTAAATGCATTGATACCGTTTTCAATTAAGTATTCTTTTACAGAATTAGCTCTAGAATCAGATAATCTTTGGTTAAGTTTTTCGCTACCAACACTATCAGTGTGCCCTTCAACTGTAAATTTAGAAGTTGGGTATTCTTTTAAGATATTGATGATATCACCTAATACAGCAGCAGATTGTGCTTTGATAGAAGATTTACCAGTATCAAATAAGATAGTTTTAGCATACTCATTTAATTGTTTTTGAACAGCTGCAGTAACTTCTGGGCAACCAGCGTTTGCAACAGTACCTTTTACTTCTGGACATTTGTCATCTTTGTCTAAAACACCGTCACCATCAGTATCAGCGTAAGGACATCCTTTGTTAGCTGCAGGACCTGCAACATCTGGACATTTATCATCAGCATCAGTTACACCGTCACCGTCAGCATCAGGACAACCAGCTAAAGATTTTAAACCTGCAACAGTTGGGCAGTTATCATCTTTATCAGCTACACCATCACCGTCAGAATCAGGACAACCGTTAAATTCAGCAGTACCAGCTTCGTTTGGACAAGTATCTTTGCTATCTTCGATTCCGTCACCATCAGTATCAGGACAACCGTTGAAAGCTTCTAAACCAGCAACATCTGGACAAGCATCATCTTTGTCAAATATACCATCACCGTCAGTATCAGTTCCACCAAATTTGATAGAAATACCAGCAGTATGTTGGAAGTGAGTATCTAAGTAATCTTCAAACGCATGTTTGTAAGAAGTTTGTAATGTTAAACCAATGTTATCGTTAAACCAAACGTTTAAACCTAAAGTACCATTTAAAGTACCAGCACCAACTTCATCAATCCAAGTGTAACCACCACCAAGTCCTACGAAAGGATCAATTGTAGTTCCATCTAAAAAGTTGTATTTAATTGTACCATCAACACCGTAGTATGATAAATCATCAACGTTATTTTCTACATCTGGGTTTGAGCTAATATCTCCCCATTTTTCGATTTTATTTAAAGACCCTGTTACTCCAAAAGAGAAACCATCGCTTAAATATTTCGATACAGAAATAGTTGATAAAGAAGGTAAAATGTTCCAGTGGTCAGAAGCGTTACCGAATTCGTCTCCAAAAGAGTCACTCGCGAAACCGCCTCCAGCAAAAAGACTACCATCTCCAGAAGGATAAGCATCTACTGCGTTTACACCAATGGTTATTTGCCATGGATTGTTTTTGTCTTGCGCATTAACGTTGCTATAACCAAGTACAAGCAACATAGCGAACAATAATCTGCTAAGATTTTTCATATTCAAAATTTTAAATTTTAAGTGTTAATTGTGAACAAAAGTAAGTTGTTATATCTTATTAACAAAGACAAATATATAAAAAATACATACAGTAGTGTAATTCGTCGGTACTACGGCCGTATTTTGCTTTAAATTTAACAAATTTGTATAGCGGGCAATTGCTGTATTAACATTGTCTCACCTTGTTTTTTGGTTAAATATTATGTTTTATTTATAAATGTGAACTTTTTTTTAAAGTATTCTAAAAAAAGCCAAAAAAAGCAATAAAATTTACTTTTTTTCAGCAAAACGAGATAGTTTGGGGTTATTTAAAATTCCGAAAATCAATTAAATATGTCGTTTTTTAAGTTTTTATAAGTATTAATTAACAAGAAGACGTAGAGAAACGTTTTGTTATTGGAAATTATTAGGTTTTAATAATTTAACATTATTTGACAACAAATAAAATTAACATTTACCAATTAAATAGTTAAAGATTTTACTTCAATTCCTTCATTTATATATATCAGAAATTTCTCTTTAACTAAAAAATGCATGCTTGTTAAAACATCTTGATAAACTTGTAATTGCTGCGCATGTTTTTTGTCTTCAACTCCTGTTTTATAATCCAGAATAGTTGCGTGGTTATTTGGGCTTATTATTATGCGGTCTGGCCTTAAAATAACACCTTCTTTAGTTATAATATCACGCTCATTATATATACTGTTTTCCTTTGCGAAAAATGTTTTTAGTTTTGGGTGGTTTACTATTTGAAAAACGAGTTGTTTTAATTCCTTAGCTTGTGTGGGGTTTATAGTTGAGGCTGAAACAAAATCTTGAATTACTACTTCCACATCGTCTAGCGTTTCAATATGCGACATAATATCATGAATTAAATTTCCTTTTTCAATGGCTTCTTCTTGCGTGGTATCCCATAAAAAACCAGACTTTGTTACAACTTTTATATTATGATGCTCTTTAGAGGTTGAAATAAACTCGTGCTGAATATTGGTTTCTTTCGATAAACTTGTTTCTTGAGATGTTTTTTGAATATTACCGAAGCTATAGGTTAACTCCGTATCGCTCCAAAGGTTTTTATATTGTAAATAGTTAATTAACAGTCCAGAGTATTTTTTAGATTTTGCTTCTTCCTTTAAGTCACTATCATTTTTAGATATAATATAAAGTTGTTCCACTGGGCGTGTAAGCGCAACATATAGTAGGTTTATATTATCTAATTCTTGTTCTGCCTTATGGTTTTCAAATATATGCTGACCTTGTTCCCCAAAAAACTCAAAATCTTTATTGAAATTTAAAAGAGTATGGGAAAATCCATTGTATTTTTCTTTATCGACCTCTAACCATTCTTTAGGTTCTATTTCTTTATAGATGTCTAAATCGGCATAAGGAAAAATCACCACAGGAAACTCCAAACCTTTAGATTTGTGGATGGTCATTATTTGCACTGCATCTTGCCCTTTCGGGGAAATAATACTTAGGTTTTCTTTTTTCTTGTCGAAATATTCTAAAAAAGCAGGAATATCAGATCCCTTTTTCTGAGAAAAATCTAGAACAATATCTAAATAAAATTGAACATAGGCGTTAGAGGTTTTAACTAAATTAAAGTTTCTAACTATGGTTTCGGCTAAATCGTAAAGTGGTAATTGTAATAAGGTATCCCCACTTATAAAAATATTGAATTCTTCAAAGCTTTTAAATAATTCTGAAACGCTTAATTTAATGTGTTGCGAGAAAAAATCATGTTTATCTTTAACTTTAAAAAGTTTTGCTAAAAAGGTTAAAACTTCAATTTTAATTTCATCATTTTTAGGTTGTGTTAAATAGCCCATAACGGCATTAACGAAAACAACTTCGGGTGCATTGTTGATTAATAATGTTTCCGATGAAATGATAGGGATATTTTGCTGGCTTAAATAATTGGCAACAGCAACCCCTTCTTTTTTCTTCCTAACTAGAATGCAAATATCTTCTAATTTATAACCGTTTTCTAGGCAGTTTTTAATGTTTTCGAGTACCTTTTCTGGGAACATAACATCTTTGTCGTCTTCTTTTTCAAAATCCAAAAAGGAAAGTTCTACATAACCAGTTTGGTCTTTTTTTATGTTTTGATTTGCATTTTCGTATAAGTCTTTATAATCTTCTTTTTTAAAAATTTCAGTAGAAATAAATTTAAAAAAGCTATTATTGAAACCAACAATTTCTTTAAAGCTTCGGTAATTATCTGGTAAATTATCAACGAATTGCTCTATTGGGAACGGGTGACTCTTTTTATTGAATAAATCTATAAACTGTTCTGCTTTTCCACCACGCCAACGATAAATAGCTTGTTTAGCATCACCGACGAGCATAGTGGTTCCGTTTTCTGAAGCCACAGAGTTTTCCAGTAGCGGAATTAAATTACTCCATTGGCTTTCCGATGTGTCCTGAAACTCATCAATAAAATAATGATTAAATTTTTCTCCAATACGTTCGTAGATAAACGGTGTAGGTTGGTTTTTTATTTCTTTGCTTATAATGCTGTTAAATTCAGAAATAAGCATTTTATTTTGGTCCTCTTTCAGTAAGGTAAGTTCGGAATTTATGGCATTTAAAACCGATAGAGGTGTAATGTTTTTATAAAACGCATTGAGGAATTTATGATTAAATATGGCTTGTTTGGTTTCATTAAAAACAAAAAATATTTCGGGTTGTAAACCATCAATAGTTCCAGCTGTTTCTGCAGTAACACGTTTGGGATATAAGGTACCGTTTTCTATGTTTTCTTGCCATTTACTTCCAAAGGCAACATTAAAGTTTTTGTTAGCTAGTTTTTCAAAATGTTTTGGGAGATAGGCTCCGGAAAAATCTTTAAACTCTAAGCCTACCGAGTCAATCTGTGTTAAAAGCTGTTGTGCTTCTTTAGCAATTAATTCTTCTTCTTTTAGAATGTCTTTTTTTAGCTTGCTTTTTAAAATTTTAAAATCGTCTAAAGTTTTGTCTTTTATTTTTTCAAAAAACGGAATATCGTTCTCGTTAACAAGCAATTTTGCAATTTTATTAAAATCGAAGGCTACATCGTAACTTTTATCGTCGTCTGCTTTTTCTATTGCAAAATCTACTAATACTTTAGTAAGTACGGTATCGGTTCCTGCTTTAGAAATTAAGCTATCCACGGCTTCACGTAAAAGGGATTCTTGATCCAATTCTACTTCAAAATTTAAGGGTAGTTTTAAATCGTGAGCAAAAGTTCTAATAAGTTTGTGTGTAAATCCGTCTATGGTAGAAATATCGAAGGCCGCGTAGTTGTGTATAATGCTTTCGAGTAATGTAATAGCTTTGTTATGCAGTTGTTCTGGGTGTAAATTTAATTCGTCGCAAATGGATAAAAACATTGGGTTTTCTAACGTCAAGATGTCTTTGTCCGAAAATTGTTTTAAGGTGTCTATAATTCTACCTTTCATTTCTGCAACTGCCTTATTTGTAAAGGTAATTGCTAAAATATTCTTAAATAAATAAGGTTTGTTCGAGCTAAATAGAATCTTTAAATAAGCTTTTACTAGGGTAAAGGTTTTTCCGCTGCCCGCTGAGGCATTGTAAATAGTAAAAGGTTGGTTGTTTTGCATGAATTTAAATTTGCATACAAGATAAAAACTATCGATGAGTTGATAACAATTTATTATTTTTAATTGACCTGATTTATATGTAAATTTGAATTAAATTAAATATTAATTAAATAAAAATTATGGCTTTTGAATTACCAGAATTAGGGTACGCTTACGACGCTTTAGAACCACATATGGATGCACGTACTATGGAAATACACCATACAAAGCACCACCAAGGATATACAAACAATTTGAATAACGCTATTGCTGGAACTGATTTAGAAGGAAAATCTATCGAGGATATTCTTGCAAACTTAGATATGGATAATGGCGCTGTTAGAAATAATGGAGGTGGGTTTTTTAACCACTCTTTATTTTGGAGCGTAATGAACCCAGAAGGAAAAGGATATTTATCAGGAGAATTAAAAGATGCTATTGAAGCAGCTTATGGGTCTGTAGACGATTTTAAAGATGCTTTTGCTAAAGCAGCAGCAACTCGTTTTGGATCTGGATGGGCATGGTTATGTGTACATAAAGGAGGTAAAGTAGAAATTTGTTCTACACCAAACCAAGACAACCCATTAATGCCAGGAGTAACTTGCGGAGGAACACCAATTTTAGGATTAGATGTTTGGGAACACGCATATTACTTAAACTACCAAAACCGTCGTCCAGATTACATTAAAGCATTTTTTAGTGTAATTAACTGGAATGAAGTTGAAAAACGTTATGCTGAAGCAAAGTAAGTAGATAATATTAAATATTTTAAAAGCCGCTTCTGTTTAACAGAAGCGGCTTTTTTATTATAATAGTTTTTGTGAATTTAGAGTCTAGGTTAAATGGTTTGGAATATAGGTTAACAACCTGGGTATGGTATCGAAGAGTTGAAGAAAACTGAGAAAAGCTTAACTAAGAAAATATTTCGGGAAACATGAGATTTTATAAAATGAAAAAGGTGAACAGATGTTCACCTTTTTGCCCCAAATCTACCATGAACTTAACCTACTTATGTTATGGTGAGACAAATATATGTTTGTAAGTCAGTTTGTTAAAATTTTTTAGTTAAACGACTGATATCTTGGTTTAAGCGGAGTATTAATTATTTGTTGAGTTTAATTGACGTTTAATAAAGAAAAACGAAAGTATTGCGCATAAAAAAAGGCGAACAGAAGTTCACCTTTTTTTGCCCCAAATCTACCATGAACTTAACCTACTTATGTTATGGTGATACTAAGTTATGTGTATTTACTTTAAACTTGCTATATATTAGATGAAATGCGTTTTTTTAAGATGAAATGTGTTTTTCTTAATTAAAGCGTTGAAAAATAACAATTTCAAAATTAATATGCACGTTCATTATTACCTTCATAAAAATTGATAAAAGCACGGTTAACCACTCTGTTTCCTCCGTTGGTTGGGTAGTTGCCTGTAAAATACCAATCTCCTAAATGGTCCGGACAAGCTTTGTGTAAACTCTCTACCGATTGGAAAATAACTTTAACTTCCGCTTTAATACTTTCATCACTTAATAATTCTGAAATTTTATCAGAAATTTGCTCATCTGTAAATGGATCGTAAACTTCCTTAACAAAGTTTTGTACGTGCTTATCTTTTAATTCAGTTTGCTCGATACATTTTTTGTAAACATCATCAATAATATGATACATGTTGTTGTCTTTCAATAATGCTAATGCTGCTTGAAATGCAACTAAACTTTCTAAGTTGGCCATATCGATTCCGTAGCAATCTGGATAACGAATTTGTGGTGCAGAGGATACCACTATTATCTTTTTAGGATTTAAGCGATCAAGCATTTTTAAAATACTTTTCTTTAATGTTGTGCCTCTTACAATACTATCGTCAATAATCACTAAGTTATCGGTAGGTTTAATAACGCCATAAGTAACATCGTAAACGTGTGCTACTAAATCGTCACGGCTACTATCTTCTGTAATAAACGTTCTTAGTTTTACATCTTTAATTGCTATTTTTTCAACACGAGCACGTTCCGATAAGATTTCTGTTACTTTTTCTGCTGAAATTGAACGTTGGCCATTTAAAATCGCGTCTGTTTTTTTCTGGTTAATATAGTCTTCCGCAGTTTCAATCATACCAAAAAATGATGTTTCGGCAGTATTTGGAATAAAAGAGAATACCGTGTTTTTTGTATCGTTATTGATGGCTTTTAAAACCTTTGGCATAAGTAATCGACCAAGCATTTTACGCTCTTGGTAAATTTCAGCATCACTTCCTCGTGAGAAGTATATGCGTTCAAAAGAACAAGATTTACGTTCTAAGGGTTCTAATATTTGTTTTAATCTAACTTCTCCAGATTTTTTAGTAATAATAGCTTGCCCTGGTTCTAATTCCTTAACATCTTCAAATTTTACATTAAAAACCGTTTGAATTACCGGACGTTCTGAAGCTACAACAACAATTTCATCATCTTTGTAATAGTATGCAGGTCTAATTCCTGCAGGGTCACGTAAAACAAAGGCGTCACCATGACCAATTAATCCAGCCATAGCATAGCCACCATCCCAGCTTTTTGCAGCACGTTTTAAAATTTTTCCAACTTTTAAACGCTCAGCAATTAACGGAGAGGCTTGTTGCTTATTATAACCTTCTTTTTTTAAATCGCGGTATATTTTGCTAACAGCATCATCAAGAAAATGACCAATTTTTTCCATTATAGTAATGGTATCGGTGTATTCTTTTGGATGTTGCCCTAAATCTATTAAGCTACTAAATAATTCTTTAACATTTGTCATATTAAAGTTTCCTGCCATAATAAGGTTACGGTGCATCCAGTTGTTTTGTCTTAGAAAAGGGTGTACGCTCTCAACACTGTTTTTTCCAAAAGTACCATAACGTACATGTCCAAGTAAAACCTCACCAATATATGGAATGTTCTTTTTTTGCGCAGCTACATCATCCATATATTCTGGATGCTCTTTGAACTCCTTATTAACGCGGTCGTTAATTTGTGCAAAAATATCCTGAATAGGTTGCTGTGCTATAGAGCGTACTCTACTAATATAACGTTCCCCTGGTTTTGTATCTAATTTTATACTTGCAAGACCAGCACCGTCCTGACCACGATTGTGCTGCTTCTCCATCATTAAATACATTTTGTTTACGCCATAAAATGCGCTACCGTATTTTTCTTTATAAAATTCTAACGGTTTTAATAGTCTAATAACTGCTATTCCACATTCGTGTTTTAGGGCATCACTCATAGTCTAAATTATTTTATGCTTTGCGGTGTTTCTTTTTTTGTTTTCCTTGATTTTTAAAGGAATTATATTTTTATGATAGTCTTGAGGTTAATTTTCAAGAAAACATATTCAATTAAAAACGCGCCCAAATTGTGGGCGCGTTAGTTTATGTTAATTCTATTTCAAATTGCGTTAAATGTTTAAACTGCATCAGTCGTTGTTGCACTTCACTGTGCGACAAGTTTTCCATGCGCTCTGTGCCAAACTTCTCGACACAAAAGGATGCTAGAGCAGAACCGTAAACAACTGCATTTTTCATGTTCTCGAAAGATACATCGCCAGTTTTTGCTAAGTATCCAGCAAAGCCACCTGCAAAGGTGTCTCCTGCGCCAGTTGGGTCGAATACTTCGGCTAGAGGTAAAGCTGGTGCGTAAAACATTTGTTCATTATGGAACAGTAGTGCGCCGTGCTCTCCTTTTTTAATAACAACATATTTTGGTCCCATTTCATGAATTTTTTTAGCAGCAACTACTAACGAATATTCGCCGGTTAATTGTCTTGCTTCTTCATCGTTTATGGTAATCACATCAATGCGCTTTATAACGTTTTTTAAATCTTCTAAAGCGATATCCATCCAGAAATTCATAGTATCTAAAACTACTAATTTTGGTTTAACCGTCATTTGATCTAAAACACTAGATTGGACGAGTGGATGTAAGTTTCCTAACATAACCACTTCGGCATCTTTATAATCTTCTGGTACAACTGGGTTAAAATCTTCTAAAGTATTTAGCTCTGTTATTAACGTGTCGCGAGAATTCATATCGTTATGATATTTTCCACTCCAAAAAAACGTTTTACCTTCTTTAACAATTTCAATACCTGAAATGTCGATATTTTTGCTAGAAAGTAAGTCTAAATATTTTTGTTCAAAATCGCCACCAACAATAGAAACAATGGCAGAATCTACATCGAAATTAGATGCAGAAAGACCTATATAAGTACCTGCTCCACCTAAAATTTTATCGGTTTTACCGAATGGCGTTTCAATAGCATCATAAGCTACTGTGCCAACTATTACTAATTTACCCATGAAAGTTCTTGATAATTTTCTGCAAATATAGGTTATTTATATCCTTTATCCTTATTATTTTTCATGTTCAATTTTGAATAAAAATTATCTAGATTGATGTTTTGTAAGAAGAGGAATTCCGTTTATTTACGTCCAAAATCGGCAGGTATTTCACCCCAAGCTTTGGTTTCCCATTTTACAATTACGGTTTTGTAACTGTTGTTTTTAAGCCAGTCTATGGCGCGATCTACTAAATCAAAAACGGGTTTGTTTTTTTCGTTGCGCTCTAATTTGGTGTTGCATATTTTTTTACGAACCCAACTCATAGCTGTTCGTGAGTCTGTATATAATATAAGGTCGCTGTTGTTTTTTTTAAGAATAGCTAAGCCGTGAACCAAAGCTAAAAATTCTCCTAAGTTATTGGTGCCTTCTGGAAAAGGGCCTTGTATAAAGAGCTGTCTTTTTGTTTTAGTATCTACGCCGCGGTACTCCATAATACCAGGGTTTCCACTAGAAGCGGCATCAACCGAAATAGAATTATAATTGGGTTGCCCTATTTTTTTTAATTGTTCGGGTGTTAATTCACTTTTAAAACCTTTGCTTTTTCCAATATAATCGAAGTAATTACCTTCTAAAGCTGCTTCTGCCGCTTCTAAGCTTGTGAAAGATTTGTATTGTGCGCCATCAAAATTGGTTATTTGAGCTTTGCAGTCGTTCCATTTTTTAAAAACGCCGGTCTTTTTACCTTTCCAAACCGTGTAAAATTTCTTTTTTTTCGACATACTTTGGCATTTCCCACGAAAGTGGTAGTTTTTTAAAATTGAGTTTTATTATTATTTTGATAGTATGTCGTTAACAACCTTTGGGAAGTGCTCCATTTCTAATTGGTGTATTTTAGCAGCAACATCATCGGCGGTATCTGTTTCAGTCACATTACATTTTGCTTGAAAAATAATGGCGCCTTCATCGTAATGCTCATTTACATAATGTATAGTAATACCAGTTTCCTTTTCTTTATTTTCTACTATAGCATGATGTACATGCATACCATACATGCCTTTTCCTCCATAATTTGGTAATAGGGCAGGGTGAACATTAATGACTTTATTAGGGAAAGCTTCTAAAATATTGTCCGGAAACTTCCATAAATATCCAGCTAATACTATTAAATCTGGTTTAGCGGACTTTAATAGGTTTAAAACGTCTTCTGTCTCAGATATGGCTGTTTTGTTGAATGAAAGCGCACTCACCTTAAGCTTTTTTGCGCGATCCAAAACTTTGGCATGAGGATTGTTAGTTAGTACCTGAATAACAGAAGCATTTTCTCTGTTGTGAAAAAACTTAATTAGATTTTCAGCATTAGTACCACTCCCGGACGCAAAAATTACAATTCGTTTCATTTACAGACATTGTGTTTAATAATTATTCAAACAAAAAAAAGAATAAATATTAACAATTAGAAGGTAAAAGAGAAATACTTAAAACTATTTTTAGTAAATTACACACACATTTTTAAAGTAAAGGTGTGTTTTAAAAATAAAGTTTTTTATTTTTGCCAACTAATAAAATTAAAAATTTAAAATTATGTCAGACATTGCATCAAGAGTAAAAGCTATTATCGTTGATAAATTAGGAGTAGACGAAAATGAAGTTGTAACTGAAGCTAGCTTCACAAACGATTTAGGAGCGGACTCTTTAGACACTGTAGAATTAATAATGGAATTCGAAAAAGAATTTGATATCCAAATTCCAGATGATCAAGCTGAGAACATTGCAACAGTAGGTCAAGCTATCTCTTATATAGAAGCAGCTAAATAAGTAAAAAACAATCAAAATACTTTATGGAATTAAAGCGAGTTGTAGTCACAGGATTGGGAGCTTTAACACCAATAGGCAATACCAAAGATGAATTTTGGGAAGGCTTAATTAGTGGAAAAAGCGGGGCTGCGCCTATAACATATTATGATACCGAGAAGTTTAAAACTAAATTCGCTTGCGAATTAAAAAACTTTAACGTTACCGACTTTATAGACAGAAAAGAGTCTCGACGAATGGATAAGTTTGCACAATACGCTATGGTAGCGGCAGACGAAGCTATTGAAGATGCTAAACTAAATCTAGATCAAGTCGATAAGTTGCGTGTTGGTGTTATATGGGGAGCAGGTATTGGTGGATTAGAAACCTTTCAGAATGAAGTTTTAAACTTTGCTGCTGGAGATGGAACACCGAGATTTAACCCATTCTTTATTCCTAAAATGATTGCTGATATTGCACCTGGTAATATCTCTATAAAACATGGTTTTATGGGGCCTAATTACACAACGGTTTCTGCATGCGCATCTTCTGCAAATGCTATATTCGATGCTCTAAACTCTATACGTTTAGGTCATACCGATGTAGTTGTAACAGGAGGAAGTGAAGCAGCAGTAACTATAGCAGGTATGGGTGGTTTTAATGCCATGCATGCACTATCTACTAGAAATGAAAGCCCAGAAACAGCATCGCGTCCATTTGATGGAACAAGAGATGGTTTTGTTTTAGGTGAAGGTGCAGGAGCACTAGTTCTTGAAGAATATGAGCATGCAAAAGCAAGAGGAGCTAAAATATATGCAGAATGTATTGGAGGAGGTTTATCTTCTGATGCCTACCATATGACGGCGCCTCACCCAGAAGGTATTGGTGTTATTGCAGTAATGAAGAATTGTTTAAAAAATGCAGGCCTAAAGCCGGAAGATGTTGACCATATTAATACACATGGTACATCTACACCTTTAGGAGATGTTGCAGAACTTAAAGCAATTTCAGAAGTATTTGGAAGTCACGCTAAAAACATAAATATTAATTCAACAAAATCTATGACTGGTCACCTTTTAGGTGCAGCAGGTGCTATTGAAGCAATTTCGGTTATTTTGGCAATGGAAAACGGTATAATACCGCCAACCATTAACCATACAACAGTAGACGAAAACATAGACCCAGAATTAAATTTAACCTTAAACAAGGCACAAAAGCGAGACATAAAAGTAGGAATGAGTAATACATTTGGATTTGGCGGTCATAACGCCTGTGTAGTATTCAAAAAATTAGATTAAATCCCGAATGAAATACATTCGTAACATATTAAATTCCCGTTTTAAACGTAGCGGGAATTTTTTTATGGAAATAAATGAAATTCTTGGTTTTAAACCTAAGGATATTAAATATTTTAGAAAGGCTTTTACTCATCGTTCTATGAACATAAAAGATAGCGAAGGAAATGCTATTAATTATGAGCGCTTAGAGTTTTTGGGAGACGCCATGTTAAGTGCCGTAATCGCATCTCATTTATATCTAGAAGTTCCTAGTGGAGATGAAGGGTATTTAACGAAAATGCGCTCTAAGGTAGTGAGTAGAGAGCATTTAAATGAATTGGGTAAAGATTTAGGGTTAATTAACTTGGTTGAAAGTAAAATTCCTAAAGGTCAGTTTGGAGATAATATTCACGGAAATTTATTTGAAGCCTTGGTAGGGGCTATTTTTTTAGATAGAGGTTATAAATATTGTGAAAAGTTTATCTATAATCGGGTTATTCTACCCTACGTTGATATTACAACGCTAGAAGGAAAAGTAATAAGTTATAAAAGTTTACTTATTGAATGGTGCCAAAAAGAAAAGAAAACTTTTGGGTATAATGTTTATGAGGATACTGGTAATGATGATGTTAGGCATTTTTCAGTTAAACTGAGTATCGACGATAAAGTTGTTGCGAAAGCAAGAGCAACTTCAAAGAAGAAAGCAGAAGAGAAAGCCTCCAAACGCGCTTTTTTTGTGTTTCAGAATAAAATTTCAAAAACAGTTTAGCGAAACTTTAGCTTAACTACAAAAAACAATTAACTATAACGTTTGAGTGTGGATTCTGACTAAGATTCGTTAAAACATGTAATTAGTAATTGTTATAAATACTATATTTACAAATATTAATAGGAAGGTATGGCTGTTCATAAACTGATACTTGATGATGTTTTTGACGATGTGACGTACACATTAGTAGCAATGCATTGCACGCTTGAGGACTACAGATTGGCTTTTCTTCTTAATAAACATTTAAAGATCAGGCTTGCCAGAAGACCTAAGGATTTAGATTTTAATAAGGGAAAATCTAACTATTCTATATTTGAATGGAAAGATGAAAAGCAACTAACCACTTGGAGCTTAGTTTCTAACACTTGTAAAACCGATAGTTTTCAGGAAATTAGTTATGATTCTTTATTTGATAATCAAGAAAAAATAACAAAAACAACTCATTTAATACCAGAATATAAGCGTGTTAACTACTTTTTAAAAATAGAAAACGAGTTCAGTTCGAGTAAGGAAAAATATATTTTAGATTCTATATTAAGAATTTCTCAAATTGCAACAGCTTATAGTATTGATACAATTCAATTAAAATCAAAAGACAATTTAATTTTTAGCTAATGGCAACAAGAAAAAAAACCAAAATAGTAGCAACTCTAGGACCCGCTACAAGCACAAAAGAAGTATTAAAAGGCATGCTTGAGGAAGGTGTTAATGTATTTAGAATTAACTTTTCTCATGCCGATTATAAAGATGTGGCCGAGCGTATCACCATGATTCGTGAGTTGAACGAAGAGTTTGGTTTTACTGCCGCTATTTTAGCAGATTTACAGGGTCCGAAACTTCGTGTAGGAGTTATGGAAGAAGATGTTGTTGTAAATCCGGGTGATGAAATTATTTTTGCTACAGGCGAACGTTTTGTTGGAAATAAGGAACGTGTTTACATGACTTATGATAGATTTCCACAAGATGCAAAACCAGGAGAGCGTATTCTTTTAGATGATGGGAAATTACTTTTTACAGTAGTTTCTACAAATGGAAAAAACGAGGTTTTAGCTAAAGTTGTTCAAGGCGGACCATTAAAATCTAAAAAAGGTGTAAACTTACCTAATACAAATATATCTCAGCCTGCACTTACAGAAAAAGATATCGAAGATGCTATTTTTGCCATTGGGCAAGATGTAGATTGGATGGCATTATCTTTCGTGCGTCATGCTGAAGATTTAATGCAATTACGTGATTTAATTGCGGAACACGGAACTCATAAAATTCCAATTATTGCTAAAATAGAAAAGCCAGAGGCTGTAGAGAATATCGATAAAATTGTTACACATTGTGATGGTATTATGGTAGCTCGTGGTGATCTAGGTGTTGAAGTTCCTGCTGAAGAAGTTCCGTTAATCCAAAAACAATTGGTTTTACGTGCTAAAAAAGCTAGAATTCCGGTAATTATTGCGACGCAAATGATGGAAACTATGATTGATAGTTTAACACCAACAAGAGCTGAAGTAAATGATGTTGCCAATTCTGTTATGGATGGTGCTGATGCTGTAATGCTTTCCGGTGAAACTTCAGTTGGTAAATATCCTGTAGAAGTAATTAGACAAATGAGTAACATTTTAAAGAATGTTGAAGATTCTGATTTAATTCAAGTACCGCAATTACCTCCACATATTAGAACGAACAGATATATTACTAAATCGATTTGTTATCATGCTGCTCTTATGGCAAACGAAATTGATGCAAGTGCTATTTCTACGTTAACAAATAGTGGTTATACGGCGTTTCAAATTTCGGCTTGGAGACCTTCATGTCATATTTTAGTGTTTACTTCAAATAAACGAATCTTAACGCGTTTAAGTTTACTATGGGGTGTTCGTGCTTTCTATTACGATAAGTTTGTTAGCACCGATGAAACTATCGAAGATGTTAATGCTATAGCTTGTAAGCAAGGTTATTTAGAAGTAGGAGATATGTTAGTTAGTTTAGCTGCTATGCCAATACAAGATAAAGGAATGGTTAATACTTTAAGAATTTCAGAAATTACAACGTGTAGTCTTTAGAAAATTAAATTTTATAAATTAAAAAAGGGCCAATAGATTTAAATCTATTGGCCCTTTTTTATTTGCAATAAGTTTGTTTGTCTATTAGAACGCACCTATAAAATGACTTCCTTCTACATTAACTAATTCGGCCCCTTTTGTTACAACACCGGTTTCTGTCTCTATAACATAAATGTTACCATTTTGTCCTACAGGGGCTTGAGTTACATATATATCCGTTCCATCTACCACAAAACCTTGGTATTGGAATAAGTAGAAATCTTCATGATATGGGATATCTTCAATTTTTTGAGCTGTTTTAGCATTTAAATCTACAAGAGCAAAAAAGCCTTGTGCACCAGCAACACCTTCCGCAGAACCATCATGACGGTAAGCTAATACAGCTTTTCCGTTAGAAGCAGGTCTCCAAGCAAGAATGTAAGCACCTTCGATACCTAAAGCTTCATCTAAATTAAAATCATAAGAATCGTCATAAGTGTTATCTGCATTAATTTTTAAAATATGAGAACCTTCTGGATCACTTTGGTTAGCTTGATAAACACTTCCGTTATAAAGAAAAGCATTTATACTACGGTATCCATTTGTATTTCCGTGCCCTACAGAAGATGAAATTACTGTTGGATTTAATAATGATGGGTAATCTAACACGATGGTTTTCGACCCTAATATTTCATAATCGCTATCACTTTCTGTTGTAGCAGGATTAACCTTGCTTAAGCGCGCTCCAATGTATAATTTATTTCCGGCCGCATTTAGAGTTGGCATATCAATTCTAGAAATGTAGTAACCTAAAGCTTCTTCTTCAGCAGATAAAGCGATAACATGCTCTTGAAAATTGTTTATTAAAGAGTTCTCTAAATCTAAGGTTACAACGCCAATAGTAGCGTTAGTTCTGGTATAGTTACCATCGGCATCTGCTTCATGTTCTGTAGAAACATAAACGGCTGCACCGGTTTGATCGCCATCGAATAATTTAATCCATCTAGGAGCAGTTCCAACATAAGGTGCAATACTAATCTCTGTACCTGTTTGTGTAAAGGTTTGTCCTCCCTCAACTAAATATTTAGTATAGTTTCCGCCAGTATCACCAGCGTAACTAATATTAAAAATTGTATTTCCATCTTCAGATGCTTGTAAGCGTGCCGTTCTGTTTGAAGGCGCAATAAATCCGTTTTCAAAAGCTTCAATAGAAACGCTTGGGTCTTTGGCATCTTCACTACTAACAGAATATATTAAAGTACCGCCATTACCATCTCCAGGCTCTTCACCCATTCTAGCGGCCGCAACAGTTATCCATCTGCTTCCATCCTCATTGGTTTCTTCTATAACTTCTTTTGGAGCATCATCATCACTACAACTAAAGGCTAGTAATAAAACACTAAATAATAATGCTAAGGTTTTAAGGTTTAAAATTTGTTTTTTCATGTTATTAGAGTTGATTTAAAATTTATTGATTGTATAATTGAGTTTAAAATAAAAAGCACGCCCTGGTTTTTGTACTGATAGGTTGTCGTAAACAGGCTCATCAAAAATGTTTTTAACATCGAAGCTCATTACTAATTTTTTATTAGGAAAGGCATAGGTAATTCCAAAGTCTTGAACTAATTGTTCGGGTACTTTAAAGAAGTCGTCACCAACCGTGTTTGAGCCTTGAGAAACTAAATATGAAAATTCGTCTGTAAAATGAACAGAGTAGAATAGGTTTAGCATCGATTTTTTTTGAATGAGCTCTTTGAATGAGTAGCGTAAACTACCGTTCATGGTAAAGAATGGCGTGTTTGGAATATTGAATTCTGTGCCGGATGCTGTTTCACTGGTTAAATCGAATCGTGAGATATTATAGTTAAATACTAAATTTTTATTGTAAGTATAATTAAGCTGAGCATCTATACCTTTAGATTTTGCATTACCTTGATTAACGTATAGAATTAATTCATCATCTATGTTTAGAGAGGTTTCAATAGGTAAGCCAATTCTATCGGTTATATCTCTTATAAATGCATTAGTAGAAATTGTAAAGGTGTGTTTATTTATGTTGAAATTACCAAGCCTAAAACCTAAATTAAAGTTTCTGCTTATTTCAGGATTTAAACTTGGGTTTGCAATAACATTATCACCATCGTTACCAAAAACTTCAGTTTCGTTTGGTAATCTTATGGCTTTTTCGGCCGATGTTAATATGGTAACTTCTGGTGTAATTGTGTAAGAGGCTGCAAACCCGTAACCTTCATGATTATTATTTGCACTTACAATTTCATCAACAACACTATCGTTACCGGCATTGTCGGTTACAATAGCAGGATCGATACTCAAGGTTTTTTGGTTGTAATATTTTCCAAATATGCTTGTTTTAAGTTTGTTATTGATAGCAGATAGTTCGTAGGTTAGAGCGTAAATATTCTTGTATAAATCTCTAGTGCCCATAAAGGTATTTTCTAAAACGGTTCTTAAGGCATCACTATCTTCTCTTTCAATACTACTGTAAGCATGGTTGAATAATACTTTGTGATGTGGATTTATAGCATAGGATAACCCAGTTCTAACCGAGGCTACATCTCTTTTAATTTTGGACAATGTTGGACCACCTTCTTGTTGTGATCCCCAGGTATATTCATATTCATTTCCTCTAAAATCTATGGCTCTTTCACCATTCCAGCTATAGGCTGCAGCAACGGTATCGTTTACAGTTCGGTTTCTTTTACCGTATAAAGCATTAATATTTATATCAAAACCTTCTATAAAGAGGTCTTTCTTCTTATAAATTAAATTACCTAACAAAGCGTTAGATTCTAAAAATCTGTCTTTGTAAGGTGTAATGGTCATAAATGCACCATGTTGTACTTCTTTATAATCATCTGAACTTGTCATGCCAATAAAAAATTGATCGGCCCATTTTACGTTTGTAAACCCTATTTGTGCCATGCCTCCAGTAGATCTATAAGCATCGTTAAATCGTCTTGCTGTAATTGGGGTTTGTACTCCGCCTATGCCGGTAACAACAACGCTTCGCCCAGAAACTTTATAATCGTTGTCAGAATAATTATGAAACAGAGATGCCTTAACTGTAAAGCCAGATTTATCAAACCTATACAAGCCATTAACATTATTTTGAAATGTATTAAATGAGCCGTAAGAAGCCGAAGCGTTTAGGTAGGTTTTGGTAGAATTATGAAGTACAATGTTAATAGCCCCGCCTAAGGCATCATCGGCCAAATGTCCAGGAACAACACCTTTATAGACTTCAATGTTTTTAATCATGGATGCAGGAATACTATTTAAACTGTATGATGAGCCATACATGCTAATTGGAACACCATCAATAAATATTCTTACAGCACTACCCGATAAACCATTTAAGCTATATTCTACGTTTGAGCCTAAACCACCATTTTGACGGATTTTAACACCAACAGAAGTGTTAAGCATGTCGTTGGTTTGAATGTTTCTAATGCTAGCTTCTTTGGTTTCAATAACATTTACAGCAAAACCTTTATCTTCAATTTGTCTTTTTATCGTTTTTCCTGCAATTTGTATTTCTTTTAAATCTTGGTGTGAAGCAAATACTAAAGAAGCATTTACTGTTTTTTCAGAACTGTTTATGGTAATATCTATTGTTTTAACCTGTGCGTTTAGAGAATGAAATTGAAGTGTGTATAATCCATGAGGGATGTTATTAAAGTAATAATCCCCATTAATGTCCGAATTTGCTTCCTTTTGAAAGTTAGATCCTTTTAAGATAATATAAGCACCTAAAACGGGGTCGTTATTATCAAAATTAACTTTGCCATAAAGATCTCCGGTCTGACTAAAAACAATAGAGCTAAAGAAAAGCAGTAATAAAGTTGAAGTTTTTTGTGCTAATGGCATGAGTGATTTTTTTACAAAATTACTCTTATTTATATTCAGTCCAAATAAAAATAGTTGTTTTGATGATAATTTAATGCATCGCTATATTTGCTTGTAATTTGTAAGAAAAAATATGTTCCTATTAGGAATATTTAAGTTTTTGCTTGTTATTTTTAATTATTCTAAATAGTAACTTGTGCTTTATTTGTAGATTTAGAGCTACGAATATGGCTGAAATGAGCTAGGAATTCTAGCGGAAAGATAAATTTTTGTTCTATTTAATGAAATTGAAGGGTTTTTAAAACCCGAATTTAAGTTGTGCACTAACACTTTTAGGTTCTGGAACTTTTTTAGTTTCTGTATTTAAATTGGAGAGCGAAATACCAAGTAACCTAACTGAATTACTCATTTTTTCTTGATATAATAAATCTTTAGCCGTTTCTAAAATAATATTTTTATCACTTACAAAGTAGGGTAGTGTTTTGCTACGTGTTTGTAAACTAAAATCACTATATTTTATTTTTAAAGTTACCGTTTTGCCAGCAACGTTACTTTTTAACAAGCGTTTAGTAACTTCTTCTGCAATTTGTTTAAGTTTTTCCATCATAAAAACTTCAGATGATAGATTTTCACTAAAAGTACGCTCGGCGGCCAAACTTTTTCTAATACGGTTTGGTTTTACTTCACTGGTATGTATACCGCGAACAACGTTATAATAATAGCTGCCCGATTTACCAAAGTGCTCCTCTAGAAACTCTATAGATTTCTGTTTTAAATCTATGCCGGTAAAAATGCCTTTTTGATACATTTTTTCTGCGGTAACCTTTCCTACGCCATAAAATTTTCTAATATCTAGCATTTCTAAAAAAGAAATAACCTCTTCTGGATTTACAGTTTTTTGTCCGTTAGGTTTATTATAATCGCTGGCAATTTTGGCTATAAACTTATTAATAGAAATTCCAGCAGAAGCCGTTAATCCAACCTCATTAAATATGCGGTTTCTAATTTCTTCGGCAATCATGGAAGCACTTGGGTTCCCTTTTTTGTTTTGTGTAACATCGAGGTAAGCTTCGTCTAAAGATAGTGGTTCAACCAAATCGGTATAATCAAGAAAAATTTTTCTAATTTTTTTAGAGATTTCGGTGTAGCGTTCAAAATCGGTTTTCACAAAAATTAATTCTGGACATAGTTTAATTGCTAAATTTCCAGACATGGCGCTTTTTACTCCAAACTTTCGGGCTTCGTAACTTGCTGCGCTAATTACGCCACGCCTGCCACCACCACCAACAGCAATGGCTTTACCAATTAAATCAGGATTATCCAATTGCGCAACAGAGGCATAAAAGGCATCCATATCGACATGAATAATTTTTCTTATTGGTAAATCGCTTAACATAGTGTAAATTTATCAATTCATATTTAAGGGCAATTCTTAAACTTAATATTTTTAAAATATTTTCGCTTTCGCGGAATTTTCTATGATAGAAATAGAACGTAAATTTTTAGTAAAATCTGAAGCTTTTAAAGAAGAAGCTTTTAAGCAAACCCGTATCTCTCAGGGATTTTTAAATACAGATAAAGCGCGCACGGTTAGAATTAGGCTTAAAGGCGAGCAGGGTTTTATAACCATAAAAGGAGCATCTTCTAAAAGTGGATTATCTCGTTTTGAATGGGAAAAGGAAATCCCAAAGCAAGAAGCCGAGGCTTTGTTAGGTTTATGTGAACCTTCAATTATCGATAAAACCCGTTATGAAGTGAAAATGGGCCAACACATTTATGAAGTCGATGAGTTTTATGGCGATAATTCTGGGTTAATTGTTGCAGAAATAGAACTAAATAGTGAAACTGAAACGTATATAAAACCCGAGTGGTTGGGTAAAGAAGTTACCGGAGATGTAAAATATTACAATTCGCAATTAAGTAAGCAGCCTTTTAAATCTTGGATTAAATAACTTTATATTATTTGTTATGAAAAAATTAATACTACCATTTTTATGCATCTTTCTGTTAGTATCGTGTAAAAATGAGACAAAGCAAGGAGATTCTAATAGCAATGAACTTGGAACAGCGGTAAAAGATACTGTTATTGTTGAAGTCCCTAAAGTACCAATCGAAAAAACAATTAAAGAAATAAAAGAGGCATTAACAGCTAAGGGTTTTAAAACCTTTGAATATGTTGATGAAACTACTAAAGATACCATATTGATGCAGCAATATTTTATGGCCTTTTTGAAAAGGAGTGCTATTAAAATGCAAAATGAAGAAGAAAGTGAGCGTTTACAGAAGTTGCATATGGAACATTTATCAAAAATGCACGAATTAGGCTATGCTGATATTTCGGGGCCTTTTGGTGACGACGGAGATATTAGTGGTGTAACCATATATAATGTGCCAACGTTGAAAATGGCAGATAGTTTAGCAAAATCCGATCCGATGGTACAAGCAGGGCGTTTAGAAATTGAAATACATCCATGGTGGGCAGCAAAAGGCATTGGTTTAAGATAATACTTAAGGTTTTAAGTATAGGTGTATTTATAGTAAACGTATTATGCGTTTTTGCTTTATTGGTACTTCATTTTTTTATAAAAGATGGGGAGTTTAAGTTTGCTTATTGGTTCTATTTGTTTCCTTTACCCATAATAATTACTATAGTTTTGGTTTTTTCTGTTTTTCTTGGAAAACGTAGAAAATATAATCTTATTCTTGCTGGTATATTATTGATTATTTGGGTATTCAAGAGCTTTACCGTGAGTTTTCTTGAGGATGAAAAGGATACAGATATTGAAGTTGTTTTTTGGAATGCTTCTAGGGACGATGGTTTTAAGTCAGCTTTTATAGAAAATGGACACATTCCAGATATTATGGTTTTAAGTGAACCAAAAAAACGTAGTTTCGATAAAATAAAAGAAAAATATCCGCAATATTACTTCTATAAATCTAATGCCGAAATTGAGATTTTTTCAAAAACACCACTTCACATTGAAGAGGAAAAGAGTTCTAAATATAGTTCTACAATAGTTAAGTTTCGTTCTGCAGGTATTCAGTTTTATGCTGTAGATATGCAAGGTAGTTTTGATGTGCCTAAAGCATGGGAGTTTAAGTTTGCTTATGATATTATTGAAAACAGGAATAACACCATTATAGTTGGCGATTTTAATGCGCCTTATGAGTCTGTGTTTTTGAGTAATTTAGAAAAAAACTATACTCACTTCTTTTCAAAAAAAGGGAACGGTTTTAGAGAAACATGGCCATGGAATTTTCCGTTGTTATCTATAGATCATATATGGGTTTCTAAAGATTTAACTATTGTAAATTCTGCAAAAATAGCGACAAGAGATTCCGATCATAGTATGATTAAAACTGTGATTAGAAAATAATTTATTTCAAATTAAAATTTAAAGATTCCCTTTAGCAGATTCTACCATTTTCTTAGAGTTTCCTATAAAAATGGTGTCACCATTTATTATAACAGGTCTACTTAAAAATGTATAATGTTCTAAAATGTAATGCTTGTAATCACGCTCTGTTAAGTCTTGGTTTTTTAAATCCATTTCTTTGTAAAGTTTAGCACGTTTGCTAAATAGAGACTCGTAACTTCCAGACAGCGCTTGCATTTCTTCTACTTGAGTCACGGTTATAGGCTCTGTTTTAATATCCTGAAGTATATAATCTGCAGGAATATTAAGCTCTTTTAAAATTCTAATACAGGTGCTACATGTTTTTAAATAATATACTTTTTTCATGGCTTTTTGTTTAGAGCAAAATAACGTTAATTTTAAGTTTTATGCCAATTCAATCGAGAGTTTATTAGGGAATAATCTTTAATTTTCTAGACTTTTTTTGGTTTTAAGAGTATATTTATGCAAAAATTAAAATATGCAATTTACATTCAGCGTCTTAGCTAATATTCGTGCTATGGCACAAAAACATATTGAAAATAATACTTTGGAGGATTTAAATAAAATTCCAGAGGGGTTCAATAATAATATTATTTGGAATATAGCTCACATGGTAGTTACTACGCAAGTCTTAGCTTATAAGCTTTCTGGTTTGCCAATGGTGGTTAGTGATGAAATGATTGGTAAATATAAAAAAGATAGTAAACCTGAAGGTGATGTTACTCAGGCCGAGGTTGATGAGATTAAAGATTTATTAATTTCTACGATTACGAAGTTAGAAGCAGATTATAAAGCAGGTGTTTTTAAAAATTATACGGAGTATACCGTATCTACTACAGGAAATACATTAAGAAGTATTGATGATGTGTTACCGTTTGATTTGGTTCACGAAGGGATGCATTACGGTTATATTCTTGCATTATCTCGTGCTATTAAAGGCTAAGTAACTCTCAATTTCATTAAAAGGAATTTCGAATTCTATAATACCTGTTGAATATGGGGCGATTTCGTATGCGTTATAAAGTAGAACGATGCCTTCGTCGTTATACCCCATATTTTCAGGCAATTCAAATGCTTCTAATTCTGGCTCAAAAATATCTTTATCTTTTGTAGCTTCTTTAAAGTAAGGTAGCGCGATTTCTTTAAAGGCTTCAGTGTTGTTTATAAGGTTTTTATTCGGAATTATTTTTCCGGTAGCTGCATCAAAGTTTAAGAAAGAAACTTTGAGCATACCATGTGCACCACCTGTATTGATGTACGATGTTAGTGCTAAGCTGATTATTTCTATAGAGGTAAACATAATTTCACCATCAATTTGAGCCTCCCATGCTTGCGAGGTTTCAGGAAAATCAATTTGAAAAGTTTCAAATTCCTCATTAAAGTTTTTAACACTCTCTTCTATCGATTTCGCATTAATAGTGTTTGGCTCGCCAAGGTGTAAATTGGCTATAACCTGTTTTTCTATTTCAGAATTAATGACACTAGAAACTACTTGGTTACCTATTGCTTTGGGTATATTAACTTCAACAATACTGTTGTTTTCTGTAGTAATGTTTATATCTTCAAAAGTGGTGTTTACATCATCTTTACAGCTGAAAAATAAAGTGAAAAAACAAATTATAAGTATAGCATTTATTTTAAGCATGGGTTCTGTTATTTAGCATCATTAAAGATAATTATTGCATTTGAATACACCGAATTAAAAAGTATTAATATTTATAAAAACATATTAGAAATTATTTTCATAAATCCATTAAGTTTAGATAATGGCTTAAATTGAAAAAGGCCCATATTCTATTTAAATATGAGCCTTTATGTATGTTTTGAGTTTTATTAATCTAAGTAATAAATATATCCAACGTTAAACCACACGAGCCAATCGTTATTCTTGTTATAATCCAATTGGTGGTCAAGTCCGTCAACCCAGTCACTAAAGTAATATTGCCATCTTAAATCAATCATTAAATCCGAAACACGATCTAACTTATATCGCATTCCAACACTTGTTACGGTAGACCATGTACTACCTGGTGTAGCATCTACAGAACCAGGTTCCCATAGTGAATAAAAATTACCAGCATCGGTTACGTCTCCAATTGCTGTAGGGTCTGGATTAGCATAGCTTGTACTAACGCTTGGTGTAAATGCTGTATAGTGAATCCCTAAACTGACAAAAGGAGCCACTCTAGGTTGAAAAGATTGAAAAGCACGAATACTTAGCGGGTAAAATTCAAGTTGCGTCCCAATATCAAAATTTTCGGCAACACCTATATGTCCTCTAAGTTTATTGGCATCTGCACTATTTCTATTAGCGTCAACCCATTTTCCAACATGTTCTAAATTACTTTTATTATAAGATATTTCATTTCTTAGTTTAAAATGATCGTTAAAATAAGAATCTGTTGTGTAGCAATTACAGTCGGCTCTATATGAAAAATTTAGATAGTGTACGATACCAATACCAAAACCTGAATTTTCAAAATTTGTACTAGAGTTATCTCTTTGGCCGTAATCTGAACGAAATTGAACAGGGCCAGCTATAACGCCTATTTCATGGGAGAATCCCAATTGGGAAAATGCTGTTTGATAGGTAACAAACACGCAAATAAAACAAGCTAAACGCTTTAAGTTAAGCATAATTAGGATACTGTTTTTGAGGCATTAATAAAAGCAAATATAGAAAATCTCATGGAACTAGCAAATGTTTATACCATGCTCACTGGTGGAACGAAATATTATATTGCGAAATTTTAAAAAATTATGCTATATTTTTACAGATAACGTATATTTGCACTCGATAATTGTATATTATATAATTTTTAATACATTTTATAATAAATGAAAAATAATATTAAAGCATTTTTAGACCTAGTAAAGGAACGAAATGGTAATGAACCAGAATTTTTACAAGCAGTAGAAGAAGTTGCGGAAACAGTAATTCCGTACATTGTTAAACACGATATATATTACGGAAAAAATATTTTATTAAGGATGGTTGAGCCCGAACGTGTTATTACGTTTAGAGTTTGTTGGGTAGATGATGCCGGTGAAATTCAAGTAAATAGAGGGTATAGAATTCAAATGAATTCAGCTATTGGACCTTATAAAGGAGGGTTGCGTTTTCATCCAACGGTAAACATGAGTATTTTAAAGTTTTTAGCATTCGAGCAAGTCTTTAAAAATAGTTTAACCACGTTGCCAATGGGTGGCGGAAAAGGCGGAAGTGATTTTGATCCTAAGGGCAAGAGTGATAACGAAATTATGCGTTTTTGCCATGCTTTCATGGGAGAATTGTTTAGACATATTGGCCCAAATACAGATGTTCCTGCTGGAGATATTGGTGTAGGTTCACGAGAAATTGGCTTTTTATTTGGTATGTACAAAAAACTTAGAAATGAGTTTACGGGCGTATTAACAGGAAAAGGCATGTCTTGGGGCGGTTCTTTAATTAGACCAGAAGCTACAGGATATGGCAATGTATATTTTGCACAGAAAATGCTAGAAACCAAAAAAGATAGTTTTGATGGTAAAAGTGTTGTAATATCTGGCTCAGGTAATGTGGCGCAGTATGCAGCGGAAAAAGTTTTACAGTTAGGCGGCAAAGTACTTACACTTTCTGATTCTTCGGGGTATATATACGATGAAGAAGGCATTGATGAAGAAAAATTAGCTTTTGTAATGAATTTGAAGAATGTAAAACGTGGTAGAATAAGTGAGTACTTAGAAAGCTACCCTAATGCATCTTTTGTAAAAGGAAAAACACCTTGGGGTGTTAAATGTGATATTGCATTACCATGTGCCACGCAGAACGAATTAAATGAAGACGATGCAAAAACCTTAGTAAGTAATGGTTGTATTTGTGTTAGTGAAGGAGCAAATATGCCATCAACTAAAGAGGCAATAGCTGTATTTCACAATGCTAAAATATTATTTGCACCAGGAAAAGCTTCAAATGCTGGAGGGGTAGCAACCTCAGGATTAGAAATGACACAGAATTCTTTGCGTTTTAAATGGACAAGAGAAGAGGTAGATACTAAACTAAAAGATATCATGTCTGATATTCATAAATCATGTTTAGAGTTTGGTGAAGATGAAGATGGTTATGTAGACTATGTTCGTGGAGCAAATATTGCCGGCTTTGTAAAAGTAGCCGATGCCATGTTAGCACAAGGTGTAGTATAAAACTATAAAAAGCAACTTTTAATATAAAGCCTTCTGTTTATTCAGAAGGCTTTTTTATTTTAGTGAAGAATATAAAAGATTCACGGGTATAATATATTTTTTTCAAGCAAAACTCGTTAGTTATAAATATATTTGAATCGAAAAGCATTCCAATTAGTTTTTACTTAGAATTCAATAAGAAATAAGAATTTTAAACGAAATGTTTTTAATTCATTTTGATACAAAAAAGATGTTTAAGAAATTTATTATTTTTCTAATTTATATTGTTCCTCTATTGCAGTTTGCACAAGATTTTTCAAACCTTTGGCAAGGTTACTTTTCATACAACCAGGTCAATGAGGTTGTTAGGGGGAATAATAAAATATACGCAGCTTCAGATAATGCTATTTTTAGTTTTGATAATCAAACAAAAGTATTAGAAGAAATTACAACTATAAATGGTTTGTCTGGTGAAACTATTTCAACCATATACTATAGTGAAGCTTATGAGTTGTTGGTTGTTGGATATGAAAATGGATTACTTGAAATTGTCTTTGACGAAGACGATGATATTTTAACAGTTGTAGATATTGTAAATAAATCTACAATTTTAGACGGAGATAAAGTAATAAATCATATTCAAGCTAATGAAAAATATGTCTATTTATCTACTGGATATGGTATTTCTGTTTTTGATTTGGAGCGCTTAGAATTTGGAGATACTTACTTTATCGGTGATGGAGGAATACAAATAGAAGTAAGTCAAACTGCTCTTTTTGGTGATTATATTTATGCAGCATGTCGTGATGGTGGTGGATTAAAAAAAGCACCAATCGCGAGCCCTAACCTAATAGATTATAATAATTGGGAACAGGTTAGTACAGGTGAGTTTTTATCTGTACAAGCTAATGAAAATAAATTATACGCCATAAATACAAGTAAAAGATTATACGAGGTTAATAATAATGTTTTAACCAGTTTAAAAGTGTTTGCTGATACACCGCTTAAAACGAGTAGTTTAGATGAGAAGTTGATAATAACTACAAGTAATGATGTTTTTGTTTACGATGTAGATTTTACGTTACTCGCTCAAGCTTCAGATACCGCAGATTTTAATACAAATTTTAATGCCGCCACAATTGATTCTGATAATATTTATGTTGGAACTTCAAGTTTTGGGATTTTAGCCACTTCTATTGTAAATCCAATCGATTTTGAAGAAATTCATCCAGATGGTCCATTGCTAAACAAACCATTTTCAATACAAGCAGAGCCTAACGGCGTGTGGGTTACTTTTGGCGAATATACCTTGGAATATAATCCTTACCCATTAAATGCACGAGGTGTCAGTCATTTAAATAAAGAAACCTGGATAAATACTGATTATAGCAATGTATTTGGTGCAAAATCTTTGAATGCCATTTCTGTAAATCCATTAAATAATAAACAAGTTTTTGTAAGTTCTTTTTTTAGTGGTTTATTGGAGTTTAATGATGATGAACCTACGGTTTTGTATAATCAAACCAATAGTGGTTTAGAGTCTCTAGTATCAGGAAACCCTAGTTATGTTGATATACGAGTTGGTCAATCTATATTTGATAATATAGGATTACTTTGGTCAATTACAAGTAGGGTTGATAAACCACTAAAATCTTATAATCCAGATAATAACCAATGGGTTTCATATAGTTTTGAGTCGTTAATTGAAGATGCACTAAATGATAATTTAGGGTTCAGCGATTTAATTATAGATAACAATAATACCAAATGGATAGCAAGTTACTCAAAAGGTGTTATTGGGTTTAATGAAAATAATGGGAGCCCACTGTTGAAGAATTTAGATGAACTAAATGGTAATTTACCTATTAATTCTGTTAGAGCTCTAGCTGTAGATAATCGAAATCAATTATGGATTGGTACAGATAAAGGGTTAAGAGTTTTATACAACACGTCAAATTTTTTTACAGACGACAATGTTAGCACTTCAGAGATTATAATTTTAGAAGATGGTGTAGCGAAAGAACTTCTTTCTGAGCAATATGTTACAGATATTAAGGTAGATGGCTCTAACAACAAATGGATTTCTACTATTGATGCTGGTGTGTTTTATTTATCATCAGACGGTCAAGAAACAATTTATCATTTTACAACCGATAATTCTCCGCTACCATCAAATGCGGTAACAAATATATCTATTGAAGAAACCAATAGTATAATTTATTTTGGAACAGATAAAGGTTTAGTGTCTTTTAAATCTGGTGGGTCTTCCTCATCAGATGATTTGGAAACCGTTTATGCTTATCCAAATCCAGTTCGACCAAATTTTGATATCGTAGAAAAAAAGGTGAAAATAAAAAACATTTCAGATAATGTAAATATTAAAATCACTGATATCGAAGGGAATTTAGTTGCCGAGGCACAATCGCGAATTAATCTAAGGTATAATAATTATAACTTAGAAATAGATGGAGGAACGGTGTTTTGGAATGGAAAAAATATGGCGAATAATATTGTAGCTTCCGGCGTGTATTTAATTATGATTTCCGATTTAGATACCTTCGAAACAAAGGTTGTAAAATTAATGGTAGTTAGATAATGCTAGTTAAAACCAACGCCATTGTACTCTCTAAACTTAAATACAGAGACAACGATTTAATTATTAAATGCTACACCAAAGAACTCGGTGTTGTTAGTTTTTTGCTTCGTGGTGTTTTAAAAAGTAAAAAAGGAAGTGCTAAAATAGCGTACTTTCAATTGTTGTCTCAATTACATATTAGCGTTAATTACAAGGAGAGTCGTTCTTTGCAGAGCTTAAGTGAAGTGCATTTAAACCATTTGTATAGTAGTTTACATACACATGTTTTAAAAAGTGCCATAGTGATGTTTTTATCTGAAGTTTTAAGTAGTGCCTTACGCGAAGAAGAACAAAATGAAGCGCTTTTTAGCTACCTAGAGACCACCTTGTTGTGGTTAGATGAGCAAACCGATTATGCTAATTTTCATTTATTATTTTTAGTAAATTTAACCAAGTATTTAGGTTTTTATCCAGATAGTATGGATAGAGAATTAGATCATTTTAATTTAGTCGAAGGTAAATTTCAAGTGAGACAAGATATTCGAAACACTATTACTGGTGAAGATTTAAATCTTTTAAAAGAACTATTAGAAACACCATTTGATAGCTTGCAAAATGTGAAAATAAACGGAAGGCAAAGGCAATCGTTTTTAAATATGATTTTGCTATATTTTGAACTACATTTGGGGAGTTTTAAAACACCAAAATCCTTAAAAATTTTTAATCAAGTTTTTAGCTAAACATGAGAGTTTTCTGCAGCATATTTTTCTTATTATTTACGTTTCTAGCTTTGGCTCAAAACGTAAAAGTGCTTAATAAAACAACGCAAGAACCCGTTTTTGGTGTTGCCATTTATAATATTGATAAATCTAAATCTGAGATTACAAATTTTAGAGGAGAAGCATCTTTAGATGAGTTTGGTGAAGCCGAAGTTATTTACTTTAAACATTTGTCTCATATTTTAAAACAAACTACTAAACGAGATATTGGTGCTAGAAACAAAATATACTTAGAATCTAATACCGAAGGGCTTCAAGAAATTGTAATATCGGCCTCAAAATTCGAACAGAACAAAAGGGACATTCCTCAAAAAATAGTAAGTTTAAATACTGAAAACATAGCGTTTACTAATCCGCAAACGAGTGCCGATTTATTAGAAACTACCGGCCAGGTTTATGTGCAAAAAAGCCAAATGGGAGGAGGTAGCCCAATGATTCGAGGATTTTCAACTAATAGACTGCTTATAACCGTAGATGGTGTGCGCATGAATAATGCCATTTTTAGAGGTGGAAATCTTCAAAACGTAATAGCAATCGATCCGTTTTCAATACAAAATACCGAGGTAACACTTGGTGCGGGCTCAGTAATTTACGGTAGTGATGCCGTCGGTGGTGTTATGAGTTTTTATACGCAAACACCACAATTATCGTATACTGATTCACTTTTAGTAAAGGCCAATGCTGTTGTAAGGTATGCTTCGGCAAGTAAGGAAAAAACGGGGCATTTCGATATTAATTTGGGTTATAAAAACTGGGGTTTTGTTACTAGCGCTAGTTATACAGATTTTGGCGATTTAAAAATGGGAAAAAATGGACCAGACGATTATTTAAGACCTGAATATGTTGTAACTACTGCCGATGGTGATATTATTCAAGAAAACAGCAACCCCTTGTTACAGAAATATTCTGGTTACAATCAGTTAAACATTATGCAAAAAGTGCGGTATGAGCCTTTGGAAAATTTAAGTTTCGATTTGGGTTTGTTTTATACCACATCATCCAATATTCCAAGATACGATCGTTTAATTAGATATCGTAGCGGTACATTACGTTCGGCAGAATGGAATTACGGGCCGCAAAATTGGTTTATGTCTAATTTGCAGGTAACAAAATTAAGTAGTAACTCCAATCTTTACGATAAAATTAAAGCCACCTTAGCTTATCAAAATTTTGAAGAAAGCAGAATGGATCGCGATTATCAGTCGTCTATAAGAAGTATTCGTGAAGAAGCTGTAGATGCTTATTCTTTTAATTTAGATTTAGAAAAAACATTTAACTCTAAAACTCAGTTTTTTTATGGTTTTGAGTACGTTTACAACAAGGTGTCATCGTATGGAGAAGATACCAATATCGAGACAAACATCACCGAGCCAACAGTGTCCCGTTACCCAAATGGAGCGACATGGCAATCTGCTGCAGTTTACTCTAGTATAAAATATAAGCCTAATACTAAGTTTGTGTTTCAGTCTGGGTTACGCTTCAATCATATTGTGTCTAAGGCCGATTTTACCGAGAACAATGTTTATCTAAATTTACCATTTGCAGTCTCTAATAACGAAGCTGGCGCACTTACGGGCACAGCTGGAATAAGTTGGTCTCCAAACAAAATTATGCAATGGAAAGTAAATGCATCATCCGCTTTTAGAGCACCAAATATTGACGATATTGGCAAGGTTTTCGATTCCGAACCAGGGTCTGTAGTTGTGCCTAACGATAATTTGAAGCCCGAATATGCTTATGGTGGAGAAGTAGGATTAAAACTGAATTTTGACGATACTTTTATTTTAGACCTAAACACGTATTACACCTATTTGAATAATGCCTTGGTGCGTCGGGATTATAGCCTAAATGGCGAAACAGAAATTATGTACGATGGCGAATTAAGTAACGTTCAAGCCATTCAAAATGCATCCAAAGCTTGGATTTATGGTTTTGAAGTTGGGTTGAAATATCATATATCAAAGCGGCTAAAACTAACCTCTCAGTATAACATTATTGGTGGTACAGAAGAAGACGAAGGGATTGAAGTTCCAATTAGACATGTAGCACCTTATTTTGGGAATACACATTTTATATGGGCGAAAAACAAGTTAAAAATTGATGCATTTGCGAATTATAATAGCGAATTGTCTTTTAATCAATTAGCGCCTTCTGAAATTGAAAAAGATTATATATATGCCTTAGATACTAACGGAAACCCGTATTCTCCAGCTTGGTATACTCTTAATTTAAGATCACAATATCAATTGTGCAAAAGCACATCGGTTTCGGCAAGTGTAGAAAACATTACCAACCAACGTTACAAAACCTACTCTTCAGGCATTGCAGCGGCTGGATTAAATGTTATTTTAGCATTAAAGTATAGCTTGTAAACATCGAGTAAAGCTCTTTATCTTTTTATGGCTTTTTTAGTAATTACTTCGCCTGTAGAAAGTTCTACCTGAGCAAGATAAATTGCGGTATTTATATTGGAAAGACTGAAGGTTTCCGAGCTATTTGCACCTTTAAATTGATAAAGTTTTCTACCAAACAAATCGTAAATAACAATAGAACTTATAGTAGAACTCGTTCCTGTTTTAAATGTAACACGGTTGCTATCGCGTTGAATAATTTGTAATGTGCTTTCGTTATTTATTATGGCATCGGTAGTTAAGGTGCTATCTGCTTTAAATACAACTTCAAAACGATTTTGGAATTCTCCAGTTTCAGAAGTGAAGTTATAATCGCCTTCAGATAAGTTGTGATAGATATTCAGTAAATTATCCTTTAAATAAACGGTGTTATTATTTAAAAAATCACCTTGTAATTTATCGATAGATAAAACATATGGTATGTTGTTATTAATATAATTATTGAATCCAATATGTATAACTTCTTCTTCGTTTATACTTTCTACTGCTTTACCTTGTATAGCAAACTTTTTATTCGATCCATCGATAGTAGAGTATAATGCAGCACCACTATTTTCTGGGTATTTAGTGGCATCATAGGTTAATCCATCATCTTCGTTAGTTGCTCCGTTTATATAGCTAATTAAAATCTGATTGTAAATACCAACATCCGATGTTAAATTAATCCATAATTTATCGGCAATAGCGGTGTTTTTAGATGATACACCTTTAAAAAACAAACTATTTGCTGTTACATCGGTTACACGCATGGCATTGTTAAATGTAACAGTAGCTGTTGCTATGTCTCCAGAGGTAGAAATAGGTGTTACACCATCCGAAAAAACAACAAAAAAGCCTTGGCCTGAAGGAATTGCTCTATGTCCGCTTGGCGTTAATACAACTGCAGAAGTTCCATCGCCACCTGTAGTTTCACCAGAGGCGTTTATAATAGAAAAATCATCATTCGAGAAATTAAGCGGTTCGTTTCCGTTTGCTACGGAAGAAGGTGGCGTGTTCTGAGACCATAAAAATATGGCGCCATTTAAATAGCCTGGCCCTGCTATCGAGGTAGAGATATTACTGTTGGTGGCCAAAAATAAATCTGCATCAATAGCCGATGGGTATGGATTACCAACAAAGTTCCAGTTATTATCATTGGGTTCCGAGTCATTTCTGTGAATAGGTACGGTTATTACACCGTTATTAAAATCGCCCTCAAAGGTATAACTAAATTGGTATGGAGGAGCACCCGGACCAGAAAAGCCAGAAGGGTCGTGCATAGATGCGTAGCCAATACCTGGCTGCATAACAGTAGTTCCGTATACACGTTCCCAATCGTCGCCATTATCGTCAAAATCATCTTGGCCGGTTACTGTTGCATTGTTATTATTAGTTTCTGCAGTAGCATCCAAAAAGTTTTCCGCCTTAAATAGATAGCGTCTATAAACGTTAGATTCAAATAAACCATTAGCAATGGTTTCTCCAAGTACAGGAGAACTCCAATATGTGTATTCGTACCAGTTGTTTGATGGTGCAGTCATTTTTGTAACTTCAATTGTGCCGTTGTTAGTAATTATACTCAAATCTTCATTTTGAACAAAAGCACCTTGAGAAGCCACATATATGGATGCTGTTGCTTCTACAGTTAAGTCGTTTTCAACTTCCACAAAAGTGGCGTCTCCAATAGTTAAAGTATTTCCAGAACTAACGATTAAACTGCAAGCTTGAAAACTACCTTCAATACTAGTGTTATAGTCTGCATTAATAACGACTTCGGTAGTTAGGTCTGCTGTGCCACTCCAAGTTCCGTTCCATGTTACAGTAGATCCACAAGGTGAACACGAGAAAGTACAACTGCTAAAAGTTATCCGGCTATTGGAAAGGTTCCAGTTCGCATTGTTAGATACTTCAGATAAAATAAGTGCAGGGTCAGATTCTACGGAACAGTCATACTCTGCATTGTCTGTATTTCCAATAGCTACGGCATTTGCACCATTAGTTAAACCAGGAGGTAGAGCAGATGTGTTAGAGCTGGTTGAATTAGACCAACTCGATGAATTAAAATTAACCGCATAAATAAAAGCAGGACTGGCATCAGTACCTTGATATGCTAATATTTGATCTCCATTTGTATTTAATGAAAATGAACTAAATGTTGTCAATGAGCCTGTGGAGGGTGACCATCCACTAATGTTTTCAATTGTAACCAAGGTTCCGCAAGGCAAATCTGTGTTTGCAGTCCAGGTTATTGTTCCCTCGTTAGCTCTAAAACTACCGGACGTCATCCAACCATTATCAGTAAACTTAATAGTTGTGGTATTTAATATATCGGTTAGTAATACAAAAGTAAATGCGTCAGGGTTATCAGAGTTAAATGCGGTAATTGCAATATCGCCAGCACTTAATGTTGTTTGTCCAAAGCCAAAATCAAAGGCTAAAAGCATTAGTATTAAAAAGAATAGCTTTTTCAAAATTCTTAGGGATTAAAAGTTCTATTTTTATTACTATTTAGGTAGTTTTGGTTACGCTAAAATAAGCAATAATTTAATAAACAGTTTTTAAATTCAGACGTATCGACTAGTTTTTTAAGTCGGTTGGTAAATGTCTGTAGATAAGCTGTTTTGTTATTTTTTCAGTAATTACCTTTTTAAATATATTTTAGTCACTTGTTTTTTACAATTTTTAAAACCTATGTTGAGGTTATTAAAACAAGGGTAAAATACAATTTTATTTAATCTAATTGTTATTTTTGCTACTTATGCAGCGTTCTACAAAATCTTATACTTTACAAGAAGCTACCAAAAAAATGGAGCATTATTGCGCGTATCAAGAGCGTTGCCATCAAGAGGTTAGGCAAAAACTAACCAGCATGAATATGATTCCTGAAATTATAGATATCGTCACCGTGCATCTTATCGAAAACAACTATCTCAACGAAGAACGATTTGCCAAAGCCTTTGCGCGCGGAAAGTTTCGTATTAAGCGTTGGGGTAGAGTGCGCATATCCATGGAACTCAAGAAAAAAGACGTTAGTAAAGTTAATATAAATGAAGCACTTTTAGAAATTGAAAATGAGGATTATGTCGAGATTTTCAATGAGTTAGCCGAGAAAAAAGTAGAAATACTAAAAGAGCGTGACGTTTATAAGAAGCGGAAAAAATTTGTAGACTATTTTCTGTATCGCGGTTGGGAGTCTTATTTAGTTTACGAAAAAGCCCACGAAATCATTAAATAAAAGCATAAAAAAAAGCTGATAGAAATAATTTTCTATCAGCTTTTTTTATAAAAGTGATCCTCAAAAAAGTAAGGAAAACTAAATATTATAAGTTAAATACCATACCTAAATTAACCGTAAATTGGTTGTGTAAAGTTTCCGCAGCAGTTAAATCACCAGACTTATACTTTGCAAACGGAGCGTTAAACTCTGTGTAAACACCAAAACCATCAGAGAAAAAGTAGCGTGCACCTAAATGACCACCAAAGTTCTTAAGTCCAAGGCTTAAACCAGGATACACATCAAAGTTATCATCGATATTAATTACGTTACCAAGGTTAGCATTAAAACGCGCTCTTAAATCAAAACGAGTATCAAAGGCATCATCAAGAATTACATCATCAACACCTAAAAGGTAAGAAGAAGATAAACCGATAGAAATGTTTTCGCCAACGCCAAAATCGTAGCTTAAATTAAGTCCTGTACCGTTTTCTTGTAAGTTAGCACCTACTTGAAATTTGTTGTCGCCTTTACCCATAAATGCTTGCGAGTTTGCAAACGATACGCTAAGTACAACTAATACTAATACTAATAAATTTTTATTCATGATCTGAGTTTTATTTGAGTCGGCAAAGATATTACAACTTTTTTAAAATCAAAGGTTTAATTTACAAATGCTTGTTTGTACGCAGTATAGCTTGGTCATTTTTCCAATCAATCCACTTTTGCCCTTTAATCCTACGCATTAAATTATCGTAATTCCGCATAATAAATACATTGTAAATTGCTTTACCAAAGTGTTTTGGGTTTCTAGCAATAGCGCGTAAACTCATAGAAAAACCAGGCGTAATATAGCGCATATAGTGCCAATAACCTTCGGGCATATAAAGTACTTCGCCATGGTTAAGTTCGGTTTTAAAACCTGTGGCTTTTTTTAATGCTGGCCATTTTTCAAAATCAGGATTATTAAAATCAATATCCTCGCGAGTAATTAGGGCGTGCGGCACTTTGTATAAAAATTTGTTCTGGTTTTGGTCAAATAAAATGCACTGCTTTTTACCCTCAAAATGAAAGTGAAAAATATTAGCCAAATCAATATCGTAATGCATAAACGTATGCGAGTTTTCTCCACCAAAAAACAACATCGGTATACCTTTCATTAAACGCAAACCAAAATCTGGAAATGTAAAATCTTTCTGTAAAGCAGGAATTTCTTTTAAAGCATTCCATAAAAATATCCTGAATTTAGTGGGCTCACGCTTTAGCAAGTCTATATAATCGGCAAGTTTCATTTTAGCATGTGGCTCATTAAAACCATCCTTAAAATCTACAGGTCTATCGTCGTAAAGTGGTACGGTAATATCGCCGCCAACTTGTTTCATGTACTCTAAATTCCATTTGGAATACGCTGGCCAGTCATCAATAAAATGCTCAATAACCACAGGCTTTTGCGGTGTAAAGTAGTGTTTTATAAAATCCGATTTCGTAATGTGTTTTACGCGCGGAATATCCTGTAAGTTCAACGTCAAAGCTTGTTTGTTTTCGGGTTCAAAGTTAAGAAAACGTTACCGATTTAAAAATACTAATTTGGGCGTTACCCAAAAGGGTCGGGCTATCACTACTCGCTCCTCCTAAGGTCGGGAGCTCAAACAGGCCGTTCTATCCCTAACGCAAAAGAAAAACCCACCTGTTTTTTTACAACTAGGCGGGTTTTTAATATATATAAGCTAACAACCGTTTAAACAGTAAGGTGAAAATTATAGCGTTCCTCTTTTGGCTTGCTCACGCTCAATAGACTCAAAAAGTGCTTTAAAATTACCTGCGCCAAAGCCTTTAGCGCCCATGCGCTGTATAATTTCGAAAAACAACGTTGGTCTGTCTTCAACAGGTTTTGTGAAAATTTGTAGCAAATAGCCTTCCTCATCAGCATCAATCATGATACCTAATTTTTTTAAAGCTTCTATGTCTTCACGAAGTTCATGGCTATAAGTTTCCAATCTTCCAGGAACAGCTCTGTAGTATTCCTCAGGTGGAATCGATAAAAATTCGACTCCATTGGCCTTTAATTGGCTTACCGTTTTTATAATATCATCCGTGGCAACGGCAATATGTTGCACGCCTGCACCTTCGTAAAAATCTAGATATTCCTCTATTTGAGAACGTTTTTTACCTTCTGCAGGCTCGTTTATCGGGAATTTTATACGGCCATTGCCGTTACTCATTACCTTGCTCATTAATGCCGAATATTCGGTATGGATTTGCTTATCATCAAACGATAAAAAGTTTACAAAACCCATAACATCTTCGTAAAACTTAACCCAAGTATCCATTTGGTTCCAGCCTACATTGCCCACCATATGGTCTATATATTTAAGCCCAGCTGGTTTTGGATTATAATCAGAGTCCCAAGTTTTAAATCCTGGTAAAAAAGCGCCTGTGTAGTTTTTACGTTCTACAAACATGTGCACGGTTTCTCCGTAAGTATAAATTCCGGAGCGCACAACTTCACCATACTCATCGGTTTCAACGGTTGGCTCCATGTAAGATTTTGCTCCTCTACTTGTAGTTTCTTCGAAAGCTTTTCGAGCATCTTCAACCCAAAGAGCTACAACTTTAACGCCGTCGCCATGTTTTACAATATGCTCGTTTATTTTAGATTTACTGTTTAACGGCGTGGTTAAAACCAGTTTAATTTTATCTTGTTTAAGTACGTAGCTTACAGAATCTTTAGATCCAGTTTCTAAGCCTTTATAAGCATACGATTGAAAACCGAATGCTGTTTTGTAAAAATGCGCTGCTTGCTTGGCGTTACCAACGTAGAATTCTACATAATCGGTACCAAGAAGTGGTAAAAAATCTTGTGCACCTTCAAATATTTTTTCTAGCCCGTAGTTAACTGATTTTATATCTTTACTCATGATATCTTATTTATTAGTTGTGGATTTATTCTTTATTCGCCGTTTTCTATTGGTTCTGCGAGGTCTTCAACTTCTATGCTGTCTAAAGTCGTTTCAGATTCGTAATATTCGGTATCACTAAAAATACTGTCGTTTTCATATTCGTAGGTTTCTTCAATGTTGTAGTTATCGAAGTTTTTAAATTCATCGAAAACTCCTGTAGACCACATGGTGCCGTAGAATATAAGTGCGCCTATAAACATAAGCACTATAATACCATTAAAAACAATGGCTATTATGTTTAAAACGCGTGCTGTAGAGACATTACTGCGGGTCTGTTGTGTGTAGGCTTCTGGATTGTTGCCAAATTCTTTTAAACTTCTATTAGCACTTACTAAGCCAATAACGGCTATTATTAAAGGTATAATGGCAAAAACACCATAACAACAACAGCCTGCAAACCCTAATACTAAGGCTACAATGCCCAATACTAGGGAACTTGGATCGGCTGGTAATTTACTGTAATTCATAGTAATGTATCCATGATAAAACTTCTGGTTTAGAAGGTGCTCAAACTGGAGATTTGAGTGTTTTTGGGTTAAGCCTTATGTTGGCGGTTTGGTTAGCCCTGATTGCAGCGGCATCCTTTTTACAAATCTTGAAATGTACTATACTTTGCGTTTGCTAAATTTTAATGACAGTAACATCTCTTAAATATTTTCAAAATAGCTTTGTAAAAAGATATAGCGGAAAGCAGGATGAGCTACTTATTATTTTCTTCTAACCAAGATTTATAATAGTTTTCGTCGGCAATTTTTATGGCTTCTTCGGTTAGCATTAGTGGTTTAAAAGTATCTACCATTACAGCGAGTTCGTTGGTTTCTGTTTTACCTATGCTGCGTTCGGTGGCTCCTGGGTGAGGACCGTGTGGAATACCTGCAGGATGTAGAGAAATATGACCTTGATCGATGTCGTTACGGCTCATAAAATCACCATCTACATAATACAAAACTTCATCGGAATCGATATTGCTATGGTTGTATGGTGCCGGAATAGATTGCGGATGGTAGTCGTAAAGCCGTGGCACAAAACTGCATACTACAAAGGCATCGGTCTCGAAGGTTTGGTGTACTGGTGGCGGTTGGTGTATGCGACCGGTTATGGGCTCGAAATCGAGAATGGAAAAGGCGTACGGATAGTTGTAACCGTCGTAACCCACAACATCAAAGGGGTGCGAGGCGTAAACCATTTCTATAATATCATCTTGTTTTTTTACTTTTATTAAAAAATCGCCATTTTCGTTATGGGTTTCTAATTCTGCCGGACGGCGAATATCACGTTCGCAAAATGGAGCGTGTTCCAAAAGTTGCCCAAACCAATTGCGGTAACGTTTTGGTGTGTAAATTGGGCGACGCGATTCTACTATAAAAAGCCTATTGTCTTCGGTGTCGAAATCTATTTTATAAATAATGCCACGTGGAATTAAAAGGTAATCGCCGTATTTAAAATTGAGATTTCCTAAGTGTGTGCGCAGTTTCCCGGTGCCCTTGTGTATAAATATGAGCTCGTCGGCATCGGTGTTTTTGTAAAAATAATTTTGTGTAGATTGTTTTGGAGCGGCCAAAATAATAGCGCAATCGCTATTTATTAAAACGGTTTTGCGGCTTTCTAAATAATCGTGTTCTGGTTTTACTTGAAAACCTTTTAATCTATACGATTTTATATTGTTTTTTAAAGCAATTTTTGGTGCTACACTATATTGGTTTTTTATGGCTTTTACTTGTGTTGGCCGTTGCTCGTGGTAGCTATTGGTTGCCATACCATCGAAACCAATGGTACCAAATAATTGCTCGGCATACAAACTGCCGTCTGGCTTTCTAAATTGTGTGTGTCTTTTAGGAGGAATGTTTCCTAGTTTATGATAAATAGGCATACTTTTTAGAATTATAAGTTAATAATTAATGGTTGTAAAGCGTATAGCGTTACACTTTAAAAAGTGATTTAAAGATACAATATTGCCTGCTTATTCAGGATTTCTCTTGATAAGAAAATTAAGGTGCTGAAGTAAATTTGCCCAAAACAGTGTCATATTACCACAAATATCGTAAATTTTTGAATTATATATTGATATATGAAATTTATTTTGAATAAATCGTAATTGGTGTGCTAAAACCAGAAGCCTAAGTTAAAGAACCAAATACTTTGGCCTAACTCTGGCGCATAACTGTATTTTACTTGTAATGGCCCAATTAAGGTTTCGATTGCGTAGCCTAAGCCATAACCTCTATTGTCGGGAAGGGAGAACCACTCGCCAGAGTCGAAAATATCATCATCTATGTTAGCCCAGTTGGCTTCGAGTGTGATGTGGTGTTTTTTAAAAATTTCGTAGTCGGCACTAGCAAATGCTTTTACATAGCTATTCCCCGTAAGGGAAATAAAATCGTGACCAATAAATGGTATAAAGTTGTTTATAAGGTTGTTGCCGTAGCCACCTAGTGCAAAGTCTAAGGTTTTGGTAGATTTGTTTCCGGTTTTAAAGCCGCCGCTTGTCTTTAAGTTAAATGCTAAATTATGCGATGCACTAAAGGCGTAACCCATTTCTGCTTTGGCAATCGAGAAATTATCGAAATTCTTGTTGAAGTTAGAGGCAAACAAATACATGTGTAAGTCGCCATTAAAGTAGACGCCTTTTTTAGGGAAGTATTTATTATCGTAGGTGTCTAATTTTAAGTTCCCAAACACACTTAAGTAATCTGTTTTTTCGAATACATACTCCTCGTCTGGGCTATCGGTTAAAAAGGTTTCCGAGCTAAGTTCTAAACGTTTGTGCTCTGCGCCTATACTGAAAGCAAAATCTTTCCTAAAAAGGGTTTGTAGGTAAAACTGGTTGGTTTGGTCGTCTAGTTCTACGCCTATTTTATTTAATCCTGTAGCGTCTATTTCACTATCTTCTAGCAGTAAATTTGCGCTTATGTTTTTGTTAAATGTGTTAAAGCTAGAACGTAACCCTACACTCCAGTAAAAACCTTTATCTATTAAATAATCGAAATTGTAGCGTACGTTATCGCCTAGAATAAAATCGAAAGAGGCAATATCATTTTTAAATAGCAGGCGTTTTTTTGTGATATTTACTAAAAGGGCGCTTTTGTATAAATCATCAAAATGAATACCTAGTTTTAAAAAGGTGGTGTTTTTAGTTTCGGTTAAATATGTTTCTAAATCGTAAGTTTCCGAAGCTCCGGTATGGTTTAATTTATATTGAAAAGAATCGAAATTATTGGTGGCGACCAAATTGTTAACACCTTTTATAAAGTCTGTATAGCTTATTTTTTCATTAGGTTTTAGTTTCAACTTTCCTAAAACATAGGCGCGCGTGTAATTATTTAGGCCTTTTACCGATAAGTTATTTATAATGATACTGTCGGGTACTTTTTCTTTAAGGTTCTGTACTTTTTTTCGAAGCGGTAAAGCTTTAAAAGCTTCTAGGTTTTGTATTGCGGCTACTTTTCCGCTTTCAATAATTTCTCGACCTTCATTAAAAGACACTACATTGTACTTTTTAATATTAGGTTTAATATAAATATCGGTGAGCGTCCTCTTTAATTTCATGTCGCTTACTGTTCTGTAATTATTAATTTGCAGTAAAACATCAGGGGCCGAGGTAAGCTCATTACGGTTTAGTAGATCGTCTTGTACATCTACACCAATAATTTTATCCATGCCTTTTGCGCGTAACTCTCCAATAGGGTAGTTGTTAATTACACCGCCATCAATAAGTACGTTATCGTCAATGATAACGGGTTGGTAAAGCGATGGAAGCGCACTACTAGCCATTATGCATTGTGTTAAATCACCACTTTGTAAAACAACTTGCTTACCGGTTTCTACGTTTGTGCCAATGCAAAAAAACGGAATAGGTAATTTACTAAAATCGTTCGTTTTGTTAATGGATAGCGTTAAGGTTGAAAATAAATTATAGGTGTTTTGGCCACGAGAAAGTGCCGACGGTAATTTAATTTTAAAATTATCGAAGGGTAATTTTACAGCGTATCTCTCGGCATTGTCGCGTTCGGAAAATGTCTTGGAAGCCCTCGGTAAATCGTCACTAATAAGTTTGTCGAAATCTACTTCGTGAAAAATAGAATCGAGTTGATTACCTGAGTAGCCCGAAGCGTAAAGGCCTCCAATTATTGCGCCCATACTGGTGCCGGCAATATAATCTACCTTTATGCCTAAACTATCAATTACTTTTAAAACCCCAATGTGCGCGAGTCCTTTTGCGCCACCACCACTTAATACCAAACCTACTTTTGGAGTGTTTTTTTCTTTATTGTGTTGCGCTTTCGCGGAAAAGCCAATGAACAGAATAAGAAGTAATATTGTGGTTTTTTTTATCAATGGTTTTATTTTAACTTTTATGTGATTATGGATTTAACTTTCTTTGTCATGGTAAAAAGTATAAATTTTTGAAGCTCGCGATACGCCAACTACATCTTCCAGTTCGTCTAATTTGGCATTTCCTATGCGTTTTGCCGATTTAAAATGTTTTAATAATTCTACAATAGTTTTATCACCAATACCAGGAATGGTTTCTAGCTCGGTGTTCAAGGCCGATTTACTGCGTTTATTACGGTGATGCTCTATACCAAAACGGTGGGCCTCATTTCTTAAAAATTGTATCACTTTTAAGGTTTCACTTTTTTTATCTAAATATAATGGAATTGGATCATCTGGATAAAATAATTCTTCTAAACGTTTTGCAATACCAATCACCGTAATGGCATGTCTTAAGCCTAAGGCATCTATGCTTTTTAATGCAGATGAGAGTTGGCCTTTTCCACCGTCTATAATTATAAGTTGCGGTAAGGGCTGTTCTTCTTCTACTAAACGTTTGTAACGGCGATAAACCACTTCTTCCATGGAAGCAAAATCGTCTGGGCCAACTACAGTTTTTATATTAAAATGACGGTAATCTTTTTTACTTGGCTTACCGTCTTTAAATACCACGCATGCTGCCACAGGGTTTGTGCCTTGTATATTGGAGTTATCGAAACATTCAATGTGGCGAGGTTCTTCAGAAAGACGTAAATCGGCTTTCATTTGTGCCATAATCCGATTGGCATGCCTATCTGGATCTACTATTTTTATTTGTTTAAAACGTTCCATTCGGAAATACTTAGCATTCCGAAGGGATAGATCTAAAATATGTTTTTTATCGCCTAATTGAGGTACTGTAACTTTTAAGTTTTCTCCTAGATTAACTTTAAACGGTACGTAAATTTCTTTAGAATTAGAGTTGAAGCGTTGCCTTATTTCGGTAATGGCGAGCTCTAGTAATTCCTGGTCGGTTTCGTCTAGTTTCTTTTTAATTTCTAAAGTATGCGAGCGAATTATAGAACCGTATGATAGTTGTAAAAAATTGATGTAACCAAAACCCTCGTCGCTCATTATAGAAAAAACATCAACATTGCTGATTTTTGGATTTACAATTGTCGATTTGGCTTGGTAATTTTCTAAAACCTGGATTTTTTCCTTCATTTTATGCGCTTCTTCAAACTGCATATTATCTGCTAGATCACGCATTTGCTGTTTAAATTGCTGTAAGGAGTCTTTAAAATTACCTTTTAAAATTTCTTTTATGGCCTTTATGTTTTCATTGTAATGCGCTTCTGTTTCTCTATTTTCACAGGCACCTTTGCAGTTCCCTAAATGGTATTCTAAACAAACTTTGTATTTACCGGAGTTTACCTTTTCTTGAGATAAATTATAATTACAAGTACGTAAACTATAAAGTCCTTTTATTAAATCTAAAAGTGTGTAAACGGTTTTGCCGCTGGTGTATGGTCCAAAATAATCGCTACCATCTTTAAAAACCCGGCGAGTAGAAAACACGCGTGGGAAACGTTCGTTTTTTATACAAATCCATGGGTACGATTTATCGTCTTTTAATAAAACATTGTATCGCGGCTTGTATTTTTTTATCAAGTTGTTTTCCAACAAAAGCGCATCGGTTTCTGTATCGACTACAATGTGCTTTATGTTGGCTATTTTTTTTACTAATACTCGAGTTTTACCGTTATCGTGGGTTTTAGTGAAATAAGAGGTTACTCTTTTCTTTAGGTTTTTGGCTTTACCAACATAAATTATAGTGTCATCTTTATCAAAATATTGATAAACACCAGGTTGGTTTGGTAAAGTTTTTAATTGTATATCTAAATTAGGGGTATCCATTGTTTCAAAGGTAATTATTTTATTGATGTTTTTTAGGTAGTGAACTCACGAATTTATAAGAATAGATGTTATAACTTATGCGTATTAAATTGTAGATTGAAATTATTTTTTAAAAATGTTTTTTGAATGGACTAATTGTATACTTTCGCCACTTTTAAAAATGACTTCTATTTTACTAGAAGTGTTTTGTTTAGCAAATGAAATAGGTGTTGGCGGATTTTACCGCGTTAGGGATTGAGGCCTTGTTGGAGCTCTTTTTGTGTGGTTGCACTTATGCAACACAAAAAAGCGACTGCCGAAAGCCCGACCCTTGTGGTAACGCCCAAATTGAAATATTAAAATGAGTAAAAAAATTTTAGGTAGAACCGATGTTTTTGATTTTCCAGCATTAGGTTTGTTTAATATTGATGTAAAAATGGATAGCGGGGCTTACACGTCGGCAATACATTGTACGGAAATAATTGAGGAAAATAATGTGTTAAAATGCGGTTTTAGTAGTGATGTACATCAAAATTTTGGTGATACGGAGATTGTGTTTACCGAATTTACACGAACTAATGTGAAAAGTAGTAACGGTTTTAAGGAAAATAGATATAAAGTAAAATCTGAGGTGGTAATCTTTGGTAAAACGTACAAGATTAACTTAACTTTAAGCACGAGAAGCGATATGAAATATCCGGTATTGATTGGAAGACAGTTTTTAAAGCAAAAATTTTTGATTGATGTGGATTTGGAAAAGGTTTCTTTTAAAATGAAAAAACAATGAACATAGTAATTTTATCGCGTAATGCGCAATTGTATTCGACCGAACGTTTGGTGGAAGAAGGAGAAAAAAGAGGTCATAGAGTAGAGGTTATAGATCCTTTAAAATGCGACATTATTATTGAAAAAGAACGACCAACTATTTTTTATAAAGATCGATATTTGGATTATGTTGATGCTATTATTCCTAGAATTGGAACATCGGTTACATTCTTTGGGTGTGCTGTAGTGCGCCAGTTTGAAATGATGGGTGTTTTTACTACCGTAACATCCGACGCTATTATACGTTCGCGCGATAAATTGCGTAGTTTTCAACGTTTATCTAAAGCAGGAATTGGTATGCCTAAAACGGTATTTACTAATTATTCTCGTGATGTAGAGCGTGTTATTAAACATGTTGGAGGAACACCTGTTATTATAAAATTATTGGAAGGAACTCAGGGTTTAGGTGTGGTTTTAGCCGAAACTAAAAATGCTGCAGAATCTGTTCTAGAGGCTTTTAATGGTTTGCAAGCTCGTGCTTTGGTACAAGAATATATTGCTGAGGCTAAAGGTGCAGATTTGCGTGCTTTGGTTGTAGATGGCCAAGTAGTTGGTGCTATGAAACGCCAAGGTAAAGAGGGTGAGTTTAGATCTAATTTGCACCGCGGTGGATCTGCAGAGATTGTTAAGCTTAATCACGATGAGTTAAAGGTAGCTATGAATGCGGCTACGGCATTAAAGTTGCCAGTATGCGGAGTAGATATGCTGCAATCGGAGCGAGGGCCATTACTTTTAGAAGTGAATTCTACACCTGGTTTAGAAGGTATTGAAGCTGCTACAGGAAGAAATATTGCTAAAAATATTATTGTTTATATTGAAAAAAACACAAAATAAATGCCAGAATTAAGCAACAACATATTAACTATTTTAGGAGAAGATATAGGTCCGGGAGAGAGCAGAGAGGTTAATTTTGATGTCGCTAATTTGCATACCTCTACACCTGTAAATGTGCCGGTTATAATTTCACGTGCTAAAAAACCTGGGCCAATTGTACTTTTTACAGCTGGAATTCATGGCGATGAGGTAAATGGAGTTGAAATTGTAAGGCAACTTATTGCTAAGGGTATTAATAAACCTAAAATAGGAACCATAATTTGTATTCCGGTTATTAATGTTTTTGGTTTTATAAATTTAAAACGAGAATTCCCCGATGGGCGAGATTTAAATCGTGTATTTCCAGGGAGCCCAACAGGGTCTTTAGCAGCTCGTGTTGCGTTTAAGTTAGTTGATAGAATTTTACCACATGTCGATATTATTTTAGATTTCCATACCGGAGGCTCTGGTCGATTTAATGCGCCACAGTTGCGTTATACAAAAGAAGATGTTGAGCTTAATAACTTAGCAAAAGCGTTTGGAGCGCCTTTTGTTTTATATTCTAAAAATTTATCAAAATCGTTTAGAACAACTTGCTATAAGTTAGGAAAGCCTTTATTGCTTTTTGAAGGTGGTAAATCTAATCATATTGATGAAGCTGTTACGAGTGCTGGAGTTAATGGGTCTAAGCGTGTTTTGAAATATTTAGGCATGCTTGGTGTTAATTTTAAATCGACTACACCTAAAAAAAGCACTATTTTTATTGATGATAGTAAATGGCAGCGTGCAAAATATTCGGGCATGTTTAAGCCAGACGTAGCCATAGGGTCGTATGTTGAACGGCGAGAGGTGCTCGGGAATATTACCGATCCGTATGGTAAATTTGAGTATTTAGTGAAAGCACCAAATTCCGGGTATATTATTAATGTAAACGAATCGCCAATTGTGTATCAAGGTGATGCCTTATTTCATATTTCTACGTCTTTGAAGCACTAACTTTTAAGTTTTCAAAACCTGATTTGGTATGACTAAAAACGAATTGCGAAAAACATATAAAAACCTTCGAAACGATTTATCTTTAGATGAAATTGAAGATTTTAGCTTAGCTATTGCTAATCAGCTTTTAGCTTTACCCGTTTGGGAGTATTCTTTTTACCATGTCTTTTTAGCTATTGAAGAACATAAAGAGGTGAATACTGATTTTATTCTAAATATTTTATCGGGAAAAGATAAAAACATTTTAATTTCTAAAAGTGATTTTAAAACGGGTGATATGCAGCATTTTTTGTTAACCGATAACATGGTTATTAAAAAGAATAGCTATAATATTCCTGAACCTGTTGATGGTATCGAGATTTTAGATGATAAGGTTGAAGTTGTCTTTATTCCTCTTTTGGCTTTTGATAAATTTGGGAATCGCGTAGGTTACGGAAAGGGTTTTTACGATAGGTTTTTAGCGAAATGTAAGCCCGAAACCATTAAAATAGGCTTGTCTTTTTTTGAGGCTTCCGCCGAAATTACCGATGTTTTTGAAAGTGATGTACGCCTAAATTATTGCGTAACACCTAATAGTGTTTACGAGTTTTAGTCGCGTAATTAACTTAGTTTTTGCTAAAAGCTTTCTTATTAAAAACAATTAACATTATAAAACCTGTACTTATAGCCATATCGGCTACGTTAAAAACGGGTTCGAAAAAGTTAAACCGTTGTCCACCGTATAAGGGTAGCCATTGTGGTAAATCGACTTGAAATAGAGGGAAATAAAGCATATCTACTACTTTACCATGTAATAAGTTATCGTACCCGCCTGCTTCTGGTAAAAATGTAGCTACCTGGTTCATACTGCTTTCAAATAACACACCATAAAATACAGAATCTATAATATTGCCTAAGGCACCAGCAAATATTAATGCAATAGCCGTTATTAATATGTTTGAGCTCTGTTTTTTAGTGGCATCAATTAGCCAATAACCAATACCGAAAATGGCAAAAATTCTAAATAGGGTTAAGGCTATTTTCGCACTTCTATCATCAATAAAAGAAATAAAATCACTAATTTTTGTGCCCCAAGCCATACCATCGTTTTCTATAAAATAGATTTTAAACCAATTAAACACCTCAACATTATCATGAAGTGCAAAATGTGTTTTAATATATACCTTACTAATCTGGTCGATTAATAATAGTATAACGATAAGTAGGATTGATTTTTTTAAAGACATTAGTGTTATTAATTAAATTGCCACCTTTTACAGGAAGGGCAGAAAGCATATAAATGAAAAACGTCTCATAAAAGCATGAGACGTTTCAAATATAAAATTTTAATTGCGATTATTGCATGTTTTTAGCCTCGATACTTAATGTAGCGTGTGGCACAAGCTCTAAACGTTTTTTGTTTATTAATTTTCCTGTAACACGACAAATACCATAAGTTTTGTTTTCAATACGTATAAGAGCGTTTTTTAAATCGCGTATAAATTTTTCTTGACGTATAGCCAATTGCGAGTTAGATTCCTTACTCATTACTGCACTACCTTCGTCGAAGGCTTTAAACGTTGGCGATGTGTCTTCTGTACCATTATTATGGTCGTTCATATACGCGCTTTGTATTAGTGCTAAGTCGTGTTGAGCTTTTTTAATCTTATCGGCTATTAGCACTTTAAATTCTGCTAAATCAGCATCCGAATATCTTACAGTATTTTCTGCCATAGTTTTAGTTTTTTTGGATATATAATCTGGTATTTACTTCATCAAAAGCAATTTCTATACCATCTTCTAATTTATCAATAATTTTTAATTCGTTTGTTAAAGTTTCCGACTTAATATACGCAAGGTTTGCTTCTACGGCTTTTACGATATGCTCATCTTTTTGAAAAGTAACATCTATACGGTCTGTTACTTCAAAACCAGAGTCTTTTCGTAAATTTTGTATGCGGTTTATTAACTCTCTTGCAATTCCCTCTTTGCGTAACTCTTCAGAAATTGTTACATCTAAAGCGACCGTTAAAGCCCCATCGTTTGCAACTAACCATCCTTCAATATCTTGAGATGTTATTTCAACATCTGTACGTTCTAAGGTAATATTTTTTCCATTAACTTCGACTTCCAAAATACCATTTTGCTCAATGTCTTTTATGTCGCTAGCAGTGAAGTTATTAACTAATTGCGCAACAGCCTTCATGTCTTTGCCAAAACGTGGTCCAAGAACTTTAAAGTTTGGTTTTATTTGTTTTACCAAAATATCCGAAGCGTCTTCTAAAACTTCAATTTCTTTTACATTAACCTCAGATTTTATAAGGTCTGCAACCGCTAAAATTTCATTTTTTTGAGATTCACTATCAATAGGAATCATTATTTTTTGTAATGGTTGTCTTACTTTTATTTTTTCTTTAGCACGTAATGAAAGTACTAACGATGAAATAATTTGAGCGCTTTCCATTTTGTTTTCTAAAGACTTATCAACAAAACTCTCGTTGAATACTGGGAAATTTGATAAGTGTACACTCTCAAAAGATTCTTTTTGGGTTACTGAATTTAAATCTAAATACAATTTATCCATAAAGAATGGTGCAATTGGTGCTCCTAATTTCGCAATAGTTTCCATACAGGTGTAAAGTGTTTGATATGCCGAAATTTTATCTTTTTGGTAATCACCTTTCCAGTAGCGTCTTCTGCTTAAACGTACAAACCAGTTACTTACATAGTCTTGTGTGAAATCTGAAATAGCTCTAGCTGCTTTTGTTGGCTCGTAATCAGCATAAAAAGCATCCACTTTCTGAATTAATGTATGTAATTCTGAAAGAATCCATCGGTCTATTTCTGGACGTTCGTTTAATGGGATATCGGCTTCGCTATAGTTGAAATTATCAAGATTTGCATAGAGTTGAAAGAAAGAATAGGTGTTGTAAAGTGTTCCGAAGAATTTACGTTTTACTTCTTCTATACCTTCTAAGTCAAATTTTAAATTATCCCAAGGATTTGCATTAGCAATCATATACCAACGTGTTGCATCGGCACCATATTTTCCTAAAGTTTCAAACGGATCTACTGCATTGCCTAAACGTTTAGACATTTTTTGTCCGTTTTTGTCTAGCACTAAGCCGTTCGATACTACGTTTTTATAGGCCACAGAATCGAAAACCATACTTCCGATAGCGTGTAATGTGTAAAACCATCCACGTGTTTGATCGACACCTTCTGCAATAAAATCGGCTGGGAACGATTTGTTTCCGTCAATTTTTTCTTTGTTTTCAAAAGGATAATGCCATTGTGCGTAAGGCATAGATCCAGAATCGAACCATACATCAATTAAATCGCTTTCGCGTTTCATAGGTTGTCCGCTTGCAGAAACTAATACAATTTCATCTACAATGTTTTTGTGTAAATCAATTTTAGCATAGTTTTCTTCAGAGTTATTTCCGACTTCAAAATCTTCAAAAATAGCTTTTTCTAAAACTCCAGCTGAAACTGCTTTTGTCATTTCATTTTTAAGCTCTTCTACAGAACCTATGCAAAGTTCTTCTTTACCGTCTTCCGTTCTCCAAATTGGTAATGGAATTCCCCAATAACGAGAACGAGATAGGTTCCAGTCGTTTGCATTTGCTATCCAGTTACCAAAACGGCCTTCTCCGGTAGATTTTGGTTTCCAGTTTATACTAGTGTTTAACTCGTGCATACGGCCTTTTACATCCGTAATTTTAATAAACCAAGAGTCTAATGGGTAGTAAAGAATTGGTTTATCCGTTCTCCAGCAATGTGGGTAGCTGTGTTTATATTTTTCAACCTTAAAGGCTTTATTTTCTTCTTTTAATTTTATGGCTAGTTCAACGTCTATAGAACGCTCTGGTGCTTCACCATCGTTGTAATATTCGTTTTTAACATACTTACCACCAAACTCTTTCATTTCTGGTCTAAATCGACCTTGTAAATCTACAAGTGGGACTAAATTGTCGTTTTCATCTTTTACTAAAAGTGGCGGGATTTCCGGCGTTGCTTGTTTTGCAACTAAAGCATCGTCTGCACCAAAGGTTGGAGCGGTGTGTACTATTCCTGTTCCATCTTCAGTGGTTACAAAATCTCCGGCTATTACTCTAAATGCGTTTTCGGGATTGTCGTTTGGTAGGGCATATGGTAATAATTGTTCGTATTTTATACCAACAAGATCGTTTCCTTTAAATTCTTTTACAACGAAATAAGGAATCTTTTTATCTCCATCTTTATATTCTAAAAGTGCCGATTTTTCTTCTACTCTTTTGAACTTTCCGTCAAATTGTTTGTTAACCAAGGGTTTTGCCAAAACAACATTCATAGGTTTGAATGTGTATTGGTTATAAGTTTCAACTAAAACATAATCTATTTTTGGACCAACGGTTAATGCGGTATTACTCGGCAATGTCCAAGGTGTTGTTGTCCATGCAATAAAATGGATGTCACCTTCATTTTGTAAAAAATCTGGCAGGGTGCTTTCTATAGCTTTAAATTGGGCAACTATAGTGGTGTCTGTAACGTCTTGGTAAGCGCCAGGTTGATTAACTTCGTGGGAGCTTAAACCTGTTCCCGCTTTTGGTGAATAAGGCTGGATTGTATAACCTTTATACATTAAATTTTTAGTGTATATTTCCTTTAATAACCACCAAACGGTTTCCATGTATTTTGGTTCGTAAGTAATGTATGGATCGTCCATATCTACCCAATAACCCATTTTTTGAGTCAGGTCGTTCCAAACATCTGTATAACGCATTACTGCTTTTCTACAAGCAGCATTATAATCTTCTACAGAAATGGTTTTACCAATATCTTCTTTGGTTATGCCTAATTCTTTTTCTACGCCTAATTCAATAGGTAAACCGTGGGTGTCCCAGCCAGCTTTACGCTTAACTTGGTAACCTTTCATGGTTTTGTATCTCGGAAAAATATCTTTAATAGCACGTGCTAAAACATGGTGTACACCAGGTAATCCGTTTGCCGAAGGTGGACCTTCAAAAAACACAAAAGGCTTGTTGCCCTCCCTAGTTGCTACACTTTTTTCAAATATGTTGTTTTCTTGCCAATAGTTTAAGATCTGGTCTGCAACGTTTGGTAAGTCAAGTCCTTTGTATTCAGGAAATTTAGCGCTCATTTATCATCAATTCTTGTAAGGTTGCGAATTTAAGGAATTATACTTAAAACATTAATTTTTTAAAATAAAAAAAGACCACATAGGTTGTGGTCTTTTAAAATATGTATTTGAAATTAACAATTAGTTAATAACAATTTTTTTAGTAAGTACCTCATTGGCTTGTGTTCTTAAGCAAACAACATAAGTTCCTGTTGCTAAATTGTTAAATTTAATACCATTATTTAATTCTGTAGAGGATACGTTTTGTTGTTCTAAAACGGTTTGACCTCTCATGTTAACCAAAGCAAGCTTAGTA
>NZ_JBISHH010000023.1:0-260173 GCF_045066735.1 Algibacter sp. Ld11 | reverse complement strand
AAAAAGACCACATAGGTTGTGGTCTTTTAAAATATGTATTTGAAATTAACAATTAGTTAATAACAATTTTTTTAGTAAGTACCTCATTGGCTTGTGTTCTTAAGCAAACAACATAAGTTCCTGTTGCTAAATTGTTAAATTTAATACCATTATTTAATTCTGTAGAGGATACGTTTTGTTGTTCTAAAACGGTTTGACCTCTCATGTTAACCAAAGCAAGCTTAGTAACCTCGCTATTAAGTTTTTTAGCATAGAAGGTGTTTTCTTTGTTTTGGAAGTAGATAAAGTTTTCTGTAGTTGTCACCTCTTCATTACTTAAGGTTTGTGCTTCATCTTGAAATACAATTTCGAATCTTTTATTGAAAACACCTTGAGTAGACGTAAAGGTGTAGCCTGTGTCTTGTTTTAAATTGTGATATAAGCCTAATAAATTATCGCGTAAATAGATTTCTTGGTTTTCGTCTAAATTAATTTCTTCTGTTATTTTAATCTCGAAGCTATTATCTCCTGAAGATTTAAAGTTTAGCGGTACAACCTTATCGTCTGTTATTTGACTATAGGCTTGCATATTCATGTTTTTACCTTCCAGGTCTAGGTTTAAATCGTTGTTGTTTGTATCGTCAGATTCGGCATCATAACCATAATCATAACTATCTGATGTTTCTTCGCTAAAACCTAATAAAAGTTCTCGTTTTGCTTCAGGTCCGGTTGTTGAGTTAAACTCTAATCTAATTTTTTGAAAGGTTGTTTCTTCTGGTGTTTCACTTGTTGTATTAGTCGTTTTTGCATTTACACCTTTAAGAAAAACAGATCCTGTAGTGCCTGATCCGTTTGCATCGGCTTCTTTTACAAACACACGTTGACTATTATTAAACTGCACTTTTCCGGTTGCTGTAATTTCAGTAACAAAACCTTGTCCAACAGGTAAGTATTTAGTTGGTAAAAGTGTTCCGGCTTCCCCGCCAATAGTTTCATCAGCAAGCCCTACAAATTGACGAGCTCTAGTAGATCCTAATTTATTAACTTGTGCATAACCAGCATTGTAATCTGATAAATTATGAGATGCACCACTCCATTGTTGCCAAATTTGCAATGTACCATCTATTACGCCTTCATTGTCATCGATGAATTTATGAATGTCAATGGCTGATGCATAAGGGTTTCCTAGTAGGTATTCTGTTTTAGAAACGCTAGCTACCGATCCATCGCCGCCTTTATCGATAACATCTATTAGAATAGTACCGTTATGAGGTTTTCCTTCAAAAGTATATTCTTGTGTGTCCCCTGGAGCTCCAGTTCCTTTTTGAGTATATCCTACACCGGCGTTAAGAGGCGCTGATATTGAAAGTTTTCTCCAATCCCAATAGGTTAATCCGTTAGTGAAGGTGTATAACCAATAGGTGCTAATACTTCCTGAGCCACTGTAACTAGAGGTAAATCGACCTTGTAAACCAGGGTTGAATTTAATCATGTCTATGTTAAAGGTTGAATTATTAGAGTTATTGATAGCGGCATTATTATCTGTTAAAGCAGTAGCTGCTGTAGCTCCTACAGGAGAAGACCAATAGTTGTACCAATATACATTTGAAGTTCCTTCTTGTCTTCTTAATATTTTACCATTTTCAGAGGTTACTAAATCACTGTTTATGGTTTGTAAAAGCTGTGAGTCGCCCATTAAATCTAAGGCTCCGTTTAGTTCTAAATACCAGTTGTTTTCAACTTGGTTATCTCCGTTTATAGTTAAGGTTTTACTAGAGTCAATAAATAAGCCTAAATTTTTCACGGCGTGGTTTGCTTCCACATTATTTTTAACGTGTACAATACTCCAGTCTTTATTATCGCTTGTGCTTGTTATATCCCAAACATCACCATGTAGCCATGTGTTTCGTGCTGTCCAATCTCCATCATTTACGGTTTCATAAGGCATTGGCGCTGTTTGCTCTTGTATAGTGGTTATGTTGTGCAGGGTTAAATGGTTACCAGAGTTTGAAAAATCTGAGGTTGTCGAGGTTTTTATATCTGTCATTGGGTAATAACCTTGAAGGCTTGACCACGGTATAGTTTGCCCGTTTGTACTAGAATCACTAAAGTCAACTAAGTTTTTTGGAACAATGGTTCCTTCAACATTTCCGTTTACTTCCTCTATTTCTTGGTAGATAATTTGTTGAAGTTGATTATCAGTTAAGGCTTTATTAAATACTCGTACTTCATCTATTTCACCATTAAAATGATCTGCCCCAGCTACGCTTGTATTTGTTGGGTATCTTCCTATTGTAAATTCTCTTGTTGCATAAATATGTTTCGATCCGTTATAATTTTTTGTTATAAGCTCAGAATCAAGATTAGGGTCACTTATGGTATTTAATAGCTCTCCATTAAGAAATATTTTTATGGTTTTAGTTGATGAGTTGAATACACCTGCTACGTGGTACCAAACATCATTGTTCATTTTTATATTGAATGAAGGGTCTGGTTGTGCTTGAATGTTATTGCTCGGGTAATTGCTGCCTGCTGTTACCTGAGCTTGCGTTATTACAGTAAATGCAGGGGTCCTGCCTTTTGTAATAAAAAGTTTCAGGGATTCTTGGCCTGCTATGCTATATGTTTTAGGGAGATTTCCTGAGTTAGTGTTTTCTATTTTTACCCAACTCATAATGGTGGCTTCGTTCCAATCTGTAATAAAGGGGTCCGAATCAAGATAATCGTCAACACCATCAAAATCTATAGTAGCTTCAGATATAAAAATATCTAGTCCATCTCTGTAATCTAGGTCTCCACCTAAAGTTAAATCTCCGTCTGTATCAGGTAAAATAGATAAGTCCGAAGGGTTGTTAATATCATCATTTACATCTAAAGGGTCGTTTGTGTTCGATCCTTCAAAGGCATTATCTAAACCATCGTTATCAGTGTCTGTGCCAGATATAGTATTCGCCATTCCGTTTTCTTCAATATCTGGAGTTCCGTCGTTATCACTATCTAAATCTAAGTAATCCGGAGTTCCGTCACCATCTGTATCTTCAGGAGATAAGCCGCTACCATAATTATTCCATAATCCTTGATATAATCCGGTCGTGTTAACAGTTCCGCTTGGTGCATTGTAGCCTAAAGTGGATTGTGCTTCAACATTGTTTGGAATACCATCGTTATCTGAATCTAAGTCTATAGGAGCAGCGCAAACAAAACTATAAGCAAATGTGTCTAAACCATGCGGCTCATGAGTGTTAGTAGCCATTTGTCCAGAAATAACAATGTGTTTAATAGATATTTTTTTAATACCAGAATCTGCAGTTATACCGAATGTGTTTTCAATATTTTGCCCAGATGCTATGGATCCTTTTAGTACACCATCGGCATCGTATAACTTTAAGTTTGCTACAACATCATTTCCAATAAAAGTATTACTAAAGTAACCTACGAGGTTATCATCGGCATAAACTTCATAGTTGCTAACGGCTCCTGTGTCTAGATTAGTGTCGTAAATATCGACCATATCCAAACTAAACGATCTCACAGGAACTGTAAAATTTACGTTTACAGTATAGTAATCTCCAGTTTGTGCCGCGGTTTCAGGATATACATAAATAGCATGGCCAGAATTAGCGGAGGAAAAACCACCCGATGTGGTTGATCTTAATAAAGCTATTCTTGGTGAGGTTGTTCTTCTGTAGTAGTTAGATTCGTAACTTATTGTACCATTTGCAAAAGTACCTACACTAGTGTTTGCACTACCCGAAGTCCAAGAGCTAGCCGGGAAACTATAGTCGTTTACACCGTCTAAAACTGTTAATGCTTCTCCTTTAGAGAAAACTTCTTTTTCGAACCCCGATTCTTGGTACCCCAAACCATTCGTGTTGTTACCAATTGTAAAGACTTTTAAGCCGTTTTTGGTCCAAGTTACCGCATCTGATTGTGCGTTAGCGCTACCTGAAATTGCGGGACAAGTATATGGAGGATCGATAATACCATCGTTATTGCTGTCAACATCGTATTCATCGTATACACCATCGTTATCGGCATCTTGAGAAAGAGCAAATTGAGAGGTTAAAAGTCCTCCCAATAGAAAAAGTAATAAGTGTAGTTTTATTTTCATTTATATAATAATTATGCACATTAAGTAATCTTGCATTTAGATAATCTAATTTGTGTTTTACGGAAATTAAATATTAGACTAAATTTTAGAATGAAGAATAAAATATGGTTTAGATACTTTATGCGTCATTACAAGATATTTTAACTTGTTGTTAAATTGTTTTAGTTGAAACTAAACTCGAGGGAAGAATATTTCAAATAATTAAGCCTTATACTGTTGAGACCCATTATATTAAATACGGTCACAAATGTAAATTAAATAAATGAGTAAAAAAAGCAAAAATCAGATTAAAAGCATTTTTATTCGGTGAAATGTTTTTATTTATACTCTATTTTATTATGTCGGAGCCTAAAAAGACCACATAAGTTGTGGTCTTTTAAAATATGTATTTGAAATTAACAATTAGTTAATAACAATTTTTTTAGTAAGTACCTCATTGGCTTGTGTTCTTAAGCAAACAACATAAGTTCCTGTTGCTAAATTGTTAAATTTAATACCATTATTTAATTCTGTAGAGGATACGTTTTGTTGTTCTAAAACGGTTTGACCTCTCATGTTAACCAAAGCAAGCTTAGTAACCTCACTATTAAGTTTTTTAGCATAGAAGGTGTTTTCTTTGTTTTGGAAGTAGATGAAATTTTCTGTAGTTGTAACCTCTTCATTACTTAAGGTTTGTGCTTCATCTTGAAATACAATTTTGAATCTTTTATTGAAAACACCTTGAGTAGAGGTAAAGGTGTAGCCTGTGTCTTGTTTTAAATTGTGATATAAGCCTAATAAATTATCACGTAAATAGATTTCTTGGTTTTCGTCTAAATTAATTTCTTCTGTTATTTTAATCTCGAAGCTATTATCTCCTGAAGATTTAAAGTTTAGCGGTACAACCTTATCGTCTGTTATTTGACTATAGGCTTGCATATTCATGTTTTTACCTTCCAGGTCTAGGTTTAAATCGTTGTTGTTTGTATCGTCAGATTCGGCACCATAACCATAATCATAACTATCTGATGTTTCTTCGCTAAAACCTAATAAAAGTTCTCGTTTTGCTTCAGGTCCGGTTGTTGAGTTAAACTCTAATCTAATTTTTTGAAAGGTTGTTTCTTCTGGTGTTTCACTTGTTGTATTAGTCGTTTTTGCATTTACACCTTTAAGAAAAACAGATCCTGTAGTGCCTGATCCGTTTGCATCGGCTTCTTTTACAAACACACGTTGACTATTATTAAACTGCACTTTTCCGGTTGCTGTAATTTCAGTAACAAAACCTTGTCCAACAGGTAAGTATTTAGTTGGTAAAAGTGTTCCGGCTTCCCCGCCAATAGTTTCATCAGCAAGCCCTACAAATTGACGAGCTCTAGTAGATCCTAATTTATTAACTTGTGCATAACCAGCATTGTAATCTGCTAAATTATGAGATGCACCACTCCATTGTTGCCAAATTTGCAATGTACCATCTATTACACCTTCATTGTCATCGATGAATTTATGGATGTCAATGGCTGATGCATAAGGGTTTCCTAGTAGGTATTCTGTTTTAGAAACGCTAGCCACCGATCCATCGCCGCCTTTATCGATAACATCTATTAGAATAGTACCGTTATGAGGTTTTCCTTCAAAAGTATATTCTTGTGTGTCCCCTGGAGCTCCAGTTCCTTTTTGAGTATATCCTACACCGGCGTTAAGAGGCGCTGATATTGAAAGTTTTCTCCAATCCCAATAGGTTAATCCGTTAGTGAAGGTGTATAACCAATAGGTGCTAATACTTCCTGAGCCACTGTAACTAGAGGTAAATCGACCTTGTAAACCAGGGTTGAATTTAATCATGTCTATGTTAAAGGTTGAATTATTAGAGTTATTGATAGCGGCATTATTATCTGTTAAAGCAGTAGCTGCTGTAGCTCCTACAGGAGAAGACCAATAGTTGTACCAATATACATTTGAAGTTCCTTCTTGTCTTCTTAATATTTTACCATTTTCAGAGGTTACTAAATCACTGTTTATGGTTTGTAAAAGCTGTGAGTCGCCCATTAAATCTAAGGCCCCGTTTAGTTCTAAATACCAGTTGTTTTCAACTTGGTTATCTCCGTTTATAGTTAAGGTTTTACTAGAGTCAATAAATAAGCCTAAATTTTTCACGGCGTGGTTTGCTTCCACATTATTTTTAACGTGTACAATACTCCAGTCTTTATTATCGCTTGTGCTTGTTACATCCCAAACATCACCATGTAGCCATGTGTTTCGTGCTGTCCAATCTCCATCATTTACGGTTTCATAAGGCATTGGCGCTGTTTGCTCTTGTATAGTGGTTATGTTGTGCAGGGTTAAATGGTTGCTAGAGTTTGAAAAATCTGAAGTTGTCGAGGTTTTTATATCTGTCATTGGGTAATAACCTATTAAGTTATTCCATGGTACAGTTGTTCCTGTTGGAATATCAACAATATCTTTTGGTATGGTTGTTCCTCTAACGAGTCCTGAATTATCTTTTATTTCTTGGTAAACAAGTTTTTGTATTTGATCTTCGGTTAGTGCGTTGTTAAATACACGAACTTCATCAATTTCACCATTAAAATGCTGCATGTCAGAATGGTTGCGTGATCTGCGACCTATTTCAAAATTTCCTGTCCAACTTGATGTGTTTCTAATGGTTTGACCAATTTGATTTGCTTTTACTGATTTTGTTTTTATTTTTCCATCGATATAAATCACCTGAGTTCCTGTTGCTGCAGAAAATGTACCGGTAACGTGGTGCCACTCATCGTAATTAATACTAATACCGTTTACAACGCTTGTAATACCAGCAGTGGTTCTTGTTCCAAAAAGGAGTTTGTTGCCTTTTCCTCCTACATATAATCTACAAGAAATATCTTCGCCAGCAATAGTTATATTAGAGACGCCGGCATTTGATGGGTCTATTTTTATCCAAGCCATTATTGTGATTTCTCCTAAACCATCTAAAAGGCTTTCTCCGGTTAAATAATCGTCAACACCATCAAAATCTATCGATGCCGAAGATGGCGGGTTAACATTAAAATAATCTCTATAGTCTAGGTCGCCTCCAAAATTTAAATCTCCATCTGCGTCTGGAAGAATAGATAAGTTTGAAGGGTTTTCTATATCTTCATTTACATCCCAAACCGTATCAAAAATACTATTAGGTTCAAAAGCATTGTCTAAACCATCATTGTCTATATCGATATTTGTTGCGGTATTTGCTAAGCCGTTTTCTTCTATATCAGGTGTACCATCGTTATCACTGTCGATGTCTCGATAATCATGCGTACCATCATTATCTGTATCTGTTAAAAGTAATCCGAAGACATAATTGTTATATATTCCTGTAGAAGGATTTATTGTTCCGCTTGGCGCTATGTAATCTAAAGTGGTTTGTGCTTCTACGTTATCCGGAATTCCATCGTTATCTGAGTCGATATCCAAAAAGTCAAAACCGCCATTTCCATCTGTGTTAATAGGTGTTATTCCTGTTCCAGCGGAAGCAGGAATACCAATGGTAGTTGCTGTGGTGCCTATATCACCATCTGCTTTGCCATCATTATCAATATCGATACCTCCTCCAGCTTCTTTCACATCTGCAATACCGTCGTTATCACTATCGAGGTCTAAGTGGTTTGGAATGCCGTCATTATCATTGTCGAGGTTAGCACAAATACCATTAGGGTTTAAAGCACAGAAATCGGTATCTTGATAGTTAGGTATACCATCCGTGTCATGATCTGCGGAAGGATCTATTCCGTTAGATTCGTCTGTATCCTTAATACCGTCATTATCATCGTCTAAATCATCGACATCGCTTAATCCATCATTATCTTGATCTATTAATGTTAAGATGAAAAGTTTCCCGTCTCCATGGTCTGTGGTGGATGCTGTTAATTGTGCTTTTGTAATGAGTGAGCCATTTGGCGCGATATCATCTAAGTAAAACAATGCAATTCCAATGGTTCCTCGGTTTTCTACAACACGATCACTTAACCAATAATCTGAGCCAGCTGGAGGAGGATTAACGGCTCCAGGCGTCCCTATGTTACCGCTAGTACCTGTACCACCAAATCCCCATTTAACTGATGTATTGTTTACAAAAGTTTCTCCTAACGATTGTTCTGCACCGCCACCAACAGGAATTCCAAAGAGTTCTATATGGTAGCAATTATTAGCGCTTCGTTCGGTAATGGCAATAACACCGCTTGAACTTGCTATGATTCCTGTTCCATAGGTAAGGGTTTGTCGTTGGGCAGTGGTTGTTTCTTCTGAGGTGTAATTATTACAAATATTTTTTCCATTACCTACAGCTTCAAAATAATGATTTAGGTTTAAATCTTGAAAAGCGGCTAATGCAGAATTATTCCATGTGGCGCTTGCACTTGTTGTTTCTATATTTGTTCCGTTTAACTTAATATGGTTTGCTCCATCGCCGGTGGTGCCCAATTGCGTCATTTGGTAGCCAATAGGTATTCCGTAGTCTAAATAAACAATATTATTAACCGTAATAGTTTTAATAGTTGCCGGTTGGGTTGATGTAATTTGGGTGTCTGCCCATTGGAAAGTTACACCTGTTTGTATACTAGGCGCGTTGGTTTGTGCTATGGCGGAAGCAGTTATTAAGCTAACTAATAGCAGGTTTAATAGTACTTTTTTTGTCATAATTAATAGATTTGGGGAAAATCAAAATTAACTAGTTAAAATAATTGGTTTTTTTCTACATAGCTTTTTTTATAATCGTGACCATGTTTGTCTCAGTTACTGTTTCTTGTTCTAAATGAATGTGAAACAATAAATAAAATAAATTGTGCTTTAGATAATAAAAAAATACTGAAATGAAACTCGAGGGAAGAATATTTCAAATAATTAAGCCTTATATTTTGTGACTTAGTATGTTAAATATTAAGACAAAAGTATGTTTTTTTTTTATATTGTAAAAAAGTAAATTGTTTAAAGGTATATTTTTTCGGTAGACAGTTTTTTTCTTACAGATTAAAGTGATAAAAAAAATATTAAACAACAAAACCCACTAAATCTTCAATTTTTGAGATTAATTGAATTTTAATAACGGTGTTTTTTAGTGTGATTTTATTGTATTTAGACACGAAAATAGTTGAAAACCCAAGTTTTTCTGCTTCTAGAATACGCTGTTCCACGCGCTGTACAGGTCTAATTTCTCCAGATAAGCCAACCTCGGCTGCAAAGCAATAATTAGCAGGTAGGGCTTCATCTTCATTTGAAGATAAAATAGCGGCAACTACCGCTAAATCTATTGCGGGATCATCAACATTTATGCCTCCTGTAATATTTAAAAACACATCTTTTGCTCCCAATCTAAAACCGGCACGTTTTTCTAAAACAGCTAGTAACATATTAAGGCGCTTAGCATTAAAGCCGGTGGCGCTCCGTTGTGGTGTGCCATATACAGCTGTACTAACTAGGGCTTGCACTTCTATCATTAAAGGTCTCATGCCTTCTAGGGTTGCAGCAATGGCATTACCCGAAAGTTCTTCGTCTTTTTTTGAAATTAAAATTTCACTAGGGTTAGAAACTTCTCTTAATCCCGATCCTAACATTTCGTAAATACCAAGTTCGTGAGTTGAACCAAAACGGTTTTTTTGAGCACGTAAAATTCTAAATACATGGTTGCGATCACCTTCAAATTGAAGGACTGTATCTACCATGTGTTCTAATATTTTTGGGCCTGCTATATTGCCATCCTTAGTGATGTGACCAATTAAAATTACTGGAGTGTTGGTTTCTTTTGCAAATTTAATTAGCTCGGTAGTGCATTCTTTTACCTGTGAGATGCTTCCGCTAGATGATTCTATATAATCGGAATGTAAAGTTTGTATTGAATCTATTATAACAATATCTGGCTCTAAGGCTTCAATTTGCTTAAAAATATTTTGTGTTTTTGTTTCTGTTAGAATGTAGCAGCTTTCATTATTTGGGTTAATACGTTCTGCGCGCATTTTTATTTGCTTTTGGCTTTCTTCCCCAGAAACGTAAAGCGTTCTATATGGCAGTTTTAGTGATATTTGAAGTAGCAACGTACTTTTCCCAATACCAGGTTCTCCTCCTAAAAGTGTTAGAGAGCCGGGAACAATACCGCCACCTAAAACGCGATTAAATTCAGCGTCTGAAGTGTCTAATCGTGCTTCTTTAGATGAGTCAATTTCTTTTAGTCTTAAAGGTTTAGAAACTCTTTTAGCGTTGTTAGTTGGTGTTTTCCAATCGCTTTTTTCAGGTTTTTGTATAACCTCTTCAACTATGGTGTTCCAATTTTTACAAGCATTACATTGTCCTTGCCATTTAGCATATTGCGTGCCGCAATTTTGGCAAAAAAAAGTGGTTTTTACTTTAGCCATTTTCAAATTTGGAATTTAGTTTGTGTTTAGGTTCTAGTAACCGAAATCTTCTTTAATTAAATTGGCTTTTTCTAGCATTTCATCTTTGGTAATGCCTGCGATTTCTTCTAGTGTGTAAGCCGATTGGTAGGTTCGCATCGCTTTTTTAGGCTCGCCAGTTTCTTCGTAAAAACGTGCAATGTAATAAGTGCCTAAAAGAGTTTCGGGATATGCTTTTCTTGCTAGTTTACCTAAAGCTTCGTAATATTCGTAAAGTTCATTTTTTTCAATGGCTGCGGAAATGGCTTTAAAATCATTGATTAGAATTTTTTTGTCAATTCCAAATAGCTGATTAATGCTTTCGTATTTTTCTTCAAGGTATAAAACGGGTGAAATTTCTAACTCCAGTATCGTTTCTTTGTATTCCTTTTTTGAAATGGGTTGAAATACATGAAACATGTTTTCAATGGCGTTTGGAATGGCATGTGTTGGCGCCGAGTAGTGAGATGGTCCTTCGAAACTATCAAAATTATATGCTAAGTTTTTATTATCTAGAGCTGCAATATCTGTATTTAGTGTATTGGTCATTTTTTTTACAGATGATCCATCGTTATTTGTGTTTGCTAAATAGTAAAATATTTTGGATTCTGCTTTAGCTAGGCCTTCAGGAATATAATCTAACATGGCTGGCGCTAATTCTGGACTAATAGATATATAGCCTTGAAATAACGGTTGTGGTTTTAGTAAATAGTAGTTTATAAAATTTGCTGTTTGGCCATGGCCAACAGCAATTCTAAAGTTTACAGTTCTAAAAGTTTTTTCAATGTAAGGAACAAGTTCTTGACCTATAAACTCAAAAAAAGCAGCTCCAGTTTCAACAGGTAGAGAGTTTTGTTCAGAGTATAAACAATCTTCATATCGTGTTTCTATTTGATTTACACCAACTACAATAGATTCTGGCATATCTTCCCAATAAGAATAATAATCTACATTTCCGGCAACGGCTTCAAATAAGTAATCACCATCTAAAACTATAAAAATAGGGTAGCTTTTATCTTCGTTAGAATCATAACCTCGTGGTAGTTGAATTTTTATTTGTCGTGTTTCCCCTAGTTTAGAAGATTCGAAAGTTTCATATTTTACTTGGGCTTCAATGTTTATAAAGGTTAGGCTAAACAGAAAAACTAAAAGGGTAAGTTTCTTCATTTTAAAAAATGATTTGAGATTTAATTATGGCAAGGTAAGAAATAAGCGATTAGAATTCAAAAAAAGAAAAGTGTTGCGCTCTGTGTCCTGAAATCTTAATGTGCTGGCGGTTCTTGCTTTACGGTTTTCTTCCTGTTATAAATTGGTAAGTAAATTAGAGAAATACCTCCAAAAAGAATAACCATTAACGTTTGCGAGGCCCACATAATCCATCCAAAAGCGATACTTGGTTCTTCTGCAATACCAAAAATAGAGAATGCGGCGTAAATAGCTAAAGGGTAGGAGCCAATACCTCCGTTAGTTGCGGCAATACTAAAGCTCGCCGATATAAAACCTATTAAAATTGCTCCAGCGGAAATGCCATGCAATTCGGTTATAGAAAATGAAGTGACGTAGAACATGAGTAAGTACATTCCCCAAATAAAAAGAGTGTGAAAGATAAATGCCCATTTCTTCTTCATTTTAAAAATACTTAGTGCGCCTTCAATAAGTCCGTTAGCGAAATTTCTAATTTTTAAAGCGAGTTTGGATTTACTTCGTTTTATTAATCTTAGAAATAATAGACCGAGTATTACGCAGATAAAAAGAGCAATTCCGATTTTTAAGGGATTAAACTTTTCAATTAAGAAACCATATATAAAATCGAATTGTAGAAAAAGTGTAATTGCAATAATACCTAGCATAACTAACATATCGGCAATGCGCTCAGCAACAATGGTTCCAAAGCCTTTTTCAAAAGGTACGCCCTCATAGTTTGTTAATATAGACGCTCGGGCAACTTCGCCTGCTCTGGGTATGGTGTAATTTATTAAGTAGGTTGCAAAAACGGCCATAATGCTATTGCCAAATTTTATTTTGTAACCCATGGGTTCTAGCATAAAAAGCCAGCGATAAGAGCGAGATAGGTGACTTAATAAACCGAGAAAAACACCTAAAATAATCCAGGTATAATCGGCGTTTTGTGCGTATTCAATAACTTTACTAATAGATACTTTCGATAGTGAATACCAGACTAAAAAAACTCCCAATAATAATGGGAGTGTAATTTTAAGTATATTTTTTGCTCGTTTATTCAAATGGCTTATTTGAGTAAGTTGGTCGCTTCGTCAGGGAAAACTAACGACGGTTTAAAAACTTTAGCTTCTTCTATATCCATAAAAGCATAAGTTATTAAAATAAGCACATCGCCAGGAGCAACTAGTCGTGCCGCGGCTCCGTTTAGGGTGATTTCCCCACTATTTCTTGGTCCAGGAATGGCATAGGTTTCTAGTCTAGCGCCGTTATTGTTATTTACAATTTGAACTTTTTCACCTTGAATAATGTTAGCGGCTTCCATTAAATCCTCATCAATAGTGATACTACCAATGTAGTTTAAGTCGGCACCGGTTACTTTTACTCTGTGTATTTTAGATTTTACTACTTGAATTTGCATGCGGCAAAGATAATTAATTTAGTGCGATATTATCAATAAGTCTAATATCGTCTGCATACACTGCTATAAATGCCCTATATGCTTTGTTGTTCGATTTTCGTTTTAATGGTTTTAAGGTTTCAACTTCGGAAATTATGAAATATTCTAATTTTAATAAGTCATGATTTTTAAATTGTTTCTCAACCCATTCCTTTACTTTATTAGCACTTTTTGTGCCAAATTTTATTTTGGCAGTTTTTAGTGTTTCATATATGAAGGGGGCAGCGGTGCTATATTCCGGTTTTAATCTTGTGTTTCTAGAGCTCATTGCTAAGCCGTTAGTTTCGCGATGAATTTTGCATCCTACTATTTCTAGTGGTATTTGATGTTTTTCAACTAGCTTTTTAATAATTTGTAGTTGCTGAAAATCTTTCTCACCAAAATAAGCTTTGTTTGGTTTTACAATTTCAAAAAGACGTTTTACAATGGTGCCAACACCATCGAAATGCCCATTTCTAAACTTGCCTTCCATTTCATGTTCTAATCCATCAAAATCGAAAGTTTCAGAAACGGTATTACCATCGTAAACATCATCTACAGTGGGAGCATAAACCATAATTCTGGTTTCGCTTACTGTTTTTAATAATGCAATATCGTTTTCTAAAGTTCTCGGGTATTTGTCGAGATCATCAGAATTATCAAATTGAGTTGGGTTAACAAAAATGCTAACCGCAACTAGATCGTTTTCTTCTAAAGCCTTTATTACTAATTGTAAATGTCCTTCGTGTAAAGCACCCATGGTAGGTACTAATCCTAGAGTTTGTTTTTTAGCTTTTTTGGCATCAATTGCAGCCGTAATTTGTTGTTTTTCCGAGTAAACTTCCACCTTTTATTTAAAATTTAACGCTTGCAAACTTAAGATTTTACAAGCAATCTGCATAAAATTTTGTACTTTTGCGTGTTTTTTAATGAGAATTCGTAGCAAACTAAAGGTTTTTACTGCTAATTTTTATTGAAAATAAGTTAAAAGTCATCAAAAATAAACATATGAAAGATAAGAGGGTATTATACGTATCATCTGAAGTAGTTCCTTATTTACCGGAAACAGAGATTTCGTCAATGTCGTTTGAAGCGCCAAGATTAGTAAATCAACAAGGAGGGCAAATAAGAATCTTCATGCCTCGATACGGGAATATTAATGAAAGAAGACATCAGTTACACGAAGTTATCAGATTATCAGGTATCAATTTAGTGATTAACGATTTAGATATGCCGTTAATTATTAAAGTGGCCTCTATTCCAAAAGAGCGTATTCAGGTTTATTTTATTGATAATGATGAGTATTTTAAAAGAAAAGCAACGTTAACAGATGAAGCTGGAAAATTATTTTCAGATAATGATGAGCGTGCTATTTTCTTTGCAAAAGGTGTTATAGAAACCGTTAAAAAACTAAACTGGTCTCCAGATATTATACATGTACATGGTTGGTTAGCTTCTTTATTGCCAGTTTATTTAAAAGAATATTATAAAGACGAGCCTTTATTTAACCAAAGTAAAATTGTGACTTCGATATACAATCAAAGTTTTAACAATACGTTAAATAAAGATATGATTAATAAAGTTAAATTTGACAATATTAATGAAGATGCTATAAAGGTGCTCGAAGAACCAACTTACAACAACTTAATGAAAGTTGCTATTGATTACTCCGATGCGCTAATTGTAGGGTCTGAAGATATAACAGAAGAAGTAGATGCTTACATAAAAGCATCTAATAAACCTATTTTAGAGTATAAAAGCAAAGATGAATTTGGTGAAGCTTATACAAACTTCTTTAACAACGAAGTTTTAGGCTAGCCTTCTCAAAATTCATTTAAAACAACTTATGAAAAAGACATTTAAAGCCCTTAAATTCTCTGCGGCATTCGTATTTGTATTAACTGGTTTTGTTGCTTGCGACAAAGAGTTTACAGAATTAGACAGCGCAGTTCTAGGAAAAGATAATGCTAATTTTAGCACTAATTCATACGAAATTCCTATTGTAGCCTACAATAAAAAAACAGAATCTGTACAAGTAAATGGTTTATCATCTTACTTATTAGGAGTTTTTAATGATCCAGCTTATGGGCAAACTACAGCAAGTATTGTTACACAAGTAACCCCATCTAGTTATGATCCTGATTTTGGTGATAATCCAGAGATAACTTCAGTTGTACTTACAATTCCTTACTATAGTAGAATTAATAATTACGATGAAGATGGTAATGCGGAATACACTATTCAAGATTCTCTTTATGGTGATTATGCAGGCGCAGTAAAACCGTTTAAGCTATCTATTTATAAAAACGATTATTTTTTAAGAGATACTGATCTCGACGGAGTTTCTGCTCAAAAGTATTATTCATATTCAGACGGAAGCTCTGATAATATGGTTTATAATGGGAGTTCTATTATTAATTTCGATAATTTAAAAGAGCAGTTAATTTATGGCCCAGTAAATGTAACACCTAGTAACTCTGTTATTATTACGGTTACAGATGCGGGAACTGATGATGAATTAACAACAAGAAGTGCACCAGCTTATAAAGTAGAGTTAGATACTGAGTTTTGGACAAATTTAATAATTAATAAAGAAGGCGGGGCAGAGTTGAGTAACGTAAATAACTTTAAAAATTATTTTAGAGGTCTGTTTTTTAAAGCGGAAGCGATTGACGACGACGGTAACATGGTGTTATTAAATATGGCATCTACCGAAGCCAATATTGTTATAAATTATAATTACGATTCTACAACTGTAGATGAAACTCTCGAAGGTACTTATACTTTATCTTTTGCAGGTAATACATTAAATACTTTTGTAAATAGCATTACAGAGGTTACTCTAGCAGATGGAGATGAAACTAATGGCGACCAAACTTTATACCTAAAAGGTTCAGGAAACTCTATGGCTGTTGTCGATTTATTTGAAGATGATGCCGCTAAAAAAGATTTCTTAGATAGTTTTAGAATTCCTAGTGGAGATGATTATGAAAAAGACGAGGACGGTAATTATGTTTTAAACCGTTTAGTAAACGATGCGCAACTTGTTGTGACTGAAAATGAGGTTATGCAGGCGTTTCCAGATGATTCTAATGGTAAAAATTATAGCCATTTTGATAGAATCTATGCCTACGATGTAAATAATAGTCAATCTACTATCGATTATCAATTCGATCCAATCGAATCTAGTACCGATCCGTTTAATTCTAAGATAATTAGTCTAGGTCAACGTGTTATCGATGAAAATGGTAATTATAAATATAAAATTCGTTTAACAGAGCATTTAAATAATATCTTGGTCAACGATTCAACGAACACCAAAATTGGTTTAGTTTTATCAACCAACGTGAATTATATAACAAATGCTGAAGTTGCGGATAGTGATACTGAAGATGTAACTAATGTTCCAGCAGCATCGGTTATTACTCCAAGAGGTACAGTGTTGTATGGTTCTAATGAAAGCGTTGATGACGAGAAAATAATGAAATTTAAAGTGTTTTATACAGAACCAAATAATTAAAAACATCAACATATGTGCGGAATTGTAGGTTATATTGGATACAGAGAAGCTTATCCGATAGTAATTGAAGGTTTAAAACGATTAGAGTATAGAGGGTACGATAGTGCTGGAATTGCTCTTTTTGATGGGAAAGACCTAAAGGTAGCCAAAACTAAAGGTAAAGTAGCCGATTTAGAAGAACGCGCTACTGCAGAAATAACTAAAACAGGTAGTGTTGGTATTGGCCATACGCGTTGGGCAACTCATGGTGTGCCAAACGATGTTAATTCTCATCCGCATCTATCAAATTCTGGGGAGTTAGTAATAATCCATAATGGAATTATTGAAAATTACGATGCTCTTAAGCAAGAATTAAAATCAAGAGGATATACATTTCAGTCAGATACAGATACGGAAGTTCTTATCAACTTAATTGAAGATGTAAAAAAGAAAGAAAAAGTAAAATTAGGAAAAGCAGTTCAAATTGCATTAAACCAAGTTGTTGGTGCTTATGCTATTGCTGTTTTCGATAAAAATAAGCCAGAAGAAGTAGTTGTGGCTCGTTTAGGAAGTCCGTTAGCTATTGGTATTGGTGAAAATGAAGATGAGTTTTTTATCGCTAGTGACGCCTCTCCTTTTTTAGAATACACCAAAAATGCCGTTTATTTAGAAGATGAAGAAATGGCGGTTATTAGATTCCATAAAGGAATAAAAGTAAGAAAAATAAAAGATGATTCTATCGTTGATACATACGTTCAAGAGCTTCAGTTAAATCTTGAGCAAATTGAAAAAGGTGGATACGATCATTTCATGCTGAAAGAAATATACGAGCAACCAAAAGCTATTACCGATACTTATAGAGGTAGATTGTTACGCAACGACGCTATTATAAAAATGGCAGGTATTGAAGATAACATGAAAAGGTTTTTAAATGCCAATCGTATTATCATTGTAGCTTGTGGAACATCTTGGCATGCTGGTTTAGTTGCAGAATACATTTTTGAAGATTTAGCTAGAATACCTGTTGAGGTTGAATACGCTTCAGAATTTAGATATAGAAATCCTATAATTACAGAAAACGATATTGTTATCGCTATTTCACAATCTGGTGAAACTGCCGATACTTTAGCTGCTATTAAATTAGCGAAATCTAAAGGTGCTTTTGTTTTTGGTGTTTGTAACGTGGTTGGTTCATCTATTGCTAGAGAATCAGATGCGGGAGCTTATACACATGCAGGTCCGGAAATTGGGGTAGCATCTACAAAAGCTTTTACAACTCAAATTACAGTTTTAACGCTTATGGCTTTAAGACTTGCAAGAGCAAAAGGAACTGTTAGTAGTTCAGATTTCCGTCAGCACTTATTAGAGTTAGAAATGATTCCTAAAAAAGTGGAACAAGCTTTAGAGTCAGATGCAACTATTAAAAAGATTGCAGATATTTATAAAGATGCCAGAAACATGCTTTACTTAGGTAGAGGTTTTAACTTTCCTGTAGCTTTAGAAGGTGCATTAAAATTAAAAGAGATTTCATATATACATGCTGAAGGTTACCCTGCGGCAGAAATGAAACATGGACCAATAGCTTTAATTGACGAGAATATGCCAATTATTGTTATTGCAACAAAAAAAGGACATTACGAAAAAGTAGTAAGTAATATTCAAGAAATTAAATCTCGAAAGGGTAAAATTATTGGTATAGTTACCGAAGGTGATGTACAAGTTAAAGAGTTAGCCGATCATGTTATTGAAGTTCCAGAAACTTTAGAGTCGCTTTCTCCTTTATTAACAACCATTCCACTACAATTATTATCTTATCATATTGCTGTGCTGCTAGACAAAAATGTCGATCAGCCGCGTAACCTTGCAAAATCTGTTACGGTAGAGTAATATTTTATATAAAGTTAAAATTCAATCAGCCTGATTTCAAGTATTGAAATCAGGCTGATTTTCATTTATACCACTCTTTTTTTGTCAAAATCATAATTTTATCGATGGTTTTTTGTTAATAAGTGCTATGCGCGCATAATTTTTTTACTTTTTTGTGTGTAAATAATACTTAATATACATATATTGCTATTCTAAATCTAAACTAACTAAGATAAATGAAAGCAATTCTCTCTTTTTTTATGTTGTTTTTTTGTGGCATATCCTTTTCACAAACAACAATTACAGGTTCGGTTGTTGACGATAATAGTCAGCCTATTCCTGGAGCCAATATTATAGTTCTTGGCACTTCTACAGGAAATGTTACCGATTTTGATGGTAATTTTTCTTTAACCTACAATCAAAACCCACCGTTTAAAGTTCAAGCTAGTAGTGTCGGTTTTGAAACTGTTACCATACAAGTCACAAAGCAAAATCAAAAAATCGATTTTATATTAAAAGAAGGTAACTCTTTAGATGAAGTCGTTATTTCTGCATCTAGAACTCCCGAAAGAATATTTGAATCTCCTGTTACAGTAGAACGTTTTGGGTTAAAAGAAATAAAAAATACGGCATCTGCCGATTTTTATGATGGTTTAGAAAATTTAAAAGGGGTAGATGTTAACACCAATAGTTTAACTTTTAAATCTGTAAACACAAGAGGTTTTGCAACATTTGCTAATAATAGATTTATGCAATTAGTAGATGGAATGGATAATTCTACACCAGCTTTAAACTTTCCTATTGGAAATTTAGTAGGAATGACGGAAACCGATGTTTTAAGTGTGGAATTACTTCCTGGTGCATCTTCTGCATTATACGGAGCAAATGCCTTTAATGGTATTTTATTTATGAGAAGTAAAAATCCTTTCGATCATCAAGGTATTAGTGCGTCGGTAAAAAGAGGTATTACTTCACAAGAGGCTTCTGGTGATAATGAATATACTGATGTTAGTATTCGTGCCGCATATAAGTTTAGTAATAAATTTGCTGCAAAAGTTAACTTTGGCTATTTAAAAGGAACCGACTGGGCAGCTGTTAGCGAAGAAGATAAAACTAATGTTGGAGGAACTAGAGCTAATATTGACTATGATGGTATTAATGTCTATGGGGATGAAGTATCTACCAATTTAAAAAATGTAATTGAAAGTGAAGACTTTTTAGCTCAACTTCCTAACCCTGCTTTAGCGAACCTGGTGCCTCTAGTTGAAGTAAGTAGAACGGGGTATGATGAAAGAGATTTAACGAATTATAATGCAAGCAGTATTAAATCTGACTGGGGATTGTACTACCGTCCATGGGAAAATGATTTTGAAATATCTTACGTCGGTAAGGTTGGAACGGGTTCAACAATTTATCAAGGTACAAACAGATATAATATTAATAATTTTTTTCAACAACAACATAAGCTTGAATTCAAAAATGATAATTTCTTTGTAAGAGGTTATGTTGTATCCGATAAAGCAGGAGATTCTTATGATATGGTTTTTACAGGTATTAATATTAATAGTGCTTGGAAAGATAATAATACATGGTTCGGTGAATATACAGGAGCATTTATTTCTGCAACACTTGGAGGCGCAAATGAAACTCAAGCACATGCTGCAGCAAGAGAAGTTGCCGATACTGGTAGATTTCTTCCTGGGTCTGATGAGTTTGTAGCTGCATTTAATAGAAGTATAAATGATCCAGATTTAACTACGGGTTCTAAGTTTCAAGATGCATCAAAATACTATCATGCCGATGCAAATTATAATTTCAGTCATCTTATTGATTTTGCCGATATTCAAGTTGGTGGATCTTATAGAAAATATAATTTAAATTCTTCAGGTACTATTTATACTGATATCGATGGCCCTATTACGTATTCAGAATTTGGAATTTATACTCAAATTCAGAAAAATATAGAGCTAAATGAAGAAATGGAGTTAAAATTAACAGGTTCTGCTCGTTTTGATAAGTCTGAATTTTTTGATGGATTTGTATCTCCAAGAATTTCTGCCGCCCTTACACTCAATCAAGATCATAATATTAGAGCTTCTGTTCAAACAGGGTTTAGAAACCCAACAACTCAAGATTTATTTATTGGTTTAAATGCAGGTAGAGCTATTTTGGTAGGTTCTGCACCAACCAATTTGGATAGATGGACAAGAAACTACGATTTATCGCCAGGAGGAGTTGCAGCAACAAATCAATCTTCGGTAACGCAAACGGGAGCCGCAGCTTACAATAATTCTTACACAGCGAGTTCTGCATTAGAATTAGCTGCTACAGGAAATCCAGCAGTATTAGAAGTTGCAAATCCAGATATAGTAAAACCAGAGCAAGTAACCTCCGCTGAGGTAGGTTATAGAGGTAAATTTAGCGGTATTACTATAGATTTTAGTGCATATTACAATAGTTACAAAGATTTTATCTCTCAAGAAGTTGTGGTTGCTCCGCTTTACGGAAATGTAGGTGAGCCTTTATCTATTGCAGCTTTAGCAAATGGAGATAGCCAAGCCTATAGCACATATACAAATTCTGAGGCAAATGTGAATTCATATGGAGCTTCTATTGGTTTATCAACCAAGGTATTTGGTGATTTCGATTTAAGCGGAAGTTATACTTATGCAAAACTAGATTTCGATAGTGAAGCATATCCAGATTTTACAACAAACTTTAATACGCCAGAACATAAATTTAAAGCGTCTTTTGGTAATACAGATTTGTTTAAAAACTTTGGGTTTAACGTAGCCTATAGATTTAGTGACGATTATTATTGGGAAGCAACTTTTGCTAATGGTGTTGTTCCGGAATTCCATGTTGTAGATGCACAAATTAACTTAAAGGTTCCATCTATGAAATCTATTTTTAAGGCAGGTGCAACAAATCTTTTAGGAGATGAATATTTCACCGCAGTTGGTACAGGTCATATTGGATCAATGTATTATGTTTCATGGACAATTAATAATTTATAAGATGAAGAAAATTATAAACTCAAAATATATATTAGTATTATCAGCTTTAATTGGTTTTACAAGTTGTAACGAAATTGAAGATGTTAATAGAGAAGAAGGAATTGAGGTTTTACCTGAACTAACTTCTGGATCAGCCAATTTTTCAACCTATGTGTCTCTTGGAGCATCTTTTACAGCAGGATATACAGATGGTGCGCTTTTTATGGCGGGACAAAATAATTCTTTTCCAAATTTATTAGCCAATCAATTTGCTGTTGCGGGAGGTGGAGATTTTACACAACCTATAACCAATGATAATTTTGGAGGTTTAGCAGCTGGCGGTACAAGAATAGCAGAACCAAGACTTGTTTTTGGGGGTTCTACTCCAGTGCCTTTAGAGTCTGTGGTTGGCCCAGTAACGGTGTCTACAGATATTGTTTTAAATAATCCAACAGGACCTTTTAGTAATTTAGGTGTTCCTGGAGCAAAAAGTTTTCATTTATTATCAGATTCTTACGGTAGTCTTGCTGGATTAGGTTCTTATGCTAATCCTTACTTTGTTAGAATAGCATCAAGTCCAAGTGCAACTATGTTAGGAGATGCTATGGCACAAAACCCTACATTTTTTACTTTATCAGAAATGGGAGCGAATGATGTTCTAAGTTTTGCTGTTTCAGGTGGAAGCGGAGTAGATCAACAAGGTAATTTAGATCCCTCTACATATGGAAGTAATGACATTACAGATCCTAATGTTTTTGCTAATGTGTTAAGTGGTTTAGTTTCTACTTTAACTAGTGGAGGAGCTAAAGGTGTGGTTACAAATGTGCCTTATATTACAGATTTACCACATTTTACAACAGTGCCATATAATCCAATTCCGTTAGATGCTGCTACTGCTGGCTTTTTAAATAGTGTTGCTGCTTATGGGACATATAATGGAGGTTTACAGCAGGCTTACGCTGCATTGCAAGCTACTGGTCTGTTTACTGCTGAAGAGCTTGAGAAAAGAACTATAAATTTTACTGAAGGACAAAATGCTGTTGTTATTATTGATGAAGATTTGACCGATTTGGGAGCAATTAATCCTGCTTTCGCTGGAATTCCAAAGTATAGACAAGCTACTGCAGATGATTTGTTTGTGCTTAGTTCTTCTTCTTTTATAGGAACAGAAGCTATCCCTGGAAACGCACAAAGTATAAACGGTGTTGCGGTTCCGTTAGCTGATCAATGGGTTTTAACACCAGAAGAACAACTTGCTATTAAAACTGCTACAGACGCCTACAACGTTACCATTAAAGCTGTTTCAGATGCTAATGATAATATTGCTTTAGTAGATTTAAATACTATTTTATCAGAATTAGCTACAACAGGAATTCTTTATGGTGATTACACACTAAATGCTAGTTTAGTAACAGGTGGAGCTGTTAGTTTAGATGGAATTCATTTAACAGCAAGAGGATATTCATATATGGCATACAAGTTTTTAGAAGCTATAGACACCTCTTTTGGTGCTAATTTTATTGACTCAGGTAATGTTCCAAATCCGGGAGATTATCCAACAAATTACGCGCCTACATTACAATAAAAGCGCAATTATTAAAAATATAAAAAACGTGTTCCAATGGAATGCGTTTTTTTATTATAAAAACGACTTTCATTTTAAATTAAAACCACTATATTTGCACGCGAAAACTCAAAGTGTTTTCACTGAATTAAAACGCATAATATTAAACACATAAGTAATGTCTAAAGTTACAGGTAAAGTTGCACAAATAGTAGGTCCAGTTATCGATGTTGAATTCGGAGCTGGTGCTGAACTTCCAAAAATTTATGATTCATTAGAAATTAAAAAAGCAGATGGATCGCTTTTAGTATTAGAAGTACAATCTCACATTGGTGAAGATACTGTGCGTACTATTGCTATGGATTCTTCTGATGGATTAAGCAGAGGGACAGAGGTTAATGCTACGGGTGCACCAATACAAATGCCTGTTGGTGATGACGTTTATGGACGTTTATTCAACGTAATTGGAGATGCTATTGATGGTCTTGGAGATTTACCTAAAGCTGGAGAAGCTGGGTTACCAATTCACCGTCAAGCACCAAAATTTGAGGATTTATCAACTTCTACTGAAGTTTTATTTACTGGTATTAAAGTAATCGATTTAATTGAGCCTTATGCAAAAGGTGGTAAAATTGGTTTATTTGGTGGTGCTGGAGTAGGTAAAACAGTATTAATTCAGGAGTTGATTAACAATATAGCAAAAGGACACGGTGGTTTATCTGTATTTGCTGGAGTGGGTGAAAGAACTCGTGAAGGAAATGATTTACTACGTGAGATGTTAGAGTCGGGAATTATCAAGTATGGTGATGACTTTATGCATTCTATGGAAGAAGGCGGATGGGATTTATCTAAAGTTGATAAAGCTGGAATGAAAGAGTCTAAAGCGACTTTCGTATTCGGACAAATGAATGAGCCTCCTGGAGCTCGTGCTCGTGTAGCATTATCTGGTTTAACTATTGCTGAGTATTTCCGTGATGGTGCTGGTGAAGGACAAGGGAAAGATGTATTATTCTTCGTAGATAATATCTTCCGTTTTACACAAGCTGGTTCTGAGGTATCTGCATTATTAGGTCGTATGCCTTCTGCGGTAGGTTATCAACCAACATTAGCAACAGAAATGGGTGCTATGCAAGAGCGTATTACTTCAACTAAAAGAGGTTCTATTACATCTGTACAAGCGGTATACGTACCTGCGGATGATTTAACGGATCCTGCACCGGCAACAACCTTTGCTCACTTAGATGCAACAACAGTATTGTCTCGTAAAATTGCTGAGTTAGGTATTTATCCTGCGGTAGATCCATTAGATTCTACTTCAAGAATTTTAACTGCTGATATTTTAGGTGACGATCACTATAACTGTGCACAACGTGTTAAAGAGTTATTACAACGTTACAAAGAATTACAAGATATTATTGCTATCCTTGGTATGGAGGAATTATCTGAAGAAGATAAATTAGCCGTAGGTAGAGCAAGACGTGTACAACGTTTCTTATCTCAACCTTTCCACGTTGCAGAGCAATTTACAGGTCTTAAAGGTGTTTTAGTAGATATTAAAGAAACTATTAAAGGATTTAACATGATTATGGATGGTGAATTAGATCACTTACCAGAAGCAGCGTTTAACCTTAAAGGAACTATTGAAGAAGCTATTGAAGCTGGAGATAAAATGTTAGCTGAAGCGTAAACCTAGTAAGCAGTTATAAGTCAACAGTCAGCATTACGCGACTGAATACTGAATACTGATTACGGAATACTTAAAAATTATGTATTTAGAAATTGTATCACCAGAAGCAACCTTATTTAGTGGAGAAGTAACTAGCGTTGCTGTTCCAGGAGTAAATGGCGAATTTGAAATGTTAAATAATCACGTGCCAATTATATCTATTTTAAAAGAAGGTTTTGTGAAAATTTCAGGAAACGTAGAATTAGATGAAGCGGTTCAAGATAAATTTACTAAAAACGCAAAAGGAGCAACATTGTTAAAAATTAACTCTGGAACGTTAGAATTAAAAAACAATAAGTTGATTGTTTTAGCAGACTAAAACATCAAGTTTATATTATATAAAAAATGCGAAGCTTTAGCTTCGCATTTTTTATGCTTTATATTTAAGTATAATGTGGCCTAATATTTATACCTTTTTAATTACATTAGTTACTATACCCCAAATAAGAAACTTATTATCACTAGTAATTTTAATAATAGGGTAGTTTGGGTTTTCGGGTTTTAACCACATTTCATCTTTATCCACTTTTAAACGCTTAACAGTAAACTCACCATCTAAAAAGCAAACCGCAATTTTATTATTTGTGGGTTCTATGCTTCTATCTATTACCAATAAATCGTTATCATCTAGTCCTGCACCAATCATAGATTGACCGCTTACACGTGCATAAAATGTGGTTTCCTTGTTTCTAACAAGCTCGGTGTCCAAAGATAAATGCTGTTGGCTAAAATCTTCGGTAGGAGCAGGGTAACCTGCCGAAATCCCTGTGTCGAAATAAAGCGCGCCTGAGTTTTCAGTTTCTTCAGGATTAAAAAGCGTTAAAGGTGCAGATTTTTTTAGCTGTATAGCCATCGGTTTTTTGTTTTATTTTTAATGATATTTTGGTGTTTTAAAAAATTATATAAGTATCATTATTTAGGTTGGTTATTATAATATTAAAATGAGCTCGTTGGTTACAAAACATAATTTTCTAAGCCTTTAATCGATTTTAATTCAATTTTTAGTTCTTGAAACATGTTTACAATGCTACTTAGCTTAAGTTCTTCTTGGCTATATTCCTGTGTGTTAATACAGCAAGTAAATTCCCAAATCTCCATAATATCGTCCGTTTTTACATCGTATGGTGTATATAGTTTGTTGTCAGAATGTAACTCTAAACAGTCTTTTTCTTTAATTTTATTATAAACACGTTTATATACCAAACCATCGTCTTTGGTTAGTACAATATAAGTGCGCCCGTTTTTTACATCGGTTATAGTATCTATAAATTTTGCAACAATAAAAGAACCATCTTTTACAGGCAGCATAGAGTCGCCACTTATTGGGAATGCACGATGTGTTCCTGTAGGTAAAAAGGGCAGTTTTATTTTTTGAAGTTGCTCAATATATTCCGGATCGGCATAACCTTGTAAATAACCAGCTGAAGCTTTAGAAGGCACAATTTCTATTAAATCTTCGTCCATATCGTTTACCGTTACCGGAAATAACACACGCTTGTTTCCTACTTCAATGAATGAGGTGTTTTTAGTACGACGTAAATCGTTTTTAACCAAAATATCTATTGGTATACTAAAATAAGATGAAAGCTCTATTAAACGACCTATAGGAGGTTCTGAGCGTCCTTCTTCATAAGAACCCACAATGGAGCGTGTCCAACCTAATTCGTCCGCAAAACGCTCCTGAGAAAAACTTTTCAGAGACCGTAAATGTTTAATATTCGATTGAATGAATTTCATGACTTTTTTAAATATTTAATTTGGTTTACTACAAATGTAAGCAACAATTACTTTTAAATGTAGCTAATTTTGTAAAACTTATGTATTTAAATTGTCATTCATATTATAGCCTACGTTACGGGACGATAAGTCCTGAAAAATTACTTGCCATTTCTGCTAAAAATGGTTTTAAAACTATGGCATTAACCGATATTAATAACACATCGGCATGCTTAGATTTTGTTCGGTTGTCGAAAAAATATAATATAAAACCAGTGTTAGGTGTAGATTTTAGGAATGGTGCGAAGCAACAATTTGTAATGCTTGCTAAAAATAATAAAGGCTTTCATAATATTAATAGGTACTTATCTACTTTTTTGCACAATGCTAGCCTAACAATACCAAATGAAGCGGATGTTTTAGAAGATGCTTTGGTTATTTATCCCTATAAATATGGTAAAAATTTCAACTTAAAAAAGTTTGAGTATTTAGGTGTAAAACCAGAAGATTTAAATAAAATTAAATTTTCTAAATGGAATCAAAATCGGGAGAAACTAGTTGTTTTTCAATCAGTGTCCTTTGAAAATAAAAAAGGATTCAATACACACCGTTTATTGCGTGCTATTGATAATAATACGCTATTAAGTAAACTAGATAAAAGTGAAGAAGGAAAAGAAGCCGACATCATGCTTTCTGCTAAAGTGCTCAGTGAAGTTTATAATGAATTCCCTGAAATTATTGAAAACACAAAATCTGTTTTAAATCAATGTTCTGTAAATTTTGATTTTTCGGGTGATATACCAAACAATCAAAAATCGTACACTAAAAGCGAAGATTTAGATTTTAAATTACTAAAGAAGCTTACTTATGATGGTTTAGATTATCGATATAAAAAACCCGATGGTGTTATTTTTAACCGGATAGAAAAAGAATTAAGCATTATTAAAGAGAAGAATTTTGTATCATATTTTTTAATGAACTGGAAAATTTTAAAATATGCCCGAAGTAAAAATTATTATTACGTAGGTCGGGGTAGTGGAGCTAATAGTATTGTGGCTTATTTGTTACGGATTACAGATGTAGACCCTGTAGAGCTCGATTTATATTTTGAACGTTTTATAAATTTATATAGAAAAAACCCTCCCGATTTTGATATTGATTTTTCATGGACCGATCGGGATGATATTACGGAATTCATTTTTAAAACTTTTAAAAATACAGCGCTTTTAGCGGTTTATAATACGTTTAAGTTTAAAGCATCGGTACGTGAATTGGGCAAAGTTTTTGGATTGCCAAAAGCTGAAATAGATATGTTAAGCAAAGGGCATTACAATATAAAAACCTTGGATAAACTGTCGCAATTAGTTATTGTTTACAGTGAATATATTCAGGGATTTCCTAACTATTTGGGTATTCATGCTAGCGGAATTATTATTTCAGAAAAGCCTATTCACTATTATACAGCAACGTTTTTTCCGCCGAAAGGCTTTGCTACTACAAATTTTGACATGGTAGTTGCTGAAGATATTGGACTTTATAAATTCGATATTTTAAGTCAGCGTGGTTTAGGGAAAATTAAAGATACGGTCAATATTGTAAAATATAATCATCCAGAAAAACCGCCTATTGATATACATGATATTAAAGGGTTTAAAACAGATGAAAACATAAAGCACATTTTGAGAAATGCTCAGGCTATTGGTTGTTTTTACGTAGAATCTCCTGCTATGCGTATGCTGCTTAAAAAGTTACAAGTTGATAATTATTTGGGTTTGGTGGCAGCTAGTTCTATTATTCGTCCTGGTGTTTCAAAATCAGGAATGATGCGCGAATACATTTTGCGTTATCGCAACCCGGAGCGTTGTAAAACGGCACATCCAGTTTTACTTAATATTATGCCAGAAACTTATGGTGTTATGGTGTATCAAGAAGATGTTATTAAAGTAGCACATTATTTTGGTGGATTAACTTTGGCTGAAGCCGATAAGTTAAGACGGGGGATGTCTGGTAAGTTTAGGTCGCGTGATGAGTTTTTATCTGTAAAGCAGCTTTTTTTTAATAATTGTAAGCAAAAAGGAGAACCTCTAGATGTGGTTGAAGAGATTTGGAAACAAATTGAAAGTTTTGCTGGTTATGCGTTTGCAAAGGGACATTCGGCTTCTTACGCCGTAGAAAGCTACCAAAGCTTATTTTTAAAGGCATATTACCCCTTAGAATATATGGTAGCCACTATTAATAATTTTGGTGGTTTTTATAGTACGGAACTATATGTGCATGAAGCTAGAATGCACGGTGGAATTATTGAAGCACCTTGTGTTAATACCAGTTTTAATGAAGCTTTTATTAAAGGAAAAATAATTTATTTAGGTTTTATGTTTTTGCATGGTTTAGAAGCTAAAACTATTCAAAAATTGCTTTTAGAGCGGGATAAAAATGGAGTGTTTAAAAGTTTAGACGATTTTATCGAACGCATAAATATATCAGTAGAGCAAACCGCAATTCTTATAAAAATAAATGCGTTCCGGTTTACAGGTGTTAATAAACGTGAGTTACTTTGGAGTGCGCATTTAAAAATAAGCAAAACTGTAGTTCAAGATCATGTTATTAATCTATTTGAAACCGAACGTGTTCAGTATAAAACACCCGAACTGCCAAGTACAGCATTAGAAAATGCTTTTGATGCTTTAGAGCTTTTAGGGTTTACATTATGTAATCCGTTTAGTTTGTTGGAGCAAAAAGCTGTACAGCCATTACGTGCCGCGTTATTACCAAAGTTTAAAAACAGAAATATTTCTATTGAAGCCTATTTGGTAACCACAAAAAATACGCGAACATCAAATGGAAAATATATGCATTTTGGAACCTTTTTAGATTTTGATGGAGATTTTATTGATACAGTGCATTTTCCGCCTGTAGCGAGTAAATATCCATTTCGTGGCAAGGGTATTTATACCATTACTGGCAAGGTTATCGATGAGTTCGATTGTATAACGATAGAAGTTATTACCATGGAAAAACTTGCTATTATTCAAGATCCACGGTATAGTGATCCCTCTCCAAAATTTATAACCAATACTAAATTAAAGATTGGATAGCTTTTACAAAATAAAAAAGGCTATCTTTTTAAAAGATAGCCTTAATATAGTTTGTTTAAAAAAGAAGCTTATTGTCCTGCTTCAGTTTTAGCATCATCAATCATTTTTTCATTAGGTAAGATGGCGATGTTTACTCTTCTATTTTTTGCACGACCTTCTGCTGTAGTATTATCATGAGTTGGTTGTGCTTCACCAAACCAATTTGTAGTAAAACGGCTAGCGCTTAATCCTTTACTTAAAAAATAATCGGTAACGGCATTGGCTCTGTTTTTAGATAATGTTAGGTTTGATTCTTCGCTACCAACACTATCTGTATGGCCAACAACCAATACGTTGGTGTCTGGGTATTCTTTAAAAACAGCAATTAATTTATTTAAAGTTTCTTGTGAAGCTTCGTTAACATTGTATTTAGCTGTATTGAAATATACACCACTATTTTCATCAAAAGTTACCACAATACCATCGTCTACACGTTCTACTTTAGCTCCTGGAATTTCGTTTTCAATTGTTTGGGCTTGTTTGTCCATTTTGTTACCAATAAGTACACCAGCGCCACCGCCAATAACACCACCAATAACAGCACCAAGTTCTCCATTGCCACCTTTACCAACATTATTGCCAATAATAGCGCCTAAAATTGCACCACCAGCGGCACCAATGGCACCACCTTTTTGTTTGTTGTTTGCATTTTGTACCGATTTACAACTTGTTACATTTACTGTAAGAATAAGTGCTAAAAGAATTAATCCTATTTTATTAAATATTGTTTTCATCTGTATGTTTTATTGTTTTGTAAAATTCATTGTAATTGTAAATGGTTTACCTTCTACATTAAGCGTTTGTTGCCATTGCATTGTAGCTTCTGTAAGTTGAGTAAGTTGCATTCTGTAACCGTAGTTGGTTGGCGATTTTCCTTTTTCGTCTGTAGGTTTTAGTAAAAAATCGTACAAATCGGTATCAGGGTCTACTTCTTGAATGGTAAAAATGAAGTTACGAGCACCAATACTACAATTGGTATCATTAATGGTGTAAATCCCCGAATTGTTATTAGGAATAAACTGCCAATCACTACCTTCAAAACATGCTTTTGGAGCATCATCTAAAAGAGATACATTATAGGTGCCTTTTTCACTATAAGAAATAGTACTTAGCGTCCAATTTCCTTTCATTACTTTTTTTGAAGTTCGCACTACTTTTGATGTGCCGCATGAAGCTAAACTTAATGCTAACACTAATAAAATTGCTATTCTTTTCATTTACATGTATTAATTAGGTTTCTATTTGGGTTTAAAAATTATCACTATTTATTGCTTCTTAAAAAAAAGAAACAATTTGATGTACGCAAGTTAAGACCCCTATGCGATATAGGTAGTCACTATAAGTTATTTTTTTAACGTTATCGGGAATTGAACTTGAGTAAATACCAAAAACACGGATGGTTTTTGGTACGAATATTTTTAGGTATTAAGAGTGATTATGCCACTTTTTTAAGCAAGTCGAAACAAGGGCATTTTTTACAACGCTTATTTTCGCCTTTTTTAAATTTTTTACAACAACTGCTTTTTACTTTATCAGGAAGTTCTACTCCTAATTCACGTAACATTTTAATTGCCTTTTTTTTCTTTTTTTTGCCCAAAACAGAATCTGAAATTTAAGAGATATCAAATTTATCTTGGGCAAAAATAACTATTTTTATTAAATCTAAATAAGATTAAATGTTAAAATTACTGTAAACCATCTGCAGATGCGGAAGTTACAGTTAAGTTTTCTATATCGCGATCAAAAAGATACAATCCACCTTTATCATCTCCAATAAGATTTATTTTGTCTAAAATGGTGCGAGCTACAGCTTCTTCTTCTATTTGCTCAGCAACATACCACTGTAAAAAGTTGTGTGATGCATAATCTCTTTCTTCTAAACTAATATGGACTAAATCGTTTATACTTTGAGATACAAATACTTCGTGCTCGAACAATTTCTCAAACATTTCTTTAAATGAAGTAAAGGTTACGTTAGGTGCCGATAATTCCGAAATTTTTGCATGACCACCACGCTCGTTAACAAACTTTACAAGTTTTAACATATGCTCACGCTCTTCATCAGATTGTGCGTACATAAAGTTTGCAACACCTTCTAAACCTTTTACTTCGGCCCAGCAAGCCATGGCTAAGTATATTTGAGACGATTCTGCTTCTATTTTTATTTGATTGTTTAATGCTTTTTCTATAGCTTTTGATAACATAGGTTTTGTTTTTTATAAAGTTAGTAAATTAGACCTTCTTAAAAGTAAATAATACTTTTATTCATTACTTTTCAAATTCTATTAGATGATAATTTTTGTCTTCGGTGTTTAAGTACCCAAAATACAATTTGTTATTAAATGAAAATACATTGGTTAATTTAGCTTTAGGAGTATAAATGCTTTTATTATCAAAAGAATCTTCAAAATCTTTCACCTTGTCTAAACTATTTTTTTCTATTTCACCTTTTACGTGATTAAAATCTTTATCGAAAAGACAACCAATATAAGTAGACCTTGATGATACATAATTTCCATAAGCAGAAAATGTAGGATTAAAACTTACGCTTAAAGGTCCAAAACCACCAAGCGGAATTCCGCCAAATCCAGGCATTGAAGCACCACCGCTGTAATTTATAATTTCACCTCCCAAAAGAATCTTGAGATTTTCATTTTGTCTTAGAACTGATACACCTATTTTATCTTTAGAAATTTTTCTTAGAAACTTATTTGTTTTCTCAATTTCTTTAGTCTTATCACCGTTAAATCCGACTCCCTCTAGAATAATAGGTGTGTTTTTGAATGTTATTGAATCTGATTTATTTAAAACGATATTTTTAATTAACTCTTTAGTTCTAAAATCTTTAATTGTAAATTTTAATTCCTCAGCTGAACCACTAATTTGATATAGTTTGTTATCAAAAAGATAGGAGTTATGTTTTGAAAATTGATGTAGCGTCACAACCGAATGTTTAAAAACATCATGTTTTATATTAAAATTGGTTGGATCAAGTTTTGCAACAATCGTACTGTTTTTATCATTATCAAAAGTGAAGATAAATTCGTCATTATTTAAATAAATTTTATTTTCATTTGCTGTTAACTCTATTGCATTTGGTAAGCTAACATCAATTTTAGCTAGTTTAGAACCAAACAAAATGTTAGAAGCCTTTTTGTTAGATGAATTTACTTTTCTCTCTAAAAAATCGAATGATACTGTTTTTTTATCAAAATTTCCGTTGTTATTATAAATATAAAAGTGAACATCGTTACTTCGCTTTGTTACAGAAATTAAATAAAATTCATTATTAAACATTAGAGTTTCAACATAGCCTTCGAAATTAAATGTAAAATCTAATTTGTGTACGCTTGATTCTTTTGTTTCAAAATTAATGTCTAACCTTCCAAATTTCTTGTTTTTAAGATTCGTAAAAAAAACTGAGTAACTATTGTCTTTATTTACTTTATAACCAAGATAGTTTTTAAATGATTTTGGTAACGTCTCTATTTGAAATTCAGATTTAACCTCAAGGTCACTATTAAGTAAAACCAATTTAGTCTTTTTATGATCTTCTATAAAAAGAACTAACTCACTTTTACTTTCATTTATTAAAGCAAGAGACTCTTTGTCTCTATAAAATTCTGATTTATAATTTACTGGTAAATTCAAAACTGGGTTTTGAGAAAAACCAAAAAAAGAATAAAATAGGACAATAAATAGTAAACGTTTTTTCATTTTTTTTATAAAACTTATTAGCTTATCGCTAATCCATTAGCAACATTATCTGTATCGGGATTTACAAATACAAGTTTTCCGTCTTCACTCTCCGTCATTAAAATCATGCCTTCACTTTCTACACCGCGTAAGGCTCTTGGTGCTAGGTTTACCAAAACAGTAACACGTTTGCCTACAACCTCTTCTGGCGTAAAGCTTTCTGCAATACCAGAAACAATAGTTCTAACATCAATACCTGTATCTACTTTTAAAACTAAAAGTTTTTTAGCTTTTGGCATTTTTTCAGCTTCTATAATGGTACCAACACGCATATCAAGTTTAGTGAAATCATCAAAGTTTATAGTGTCCTTTTGTGGTTCTACTACTTTATTTGCTGCTTCGTTAGCTTTTTTACTCGCTTCTAGTTTATCAAGTTGTTTTTGAATTGTTTCATCTTCTACTTTAGAAAATAATAATTCAGCTTCACCAATTTTATGTCCTGCAGGTAAGAGTACGCTTTTTGTAGCAACTTCTTTCCAAGTCGTTTCTCTATCTAGATTAGAATGATTTAATATGTTTTTTAATTTAGTTGAAGTGAACGGTAAAAAAGGCTCACTTAAAGTGGCTAATGCTGAAGCAATTTGCAACGCAACGTACATAATGGTTTTTGTGCGTTCAGCATCTACTTTAATCACTTTCCATGGTTCTGCATCGGCTAGATATTTATTCCCTAAACGCGCTAAATTCATCATTTCTTGGCTTGCTTCTCTAAAACGGTAACGCTCTATAGAGCTAGCAATAACATCTGGGTAAGCTTTTATGGTAGCTAAAGTTTCTTCATCTACTTGCTCAAGTTCTGAGGGACTAGGCACAATACCTTCATAATATTTATTAGTTAAAACAACTACTCGGTTAATAAAGTTTCCGAAGATAGCAACTAATTCATTGTTGTTTCTTGCCTGAAAATCTTTCCAAGTAAAATCGTTATCCTTAGTTTCTGGTGCGTTTGCTGTTAATACGTAACGTAAAACATCTTGTTGACCTGGGAAATCTTCTAAATATTCTGGTAACCAAACGGCCCAGTTTTTAGAGGTAGATAATTTGTTGCCTTCTAAATTTAAAAACTCGTTTGCTGGCACATTATCAGGTAAAATATAAGAGCCTTCCGCTTTTAACATCGCAGGGAAAATAATACAATGAAATACAATATTATCTTTACCTATAAAATGTACTAGTTTAGTATCTTTATCTTTCCAGTATGGTTCCCAATCTTTTCCTTCGCGAGCAGCCCATTCTTTGGTAGATGAAATATAACCAATTGGTGCATCGAACCAAACGTAAAGCACTTTACCCTCACCACCTTCGGCAGGTACAGGGATTCCCCAGTCTAAATCACGGGTTACGGCTCTTGGGCGTAAACCATCGTCTATCCAAGATTTACATTGTCCGTAAACATTAGGTTTCCAGTCTTTTTTATGACCTTCAAGAATCCATTCTCTTAAAAAAGCTTCATGTTTATCTAGTGGTAAATACCAATGCTTTGTTTGTTTTAAGGTTGGTACATTGCCTGTTATAGCCGATTTAGGATTAATTAAATCGGTAGCATTATGGCTTGTTCCACAGTTTTCACATTGATCACCGTAACTTTCTTCATTGCCACATTTTGGGCAAGTTCCAATCACGAATCTATCTGCTAAAAATTGATTAGCTTGAGCATCATACAATTGTTCCGATGTTTCTTCAATAAATTCACCTTTGGCATCTAAAGTTTTGAAAAACTCAGAAGCTGTTTCATGATGAATAGGTGCAGAAGTTCGAGAGTAATTATCGTAAGTAATTCCAAAATCTACAAACGATTTTTTAATAATAGCATGATATTTATCTACAATATCTTGAGGTGTTACACCTTCATTTTTAGCTTTTATAGTAATTGGCACACCGTGTTCATCACTTCCGCCAATAAATACAACATCGTTTCCTGTTAAGCGTAAATAGCGTACATAAATGTCTGCAGGCACGTAAACACCAGCTAAATGGCCTATATGTATTGGGCCGTTGGTGTATGGTAAAGCAGTTGTAATGGTATATCGTTTTGGTGTGTTCATCAATTTAAAATTATATTATGAGTGTGTTTTTGATTGTTATGTATTATAATATCAATTGTTTAAAATGAAATATATATTGGTTTTACTCAGAAACACAAGTGTTTTTCAAGCCGTAAAAGTAATCAATTTAAGCCCTATTTAGAAAAAAAATGTACATTTACATTATGACACGAATTACTTATGTTACCATTTTATTTTGCACTCTTTTTTTCTTCGGAAAAACAACACTATTGGCGCAAGAATCACCATTAAAACACTCCACTAAATTGATACAACCTCCATATTTAAAAGCAGGCGATACGGTTGCTATTGTAGCACCATCGGGTGTTATAAAAAACGGCGTTAAAGAAATTGAACAAGCTAAAGCATTACTTAAAAGTTGGGGTTTGCATGCTATTGTAGGTAAGCATGTTTTTAGTAAATACAATCATTTTGCGGGAACCGATGATGAGCGTTGTGAAGACTTTCAAAATGCTCTAGATAATCCAACCGTTAGTGCCATTTGGTGTGCTCGTGGGGGTTATGGCACTGTTAGAATTTTGGATAAACTAGACTATACTAAATTTAAAAACCATCCAAAATGGCTTGTAGGTTATAGCGATATTACGGGGTTACATAATCAATTTAATAATGAAGGTATAGAAAGTATACATGGTATTATGTGTTTAAGTTTGCCAGATGATATAAGCACTATAGAAAAGCCTATTGCCACATTTAAAGCGGCCCTTTTTGGAGAACAAATGAGTTATACGCTTGAAGGCTCTAAATATAACAGACCAGGAACAGCAAAAGCTCCTTTAGTTGGTGGTAATTTAACATTATTGCACACTATGCTAGGTTCTAAAACAAGTATCGATACAGATGGAAAAATTCTTTTTATAGAAGAAGTAGGCGAGTATAAATACCATATAGACCGTATGTTGCAAAGTTTAAAACGTGCTGGCTATTTTGATAATTGTGAAGGTGTTATTATTGGAGGAATTAGTAAAGTGAGAAAAAACACAACAGATTGGGGTACATCTATTGAACAGTTATTTTTAGATGCATTGGCCGATTATAATTTTCCAGTAGCTTTTAATGTGCCTGCGGGACACGAAAAAGATAATCGTGCTTTAATTTTAGGTAGAACTATAGATTTAAAAGTAGATAAGGATAAGTCTACAATTGTTTTTGAATAGAAAACGGTCTAGTTTATAATGTTTTTTGTTGTAAAAATCGTTGCTACGTTTTGGTTTTTAGGTTGGTAATTTAGTTTGACGTTAATAAACTACAGTCAACTAATATTTTGTTTTAATTCAAGGATGCGTTGTAGTTTCGTAGTGTTAATTTAAAGTATAACCAACAAAAATTCTCTCAATGAAAAAGTTACAATTATTAAGTGTAGCAGCAATGCTTTTATTTTCTGTAAATATTAATGCAGATACAGTAAATCCAAATTTAAACCTTTTTAATCCAGATGTGCGTAAGTGCTTAATTGAAGCTTCTGAAAGTGAAGGCTGGAAATTAGAGGCTGTTTACACAGATACACAAGACAAACTAGTTATGGTTTTTGGGAAAGGAACTGAAACTAAAACTTATATCAATAAATAATACTTATTGATATCATTAAAATTAAAAAGCCAACTATTTTATAGTTGGCTTTTTTTATGTGTTTTAAACTCCAAATTGATTGAGATGGTGATCTAGATGTTTGTAAAACATGGTGTTCCATTCTTTATTGGTTAGGTTACCGAAGGAATGTGATGCTTTGTTCTCAAAGTGGTTTGCACCTAATTGTTGAGTTCTATTAATAAAATCTACAAGTCTACTTTTTTCTTTATCGAAGTTCTTCTTATCGGTAATTACGAATTCTGGAGCTGTACGGCTATTTTTTTTATAAGGTTTGTCGCCTACAACTATAGGTTTTACAATGGTTTTTAGCATCCAACGTTTAAAAGCATTTGGTTTTGGGTGCTTTTTATCGTAGACCATTTCGTAAGTTACGTTGCAATGCGCTAACATTTGGTCTACACTCATTTTGCCCCAAAGCGGTTGTGCTTCGTTGTCCAAGGTTTTAATTCTTTCAACTACAGCTTGTGTGTCTTTAGAATTGAACATGTTTTTCATAAAAAAGAAGTATTAAGATAGTATCACGCACTAAATTTATTACTTAAAGTTCTTATAACCAATTGTTTTTGGGTTGAAAAGTATTTTTTTTAAGAAGAACTTAATCTATCATTAAAATCTACGCTCCTTCTGTATCTGCTCATAAGCAGCTTGCACTTGCCTAAATTTTTCTTCGGCACCTTTTTGGTGTTCTTTTCCTAGATGAATAACTTTATCTGGATGGTATTTTTTAGCCATAGTACGGTAGGCTTTTTTAATTTCGTCTACGCTAGCACTTTTAGTGATTTCTAAAACCTTGTAAGCATTGTCGCTACTGTCGTAAAACATGGCTTTGATGCTTTCGTAATCTCGAGAGCTTATGCCTAAATAGCCGGCTATGGTATAAATTTGTTTTATCTCGTCTTCGGTTACTAAACCATCGGCTTTGGCTATACCAAATAGAAAGTGCATAAGTTGTAAACGTGATGGATGATCCATCATTTGTTTAATTTGTAAACATACTTGACGTGTAGAAATATTGTTTTGTTTGTTTATGTTTTTAAAAAGCGTAAAAGCACTATTTGCACGTTCTTTGCCATACATATTTACAAATTGTTGACGTACGTAATCTAGCTCGCGTTGGTCTTGTTTACCATCGGCTTTTATTACTATGGAAGCTAAAATAAGTAAGCTCACTTCAAAATCTCCAGATTGTGTTTGCGGGCGTGGTGCTGTGCGTGTATTATATGTGGTTCGTTGACCTTGTTGAGGTTGTCCTTGGTTTAAAAAGGGGTTTCCTTTTCCGTCGGACATGGCATCAATAACACTACCTAGTGCTAAGCCTATTATGGCACCTATTGGTCCGCCAAACGACCAGCCTAAAGAGGCGCCTATCCATTTTGTAAAACTCATGTACTGTTTGTTTTTTATGTTTCAAAGATACTATTGTTAGTTGAATTTTTATGGGTTTTGTTACAACATTGGCTAATTTGTGATGCTTTTAACGTATGCTTTATTTTGGCTGATGACCGCGTTAAGGATAGTAGCGGCATCCTTTTTTGTGATTGGCCTTTGGTTAAATTTTAGCTCGAACTTTGGATATATGCTAAAGTTTAATATGAAGTACGATATTTGAATATGAACAAAAAAGATATAGCGGAAAGCCTGACCCGTAGGGAAACGCCCAAAGAATTATACGTAAATTTGTCAGGTTTTGGTGGTTATGAACGACTTAAACCTGACAGTTGTCTTAAATCGCATGATTTTTGACTAACTTTGTAACAGAGATTAATTATAAAACATAAAAATTTAAAAGATATGTATCCAGCAGAATTAGTAAAACCTATGCGTGAGGATTTAACCAACGTTGGTTTTGAGGAATTACACACTGCCGAGGCGGTTGAGGCGGCTATTGCAAAACCGGGAACTACGCTTGTAGTTGTAAATTCGGTTTGTGGTTGTGCGGCAGCTAATGCGCGTCCAGGTGCGAGAATGAGTTTACAAAACGCAAAACGCCCAGACCATATTACTACGGTTTTTGCAGGTGTTGATAAGGAGGCTGTAGATGCAGCGCGTGGCTTTATGGTACCGTTTCCTCCAAGTTCACCTTGTATGGCTTTATTTAAAGATGGCGAATTAGTACACATGTTAGAGCGTCACCACATTGAAGGTCGTCCAGCAGAATTAATTGCTGAAAACCTTGTTGATGCTTACAATGCAAATTGCTAGTCTAGTTTATAAAAACTTGATTTAATTTATAAAGAAAACCACGATTTATCGTGGTTTTCTTGTTTCTACACGCAACTATTTACTTGTTTTAGTATCTAAAAAATAAAGAACTTATTTATGCGAAAATCGATTGTGTTACCTGGTTTGCTTTTGTTTAGTATGCTGTTTATGGCTTTTCAGTGCGATGAGGAGAATACTGACACCATGGAAAGTGATAGGCTCGAATTATCTCAATTAAAAACTGAAATCGACAGCATTGTAAATGCTTCTGCTTGTGATGGTACTCACATTTGCGAGTTTATGGCTTATGGCAGTAAAGCTTGCGGCGGACCTCAAGGGTATTTGGTGTATTCTACTTCTATTAACGTAGAAAACTTAAAGGCGCTAGTTGATAATTACAATGAAGCTGAAGCCGAATTTAATTTAAAATGGAATATTTTATCTGATTGTTCTGTGCCAAACCCGCCAAGTGAAATAATTTGCGAAAATAACAAGTGCGTGCCTGTTTTATAAGACTGAGTTTTTACTTATTTTTGAGGCATGGTAAAATTAATATCTTATCCGCTAACTATTATATATGCCTTTGCGTTTTTATTAACCATTGTTATATTTCATCCTATACAAGCGTTTTGTTATAGGGTTTTTGGTTACGAAGCGCTTAAAAAAAGTGTAGATGCTTTGCAGTTTTGCTTAATGCGCTGTTTAAATATTTTGGGCACGCGTTTCACGTTCGATAATCCTTATGATATTCCTACCAATCAGCCTATAATTATTGTTTCTAATCACCAAAGTATGTACGATATATCGCCGCTTATGTGGTATATGCGTAAACATCATCCTAAATTTATAAGTAAAATTGAGTTGGGTAAAGGTATTCCTAGTGTATCGTATAATTTGCGCCACGGCGGATCATGTTTAATAGATCGTAAAAACCCAAGACAATCTTTACCGGCTATTATGAAGTTTGGAGAGTATATTGAAAAAACAAAACGAGCAGCTGTGATTTTTCCCGAAGGCACACGAAGTGTAGACGGTAAACCAAAGCCTTTTCAAACTAAAGGTTTGGAAATTTTACTTAAAAAAATACCTTCGGCATTGGTTGTGCCTATTACGATAAATAACTCTTGGAAAACCCTGCGTTATGGGAAATTCCCAATGGGTTTGGGCACTCACATAAAATTTACCGTGCATAAGCCTATAAAAGTTAGTACCTTTGCTAATAGACAAGATTTGATAAATAGTGTGGAAACCACTATTGTAGAACATATAAAACATTAAAAACACATTCCGATGGCGTTAAAAAACAAACGAATTGAAGTAATGAACTTTTTGGAGAAGGATATTGATGCCTTGGTTCAGAAATATTTAATTCCGATTGAAAAAATATGGCAACCTACCGACTTTTTACCAAACACTGAAGGTAGTGATGAAGAGTTTTTTGAAGAAGTTAGAGAGATAAGAGAGTTGGCTAAAGAGCTGCCTTACGATTTCTGGGTGGTTTTAGTTGGAGATATGATTACTGAAGAAGCTTTACCTACTTACGAATCTTGGTTAATGGATGTAGAAGGTGTAGATCAAGTTAATGGTAAAAATGGCTGGTCTAAATGGGTAAGCCAATGGACTGGTGAGGAAAACCGCCATGGTGATGTGCTTAATAAATATCTTTACCTTTCCGGTCGTGTAAATATGCGCGAAATAGAAGTAACTACACAACATTTAATTGCCGATGGTTTCGATATTGGAACCGATAGAGATCCTTATAAAAACTTTGTATATACAAGTTTCCAGGAATTAGCAACTTACGTATCGCACAACCGTGTGGCTAAAATTGCAAAAGATTTTGGTAATAAGCGTTTGGCTAAAATGTGTAAAATAATTGCCGGTGACGAAATGAGACACCACCATGCGTATTCTGAATTTGTAGAGCGTATTTTTGAAGTGGATCCGAACCAAATGATGATGGCGTTCCATTACATGATGAAGCAAAAAATAACAATGCCTGCTCACTTTTTACGTGAAACAGGTGGGAAAATTGGTTCGGCATTCGAAGAGTTTTCAAATACAGCACAACGTATAGGTGTTTACACTTCTATGGATTATATTGATATTTTAGAGAAATTAACCAAGCGTTGGGAGATTGATAAAATAACCAACCTGAATGATGAAGCTGAAAAAGCTAGAGATTACCTCATGAAATTACCGTCTAGAATGACGCGTGTTGCAGAGCGTATGAAGGTGCCAGAAAACTCTTTTGAGTTTAAATGGGTACAGCCAGCTATTATTAAATAGATTTTTTAGGTTAAATATTTAGACCGAATAAAAACTAATAAAATTTTATGAACCTCTAAAAAATGAATTCCGTTTTTTAGAGGTTTTATATATTTATGACATTATTTAGCCAAGATAAAGATTATATAAAGCGCGTAAACTTAGCGCTATCTTTTATTGACGCTCATTTAGACTCCAATGTTTTATCCTTAGAAAGCGTTTCGGGAATAGCTTCGTTTTCTCCCTTTCATTTTCATCGTATTTTTAAAAGTATTGTTGGCGAAACTTTAAATAGTTATATTGGTAGAAGGCGTCTAGAGCGTGCTGCTGCCATGTTAATTCATAAAAAAGAATTTACTATTACCGAAATTGCTTTGCATGTTGGTTTTAATACAAACTCTGCTTTTACCCGAGCTTTTAAAAAGTTTTACAATGTGAGTCCCTCTGAATTTAGAAATGAGCATCCGCATAAATTTAGCAAGATTGGTATAGTTGAAAGCAAGATTGGACAAGAGAATTTTATGCTCGAAAGCTATTTTTGCAATATTGATAATCATATAAATTGGATTGAAATGAATGCAAACATTAAAGTAAAACAAATACCCGAATTACATTTTGCAAGCCTAACGCATATTGGTGTCGAAAATATTGATAAAGCTTTTGAAAGGATTATTAAATGGGCTATTTCAAAGGGGGTAATGCAAAAGCCTGAAACGAGATTAGCTAGAGTTTTTCATGATAGTTTTAAATTTACAGATGCTAATAAAGTACGTATGAGTATTTCGGTGTTAACAAAAGAACCTGTTTTAGTTGAAGGCGATATTCATAATTTATCTACCAAAGCAGGAAAGTATATTATTGGCCGATTTGAAATCACTCCTCAAGATTTTGAAAAATCGTGGAGCGGTCTTTTTATTTGGATGCACGATAATGGTTATGCAAAAGCAGATAGTACGCCTTTCGAAATCTATCAAAACGATATGCGAGAACACCCAGAAGGTAAAGCTATTGTAGATTTTTATATTCCGGTAATGTAGGTTGTTAAATTCTTTTAAAAAGTAATATTATTTACTTGATAATCTTTCTATTTTTATATCATGACAAATCAAGAAAACATCATAAATAAAACAATTGTTTTTGTAAAAGAAAAACTAGAAGGAGCCGAGGGTGGTCACGATTGGTTTCATATAGAACGAGTTTATAAAAATGCACTTTTAATTTCGAAAACGGAAAAAATAAATGGTTTTGTTGTTGCTCTTGGTGCTTTGCTTCATGACATTGCAGATAGTAAATTTCACAATGGAGATGAAACTGTGGGGCCAAAAGTAGCTCGTGATTTTTTATCGGGGTTAAATGTTGATAACGAAACAATTCAGCATGTGGTTAATATTATCGAAAACATATCGTTTAAAGGCGGAAATATAGAGCAGAAGTTTACTTCTCCAGAATTAAACGTGGTGCAAGATGCCGATCGTTTAGATGCTATTGGAGCTATTGGTATTGCACGTTGCTTTAATTATGGTGGTTTTAAAAATAGAGCGCTTTACGATCCGGAGATAAAACCAGATCTAAATATGAGTAAGGAAGCATATAAAAAATCGACTGCTCCAACAATAAATCATTTCTACGAAAAGTTATTGCTTTTAAAAGATAGAATGAATACAGAAACAGGAAAATTGGTTGCTGGAGAAAGACATGAGTTTATGCTTCAGTTTTTAAATCAGTTTGATAAAGAATGGAATGGTGTTTTATAAAGTAAGTATGTAAAACCTAAATTATCACCTTTTAAGTGTTTGTTTTTATCGATTATCGGTTTATCTTTGTAAGATGTAACGTATTTTTTTGTTATCCTATGAAAAACAACATCTATTTTATTGTATTTGTTTCATTGTTTTGTTCGCAAATATATGCTCAGAAAGAAAGTGTATTGGTAGATTTTGGTTACCTGTCTACTGCAAGTGCAAACCCTTGGAATAATATAACCGATAATTCTTCTGGCTTTACCAGTAATTTAATTAATTCCGATAACGTAAAAACAGGTATTGGTATTCAAGTTATCGATGGTTTCAATGGTATTGGTTCATCTGGAACTCAGAGTCCTTCGGTTAGTGAAATACCATTGATATCTGGAGATTCTTCAGGAGACTTTTTTTTCGGGACCGCTTCGGATTCGGGAGTATTAGAGTTTTCAAATTTAATAAGAAATAAGGACTACACGTTTACCATATTTGCTTCTAGAGATAATGTTTCAGATATTCGAGAAACTAATTATTTAATAGAAGGGATTACAAGCGAAACCTTAGTGTTAGATGCTGGAGGTAATTCTGCAAATGCAGTTTCGTTTACAGTAAAACCAAAAAATAATGGAACTGTTAAAATAACGGTGTTTACAGGAAGTAATAATAACTCTCAGTATAATTACCTGAATTGTTTAGCGATTAGTTATGATACTGATGTTGTAACGCCTTCTGACAATGCTTTGCTCATAGATTTTGGAGCAAATACCAACACAAGTGCTAGCCCTTGGAATAATATTACAGATCCAATAGCTGGTAGTATTTCGAGTTTGGTGAGTTATAGTGGAGCTAGTTCTGGTGTTAGTTTAGCTATTACAGATCGATTTAATTATGCTAATGAAGAAGGAACAGATTCGCCTGGTTTAACTATTAATGTGCCGGGAACGGCTACTGCTGATAGCTTTTTTGGAAATACTCCAGAATATGAAGGCAAAATTGAGCCAAGTGGAGCTATGCAGTTTGGTGGTTTTTCTTCTGGTGAGGAGGTCAGTTTTACAATGTATGCCTCTAGACTAGATTATGCGGAGTATGATAATAAACAGACCAAGTATATAGTAGAAGGATTAACTACAGAAACGGTTTATTTAGATGCAGCTAATAACATAAATAAATCGGTTTCGGCCTCTGTAAAAGCAAAGGTTGATGGCACAATTGATATTCTGATTTCAGCTGGAGAAGATAATACATCACCATATCAGTTCTTTTATATAGGTGCTATTAAGGTGGATTATAATCCAGTACCTAGTATTTCTGTGAGTTCTCCTAATGGCGGCGAGTTTTGGCAAGCAGGAAAAAATCCGGTTATTTCATGGGAAAGTAATAATTTGAGCGATAATATTACTTTAGAGTATTCCACAGATAATGGAAGCTCATGGACTGCTATAGCAACGGTTTCTGATGTTACAGAAAGTTATACATGGGAGGTGCCGAGCGAAGTATCCACAGATTGTTTGGTGAGGTTAACTTCTGGTGCTTTAAATGATGTTAGTGATAGTGTTTTTGAGATTTCGGACGATATATCAACATGTACCGTTGTTGTTATTGGGTCATCTACTGCTGAGGGGCTGGGCGCGTCTTCAATAGAGAATTCTTGGGTATATAAATACAATAATATTTTATTTCAAAATGATACAAGGCTTAATGTGGTTAATTTAGGTTTAGGAGGTCTTACTACATACAATTTATTGCCAACAGGCTCTTCTACAGCATTGCCTTCTGGGGTTAGTATTGATACGAATAGAAATATAACCAAGGCGTTATCATACGGTCCTGTTGCTATTATTGTCAATTTACCTTCCAATGATACTTATAATGGATATTCTCGAACAACACAGCTTGCTAATTTTGCTGAAATTAATACTGAGGCTGCAAATAGTAGTATTCCTATTTGGATAACAACAACACAACCCAGGTATTTTTCTGATCCGGCAGATGTTCAAACTCAGAAAGATGTAAGAGATGATATTTTGAGTACATATTTAGATAAGTGTATCGATTTTTGGACCGATATTGCAGATACCGATGGTACTATTTTATCTTATTTGGATAGTGGTGATGGTACGCATGTTAACGATGACGGTCATAGTATTTTATTAAATAAAGTTATTAGTAAAAATATAGGCGATTTAACATGTTCTAGCAGTACGCTTAGTGATGATGTTTTCGCTGTTGATAGCTTGTCGGTTAAATTGTATCCAAATCCATTAATCGATGGGGATTTAAATTTTAGTTTTGCAAGTTTAAATAGTGGTACATTGCAGTTGGAGCTTTACAATACTTTAGGACAAAAGATTACTGCTGGGAAAGAATTTTACAATTTTAATACAGGAAGTAATACGTTTAAAATAAATATGGACCATATAAAATCTCAGGTGCTATATTGCATCTTCAATTTTAAGTATAAAGGGGAGGCTGCTGTTACTAAAAGTTATACGCTTTATGTAGAATAGCGTTTTTTTAATTGAAAATAAAATAACGGCAACTTTAAAACTTTTAAGGTTGCCGTTATTTTTTGAGATTATCTAAGTAGTATAGGGTTTGTGTTATTGGATAATATGCTTAATTTCCTTTCGGTACTGAGAGGCACTTTTTCCTGTGATTTCATTAAACTGCTTATTGAAATGTGAGAAATTATTAAATCCACACTCAAAACAAACATCCGCAATGCTCATTTTACTTTCATTTAAAAGTTTAGTGGCATGCACAACTCTATATTCATTTACTAACTGTGTAAACGTTTTGCCTGTAGTTTTTTTGAAGTAGCGACAAAAAGCTGGTACAGTCATGCTAACTTCATTAGCGATATCATCTAGAGCAATATGCTCGCTAAAATTAGCATTGATATACTTGTATATGGTATTAATTTTATCACTATCCTGCGGATTGGTCTCTAAAGCAATTCCGTCGGCATTTAATAAAGTATAATCATCTGTTTTAGATAAGTGGTTCAAAATCTCTAAAAACTTCAGGACACGCTTTAAGCCATCGTATTCTAAAAGTTTTTCAATTTTAAGTCCAATTTTCTTTTTAGTATCAATTTGAAAACGAATTCCTTTTTTAGCTCTTTCAAATAGGGCAACAATATTTGCCATCTCTGGAACGGTTAAAAAATCGTCTCCTAAAAAATTTGATTTAAATTGTACCGTAGTTTCTGTACCATTGGCTGTAAGGCGATCACTAAAACCATTATGTGGCAAATTAGCACCTATTAGTATAAGTTGGCTATTATTAAAGTAAGATAAGTGATTTCCAATGTGTGTTTTACCTTGTCCTTTATTTACATATACAAGTTCTAGTTCTGGGTGAAAGTGCCAAAAAGCATTGTTTTTATCTGCCTTTTCGCCGTGCTGCCTAACTAATATAGAACTGCCAAAACTGGGGCTAATTTTTTCTAATGTAGGTTTTTTAATAATCATAGGGGAATATTTGTTGCAAAATTACGACATATTATGCATACATTATATATTTAATTACCTTTAATGTATGTTAAATTAACTTAACGCTCTATTAACACTGTATTAACAGATAATTTAGCATATAAATAGGTCAAAATTGTTGTTTTCTAAGGTTTATTACCCCTGTATCTTTGTACCGTAAGTTAGATTGAACGCCCAAATCATGAAAAACGCTATTATCATCTCAAAAAAAATTGTTTTATCAGCTGTGTTTTGCACAACCTTGTTAAGCAATGCCGCAAATACAAGTAATGGTATACTTGTTGGTAAGGATGTAATTAAAACAGCACTAACTATTAATAATGTAAAAGCTGGAAACCTATTATCTGTAAAAGATGAAAATGGCATAACATTATATAAAGAGTTCATTGAAGAGTCTGGAATTTATAAAAAAGGATTTGACTTAACAGCTTTACCAAGCGGAAATTATTTTTTTGAAGTTGATAAAGATGTTGAAATAAAAACAATTCCTTTTATAGTAAGTAATAATGAAGTTGCTTTTAATAGAGAAGCTGAAGTTACTGTTTACAAACCATTTGTTAGACAGCAAGATGATGCGATTTATATTACACAGTTTTTGCCAGATTTTTCAAAAGCAAAAATTGAAATTTATGCGAATTATAATGGAGAGTTAGAATTGCTACATGCAGATCAAATAGAAAACTCTCAATTAATTCAAAAAGCATACAGGCTTGAAAAAGGAAGTTATAAAATAATAATAAACTCTAATAATAAAGAGTATACAAAATTCATTAATTAGTTTAATGTCTTATTTAGTTTAGTTTAGTTGGTAAAGTGGGCTGTGGTGGCCCACTTTTTTTTGCTCTATTTTTACCTGACAAGCTTAACTACTACATTTCTATTTTTTTTCAGTAAAATGAACATCTTCAGTTTTTAGAAATTATCTCCCAGCCAATAGTTCTCAGAGCTTTCTAGTTTTTTGCTTTAAAAGCTAATTCCAAATTTATTTTTATACTTAGTATTTCTAGAGGTTTCTTTTTGGTCGATATCCATTTTTGATGCTTTTTTAACCTCAATATATGCTATTTTAATTAACCTTTTGATAATGTAATAATAACGGTTAAAATAGCACAGAAACCCATCAAAATCAATGCTTTGTGTTTGGTTTGTCTGTTGTATTTTTGTCTTGTTGAACGTTACTAAAACCAATATTATGAAAAACGTAATTAAACATTCCAAAAAAATCCTATTAGCAGTAGCTATGTTAACTGTATTAGTAGGTAATGCAAAAGAAAAAACATCATCCTTAAAGAAAGGACTTATAAAAACTGCCTTAACAATTAATAATGTGAAGGAAGGTAATTTGTTATCAATCAAAGATCAGAACGGTATCACTTTATATAAGGAGTTAATTTTAGAATCTGGAACTTACAAAAAAGGATTCGATTTAACAGCTTTACCAAACGGTAGCTATTTCTTTGAAGTAGATAAAGATGTTGAAATCAATACAATACCTTTTACTGTAGAGTATAATAAGGTGGTATTTAACAAGAACGAAGAGGTTACTGTTTTTAAACCTTATGTAAAAGAAAAAGATGGTGTTGTATTTATCTCGAAATTATCTCCAGACTATGGTGCTTTAAAAGTAAATATTTATGCTAACTATAAAGGTGAGTATCAATTACTTCAATCGGATAAAATAGAAAATTTACAAACTATTGAAAAAGTTTACAGACTTGAAAAAGGAAGCTATAAAATAGTTTTAAACTCTGATAATAAGGAGTATATAAAATACATTAATAATTAGTTTAATGTCTTATTTAGTTTAGTTTAGTTGTAAAAGTGGGCCGTGGTAGCCCACTTTTTTTTGCTTTAAAGTTAACTATATAGGGTGCATTGTGAAGGCGTTTTTTTTTATTTTTTGCGCTATGGTTTTATTTTTTGCGAGAAGTGATTTTTTTAAAATACACAATTAAATTTCTAAGCTTACAATCAAACTGATTTTTGGATGATAATGCTAAAGGTTTGTTATAGTTAAAATTAGTATCTATGTAGTTTTAACTTCGTTATATACTATTTTAATTCATAATTTTTTAACTTAATAATAACAGATAAAATAGCACATAAATTGGTGAAAATCAATGATTTGAGTTTGGTTTATCTGTTGTATTTTTGACATGTTGAACGTTATTAAAACCAAGTATTATGAAAAACGTAATTAAACATTCCAAAAAAATCCTATTAGCAGTACTTATGTTAGCTGTATTAGTAGGTAATGCAAAAGAGAAATCTTCATCCTTAAAAAAGGGTCTTATAAAAACGGCCTTAACGGTTTACAATGTAAAAAAAGGTAACTTATTGTCTATCAAAGATCAGAATGGTGTCACTTTGTATAAGGAATCAATTTTAGAAACTGGAACTTACAAAAAAGGATTTGACCTAACAGCTTTGCCAGATGGCGATTATTTCTTTCAAGTTGATAAAGAAATAGAGGTTAAAACAATTCCTTTCACCGTAAAATCTAGTACAGTAGTCTTTAAAAAAGATGAAGAAGTTACTGTTTTTAAACCTTTTGTTAGAGAAAAAGACGGTTATGTATTTATAACAAAACTTTCTCCAAATTATGCAAGTTTAAAAATTACCATTTATGCTAACTATAATGGGGATTTCGAGATGCTTTATTCTGATAAGTTTGAAAACTTACAAACTATTGGAAAGGCTTATAAGCTTGAAGAAGGAAATTATAAAATTGTAATGAACTCGGATAACAATGAGTATGTAAAATATATCAATAATTAGCATCTAATTTAGTTTAGTTGATAAAGTGGGCTTTTACAGCCCACTTTTTTTGCTTTAAACTTAACTTAACATTGAAAGAAAAGTGAACGGTTTTAATTAACGAGTCTTTTGTACGAATAGTTATTAGTGTTACTTTTTAAATTTACGAGCTTTGGAATCTACTTGTTGTTTTATGGAATATAATTGATCTACTGGGGGCGCTGTTATTTAATAATTATGTTGTTTCTATGTCTTTTTAACCGGCAGATATGTTATATTAACTTAACATTAAATTGATGTAATAATAACGGTTAAAATAGTATATAAATACATCAAAATCAATGTTTTGAGTTTGGTTGTTTGGTTGTAATTTTGACATGTTGAACGTTAAAAACACCAAATCATGAAAAACGTAATTAAACACCTTAGAAAAGGAATCTTAATGGTAACAATTTTTGCTACTATTTCAAGTTTCGCAAATGAAGTTTCAATTAAAAATGAAGCAGACAAAACCTCACTTACTTTAACAGATGTTAAAAAAGGGAATCTTTTATCTATTAAAGATGAAAATGGCATTGTATTATACAAAGAGTTTATACAGAAATCTGGAAGCTATACTAAAGGTTTCGATTTAACTGAATTGCCAGATGGAGACTACTTATTTGAAGTAGATAAAGATGTAGAGATTAGTACAATACCTTTTACGGTAGGAGCTAATGGCGTTACATTTGACAAAGCTGAAGAAAAAGTAATTTACAAGCCTGTAACACGCGTTGTAGGAGATTTACTTTATGTAACTAAGCTTTCTCTAGATGAAACTCCTTTAGAAATTGATATCTATTATGAATCTGATACTGCTCACAATGGTTTAGAGTCTGTTTATTCAGAAAAAGTTGAAAACTCTAAAATTATTGAAAGAGTTTACAAATTATCAGATTTAAAAGAAGGTAAATTTGAAGTAGTTTGCCATTCAGAAGGTAGAACATTTACAAAAACAATAAATTAATTCTAACTCAGCTTAAAAAAGGGTGAACCAAAAGGTTCACCCTTTTTTTTTCTCAAAAAATAACTAATCGATGAATACACTTAATCAACTAAGTCGTTTTAAAGAAAATATAGTATTTAAAATTATTAAATTTGATAATGCAAATACACAAGCAAACTGGCTTCTTAAACGAATTGCATTACATATTGTATGGGGGACTTTAAATGTAGTAGGTGTAATTTATTTGTTTAAAATAATTACGAATACAATATTAGAGTACTTTTTTTTAATTATTGGAGTTGCTTATTGCTTGATGTATTGGATTATTGCATCGAAAATATTTGATAGACTTATTGGTGACGAAATAGATCATTTAAGTCGTTGGAAACATTAGTAGTTCAAGTTTTTATTAATATTATTCGACAAAAAAAAGGATAGCTGTTTTAGGTAAAAAGCTATCCTCGATATTTAATAAAAAAATATTATACTTATTCTCCTGGAAATTCAGCAGGACGTTTTTGTAAAAAAGCAGTAGTTCCTTCCTTGAAGTCTGCGGTTCCAAAGCTTTTTCCAAATTGCTTTATTTCTGTTTTATATCCGTTTTCACCTTCTTTAATGCCTGCATTTACGGCTTTAATTGCTTTGGCGATAGCTACAGATGAGTTTTTCATTATTTTATTGGCCATTTTTTCGGCTAAAGGTATAAGCTCCGCTTGTGCTACTACATGGTTTACTAAGCCGTAGTTTTTGGCAGTTTCAGCATCAATCATTCCTGCAGTCATAATCATTTCTAATGCACGGCCTTTTCCTATAAGTTGTGGTAGTCGTTGTGTGCCTCCGTAACCAGGAATAACTCCAAGAGATACTTCTGGTAGTCCCATTTTAGCATTGTCGCTAGCGAGCCTAATATGGCAAGCCATAGCTAACTCTAATCCGCCACCTAAAGCAAATCCATTTACTGCAGCAATGACTGGAGTTGCTAAATTTTCTACATAATCAAATAATATTTTTTGACCTTTTGCGGCTAGTTTACCTCCTTTTTCTTCAGAGAAATTGGCAAACTCACTTATATCTGCGCCAGCAACAAAAGCTTTTTCTCCACTACCTGTTAAAATAATAACTTTCGTGTTTTTATCTTTATTGGCTGCTTTAAATGCCTCGTGCAATTCTTGTATCGTGTCTTTATTAAGTGCGTTAAGTTTGGTTGGGCGGTTAATTGTGATTTGGGTAATACCGTTGTTGGTTTCGGTTAATATGTTTTCGAAATTCATAATATTTAGTCTTTTTTAATCTCTTGCTAATTTACTTGTTTTTTAAGAAATATTATTTCTGAAATTATTAGAGTGTTCTGTGGTTTGCGGGAAAACTACTTTAAAAACAGCGCCTTTATCTATCTGTGATTCAAAAGAAATTGAGCCTTTGTAGGTCTCCACAATATTTTTAACCATCGCCAAGCCAAGGCCCATGCCGCTAGTTTTTGTTGTAAATTTAGGTTCAAAAAGTTTCTTTTTATTTTCTTCTAAAACACCCGATCCGTTGTCTGATACTGTTAGCACAACGTTACCATTATTTGTGCCCACATGTATGTTTATTTTGGGGTCATCTTTTGGAGGCATGGCTTGTATGGCGTTTTTAACCAAATTAGTTACCACGCGAATAAGTTGTGTTCTATCGAAAATGGCAATAATTTCCTCTTTCTCAGTGGTGAAATAGATATAGTGTTCGTTAAAAATATCGAGTGCTAGTTTTACAATTTCTACTACATTTAAAGTTTCATTTTGTTGTGCTGGCATTTTTGCAAAGTTGGAAAATGCTGAAGCAATGGAGCTCATGGTGTCTATTTGCTGAATAAGTGTTTTGCTGTATTCGTCTAGTTTAGAATGTATGTTTTCATCTTCTGGGTTAAACTTACGCTGAAAGCTTTGCACGGTTAATCGCATTGGTGTTAGAGGGTTTTTAATTTCGTGTGCCACTTGTTTTGCCATTTCGCGCCAAGCTTGTTCGCGTTCGCTTTTTGCAAGTTGTACGGCGCTTTCTTCAAGTTCGTCTATCATGCTGTTGTATGAGTTGACGAGGGTTGATATTTCTTCGCTAGTATCGCTAATTTCAATACGTTGATTTTGTTTTTCTAAACGTGTAGTGTTTATTTTGTCGCTAATTGTTTTTAGAGATTTGGTAATGTATTTGGATAATAGAAAAGCAATACCAATAGCCATAAGTAAAACGAATAGGTAGGCGTAGATAATTCGGGACAAAAATTCATCGAGTTCTTTGGCTAGAAAATCATCATTTTCCAAATACGGAATATTTAAAATAGCAATGGGTTTGGATCTGTTATCGGTAACGTAAGTGAAAGAGGATTGAAAAGTTTGTCCGTTTTCGAGATGTTTATCCACATAACGATGATCTGGCGTATTGGATATGGCATTTAAAACATCGGCACCCAAGCATTTTTCTACAGCCGATTTTTGTAAGCCTGCGCTAGAGGCTATTAATAGCCCGCCATCTAAATCGTAAAGTATAATTTGTAGTTTGTGTATGTCGGCAATATTATATATTTCTTCTTTAAATATTACAGGAATATTTTCGGTTTTTACTTCCCAAGTGTTTTGCCTACCGTTTAGTACGCGTTTTATGTGTGTTTTTGTGTTTAGTTCTTTACGCTCTAATCGCTCGGTGTGATAGTCTTTAGTTTCTTCTTTGTATTGGTAAATGGCAATGCCTGTAATAAGTACAGATGCTAGTAAAACCAAGAGAATCATGGAAAGGAATATGCGGGTACGAAGTGACGGTTTTTTTATTTTCATTAACATATTTGTAGTGGTCTAAATATAACAATAATCGCACCAAAGCTTACATAAGAGGGCTTAAAAGTTATTTTTATAGCTGAATTCTGCGGTTGGTTGCGTTAGGGATTGTAGCATTGTTGGAGCTCTTTTTGTGTTGTTGCACCTATTGCAACACAAAAAAGCGACTGCGGAAAGCCCGACCCTTTTCGGGGAACGCCCAAAGTTTTATTTTAGTTTTGCTTAAGTGAGAAATTTACGGGTGGTTGTAACAAATTATTGTTAAGAGCTTCTAATAAATACGGGGAGTAATTATAATTTTTCTATTTTTGGAATAGTAATTGTAATTTATTGCTTGTTACAATAATTGTACATTTAATAAGTTACATGATATGACCTACAAAGAAATGAAAAGAATACTACTTATATTATTGTTGGTTTTTGTTGCGCAAACTAGTTTTTCGCAGTCAGAATCGGCTTTTGAAGATGGCGAATGGTTTAAGTTTAGAATGAGCTATAGTAATTGGCTTAAGGCTGGTAATGCTACGCTGTCTGTGCATGACGAGGTTTTAAACGGTAAGCCTGTTTATCACGTAGTTGGAAAGGGTTGGACAACTGGAATGATTAAGTGGTTTTTTAAGGTGAAGGATCGTTACGAAACATATTTTGATAAAGAGACTATTTTGCCTTACAAGTTTATACGTAATATTGACGAGGGTGGCCACACTAAGGATTTAGAGATTGATTTTGATCAGAAAAACCACAAAGCTCATGTTAACGATAAAAAGCATAATAAAAAAGTAATTATTGATACTAAGCCTAATATACAAGATATGGTATCTACGTTTTACTATTTACGCAATCATTTGGATACGGAAAACCTGAAGGTTGGTAGCGAGGTGAAAATTGATATGTTTTTTGATGAAGAGAATTATGGTTTTAAATTGCAGTATTTAGGTGAAGAAACTATTGAAACCGATTTTGGAGATGTGAAAGCTTTAAAATTTAGACCCTATGTTATGGCAGGGCGCGTTTTTAAAGAGGAAGAAAGTTTAACCCTATGGGTTTCGAAAGATAAAAATAAATTACCTTTGCGTATAAAGGCAGATTTGGCTGTGGGTTCGCTTAGAGCAGATTTAGACGCTTTTAGAGGGTTAAAGCACCCTTTTAATGTTGTTGTTAAAAACTAATAAATTTTGAACTCTAAAATTACCGATCAAATTAAAGCTAAGTTTGAGGCTATTGACCAAGATGTTGATGCGCATTTGGAAGGCTTATTGCATAGTAAACCCATTAATTATTGGGATTATATACAAACAGATGCTTTATTGAATTTGCAAGTGCAACGCACGGTTTTTCCAGATGAGTTGGTTTTTATAATGTACCACCAAGTGAACGAGTTGTTGTTTAAAATGGTGCTTTCCGAAATGGATCAGATTGCTAAAAACGACACCATTGATACCGAAACGTTTACTGTTAAAATAATGCGTATAAGCCGTTATTTTGATGTGTTAACGTCTTCTTTTAGTATCATGAAAGATGGTATGGATGTAGAGCAATACAACAAATTCAGAACAACTTTAACGCCTGCAAGTGGTTTCCAGAGTGCACAATACCGTAAAATTGAATTCGCATCTACAGAATTAATAAATTTAATTGATAAGCGTTTTAGAGATACGTTTGATAAAAACTCATCATACGAAAATGCTTTTGAACATTTGTACTGGCAAGCGGCAGGGAAGGATTATAAAACTGGAAAAAAAACGTACACATTATCCGATTTTGAAGGTCGTTATAAAGATGAGTTTATTAGATTTACAAAGTTTTATCAGCATAATAACCTGTGGAGTAAGTTTAAAGGGCTTCCTAAGGCATCGCAAGAGAATGAAGATTTAATAAATGCCATGAGGCATTACGATTATACTGTAAATATTAAATGGGTAATGGCGCATTACAATACCGCAAATCATTATTTAAATATTAACGGTAAAACTGCCGAGGCAACCGGAGGAAGTGAATGGGTAAAATATATGCACCCAAAATATCAAAAAAGAATATTTTTTCCAGATTTATGGACAGAGAAAGAAAAAGAAACGTGGGGAACAAATATATAATGCTATTAGCGGCATGTGCCGTATTTTTTGCAAGTTGTAAAGACGATGAAAAACAAGAGATTTTAGAAGAGCAAGATTTGGCTGTTGTAGAAATGCCTGAGGAGAATCTTGAATTTGGGTTTAATCTAGACGATTTTATTGTAAAGCGCGACACGATAAAAAGTGGCGATACTTTTGGTAAAATTCTTGATAGAAACCACATGTCTTATCCTAATATTTTTGACATTGTAGAAAAATCTAAAGATAGTTTTGATGTTAGAAGTTTGCGCCCGGGGAAACCGTATACCTTACTATGTGCAAAAGATTCTTTACAAACTCCCAAATGTTTTGTTTATCAGCCCAATGTGGAGGAGTATGTTGTGGTTAATTTTCAAGATTCCGTTCATGCCTACACAAGTAGAAAGCCTATAAAGTATGTTGAAAAAACAGCTACGGGTATTATAACCAATAATATTTCTCAAACTTTAGAAGAGCAGGGCTTAAGTCAGCGTTTGGCTTATAAAATGGCCGATGAAATTTATGCTTGGACTATAGATTTTAGACGTTTACAGAAAGGTGATCGATTTAAAGTTATTTATACCGATAAATATATTGATGATACTATATATTCTGGTGTTCATGATGTTAAGGCTGCTTATTTTGAGCATAATAACGAGCCATTTTACGCTTTTGAGTTTGTTACAGATTCCGCAAAAGGCATTGTAGATTATTTTAACGATGAAGCTAAAAATTTGCGTCGAGCATTTTTAAAAGCACCAGTGAAGTTTAGTAGAATTTCATCTCGATATAATTTAAAAAGACGTATTGCGGTTTATGGTTTTAAATTACGTCCGCACAAAGGCACTGATTTTGCGGCACCAATAGGTACACCTATTATGGCAACTGCAAATGGTACGGTTACAGAGTCTACAAGGCGCGGTGGTAATGGTAAGTTTGTGAAAATAAGGCATAATGCAACTTATGAAACCCAATATTTACACATGAAAGCGCAAAATGTTAAAAAAGGACAGTTTGTTAAGCAAGGAGATGTTATTGGTTGGGTTGGCATGACTGGTAATACCGGAGGCCCGCATGTATGCTATCGTTTTTGGAAAAATGGCAAACAAGTAGATCCGTTTAAACAAAAATTACCTGAAGCAAAAGGAATTTCAGATTCACTTAAAGTAGATTATTTAGAGTTTATAGCACCTATTAAAAGGCAATTGGATGCTATTGATTTCTTAGAAGATGTTTTTGAAGATGAAAAAATAATAGAACCTACAATAAAACAAAACACTAACGCAATATCATTTAATAATTAATCCTATGGCATTACCAAACGTAAACCCTACAACAACTAAATCTTGGAAGAAATTACAAGCACATTTTGATGCAGTAAAAGATGTTCATATGAAAGATTTATTTGCTGAAGATAAAACTAGAGCAAATAAGTTCACTATTAAATGGGACGATTTTTATGTAGATTTTTCTAAAAATAGAATTACAGAAGAAACAATTAAGTATTTATTAGAGTTAGCTGAAGAGGTGAAACTAAAAGATGCTATTAAAAGTCAGTTTTCTGGTGAAATAATTAATGAAACAGAAGGACGAGCAGTGCTACATACGGCATTAAGAGCACCTAAAGATGCCGATTTTAAGGTTGATGGTGTAAATGTAATGCCAGAAATATATCAAGTAAAACAAAAAATTGAAGGCTTTACAAATGAAGTGGTAAGCGGGCAAAGAAAAGGTTATACAGGAAAAGCATTTACCGATGTTGTAAATATTGGTATTGGTGGATCGGATCTTGGGCCAGCTATGGTTGTAGATTCTCTACAGTATTATAAAAATCACTTAACAACTCATTTTGTTAGTAACGTAGATGGTGACCATGTTAATGAGGTTATTAAAAAATTAGATCCTGAAACTACTCTGTTTGTTATTGTATCTAAAACATTTACTACACAAGAAACACTTTCTAATGCAAACACCTTAAAAGATTGGTTTTTAAAGTCAGCAGATAACGATGCTATTGCAAAACACTTTGTTGCAGTTTCAACCAATATAGAAAAGGTAAAAGGTTTTGGAATCGATGGTAATAATATTTTTCCAATGTGGGATTGGGTTGGCGGTCGTTTTTCTCTTTGGAGCGCCGTTGGCCTAACAGTAAGCTTAGCTGTTGGTTATAATAATTTTGATAGCTTATTAAAAGGCGCTAACAAAATGGACGAGCATTTTAAAAATGAAGATTTAGAAGCTAACATTCCAGTTGTTTTAGCCTTATTAACTATATGGTACAATAATTTCTTTAAAGCTGAAAGTGAAGCTGTAATACCATATTCTCAATACTTAAACCAATTTGCTACCTATTTACAACAAGGTATTATGGAAAGCAATGGTAAAAGTGTGGATAGAAATGGTAATCCTATAGACTACCAAACAGGAACTATTATTTGGGGAGAGCCAGGAACAAATTCACAACATGCCTTTTTTCAATTAATTCACCAAGGTACAAAGTTGATTCCTGCCGATTTTATTGGGTTTACTAAGTCCTTACACGGTAATCAAGATCATCAAGATAAATTAATGTCTAACTTTTTAGCACAAACTGAGGCTTTATTAAATGGTAAAACAGAAGATGAAGTTGTTGCAGAAGGTACAAGTGAAACCATAACACCGTTTAAAGTGTTTAAAGGTAATAAGCCAACCAATACTATTTTTATAAACAAACTATCGCCTGAAAGTTTAGGGAAACTTATCGCGATGTACGAGCATAAAATATTTGTACAAGGTGTTATTTGGAATATTTTTAGCTACGACCAATTTGGTGTAGAGTTAGGGAAGCAATTAGCTTCCAAAATTTTACAAGAATTTAACGGAAGCGTTACAAATGAACATGACTCTTCAACTCAAAATTTATTGAATTATTATAAGCGATTTAAGTAAAACCGTAGAATATTCTTATAGAAAAAGTGAAAACACCTCAGTATTTTTAATGCTGGGGCGTTTTTTTTTGTGTAAATTGTTAAATTTGTTAACAATTACTTAATATTGGAGCGCAATTTATCCGTACTTTTGCACCGACTAATTTCAAATAATTAATTACATAATTAAAATTATGAAAAAAACAGCAAATTATTTATTACTAACTGTCGCTCTGTTATTCAGCACGGTTATTATGGCACAAAGTACACTTTCTGGTACTGTTTTGGAAAAAGGTATAAATATGCCGCTTCCAGGTGCGAATGTAGTAGAAAAAGGTACTACTAATGGGGTTGTAACAGACTTTGATGGAAATTTCAAGCTAAGCACAAAATCTAGTTCTGGCGAAATTGTAATTTCTTATGTAGGTTACACATCTAAAACAGTTTCTTTTTCTGGAGATGCCTTTTTAGGAAAGATAACTTTAGAGCCTAGCCAAGTAGGTTTAGAAACAGTTCAAATTATTGCATCTGTGGCGGTTGATAGAAAAACGCCTGTAGCAGTTTCAACAGTTAAAGCAGCAGATATTGCTTTAAAATTAAGTACTCAAGAATTTCCTGAGATTTTAAAATCTACACCAGGTATCTACGCTACAAAGCAAGGTGGTGGTTATGGTGACGCAAGGGTTAACATTCGTGGGTTTTCTTCAGAAAACGTTGCTGTAATGATTAATGGTGTTCCTGTTAATGATATGGAAAACGGTGCTGTTTACTGGTCTAACTGGGCTGGTTTAGGAGATGTTACATCTACAATGCAGGTTCAGAGAGGTTTAGGTGCTTCTAAAGTAGCTGTGCCTTCTATTGGTGGTACAATTAATATTGTCACAAAAACAACTGATGCTGAAGAAGGTGGTAGCTTTTTTACAGGTATTGGTAATAATGGTTATTTAAAATATGGAATGACTTACTCTACTGGATTGTCTGATAAAGGTTTTGCTGCAACAGTAAGTGCTTCTAAAATTTCCGGTGATGGTTATGTTGATGGTACACAGTTTGAGGGTTATAATTACTTTATTAATTTAACGAAAGAAATAAATGAAGCACATACAATCTCTTTTTCTGCATTTGGTGCACAACAAGAGCATGGGCAAAGATTTAACCGTTCTACAATCTCTGAATTACGCCAAACAGAACAAGGGCCTTTAAAAGCAAACAAAGATTGGGGTTATAAAGATGGAGAAATTTATAATTCAGCTTACAACTTCTATCATAAACCTCAAATGTCTTTAAATCACTTATGGACAATTGATGATAATTCGGTATTATCTACAGCTTTATACGCATCTTTTGGTCAAGGTGGTGGTCGTAGAGAAGAAGGAGGTAAAATTGGTTCAGATGATTATAGAATTGGTGGTGTAGATCAACCAATCGATTTTGATACTATTGTAGAAGAAAACATTGCTAATGGTGTTGCTGGTTCTTCAGATATTATCTCTTCTTCAAGAAACTCTCATAAATGGTATGGTTTGTTAACCACTTATAAAAATGATATTTCTGACAAGCTAGTGCTTTCAGGAGGTTTTGATGGTAGATACTATGTAGGTTCTCACTGGTACCAAGTTGATGATTTGTTAGGAGGTCAATTCTATTTAGATAATGAAGATGATACCAAAGCTTTTGGTCAAGCATTACAAGTAGGCGATCGTTATAATAAAGACTATGATGGTTATGTGGTTAGAACAGGCTTTTTCGGTCAAGCAGAATATCAAGTTGATGAAAAGTTAAACTTATTCATGGCTGCCGATGTTTCTAATACTAACTATTGGAAAAAAGAATTTATGAGTAATGATGCTTCTTTTCCTGCAGACAGAAAGTCAGATAACGCTAACTTTGTTGGTTTCGGTATTAAAGGTGGTGGTAATTATAACTTAGATGATATAAATAATGTGTTTGTAAATATTGGGTATTTCTCTAAAGCTCCTTTTTTAACAAACGTATTTTTGCAAGAGGATGAGTTAACCTATAATCAAGATGCAATAAATGAAAAAGTATTTAGTGCGGAATTAGGGTATGGTTATAGAAGTGAGAAATTATCTGCTAATGTAAACCTTTATTACACAAGGTGGATTGATAAAGCAGAGTCTATAGAAGATCCTGCTACGAATGCTGGAGAAAGGTTTTATAATAATATTCAAGGTATTGAGGCAATACACAAAGGTATTGAGATTGACTTTAAATACAGACCAAACGATGATTTAACTGTTACAGGTATGGCATCTATTGGCGATTGGAAATGGGGAAATAATGTAGAGTATGACAGGTTTAATCAAAATGGTGATTTCGTAGCTTCTGGTGTAATATTTTCTGAAGGTTTAAAGGTTGGTAACTCAGCACAAACCACTTTTGCATTAGGTACAGCTTACGATTTTGCTCCAAAATCAAAAGCTTATATCGATTACAATTATGCGGGTAATATGTTTGCTGATTTCGATGTTAATGGTAGGAGTCGTTCAGATTTACCTGATGTATGGGAAGCGCCGAGTTTTGGTCTTTTCGATGTTGGGGTAAGCCATACTTTTGATATTGGTGATTTTGAAGCTGTTTTAAACACTAAAATTAATAACTTATTTAACACAGAGTACATTTCTGATGCACAAGATAATGGTCAATTTGAATCTAATGCTGCAGTTTACTACGGTACGGGTAGAACTTACAGTGTATCTCTTAAAGTTAATTTTTAAAAAAAGAAAAAGATGAAAAAAATTATTTATTTATTAATGGCAATTGGATTTGTGTTTACAGCATGTAATCCAATGGAAGATATCTATGAAGATATCGATGCGGACTTAGCAAAAGAAGGTATTATCGCTAATTTTGATTATACTTTAGTTGAAGATGATTATAAGGATGCTTTAGACTTAAGTTATGCTAATTTTGGTTCAGATGATGAAGCGAAAGAGTTGGTTTCTAAGTTTTTGAATGAGAAGTTTCCTTATTTCGGTGTTACTTACAAGACAGACGGGAGTATTGATCAAGCATCTTCAGCTACCGTAACATATGCTTTGTATAATAGAATTGACGATTATAGTGCTGTTATACGTGAAGTTGAATATGCTGAATACAATCCAATCACAGGTAACAATTATGGTAATTTCGATGAAGCTAGTCACCTTCAAGATTATTTAAATCAGGAGTATCCTGATGCTGAAGAAGATGATTTTGTATCATTGAGATATGATTACTATAGCGATGGCACAAATAATACTGTAGCTAACGGTTTTGTTTATCAAGGAGACGGTGTTTGGATGCAATTTAATGGTTTTTCAGAGGCTGAATATGAGGCTATGGGAGAAAGTTACCCTAATTTTTCTAGTGAAGATGAAGCCGAAACAAAAATCCCCTTAGCTTTAAGTACTGAAGATGTAGAGTTCGGAACGGTGAAACCTGTAATGTACGAGTTATATTCAAGCGGAGTAACGACGAGTTATACAATTGCCTTTATGTTCAATGATGTAGAATGGGTAGAATATAATAATGTGCAACCTAAAAGACTTCAGTTTGGTCATGATGGAACAAATTGGGTGCCAGATAATACTATTACTTATATTATGGTAGCTGCCGATTATGCAGCTGTTGTATCTGCTTTAGAAGGTACTTACCCTACGCAAACAGCAAGTGTTGGCAACTATACTAACTTTGATAGAAGATCTGGAAATGCTGCATATTGGAGTACAGATATGCTTGTTGAGGCTGTTAATGTTGTTTTGGACAATGTTGCTCCTTCGGCTGAAGAAAATCAAAAATATACTGTAACTTTTGATATCTACAATGGATCAAATACAACAGAAAATATTTCAGTTATTAAAACTGGAGGTGTTTGGGTTTTACAATAAAAGCTAGCATCTAAGTAACATAAAACCTCTTGTCTTAATCGACAAGAGGTTTTATTCTTTTTAAGAAAATCGAAAAATTATGAAAAAAAGTATTATTTATTTATCTATTATGGCATGTTTTGGCTGTAGTAGTTCTGGAGGAGACGATTCTCCAGTTAATCCTGATACCGAAAATGGTGTTTCAATCGCTGTTAACGATGTAGCCGTCACAACGGAAGATAAAGCTGTAGTTATCCAAAATCCTTTAGCCAATGATACAGTATTAGACAATGCTAGAATTACATCGTTTGATACAGCAAGTGCAAACGGAGGGACCATTGAAGATAATAGAAATGGCACGTATACTTATACACCAACCGATGGTTTTATTGGTGATGATACATTTACTTATACACTATGTGATAGTGATACACCAGCCGATTGTTCTACAGCCACAGTAACTATTACTGTAACTGATGAAGGAAATCCAATTGCAGAAAATGATACTGTTAATGTATTATCGAATAGTTCTAAAGTTATATCCACCTTGATTGAAAATGATTCGGCTATCGACAACGCTGTTATTACTTCTGTTGATAATGTTGGAACATTGGGAACTGTAGTTTTAAATGATGATGGCACCGTGACTTACACGGCTCAATCTGGTTATGTAGGTGATGATACGTTTACTTATACTATTTGTGATGACGATGTGCCTACTCCAGAATGCTCTACAGCAACAGTAACTATTAGTGTGCTACAAGCTATTAACTTTAATATGCCTGGAAGTCTTGGAGATTATTACGATGGTGTTATTTTTGCTGAGGATTCAGATTTAATGTTTGATGAAATATCCAATCATACTCAAGTTATGCATACGGTAATATTGACATATACCCAACGTCATGATTATTTGTATAATGCCGATGCCGATTTATCGAATCAAGATAATGTGATTTTGATGTACACTGGCGAAAGTAGATATTGGGAAGAGTATACCTCAGGAAACAATCCTTATGCAACCCAAACATACAACACAGAGCATATTTTTCCACAATCTAAATTAAGTTCGGATGTTGCTGTTTCCGATTTACATCACTTAAGAGCCGCAGATGCAACTGTTAATAGCGATAGAAGTAATTATCCATATGCAGATGGAAGTGGTTCAAACCAATTAATAGGAGGCAATACATGGTATCCTGGTGATGATTGGCGCGGTGATGTTGCCCGAATGGTAATGTATTTAAATATACGCTACGGAGAAGACTTTGATAAAGTTGGTGGTTTAGAGCTTTTTAAAGCTTGGAACGTTGCTGACCCTGTATCTGAGTTCGAAGAACAACGTAACAACGTTATTTATGCTGCACAAGGTAATAGAAACCCCTTTATAGATAATCCATACATAGCTACATTAATTTGGGGCGGTACGGCTGCAGAAAATAAATGGGAATAAAAATGATTCTATTATAGAAAACTTTCAAACCGCTTCAATCGAAGCGGTTTTTTTGTGAATTATAATTACTATTTTTGCATCTATAATTAAAACACCACATTCATGTACAACATTGTATTATCACTCCATTCCTATTGGGCATATTTAGTTCTTATTGTATTATTAATAGCTGCTGTAAATGCTGTTATAAAAACGTTAGGAGATAAAGAATATGAAAACAACGATTTTAGAAAATCATTATTCACATTAATCGTATCTCATATTCAACTATTAATAGGTATCGTGTTATACTTTGTAACTCCAAGATTTCAATTATGGGGCGAATTAGGCGGGAAAGTAATGAGTAACTCTATGGCAAGGCTATACCTAGTAGAACATCCATTTATAAACATTATCGCTGTTGCATTAATTACAATTGGTTATTCAAAACATAAAAAGAAATTAACTTCAAAAGGAAAATTAAAAACAATAGCAATCTTTTATAGTATTGCGTTATTATTGTTTTTATCAAGAATTCCTTGGAGTACTTGGATGTAGATTAAAATTCTATCCAGAATAAAAAATAGTCAGACCTTTCAAGTTATTTAATTTGAAAGGTCTTTTTTTTGAATTCGAAATCACTGGAATCGCGACAATTGAAGCAAGTCTGTTTTCTTATATTTTGACTCGTAATTTTTACTTTTTATCAACTTCCTTAATCAAATATATATAAACTGGAAAGTGATCGCTAAAGCCATTATTAAAGCCATGATATCCAAAACTTCGTAAAGGATATCCTTTATAAGCACCAAGTTGAGTAATAATATAGTTTTTGTTATAAATACCAGCTTTATAAAATTGAAATGAAGTGTAATCTTTTTCCAAAAACGGTTTGGTTACCATAATTTGATCGAATAGGCTCCAAGAATCTCTATAAGCCGTTGTGCCCATACCATCTTTAAAGAAATTTATATATGGATTGTAAATACCTTTTAATGGAACTTTTTTGGTTGACTTGGCTTTTAAAACTTTTTTAACGCTAGCATTGTTTGGATTATCATTTAAATCACCCATAATAAATACTTTTGCATATGGATCTGTAGTTTGCAAAGAATCGACTAGGCGCTTACTTAATTTGGCTCCAGCTACACGTTTTGGTCTACTTTTAGCTTCACCACCACGTCGGGATGGCCAATGATTTACAATAAGATGAATGGTTTCACCTTCCAAGTTTCCGCTTACCAATAATTGTTCTCTAGTATAAACGCGTTTATTTGTTTCCGGATCATAAATTTTCAACTCATGAGAACTCGTGCTTATCGGCGTAAATGTATTTTTCTTGTAAAGCAATGCCACATCAATTCCGCGCACGTCTGTAGAGTTATAATGCACAATACCATAATCTATATCAACTAATAGCGAATCGTTTACTAAATCTTCTAAAACAGCTTTATTTTCAACTTCACAAACACCAATAATACTTGGTGTGGTATTAGTAACATCTTTTCCAATATCGGCTAAAACTCGGGCCATATTCCTTATTTTTTTCTTGTAAACAGGGCCTCTATTGGTTTTCAATTCCATCATTGGGCTGTATTCATCTAATTTGTTCGGGTCATTTATGGTATCAAATAAATTCTCTAAATTATAGAAAGCAACCGTATGAATTTTAAATTTTTTATCCTGAGCATTTGTATTTAAAGAAGCTAATAAAAGCAATGATGTAAGCGCGAATTTTAAACAATTTTTACTTTTAAATAAGAATGAAACTACATGGGTTTTGTAGCTAAATTGAAATGTAACTGCTTGAAATTCTTTTAAGTATTTAACTGTCAATTGATTGTTTTTTATTATAATTGAAGTAATAAAGATAAGCATGAATAAAATAACCCTTATTTTTTTATTCGGAATTTTTTCAATTAGCCTCCATTCTCAACAAACTTTAGTGAAGGGTAGCGTACTAGATGCACTTACTTTTGAGTCTTTAGAAAACGTATCGGTAACTATCGAAAATAGCAATTTATCGATGGAGACAAATATACTTGGTGAGTTTTTATTCGAGAAAAACCTACCGCTAGGAGAACAAATATTGAGAGTTTCAAAAATTGGATATATATCAAAGCGTTTCCCTATTATAATAAATGAAAATGAAACTGTTGACATTGCTGGTATTACCTTAGATTTAGATACTACGGCTACTAGCAATTTGTTTACAATCACATTATCTGATGATGAATTAAACGATGATTCTAGCGGTGCCGATAATATTTCAGGCCTCTTAGCTTCGTCGCTCGATGTTTTTCAGCGTACAGCAGCATTCGAATTTAGTCCGTCTTTTTTCCGTCTTCGTGGATTAGATTCTAAAAACAGCACCCTTTTAATTAATGGTATCGAAATGAACAAAACCTACAACGGTAGGCCACAATGGAGTAATTGGGGAGGTATTAATGATGTGTTACGCAATCAAGAATTATCTACAGGTTTAGCACCCTCAAGCTATAGTTTTGGTGGCGTTTTAGGTACAAATAATATAAACATTCGGGCGTCGCAAACTAGAGCCGGAGGGCGCATTACCTATTCGTCGTCTAACCGAAGTTATAGCAATCGCCTTATGGCAACGTATGCTTCAGGTTTATTAAAAAATAATTGGGCATATACAGTAACGTTAGGTCGTCGATGGGGAAATGAAGGATATCAAGAGGCGACGAGTTATAATTCAAATTCATTTTTCACTTCCGTGGAAAAAATAATAAACGAGAACCATAGCCTTAGTTTTTCTGCGATTTACACACCAAATCGCCGAGGTAAATCGTCACCAAACACACAAGAGGTTTTCGATTTAAAAGGCATTAAATACAATGAGTATTGGGGCTGGCAAGATGGCGAAAACCGAAATTCTAGAATAAAAGAAGTGAGCGAACCTAATGTGATGCTTAACCATTACTGGAATTTAAATAGTAAAACCAAGTTAAATACCAACATAGCCTATCAGTTTGGTAAAATGGGAAATAGCCGATTAGATTACAACGGGAAAGATTTAATTGATGGTTTTCCTCAAGGAGGTGGAGCAAACCCTAGCGCAAGCTATTATCAAAAATTACCAAGTTATTTTGAGAGAAACTTTCCCGATCAATTAGGTTTTGCGTATCAGGCCTTACAAACGTTTCAAGATGGTGGTCAAATTGATTGGAATGCCATGTATAGCACCAATATTGCTAATGCCCAAAGTGGAGGTAATGCAACTTATGCCTTGTATGAAGATCGTGTAGATGATAAACAGCTTACTGTAAACTCTATTTTAAATAAAGAAATAAACGATCATGTTAACTTCAATGCGGGGATTAATTTTAAAAGTTTAAACTCCGAAAATTTTGCTCAAGTTTTAGATCTTTTGGGTGCTGAAACTTATTTGGATATCGACGGTTTTGCAACAAATATTAACGAAGCTCAAAACGATTTATTAAACCCTAACCGCATAGTTGGAGTGGGCGATAAGTTTAAATATGACTATAATATTTTTGCAAACGAAATTGGAGGATATGCGCAAACACAATTTTCTTATAGTAAAACGGATTTTTATGTAGCGGCTAGTTTGAAAAACACACAATATCAGCGTGAAGGTATTTATCAAAACGGTGGTTTTCCAGATAACTCATTTGGTAAAGGTGATAAGTTAAGTTTTATGGGCTTTGGTGCAAAAGCCGGATTTACTTATAAGCTATCTGGTAAACATGTGTTTAATATTAACGGTGGTTATATTTCGAGAGCACCAACATTGCAAAATACATTTTCAAATTCTAGAGAAAACCATAATGTTGTACCAGATATTACAGAAGAAAAAATAACGTCTGCAGGTGCAAGTTATGTATTCCGGTCGTCTGTGGTTAAAGCTAAACTTACGGGTTATTATACTAAGGTTACCGATGCTAGTGAAATTTCATTCTTTTTTGCCGATGGTATTGGTGGCGATAATTTGGCTTTTGTACAAGAAATTCTTCAAGGTATTGAAAAGCAACATATAGGTGCCGAGTTTGGTATTGAAGCCCAAGTAACACCAACTATAAAATTAAAAGGTGCCGCTGCTATCGGGCAGTTTACATACAATAATAACCCCAATTTATTTTTATCTACAGAGCCGGACGACGAGGCTTTAGCTGCGGGTTTTATAGATGGGTTTAAAGATTTTGGACAATCGAAATTAAAAGATTATAAACTCGCTGCCGGACCACAAAATGCTTATTCAGTAGGTTTTGAATATAGCGACCCAGATTATTGGTGGTTTGGAGCTACGGCAAACTTTTTTGCAAATACCTATATAGATGTGAGCCCGTTAACGCGTTCTTCAAATTTTTCAACCGATTTTGATGGCAATGTTTTTAATGATTACGATGAGGTTTTGGCTAGAGAACTTCTAAAGCAAGAACGGTTTGATGATTATATGGTGGTGAATTTAATTGGAGGAAAATCGTGGAAGGTTGGTGAGTATTACATCGGTTTTTTTGCTAGCATTAATAATTTATTAGATCAAGTTTATAAATCTGGTGGGTTTGAGCAAGGAAGAAATGCAAACTTTAGAGAACTTAGAGATGATAAAGCTTTGGATACTCCTGTTTTTGGATCGAAATATTGGTATGGTCGTGGTACCACTTACTTTTTGAATTTAAATGTGAGATTTTAAATGAATAACCACTGAGTTTAAAAAGATAGTGGAATACCATGCTGGGCTTGTAATAGCAACGAATAATATAAAAATATTAATCATGAAAAATTTTAAAATACTAATTGTCATTTTTCTGATACAAACACTTATAATATCTTGTGTGAAAGATGATGATTATAGCGTTCCCGATATATCAATTACAGAACCCGATATTCCTCAAGATAAAATAACCACTTTCAAAACCATCAGGTCACTTTACGATCAGGCTATAAATAGTGGGAATTCGACAGCTAGAATTGATGAAGATTCAGAATTATATATTGAAGGTTACGTGGTGTCTTCCGATAAATCGGGAAACTTTTTTGAAGAGTTAATTGTTCAGAATAAAATAGATGATTCTAGTCCCGATAATGACCCTAGAATGGGATTTCAAGTCGCTATTAATGTGTCTAGTTTATCGGATACTTATCAATTTGGACAAAAAGTATATCTAAAATTGGCCGGATTAACTATTGGAGAAAGTAGTGGTGTCATTTCCATAGGAAAAGGTGATGGAGCGCGTGTGGAACAAATTCAACCTTCAGAATATAAAAACATTATTATCAGAAGTAATGAAGTGGTGGATATTCAGCCTAAAGTTGCACATATTACAGATTTAACAAGTTGGGATCATAATACACTAGTTCAGTTAGAAAACATGCAATTAAATCGTTTTGAGTTGGGCGCCACATTTGCTAGCGAATCTATAGATGAGTATGATGGTATTAGAACTTTAGTAAGTTGCGAAACTGGTGTTTCTATACGGATGCAAACTAGTACGTTTTCCGATTTTAAATCTTTAATTGTTCCACAAGGACAAGGGGGCGTTACAGGAATTTTTGCAAGAGATTTTGGAGACGATTTTAATGTGCTTGTTTTAAATAGTTCGGCAGATATGAGTTTTACTTCTGAAACCCGTTGCGACCCAATAGAACTAGGTTGTGGTATTGCTGAAACATTGGGGACAGGGAATTTGTTTTATGAAGACTTTGAACCACAACGAAATAATAGACCTATAGAAATTGAAGGTTGGACCAATTATATTGAAGCAGGTACAGAAGCGTGGGAAGGTTATTCTTCCACCTCGTCAAATGCATCTTTGGGGCGTTCGGCACGGTTTCAATGTTCTAGTTCTGGAGACGATTCTAATATAGGTTGGTTAATTACACCGGCTATTAATTTAGACGAGCAGGATGGTGAAACACTTCGTTTTAAAACATCTAATAGTTTAGCAAATAGTAGTTTTTTAGAAATTTTGTATTCTTTAGATTGGGATGGTGATGAAGCTAATATTACTACTGCTACTTGGGGTACAATATCCGATGCTTATGTGGTGAAAGATACCGACTCGTTTGTGCCGTGGTTTAATTCGGGTGCTGTAGATTTATCTTGCGAAAGTGGAACCATGTATATCGCTTTTAAGTTTACAGGAAGTGGTGAAGATACCTTTGATGGTATTTATGAGTTGGATGAAATTAGCGTGGATTTTATTGAATAATAATTTGTTATTTAGACGTAACAAGTTTTAAATAAAAAGTCTAATTTCGCCGCATGAGCACATTCGATATTTTATTTTATCATTTTTTTAATCACTTCAAACTCAAGAAAAACAAGAAAGCTAATAGCATTGCTACCTTTTATGTTTCGTTTTTGCAATGCAGTTTATTGTTGCTTTTGGGCGTTTTTTTTGCTAAGTTTTTTAGAAAAATGCACATGGATACGATGTCTTCTGGTAAGGCTTGGACTATTTTTATACTAGTAGTAATATTTATTTATTTTAAAAACTGGATGTACTATGGTGGTAGAAAGCGTAAAGTGCTAAATGCCAAAATGATTAAAAACAAAAAGCTAACCTACAATATTTGGTTTTTGGGCTTTTTACCCATTATCATTTTAGCTTTAACTATGGTGCTTTTACAAGCTGTCTAAAAAAATAAAATTATTTTTTGAAAACGGCATATACTGGAAAGTGATCGCTATATCCTCCTTTGTAGCGTTGGCCAACATAAGTTCTGTAAGGCGCACCTTTGTATCTGCCTTCAAATATTTTCAAGAAATCTTCATCAAAAATATTAGAAAGACTGTATTCGTATAAATTATCGGAGGTTTTAAAAAAGTTAGTCGAAATTAAAATCTGGTCGAATAAATTCCATTGTCTGTTGTGTTTCGTGCTGCCGCGGTTAAAAGATCGTAAGGTTTCCATAGGGTTGAACAGGCCGTAATTATCAACTAAACGCTTAATACTGTTATTGTGCGGATCATCATTAAAATCGCCTATAACTATAATTTTAGCTTCGGGATCTTCTAAGGTTATACTAGAAATAATCTCACCAACTTTATCAGATGATGCCATACGTTTATGTTCCGTTTCTTTTGCACCTTCACGCCTAGACGACCAATGATTTACTATAACATGTACTTTTTCACCATCTAGAATACCGGAAACTAATAAAACATCACGTGTATAATCGGGTAAACCTTTGTCGTTTTTTAATTCAATGGAAAAAGGTTCGGAATGCAGAACCTGAAACACATCTTTATCATAAATTAACGCGACATCAATACCACGTTCGTCTGGAGAATTATAATGAACATAACCGTAATTAAAGGGCTCTAAATGTTTAGATGAAATTAAATCTTTAATGACTTTAGCGTTTTCAATTTCTGCTAAACCTACAACAGCTGGGTGTTTCCCTGTTTCTCTTTTGCCTATATTAGAAATAACAAAACCGAGTTTTCTTAGTTTTTTATCATAACGTTTTGGAGTCCATTTTTTAATAGATTTAGGAGTGAAATCATTGTCGTACTTTAGTTTATCATTAAAAGTATCAAATAAGTTTTCCGTATTATAAAAGGCAACTGTTTGTAAATCGTTACGAACGGGAATATTTTCGAAAGGTTTTATTATCATGAGTCAAAAATATGCTAAAATAATTAAACATTTAATTATCGTATTTAATCTACGTTATTTTACTATCAATTGAGTAAGAAGTTTGCATGAAAAAAGCCGAATAAAGTTATTATTCAGCTTTTTATTATCGATTATGGAGTTATATCCTTTCTTTTTTATTTTTTTAAAATACGTTTACTAAATGTACCGTGGCTACTTTCTACTTTTAAAATATAAATGCCTTCGGCTAAATTTGAAAGATTTACGGTTGGTGCATCTGTTTTGTTTTTTAGAACTTCTTGACCGACTAAACTATAAATGGTGGTTTTTTTAATAGTTGCTCCGTTTTTTAATTTAATATGTAATTGCGATGTTGTTGGGTTTGGATACACACTTAAATTTTCGTTTTTAAAACTTTTACTGCTTAGTGTAGCATTGTTTTTTAAGAAAACTAAAGTATTCGGTTCAAAATTATGTGTTATTGTAAATGTTTTTTCTGCCGCATTAACAGATGAAATTTCTATATCTACCCAATTGCCATCTTTATATATTTGTGCGGTTAGGTTTAATGGGTCTGTAATGTTATCCGTGAAATCTGCATTGTTGTAGGTTAAGTTTACGGTGCTTTGGTGGCTAGATTCATTTAGCGTAACTAATTTGTAATACGTTTTAGCATAACTGTTGTTTGGAAGATTTCCTATTTTGCTTTTAAATGCAATGCTTGTTGTGTCTAGCAATTCTATTTTTAACGTTTCATCGGGTGCTAAGCTGGTTGTTTCTAAATTAACATTGTAAACTATATTATTATAAGTAATATCTTCTTCAGAATTGTTTTTCTCTATATCAGCGCTTTTACCACCTTGGTTTGGTGTAAAATATTTTGCTCTTATTTCAACATTATAACTGTAAACTTTATCGAAATCTGAGAAAACGAAACCGTTATTAAACCGGTTTATATTGGTTATATATCCAGATATTTCGTTAGGGTTAAAAACTTTTTCTTTCGTGAATTGTGAGGTTGAGAAATCGAAAGATAAAATGGCAGCTTTAACTCCCGACGAAGGATAATAGCCTCCAATAATATAAGCCTTCCCTTCATTTTCTGAGATACTTAAATAATTGTTTTGTGCAAAAGAAAAATTATTGCCGTCAATACTCAAGGGGAATTCATGCCTAATAGTATTCAATGGGTCTCCATCTATCTCATACATGTAACATGTGCTAGAATAATCGGGGTTTAATTTTCGAGTTAAGTAATAAAATTTGTTATTGAATGTAAAATATACATCAGTATCTTTAGTGGAGTTTACTAAATTATAATTAGTACCATCAGGGTTTATTATATTTAAATTATCATTGTTTTCATCTATATAAATAACAGAACCATTAAACTCTTTAATTGGTTTAGACATCGCAGAGCCTTCAGAGGTGTTTTTAGCCCTATATCCTCGAGTGCCATCATAATTTTCTTTACTTACATTAAAAATAAATAGGGGAATTTGAGTTTGACTAGCTCCAAACATTATGTCGCCATTAGTATAACAAAGTTCTCGTCCTTCATCTACATAGTCATCAGGATCATCGCTAACACCCCAAGTTCTGTATAAACCTTGAAAATAAATATAAGAATCTTCTAATAATATGTCACTTGGGCCAACACCGGTGTTAGAGTTTCCGTTAACATATAATTTCGTCATTCTATAGTTGCTAAGACCATCAAATTTATATAAGTCTGTTCTATTTTGTGTGTTGTTACCAATAAAATAATAAGTGCCTTTCCAGTAAAATATATTTGTTATTAGAGTTAAACTATTAAAATCATCTACGGAGTTTCCTGTGCCTGTATTACCATCAAATTCATAACTGTTCTCTAAAATACCATCACTATTAAAAATACTTATAAAAAAATTATAACCACCAGCATATCTATTACCAAATAATGTGTACGGTGGGTAATATTCTTTTCTTTGTTTAATAATTTTATTGTTACTTGTTCGGGTTATACTTTCGGCGGAAGTAGAAGATGTTACTAGCGTAGCACTAGTTCTGCCATCATTTATTCTATAGGCTTTGTCTTCACTTTGAGAGTTATTTAAACGACTACTAAATAAAAAAACATCATTATCTATTGCGTAATTTTCTTTGTCTAAGCCTTCAAAACTGTATCTGTTATTTTCTAAGCCTTGTATTTGGTTTGTAGTTTCATTAGAGCCATTGCTTACATAGGCACCCAATTTATAAGGGCTTCCAGATTCCGTCATGGTAAATAATATGTCGTTATTTAATGTTTTGAGCCCGGTTACTCCTCTTCTATAAACATTATTTTCTGTTTGTTTTATTAATCTCAGTTGTGCATGTGTGTATAAGCTGAAAAGTGTACACAATAAAAGTAATTTTGTTTTCATAAGTATTGTTTTATAGCTAATACAAAGATTTATTTTTAAATAAAGGAAGTGTAGCATAGTTGTATAGATTGTATTAAAAACTGTATAAATGGTGTTTTTTTTCTTTTTTGACCAACTATGTTTACTTTTTAGCAGGTTATATTAGTTTTTAAACGATTCATACATAGTTGGTTGTAAAATGTGTAATTAATTTTAACTTTGAGAAAACTTCTAAAATGATAAAAGCAATTATTATAGATGATGAATCTAACGCTATTGAAGGATTGTCTTGGGAACTCTCTAAGTTTAGCGACAACATAGAAGTTGTAACTAGCTTTACAGATCCAGAATTGGCTTTAAAATATTTAAAGCATGAGCAAATAGATTGTGTATTTCTCGATATTGAAATGCCCATTATGGATGGTTTTACATTTTTAGAAAAAGTACCTAATAGAAATTTTTCGGTGGTAATAACCACGGCCTATAATGAATATGCTCTAAAAGCCTTAAAAAAAGAAGCCATAGATTATTTACTAAAACCAATTGATTCCGACGATTTAAAAGTGGCAATAGAGAAAATTGAAAAGCAAAATACAGAACGTTACAGTTTGGAGAATTTTGAATCCATACTTTTAAAGTTTAATAATAATCTAAGTCGAAAAAAAATAACTATTAGTACCGATGGGAAGTTGGTTTTTTTAAAACCAGATGATATTTATTATGTCGAATCGGATGGCAATTATTGCACAATCCATTGCCAGAACCAGAAGAAATTAGTCGTTACCAAAAAACTTAAGTCGTTTTGTGAGATCTTGCCTGATGAACAATTTTTTAGAATTCATAATTCCTATATCATTAATTTAAATAAAGTTAAAGAGTTTATTAAGGTTGATGGCTATGTTGTTTTAGAAAACAGCGCTAAAATACCCGTATCTCGACAAAGAAAAACAGAACTTTTAAGGAAATTATAGTTGTAAATGTCTACTTTTTTTTTAAATTTTAATACATGGGTTCAAGGCGTTTTATTTATTTTAATTGTCTACCATACAAGTGCTTTTTTTATTACAAAAGATAAAAGCCTTGGTGTTTATGCTGCTTATTTGTTTTTGGTTTTTTTATATCTAATACCTAAAACTAATAATGAGAGTTCTATACACTTGGCTCATAGTTTTAGTTCGTTTTTTAAAAAAGCAAACTGGATTATACAAGTGTATTATTGGCTTTTATATGCTTGGTTTAGCTTACTGTTTTTATCAATAAGTAAGAAGAGTAAAAAGCTAAGCTCTATTATAAAATGGTATATAAAAAGTGCTTTTGTAATATCAACAATAATTTATGTAATTGATTTTTTTGCTTTCGATAACAACTATTTTGTTTGGTATTTTATAGGTGTTTTTATGCCAGTGTCCTTAGGGATTGTTTTTATTTTTCTTAAAACTATTAGTAAGTTTAAGGATGTTTTAAATACCTATTTTGTTGTTGGGGTGGTCTTTTTTGTGGGGTTCTCCTTGTTGTCAATAATATTCTCTTATTTCCCCCGTTTTTTTGTTAAGCATTTTAGTCCTATAGATGTTTTTGTATTTGGTGTTTTAATAGAAGCTATTGTGTTATCTGTAGGTTTAGGATACAAATTCTTTTTATTTAGAGAAGAATCTTTTAGGTTAGAACAAATAAAAAATGCTTTTGAAAACGAAATAAACGAACTGAAATTAGCGAGTTTACACAGTCAAATGAATCCGCATTTTATTTTTAATGCCTTAAATTCCATTAAGCTTTACATTATAAATAACGACAGAGATAGAGCTGCTCATTATTTAACAAGGTTTTCTAAACTTATCAGGAAAATTTTAGAAGCTTCAAACAAAAACGAAGTTACCTTAAAGGAGGAGTTAGAAACCTTAGACCTATATTTAAATATAGAGAATATTCGTTTTCAAAATCAAATTGAAGTATCGGTTTCAATAGATAAAACTGTTAATTTAGAACAAGTTAAATTACCGCCTTTAATATTGCAGCCTTTTTTAGAAAATGCTATTTGGCATGGTTTGTCATCTAAAAAAAGTGATAAAAAAATAATAATACATGTTTCGAAATACAATGCTCATTTTGTCGAAATTACTATTGAAGATAATGGAATAGGCAGAGAAGCGTCGGCTAAGATTAAAGCAGAGAAGTCAATCAAGCGAAAGTCTGTAGGTATACAATTAACAAAAGAGCGATTAGAACGCTTTGTAAAATATAAAAAGCGTAGTTACACTTTAATCTATAAAGATGTTATGTCCGTAAATAATGAAGTTGTCGGAACAGTAATTTTTTTAAGACTTCCAATGGTTTAAGTCTGTTATAAAAGAACGTAGGTAAAAGCGGTAGGAGTAAAAAAAAATAGGCTTAAAATTATTAAAAATAAAATCACTGCAATTGTGTAACTTTGTATTATGATAGAAGAGAAAGATATTTCTTTAGAGCGCGCAGTATTAATAGGCGTTGTTACTAAAGAACAAGACGAAGAAAAATCTAAAGAATATTTAGATGAGTTGGAGTTTTTAACCTACACGGCAGGCGGATATGCCATTAAGCGTTTTACACAGAAAATGGACATGCCTAACCCGAAAACCTTTATTGGTACAGGTAAAATGGAAGAAGTTCGCCAATTTATTGTAGATAATGATATAAGCACTGCTATTTTTGATGACGAATTGTCGTCGGCACAAGAGCGTAATATTAGTAAAATTTTAGAAGTAAAAGTTTTAGATCGAACGAATTTAATATTAGATATTTTTGCGCAACGAGCACAAACTAGTTATGCCCGCACACAAGTAGAATTGGCACAGTGTCAATATTTACTACCGCGATTACGGGGTATGTGGACGCACCTTGAGCGTCAAAAAGGGGGTATTGGAATGCGCGGACCTGGTGAAACAGAAATAGAAACCGATAGACGAATTGTACGAGACAAGATTGCACTTCTAAAAGACCGAATAAAAACCATAGATAAGCAAATGGCTGTGCAACGTGGTAACCGTGGTAAAATGGTTCGTGTTGCACTTGTGGGTTATACCAATGTTGGTAAGTCTACCTTAATGAATGTAATTAGTAAAAGTGATGTATTTGCTGAAAACAAACTTTTTGCAACCCTTGATACTACGGTGCGTAAAGTTGTAATTCAAAACTTGCCATTTTTATTGTCTGATACGGTAGGGTTTATTAGAAAATTACCAACACAGTTGGTCGATAGTTTTAAAAGCACGCTAGATGAGGTTCGTGAAGCCGATTTATTGTTGCATGTTGTAGATATATCGCACCCAAATTTTGAGGAGCATATTGCATCTGTAGAGAAAATTTTAGGTGAAATTAAAAGTGGTGATAAGCCAACTATTATGGTTTTCAATAAAATTGATGCGTACAGCGCTGAACATCTAGATGATGATGATTTAGAAACAGAGCGTAGCGAAAAACACTATAGTTTAGAAGAGTGGAAAAGCACTTGGATGAGCAAAGTAGGGAACAATGCACTCTTTATTTCGGCATTGAATAAAAAGAACTTAGAAGATTTTAAAAAGCGTGTCTACGATGAGGTTCGTGAAATCCATGTAACTCGTTTTCCTTATAATCAATTTTTATATCCGGATTACAATTATGAAGATATGGAATAGATAAAACCACATATGGCATTACTAAAAAGTTTATTTAGAAATAAATGGATGAAACTGGCGCTTGTTGGTTTCATTTCCGTTTTAATATTTTTTATAGGGCTTTACATCAGTATTTATTTAGGGGCTTTTGGTAAAGTGCCAACATCTGCAGAATTAAGTTTTATTAAGCAGGAAGAAGCTACTCAGGTTTTAGATCAAGAAGGGAAACTTATTGGCAAATATTATGTTTATGATAGGCAACCGCTGCATTTTGAGGATTTCCCAAAACATCTTATTGAAGCCTTAGTTAATACCGAAGATGTTCGTTTTTTTGAACATGATGGTATCGATAACGTGAGTTTAATGCGGGTTTTTGTAAAAAGTATTTTACTTCAAGATAAATCTGCTGGAGGTGGAAGTACTATAACATTACAGTTGGCAAAAAATCTATACGGTAGAAAGAATTATCGATTTTTTAGTATGGTGATTAATAAGTTTCGAGAATCGATTATAGCGAAACGTATTGAAACCATATATTCAAAACATGAGATTCTTACTATGTATTTCAATACAGTACCTTTTCCTGATAATACTTATGGTATTGAAAGTGCGGCGCGTAAGTTTTTTAATAAACCAGCGTTTGAACTTTCTATAGATGAAGCTGCTGCTTTGGTTGGTTCCTTAAAAGCCAATAATTTTTATAACCCGAGATTACACCCAGAGCGAAGCATAGATAGGCGTAATGTTGTACTTAGCCAAATGGTTAAATACGGAAATATGCCTCAAGATACTGCTACGTTTTATGCCGATAAACCTTTGGGGTTAGATTATAAATCGTTTAATCACGATGTGGGTATTGCGCCTTATTTTAGAGCGCAGGTTAAAAAGGAATTAGCGGTTATTTTAGATAGTATAAAAAAGCCCAATGGTGAGTCTTACGATTTATATCGCGACGGACTTATAGTACACACCACTTTGGATATGGGTATGCAAAAAATGGCAGAAGAAGCCATGAAAGAGCACCTTACAGCTTTGCAAAATAGTTTTGAACGTTCCTATGGAAATAATGCGCCATGGGTAAAGAATAAGCAATTAATAAATGCTGCTTTAAAAAAACTACCAGAATATAACCTATATAAAAAATCAGGTTTAACTGAAGCTCAAATTAGAGATTCACTCTCAATAAAACAGGATGTTGAATTGTTTCAGTGGGAAGGCGATACTATTAAAAAAGCAAGTGTTATCGATAGTTTACAGCATTATTTAAAGTTTTTAAATACAGGTATGTTAAGTATCGAACCTCAAACAGGTGCGATAAGGAGTTATATTGGAGGTATTGATTATCGTTATTTTAAATACGACCATGTGTCTCAAAGTGAACGTCAAGTAGGTTCTACTTTTAAGCCTTTTGTTTACACAGCTGCTATCGAGAATGGTATGGAACCTTGTACTTATTTTTCTTTAGCTGAGGTTACTTATAGCAATTTTAATAATTGGACGCCTTCAAATTCTGGAGGTGAAAATGAGGATCCCTACATTAACTATAACCTTGAAATGGCATTGAGTAATTCTGTTAATACCATTGCTGTAAAGGTTTTAAATGAAGTTGGAATTCCGAAGGTATTAGAGCAAGCAAAACGAATAGGTATTAAAAAAGAGTTGCCCAATTTACCTTCTATAGCGCTTGGTGTTGCAGAAATTAACTTAAAGGAACTTACGGGAGCTTATGCTAGTTATGTAAACGATAGCAAACCGGTAACGCCTTACGCTATAACTAAAGTTACGGATAGAACCGGTAGAGTTCTAGCAGAGTTTAGACCGGAATTAGCGGAGCGTGCTTTTAAGGATTATACACGGCAGGTTATGTTAGAAATAATGCAATCTACAGTTAATAAAGGTACGGCTTCTCGATTAAGGTCTATCTATGGTTTAAATAATGATATTGCTGGAAAAACGGGAACAACACAAGATAATAAAGATGGTTGGTTTGTTGGAATTACTCCAAAACTAGTAACTGTAACTTGGGTTGGGAACGATAACCAATCTATTGGCTTTAGAACAACAGGATTAGGGCAAGGCGCAAATTCTGCCCTTCCTATATTTGCGAAGTTTTACTCTAAATTGAATAAGGATTCTAAGTATAATGGTATAACAAAAAGTCATTTTGAAAAACCTACCGATCAGGTGGTTTCCGATTTGGATTGTAATGAAGAAAAACGAGATGGGTTTTTAAAAAGAATCTTTACTAGTAAAAAGAAACAACGAAAATTTAAAGGGAATAGAAAATAGTTATAACAAAAAAAACGCACATCAATCGATGTGCGTTTTTTTTTCTTCCGTTAAGGAAAAAGTTATTAGAATTTATAACTTAAACCAACAGTATAGAAAGATTGTAATTTGTTATCTACAGAATCAAAAGTTTCAGTAGTGTTACCCAAAGTTTCAATAGAGTAATTAAGTGCTTCTTGTTTGTTACTTCTTAAACCAAAATCAAAACCAACACCAATCATTTTCCATAGCGTGTAGCTAAAAGAGTTTGTCCAAGTAAGGTTAGATAAATCTCCAGATTTATAGCTTTGGAAAGCAGATAAGTTAGTTTTAAAGTTAATAGCTCCAATTTGTCTTGTGTAATCTGCAACAATTTTAGCGCCTAAAGAAGATTCGAAAACTGAATCACCATCAGCAAATACAAAGTTGTAGTTTAAAGGGTGGACAACCACAATTAAGTTTTCAATTGGAGTCCATGTAGCACCAATACCAAGGTCTAAATATCCAGGATCGTTAAAGTTATCTAATATAGTAGTTCTGTATTCCATTAATCCAGAAGCAGCTAATGTTTTGGTAATGTTTCTACCGTATAAAGAAGAAATATTAAAAACATCTGTTGTTGGGTTAAAGCTATCATCATCACCAGCATCATCTTTATTATCAAGTTTTACCCAGTTTAAATTTGTATTTAATGAGTTTCTCCAGAAAAACTTGTCTTCAATTAAGTTTGCGTAAGCATTTAAAGTGAAACCTATATTTCCAGAAGAATTGTTTGGTGTACCTTGAGAATACCAGTTACTAAAGTTAGATAAGTTACCACCAATAGTACCAAAAGCACCTTTTCTCCATCCTGGAAGTGCATCAATTTGAGCTTGTAAAGCATTTGCTTCACCTTGAGCAGCATCTGCAATAGCTTGCTTTTCTGCTTTTTGAGCTTGTAATTCTTCTTTAGTCTGTGCATTTACCGAAAACATTCCGATAGATAGTGCAAGTAATAATAACGTTTTTTTCATTTTTTAGTTTGTTTTAAAATGGGTGCAAATGTAAGGTATTTTTTAAGTTAGAAATCATCCTGTTTAAAAAAAAGGGAATGATTGTATGTTTGCACACATAAGTTAGACTCTAAATATGTGTAAAGGTCACAATAAAATTAATTATTTCTTTTTATAAAGAGGCACCGAAGAACAGGCCTCGCCATACATAATAGATTTTGCAAAGGGTTGCAATTTGTTGGCCAACATAATATAGGCATTTTGTGGCACTGGTTTTTTAGAGCAGCCTTTTATAATAATAGGTTTGTCTTTAAACTCCCTAACATCAAGAGCGTTAATAACATCTTGATAGATAGCTGTTTCTAGATTGTCGAGGTTGCCAATAATGGTTTTTTTAGCATAAGGCTCTAAGTGAATACTTAAAAGCATGTAGGCCCAGCCTGGTACAATTGCATCTGTACTGCATGTTAAGGCTATATATGCGCCTTGGTATTGTTCCCAATTAAATTCTAATGCCTGAGCTCTAAAATCTTTTTCACGCAAAACAAAGCCTTCAAAAAGCCAATCTTTGATGTCAAAAAGAACACGGTTGCCCTGAGGATAATAATCTTCAAGATTAACCGTGATTAATTTACTATTCGCAACGCGATTAATTATTTCGTCTGCCATAATTATTTTAGAAAATGTAGTAGAAACTTAGTCCTAGTATTAAAGCATTCCAAGTTCTAATTTTGCTTCTTCGCTCATTAAATCTTGGGTCCATGGTGGATCGAAAGTAATTTCAACTTCGGCACCCTTTACTTCGTTTAAAGATTTTACTTTTTCTTCAACCTCTAAAGGCAACGTTTCTGCTACTGGGCAGTTTGGAGTTGTTAGAGTCATTAAAATTTTTACGTCGTAATCTTCATTTACAAATACATCGTAAATTAAACCAAGTTCGTAAATGTCAACAGGTATTTCTGGATCGTAAATAGTTTTTAGTACGTTAACTATTTTTTCACCTAATTCGGCTGTATCTATGGTTGTTTCGCTCATTTTTTAAGTTGTTTTTATTTCCGTGAAAACGGAAATCTTATTGATTTAGAATATTATTTTATTTGCGTTTGGTAAGCTATAGCATACAATTTTAATTGTTTAATCATGCTTACTAAACCATTTGCTCTAGTTGGAGACAAATGTTCTTTTAATCCAATTTTATCAATAAAATCGGTGTTGGCATCAATAATATCTTTTGGGTGCTGGTCGTTAAAAACACGAATTAAAATAGCAATAATACCTTTAGTAATAATAGCATCACTATCTGCTGTAAATTCTATTTTATCGTTGTTTAATTCGGCATGTACCCAAACTTTACTTTGGCAACCTTTAATAATGTTGCTTTCAGTTTTATATTGATCGTTAATTATAGGTAAATCTTTCCCTAAATCAATCATGTATTGGTAACGTTCTTCCCAGTCTTCAAACATTGAGAATTCGTCAATTATTTCGTTTTGAATATCTTCAATAGTCACAATAACAAATTTTTATACAAAAATACAATAATAGAAGTTGCTTTTCAATGTTTTCCCAAAAGATAGGTTGCTCTTTCTGTATTGATTTTTTTCTTAGGAAGAATAACAACACGGTCCAGAGTGGTGCAAAGGGCTTTCAGGTTTTTATTACTGAAAAGAAAACTTTAGTTGAATTATTTTTTTGCTTTTAGTAAAATAGCGTCGTCTGCTTTTAAGTTTAAGGTATTGTTTTCAAATGAAAACGTATTAACTTTAGAAAGCAGTTGAAGCATTTCTGATTCTATTTTATTAATATCTTCTGCGCACATTTTTCTGGTCGATCCCATTTGGCCGAACTCTAAAACAGCATCTTCCACTATGAAACTTCCAAAATAATTATTACATCCTGAAAAACCCGATATCTTTTTAGCCTTGGCATCAAAAGTGATAGTTAGGTTTTCTGGTAATTCCGAGTTTTGATTTAGTGATACAATATGAAATTCTCCAGATAGCTTTTCCGCATTCGGTTTGTTTCCGCATGACGTTATAACAAGCATTGTGAAAAGTAAAGTACTAAATATTTTCATGTTTTATTTTTTAATTTGGTGTTCAAAAATGAAGCCAAACTAATTTTAAGAGAGCATCATTTTCGCCTTTTTTATGCCTTCAACTAAAATGTCAATTTCTTCTTTTGTGTTATAAAAAGCAAAAGAAGCTCTTATAGTTCCGGGAATACAGTAAAAATCCATAATAGGTTGTGCACAATGGTGCCCAGTTCTTACGGCAATGCCTAATTTATCTAGAATAGTACCTACATCATACGGATGAATACCTTCTAAATTAAATGAAATTACAGATGTTTTATGTTTAGCCGTACCGTAAAATTTTAAGCCTTCGATGGTGGATAATTGTTCGGTAGCATAGGCAAGTAATTCATTTTCGTAGCTTGCAATGTTATCGAAACCAATATTGTTCATGTAATCTAAAGCGGCTCCAAAGGCAATACCTCCGCAAATGTTAGGTGTTCCTGCTTCAAATTTATGAGGTAAATCTGCATAAGTTGTTTTTTCAAACGTAACTTCTGCAATCATTTCACCACCACCTTGATAAGGAGGTAGTTTTTTCAACCATTCTTCTTTACCGTAAAGCATCCCAACACCTGTTGGCCCGCAAACTTTGTGAGCAGATGCCACATAGAAATCGACATCTAAATCTTGCACGTCCGGTTTTATATGCGGGCAAGATTGAGCGCCATCTATTAAAACAGCCGCTCCGACCGCGTGTGCTTTTTCAATAATATATTCAATAGGGTTAATAGTACCTAATGCATTTGAGATGTGGTTTACAAAAACTAGTTTTGTTTTATCTGAAAGTAAATTATCATAAGCTTCCATAATAAGTTCACCTTCCAAATTCATTGGAATCACTTTTAATACAGCACCTGTACGTTCACAAAGCATTTGCCATGGCACAATATTACTGTGGTGTTCTAAGGCAGAAACAATAATTTCATCGCCAGTTTTTAAGAGCGCGGAAAAACCATTTGCAACCAAGTTGATACTGTGGGTTGTGCCCGAGGTAAAAATAATTTCATGCGAAAATTTCGCGTTAAAATGTTTTTGTATGGTCTGTCTTGCTATTTCGTATTTATCAGTAGCTTCTTGACTTAATGTATGCACGCCTCTATGAATATTTGCATTGTAATTGCTGTAGTAATCTACAATAACATCGATAACGGCTTGTGGCGTTTGTGATGTTGCTGCATTATCAAAATACACTAAGGGTTTATTGTTTACTTGTCGAGATAGAATAGGGAAGTCGGCTCTTATTTTGGATACGTCAAGCATGTTTTTTTTCGTTTGAATACACAAGGATTTTATAATTCCTTCTGTAAAGGGTTTATTATTTTTTTTCTTGAAATCGAACTCTATAACTAGGTTACGAGTTTGATTTAAACAAAAAAGTAACATTATAAAAGACGAGCTTTTCTAATATTACTTTTAAATTATAAGGGTTAAAATGTAGACTATAAATCGAATCCGATGTTTACACCCAATTTGTTTGCAATAATTTTAGTAATACGTTGTTTCATCTCAGGGATTTTAACAGAACTTAAAACATTGTTGCTAAAGGCATACATTAAAAGCGCTTTAGCTTCTTTTTCTGGTATACCACGAGATTGCATGTAAAACATAGCGCTTTCGTCTAATTGCCCAATAGTACAGCCGTGAGAACATTTTACATCATCTGCAAAAATTTCTAATTGTGGTTTACTATTTATTGTTGCCTTATCACTTACTAATATATTATTGTTAGATTGAAATGCGTTTGTTTTTTGCGCTTCTTTATCTACAATAATTTTACCATTAAAAACACCTGTAGAGCTGTCTCCAAAAATACCTTTGTAATCTTGGTGGCTTTCACAGTTTGGTTCTATATGGTGAACTAAAGTATTGTGATCTACGTGTTGTTTTTCGCCAATAATAGTAACACCTTTTAATATAGAATCAATACGCTCTCCGTTTTGATAAAAGTTAAGGTTATTACGTATTAGTTTACCTCCAAAAGAAAATGTGTGCACAGATGCTACACTTTCTCTTTTTTGTTTGATAAATGTATTATCAATAAGTGATGCGTTAGAATTATCATTCTGAATTTTATAATAATCTACAATAGCACGCTTGTTAGCAAAAATTTCGGTAACACTATTTGTAAGTACAGGGTTATCGGTTAAACTTTGGTGACGCTCAATAATTTGAACATGACTATTCTCGTCTACTACAATTAAATTACGTGGTTGAGATAAAGTAGCCGCTTCACTTCCTGTAGAGAAATGTATAATTTGAATTGGTTTTGAAACCAATTTATTCTTTGGAATATGGATATAAGCGCCTTCTTGCGAAAATGCTGTATTTAAAGATGGTAAACTATCTTTAGTAGCGGCTTTATTAAAATAGTTTTCTATAACTAGGCGGTATTTTGGCTTAGTTAAAGCTGCAGACATTAAACAAACATCTATACCATCGTGAGTAGTCTCCGATAGGTAAGAAGAATATTTTCCATCTATAAAAATTACTTTATAAGAATCGATATCGTGAATAAAATATTTTTTCACGTCTTTATAATCGATAGTGCTTTCGTTTTTAGGGAAAACGCTATAATCTTCTTTTAAAATTCTATTTAAAGAGGTGTATTTCCAAGCTTCTTCTTTTTTAGAAGGAAAGCCTTTTTCTTCAAATGCTTTTATAGCTTCGTTTCTAATATCATGTATTTGAGTATCAACATCTACGTTGTTCTCAAATGCTAAAAAAGATGATACTAATTTTTCTTTTAAATCCATTGTTTTCAGTTTTCAGTCGCAGTCTCAGTTTTTCAGTAAAAGAAAATCTAGGAGTTAAACTGTTTACTATGTTTTATAATCTTGAGTAATTGGGTTTAAGAATGCAACTGCATGCTGTTACCAAATACTGAGACTGTTTTTAAGCGTTCACTTCTTCTTTAATCCAATCGTATCCTTTTTCTTCAAGCTCGTGAGCTAGCTCTTTACCACCCGATTTTACAATTTTACCATTGTATAAAACATGTACAAAATCTGGAACGATATAGTCTAAAAGACGTTGGTAGTGTGTAATTACAACTACAGCGTTGTCTTTGCTTTTAAGTTTGTTAACACCATTCGCAACAATACGCAATGCATCGATATCTAAACCAGAATCAGTTTCATCAAGTATTGCTAATTTTGGCTCTAACATGGCCATTTGGAAAATTTCGTTACGTTTTTTTTCTCCACCGGAAAAACCTTCGTTTAACGAGCGAGATAAAAATTTACGATCCATTTCTAATAAATCTGCTTTATCACGAATAAGTTTAAGCATGTCTTTGGCAGGCATATCTCCTAAACCTTTTGCTTTACGCGATTCGTTAATAGCTGTTTTTATAAAGTTAGTTACAGATACTCCAGGGATTTCAACCGGGTACTGAAACGATAAAAACACACCTTTATGAGCGCGCTCTTCGGCTGCTAATTCTTCAATATCCTCACCTTCAAAAATAATGTTACCATCTGTAACTTCATATTCTTCTTTTCCAGCGATAACTGAAGCTAGTGTACTTTTACCAGAACCATTTGGCCCCATAATAGCGTGAACTTCTCCTGCTTTCACTTCTAGGTTAATACCTTTTAGAATGCCTTTATCTTCTACGCTTGCGTGTAAATTATTTATTTTTAACATACTTTATATTTTAAATTCTGTTTCGATTAGAATATTCTAATCAAATTAGAATTCGGTGTTTAATTTTATTATTTAACTGCCTAGTTTAACAAGGCCTTCGTTTTCGTTATGTGCTGGTGTTACGCTTATAATCTTAACAATATCAACTTTGTTTTCCCAAAGAATTTTTTTGTCTTGTTCCTGCGTTACCTTGCCTCGTATTTCAACAGTAACCATATCGGTTTTGCTGTTTTTAAAGGCTTCTGCTTGTTTATTTAGTTCTTCTAGTTTATCAGTAATGAAAACACCATAGATTTCTGTGCTTGTTTGCAATACTGCAGCACCATCGTAATAAACAAATTCACCTTTTAATAGTGTTAAATCATCATCTTGATATATGTTTTCATTCGATTTGCTGTCGTTTTTACAACTTGTAAATAGTGAAATACAAAGAACTAAAATGGCTAATTTTTTCATTTATATCGATTTAATAGATGTTATCCTACAGAACCTTCTAAACTAATTTCTAGTAATTTTTGAGCTTCAACAGCAAATTCCATTGGTAACTTATTTAGTACCTCTTTACTAAAACCATTTACAATTAACGCAATAGCTTTTTCGGTATCGATACCACGTTGGTTACAGTAGAAAATTTGATCTTCACCAATTTTACTAGTTGTAGCTTCGTGTTCTACTTTAGCTGTTTTGTTTTTAGCTTCAATATATGGGAAGGTGTGTGCTCCACATTCATTACCCATTAGTAAACTATCACATTGTGAAAAGTTACGTGCATTATCAGCTCTAGAGCCAATTTGTACTAAACCACGGTAACTGTTTTGCGATTTACCTGCCGATATTCCTTTAGAAATAATGGTAGATTTTGTGTTTTTACCAATATGAATCATTTTTGTACCTGTATCGGCTTGTTGATAATTATTGGTCACTGCGATAGAGTAAAACTCACCTACAGAATTATCTCCTTTTAATATACAAGAAGGATATTTCCATGTTACAGCCGAACCAGTTTCAACTTGTGTCCATGAGATTTTTGCGTTTTTCTCGCATAAACCTCTTTTAGTTACAAAGTTGTAAACACCACCTTTTCCTTCTGCATTACCAGGGAACCAGTTTTGTACGGTTGAGTATTTTATTTCAGCATCGTCTAAAGCAATAAGCTCTACAACGGCTGCGTGTAATTGATTTTCATCACGACTTGGTGCAGTACAACCTTCTAGGTAACTTACATAACTACCTTCGTCGGCAATTACTAAAGTTCTTTCAAATTGTCCTGTTCCTGCTTGGTTAATTCTAAAGTATGTAGATAATTCCATTGGGCATCTAACACCTTTAGGAATATAGCAGAAAGAGCCATCACTAAAAACAGCAGAGTTTAAAGCTGCATAAAAATTATCTTTAGTTGGAACAACGGTTCCTAAATATTTTTTTACAAGTTCTGGATGCTCTTTAATAGCTTCAGAAATACTCATAAAAATAATACCCTTTTCTCCTAATGTTTTCTTGAACGTTGTAGCAACCGAAACGGAATCTACAACAATATCCATAGCAACATTGTTCATTTTTTTCTGTTCGTCGACAGAAATTCCTAATTTCTTGTACATAGCAAGTAAATCAGGATCTACATCATCTAACGTTTTATTTGGATCTACAGAAGTTGGAGCAGAATAGTAAGCTATGGCTTGAAAATCTGGTTTTGTATACCTAACATTCGCCCATTCTGGCTCTGCCATTTCTTTCCAAACTTTAAATGCTTCTAATCTCCAATCGGTCATCCATTGTGGCTCATCTTTCTTTTTAGAAATAGCGCGCACAATATCTTCATTTAAACCAATAGGAAATGTTTCAGATTCTATATCGGTAAAAAAACCGTATTCGTATTCTTTGGTTTTTAGCTCTTCGCGTAAATCATCCTCGGTATACTTCGACATAATTCTTTCTTAATTTTTTATAATGAAAACGATTCGCCACAACCGCAAGTACGGTTTGCGTTAGGATTATTAAAAACGAAGCCTGTGCCGTTTAATCCTCCTGAGTATTCTAGAGTAGTACCTATTAAATACAAGAAACTCTTTTTGTCAACAATGATTTTTACACCATTATCGATAAAAACTTTATCGTCTTCTTGATTTTCTTTATCGAACTTTAAATCGTAAGATAAGCCAGAACAACCACCACTTTTTACCCCAACACGAACGAAATCTTCGGTAGGATTATAGCCATCGTCTGTCATAAGCTCGATAACTTTCTTTTTAGCTGTTTCAGAAACTTTTATCATATATTTTGAATTTAGATTTGCTCTAAATAGAGTGCAAATATACAATATAAGTCATGGATTTCCATAGAACCTAACATTATATTAGCATATAGTTTGATAGGTTTTTTTTATGAACTAGCTTTTGGTTACATATTGTTCTGATTTTTAAATGAATTTATTGCAGAATTGATGTGAGATTCATTTATTTTTTTAAAATATGAAAGTCCAATTTAGTATGAAGAAAAAATGAAAATTTGAAAGATTAACTTGGTCTTAAAATTTTTATAATCTCGTCTAAATTGGTGTAGTTTGTTTTTGCTTTTACAATTTCTCCATCTGTGTTGTAGTTAAATTGTGCACCACATGATTTGCAAATAAGTTGAGACATTTCGAAACTTGTCCGTTCAATAAGGAAATAGTTATGGCCAAAAGAGGCGCAAAACATATTTAGAGGTAAATTATGTTCCATAAGTTAATAGTATTTGGGATTACAAATTTAAGCAAATTGACAAAATTATCGATGAAATATTATTATTAATCGATGAAATGCGTGTTTTTATAGTCTGTCAAAGTCGTTGATGACGATGAAAGGTTGATTGGATAAAGCTCTAATAGGGTGAAATCAATTGTTTAAAGAAGTTCGATTTCTTCTGTTTGTTAAGTTCTGGTAATCTTCGAAATATTTGGTTTAGTTTAGGTTCTTTGGTTAATGTTTGTAATTCTAAGAGGTTTGCTCTCGATTTTCTATTAAAAACGGAATTAGCTTCTTATTTTTGCAGCATGATAGAAGATAAAAATCAAGAACGTACGCCGTTAAGTACTTTAGGGGAATTTGCACTTATTGAGCATTTAACTAAGAATTTTGAAATTACACATAGCTCCACTGTTAAAGGAATTGGAGATGATGCTGCTGTTTTAAATTTTGAAGACAAAAACATAGTCGTGACTACCGATTTATTGGTGGAAAATGTACATTTCGATTTAAGCTACATGCCTTTAAAGCATTTAGGTTATAAAGCTGTTGTTGTTAATCTATCTGATGTTTATGCCATGAATGCAGAGGCTACTCAAATTACAGTTTCAATAGCGGTTTCTAATCGTTTTCCTTTAGAAGCTGTGGAAGAGTTGTATGCTGGTATTGAAACAGCGGCAAAAATTTACAATATTGATGTTGTTGGTGGTGATACCACATCGTCAACAACTGGGCTGTTAATTTCTGTAACCGCCATTGGGCAGGTGACTACAGGTGATGAGGTTTATAGAAACACCGCAAAGCCGGGAGATTTGTTAGTTGTTACAGGAGATTTAGGTGCTGCTTATATGGGCTTACAAGTACTTGAAAGAGAAAAGGAAGTTTATAAAGTGAATCCGAATAGTCAGCCAGATTTAGAGGCCTATACTTATATTATTGAGCGCCAGTTAAAACCAGAAGCTAGAAAAGATGTCGGTAAGTTGCTAAAAGAATTAGATGTTAAACCGACAGCTATGATTGATGTTAGCGATGGTTTATCTTCTGAAATTTTACATATATGTAAGAGTAGCAAAGTTGGATGCGATTTATATGAAGAAAAAATCCCTTTAGATCCTACTGTAATAACAGTTTGTGAGGAATTTGATATTGATAGCACGACTGTTGCTTTGAATGGAGGTGAAGATTATGAATTGCTTTTTACAATTTCGCAAGACGATTTCACGAAAATTAAAGCAAATCCGCATTTAAGTATTATTGGGCACATGAAGGATGACAACGAAGGCGTGCATTTAGTTACACGCGCAAATACTAGAATTCCTTTAATTGCACAAGGTTGGAAAAATTTCGATTAATTGTTTTTTACAGTGTAATCTAAAACAATGCGTTGTATTAGTTGTAGCACTTCTTTGCGGTGCGGGCGTATTAATGTTGAAGGAAGTTTGTAGTAGAACATAGCTTTTTGTAGGTTTTAAATAAGAATTTTGTTGTTTCTGTTTTTTCTGCTGGTATGTATGCGTTCCAAAATATTGTTTATTTCCTTGAACTTTGGAGTGAGCTCTATTAAAGCACCGTTGCTACTTGTGGTTAATTGCTTTTTGCAATGTGAGCACGTGTACTCACTTACGTGATAAGTTACTTTCTTAGAAACTTTATAATTGTGGCCAAAAAGACTACAATACATTTTTGGTAAAAGGGCTGGTTTATAGGGTGTGTTTTCCATTGGGGTTGGTTTTTTACTTTGTGAATATAGTAAAAATAAAAAATAAACACGACGAAAAGCTATATTTTTTCGATGAAATGCATTAAATTTAACAAAAGCTCGTCTTTATTTTCAATATGAGACATATGTCCATCTGGAAGTGTAACTAGTTTGACCTCTGTGTTTTGGGTTTGTTCTACAAGAGTGTCGTAATATAAAACAGGGTCTTTCTTCCCTGCAATTAACATTTTTTTAAAAGGCGTAAAATGTAAGAGTGCTTCACGATCGTTTCTGATTTTCATACCTTCTAATGCTGCTACAATACCTTGAAGTGGTGTTTTTTGGGCGTCTTTTCTAATTTGTTTTATTTTATCAGTAAATAAGATTCTGTTTTTTGGTCTAAAAAGATTTACAATTGCCATCCTTATGAAGGTTTTGTGATTTTGCTTAACAGCAAGAATGGCGCGATCTCTATTTAGTTGTTTTTCTGCTGTGTCGGCACTAGCTGTAGAGTTCATTAGGCATAGGCCTTTTAATGCGTCTGGATGTTCTTCCGCGAAAGCGAGTGCTACGTAACCACCCATGGAGTGGCCAATAAATGTGGAACGACGGATTTTTAAGTGTTTTAAAACGGTGTTAACAACTTCCGCCATGAGTTCCATGCTGTGTACATAGCCTAAACAGTCTGTTTTTCCGTGGCCTAATAAATCAATGCAGATTACTCGGTTTTTTTTGGATAGAGCAGGTGTAAGCTCATCCCACATTGTCGAGTTTTCTAAAAAACCGTGGAGTAGAACTATTGCGCTACCTTTACCTTGGTCGCTATAAAATATATTAATGCCTTTGTACTGTAAAATCATGATTAGAATATCTCGGGCAAAGATACTGTATCATTTAAGATTTAAAAATTAAGATTTCACTCGTTTTATGGCTGCAAAGGCTTGGTCTACATATTCGTCTTCAACTAAAATGGTGAACTCGTTGGTGGTAGAGATTACCTCGTAAAGCACGATGCCTTCCCAAGCCAATCGCTTAAAAAAGTGATAATACAGTCCTGCTATTTTAGAGTTGTCTTGTGGTAAATTAATACTAATAGCCGAGAGGCCTTCTTGCACAGCTATAAAGGATTCTCGTTTTAAGGAGTCTTTTATAAAATCGTTTAAACTACTAGAAACAATAATGTTGCTTTCATGAATTCCTCTTGTGAAAGTGTAGAATAATTTTGATTCTTGATTGATACGTGCTAGAATCTTGGCGTGGTTATCAATAAGTGTTTCGGAGTTTTTAACGGTGTAATCTGTTAAATTAGAGCGTACAGTAATATCGCCTAAGTTCTGGATTACGCGTTTCATTTTTACCGAATTGGTTAATGTAATTGGTGGGTTGTAGCGACGCAGGGCCATCATAATCGCTCCTGCTTTAACATCCTTTTTTAGCATTTTGCTAATGGGTTCGGTAAGTTCTAACGCTAATGCACTAAAATTTATAATATTTCTAGAAAGCGCTTCTTCTAAATAAGGTTGCGAAATTAAAATGTCTTCTACACAGTTAGATACAGTCTTCATGTTAAATATTTAACAATTTGTGCAAAAATAAACATATTTTTTAAAAAATGCTATTATTGTCTTTAAGAGTTTTAGTTTTGCTTCAGAAATAAATAAAAAAGTATTGTCACTATGAAAGTTTTAAAATTTGGAGGGACTTCGGTCGGGTCGGTTGAGAATATGCTTAATGTTAAAAACATTATAAATGATGGCACTAAAAAGGTTGTAGTACTTTCGGCGATGTCAGGTACAACAAACCAGTTAGTGGCTATTGCCAAAGACATTACCGAACACCGCGGCGCAGAGGCTGCAGATAAAGTGGCTGCTTTGCATGTTACTTATAATGAGGTTATTGATGTTTTACTGCAAGACCAAGCATTAAATGCAAAAACTAAAACATATATTTCTGGTGTTTTTAATTTTCTAATGGGTTGTGCTTCAAAATGGACGGCAGAGTTGGTAGAAAACCAAATTGTTGCTCAGGGAGAATTAATGTCTACCTATATGTTTAATAGTTTTTTACAACAAGAAGGAGTGAATTCTGTTTTACTTCCTGCTTTAAATTTTATGAAAATAGATGGTTTTAAAGAACCAGATATTAATTATATAAAAGATAATTTTCAGGTTGTTTTAGAAGAAGCTGGACCAGCTGATATTTATATTACACAAGGTTTTATTTGTTTAGATGATGCTGGTGAGATTTCTAACCTGCAACGCGGAGGGAGTGATTATACTGCAACCATAATTGGTGCGGCAATAAAAGCTGAAGAGGTGCAGATTTGGACTGATATTGATGGTATGCATAATAATGATCCGAGATATGTTGAAAATACGCATCCAATTTCTGATTTATCTTTCGATGAGGCAGCTGAGTTAGCTTATTTCGGTGCGAAAATTTTACATCCGCAGACGGTTACTCCGGTTAGAAAAGATAGTATTCCGGTACGATTAAAAAATACCATGAATCCAGAAGCGCATGGTACTTTAATTTCTAGTAAAACCTCTGAGACTGGAATAAAAGCTATTGCGGCAAAAGATGGTATTACTGCGATTAAAATTAAATCTGCCCGTATGTTACAGGCTCACGGATTCTTAAAAAAAGTATTTGAAATTTTTGAAACGTATCAAACATCAATTGATATGATTACAACCTCTGAAGTTGCAGTATCTTTAACTATTGATGATGATAAAAATTTAGATAAAATTTTGGTTGAGCTAGAGAAAATAGCGTCGATTGAGGTTGATGCAAACCAAAGTATAGTTTGTTTAGTTGGGCATGCTGTTGTTAATCATCAAGATACTTTTAGGCTTTTTCAAATCTTACAAGATGTAAAAATTAGAATGATTTCTTATGGTGGAAGTAATAACAATATTTCTCTTTTAATAGATTCTAGTCATAAAATCAATACGCTACAAAAACTAAACAGTTATTTATTTGAATTAGTCACTCTTTAGATTGAGATAATATTAGTTTTTTAGCATCAAGAGATCGTTTGGATAGAAATATTTAGACGGTTTTTTTTTCTTAAATAGGAATGAAAAAAGGCCATCTTGCATTAAGACGGCCTTTTCATTACAAATAAAAAACACTATTGTTTACTCCACAGTTAGGGTGTACTGAGGTGTTTTGTTTAATGGGCAAAAATATACGTATTCACCTTTTTCTAAAGTGGTCACGTTAGATTGTTCTGTTTTTCCTTCGGCTACCACTTTGGTTACGTAAGCTGTTTTAATATGGTTTTCTGGGTTGCTTGCATCTTTTCCTTTTTCTATTAATACAAAACCAACATCTACACCAGAATGATTATTTGCGATTTCGAATATGTAAGAACCTTCACTTATCGTTAAATTCTTTTGTGTAAACTCTCCTTTAGTTTGTTCTAAAGCTACTGTTTTTACTGCTTGGTCTTGTGCGTTAGAGTTTGCTGTAAATGCCAATACGAATACTAAAATTGCTACTATTTTTTTCATCTTTAAATTTAATTTTGCTTCAGTTTTTTATAAAGCGTTGTTAATAATTGTTTATGTTAAAAACCTTAAGGCTATGCGTTTTAGTTAAGCTATGGTTTCCGCTTTTTGTAGTGGTTGTGCTACAGGGAAATCTACTGGTACTTGTGTTGTGCTGTGTACGTAGTTAGATATTGTTTTATCTCCAACTAATGATATAGTGTCTATTAAATTTGCTTTTGTATAACCAACGTTAAAGTAGTTTTCTAGAACTGCAGCATCTGTTCTTCCGCGATTTTCTGTGATGTTTTTAGCTAAAGCTGCTAGTGCATCAAGTTTATCGTTTACGGAAGAATGTCCTGCTCTTAATTCTAAAATTTGTTCATCTGTAAAGCCATTCATTTTTCCAATAGCGGTATGTGCAGATAAGCAATAGATACAGTTGTTCACTTCACTTACTGCTAAGTTTACAGCTTCTTTTTCTTTAGCCGATAAAGATGTTTTGGCATTGGCGAAACCTAAGTAATTTTCTAGTGCAGTATCACTATAGGCGTATGCTGCATATAAATTTGGTACAAAGCCAACTGCTTTTTTTAAGTTGTCAAAAATAGCTTGATTATTTTCGCTTACTTCTTCTCTTGTTAATACGTTAAATGTGCTCATATTTTTAAATTTTATTATTAATTATTTTGTTTTAATATCTTGGTACAAAGGTGCGACGGTTTTAAAGGTTACGCCATGTGGGTTTTTCCTTTTGGCTTGTCAATTTTTCCCTTTTGTGTTTTTTTGGGTAAATTATTGGGTAATGTGTGGTTTTTCAGCATCGCAATAAAAATCGTATAAATGATTTTGCTCACAATGTGTTTTAGGACTAATAGTATTTAATACTACTTTCTTGTTGCTTCTAAATATTTCAATTAAATTGAAAATGGATATGTTTTTAGTTTTCATGTCTTTGATGTTTTAATTATACAGTGCAAAGATGAAGTATAAACAGATGCTGTAGAATGGATAGATTACCCGAAGAGTTGTCGATTTTTCCCTAAACCTTAGTTTTAAGCTGTTTTTTAAAGCCTGATGGAGAGAAAGAGGTGTTTTTTTTGAATAATCGGCTTAAATGCGAAGCATCTTCAAAGCCAACTTCATAAGCTATTTCTTTAGCTGTTTTGTCGGTATAGATTAATAAGCGTTTTGCTTCTAGAATAATACGGTCATGAATAATTTGTAACGGACTCGTGTTAAGTTTAGAAAACGTATTGGATAAGGTTTTTGGAGATTTAAAAAGTTTCTCGGCGTAGTAAGATACGCTATGCTCGGTTTTAAAATGAGCTTCTACCAATATATTAAATTCACGTAATAATTCTATTTTGGTGTTTTTTGTAGTTTCAATAAAACCTTCTTTTGCTTTTAATAAGCGTGTACTTATTATAATAAAGCGAGCCATAAGCATGCGTAACATTTCGGCTTGGATGCTGTCTTTTGTTTTAAACTCATCCATAAAAACTTCATGAAGAATTGAGAATTTATGCGCTTCTTCTGTACTAAGCCCAATTAGGGGTACGTGTACATTTCCAAAAAATAACAAGCCGGCGCAACTTACCTCTTGGTCGTGATCTTTAATACAATAAAACTCCTGATTAAATTGATATACAATTAAATTTTCACCGCTAACAAATTGAATGTATTGCACAGGTGTAAGCACTAATAGGCTTCCTGCTTCTATCGTGTATGGTATGCTGTCTACAATAATTTCGGCTTTGGTATTATGAGTTCTAATAAAGGTGTATAGCCCCGCTTGAGTCGATTCTTTATAGGCGTTTAAAAGCGATTCATCTCCAATTTTTAAAATAGCATTAGTCGAAAACTCCGTAAATGTTTGTTGCATGTGGCTTTAGTCTAATGGTTTTTAGAAACATTACATTTTTGAATATTAATAAACATTGGTTAGTTGCAAAAACAATATATAATCCCGACAGAAGTATTGTTTTTAAGTTTCATATCTTCGTGATTCTTTAAAACACTCTATTTCGTGGCATATAAATCAGACAATAATCAAGTAAGGGCTAAAAAACATCTAGGTCAACATTTTTTAAATGATGAAACTGTTGCCGAACAAATAGCCGATACCTTAACGCTAAATAACTATAAAACCATTCTAGAAATAGGTCCTGGTATGGGCGTGCTTACTAAATACTTGCTTAAAAAACCTGTTACAACTTATGTTGTTGAAATTGATACGGAATCTGTAGAATATTTGCAAGCCAATTATTTAAATTTGGCGCCTAGAATTATAGAAAAAGATTTTTTAAAATACGATTTAAATGAAGTGTTAGAAGGTGAACCTTTTGCTATTATTGGTAATTTTCCTTATAACATTTCAACACAAATAGTATTTAAAACGTTAGAAATGCGCGATCAAATTCCTGAATTTTCGGGAATGTTTCAAAAAGAAGTCGCAGCGCGTATTTGCTCTAAAGAAGGCTCTAAGGTCTACGGTATTCTTTCTGTATTGGTGCAAGCCTTTTACGATGCTGAATATTTGTTTACCGTACCTCCAAATGTATTTAATCCGCCACCAAAAGTAGATTCTGGTGTGTTAAGGCTTATCCGTAAAAAAGATTATTCTCTGCCATGCGACGAAAAAATGTTTTTCAAAGTAGTAAAAACAGCTTTTCAACAACGAAGAAAAACACTTCGTAACAGTTTAAAAACATTCAATTTGTCCGATAATTTAAAAGCAAATAGTATATTTGGCCAACGTCCCGAGCAATTAAGTGTAGCCTCGTTTTTAGAGCTTACGCAATTGTTAGAAAACGACAAGTAGAACCTTTTAAATTTTTTCATTTGTCTGAAGAAACGGAAAACATACAATTTCAGTTAAGTAAAGAACTTATTGAGCAAGTAGAGCAGCTTATCGAGGCTAAAGAGGATAAGGAGCTTAAGTTGCATCTAGATGATTTTCATTACGCGGATATAGCCGAGATTTTAGACGAGCTCGATCTAGACGAAGCGATGTATGTTATAAAGCTGCTCGATTCGGAAACTACAGCCGATATTTTAATGGAGCTCGATGAGGACAATCGAGAAAAGGTATTAAAAAATCTTTCAGCTAAAGAAATTGCCGACGAAATTGAGGAGTTAGACACCGATGATGCTGCCGATATTATTGCCGAACTTCCAGAGGAACGTCAACAAGAGGTCATCGCTCAGATAATAGATGAAGAGCACAGAGCTGAAATTACAGAGCTTTTAGCCTATGATGAAGATACCGCAGGTGGACTTATGGCAAAAGAACTTGTAAAAGTTTATGATACTTGGACGGTTGCTGGTTGTTTACGTCGTATTCGTGGTCAAGCCGAAGAGGTTACTCGTGTGCACTCCGTTTATGTTGTAAATAAGCAAGGCAAGCTAGTAGGTCGCCTATCATTAAAAGATCTTATTGTTGCTAAAAACGAACAAAAAATCGCCGATATTTATATTTCCAATGTCGATTCTGTAAATGTTCACGACAGTGTAGAAGTCGTTGCTCAAGTTATGGTTAAATACGATTTGGAGGCCATTCCTGTTGTCGATGGAAAACAAATTCTCTTAGGGCGTATTACTATTGATGATGTTGTAGATGTCATAAAAGAGGAAGCGGAAAGAGATTATCAATTGGCCGCAGGTATCTCGCAAGATGTTGAGGCTGATGATAATATTTGGGAGCTCACCAAAGCCCGCTTGCCATGGTTGTTAATTGGTATGTTTGGAGGTCTTGGAGCAGCAAGTATTATTAATGGTTTTACAGGAGCCATGCTTAAATTTCCAGAGTTGCTATTGTTTATTCCGCTTATTCAAGCTACGGCTGGTAACGTAGGAGTGCAGTCCTCGGCCATTGTGGTTCAAGGTTTAGCAAACAACACTATAAAAGGTAAATTATTAAAACGTCTGTTTAAAGAGTTTACCCTTGGTTTAGTAAATGGAGTTGCCATTGCTTGTATTGTATTACTTATAAGTCATTTTGGTTTTAACACTACATACAGAGTCTCAGTTACCATTGGTATTGCATTAATTACAGTTATAATTATGGCTGCCTTAATCGGTACATTTGTGCCAATTATTTTGGATAAACGTGGTGTAGATCCTGCTATTGCTACTGGGCCGTTTATTACAACCAGTAACGATATTTTTGGTATTCTTATCTATTTCCTTATCGCCAAATTAATTCTCGGCTTTTAATATATTTTGGACGTTGCCCGAAAGGGTCAGGCTTTATTCGTGGGTGCTATTGTTAGTTAGGGAACTAATGAATAAAAATATTTCACTACTCAATCTTTTTGTTTTTATAGAAACCGTTATGCATGTTTGAATTATAGTACGTGGCTATTAAAAAGATCCTCTAATGTTTTTTCTGGATTGTTACACAATCCTGGATGTGTTTTAGAACTCTGTATTATCGTGCTTCTGCAGGCTGTTAACCATCGAAATCTATCCGATAATTCCATCTTTTCTATTCTGCCTCCTAATGGGTTTCCGGCGCAAACCAGTTCCCAAGCTTTTAAGTAGTCATTAAATAAATCTAATGTTACTTCAGGAGAAAAGGCCTTGAGTTTATCTGGATTTATAAAATATTTCATACCAAGAAATTTTTTACGCTTCGAAAAAAGAATAACGCCAACATTAAAGAATTCTTCTCGTTCCACTTTAGGTACAATTCTTATTATTGCGTACTCAAATGTGTGTTTATCTTGCATCTTCAGCTTCTTTAACTAGTAAATCAATTTTAGCGTATCTCGAATTGATAAACTCAATATAGGCGGCTCTCATTTGGGCGCTACTCATGAGGTCAGATTCGCTTATAAGCCAATCCTCTGGGATGTTCGAAATAATTTCCTTAATCTTATCCTTACTTAACATATGCTTAATCTCTAACGAAGCTTCTTTTAAACTTGTGGCTTTTTGTAAAAGCACATGATCTTTTATAAGCGGAAAAGACCTTTTTAAATGGTTCTCCCAATTTTTCCAATCATGATGAAAATAGAAACTTGCGCCATTATCTATAATCCAAAGTTCATTATTCCATTGCAGCAAATTGGTGTTTTTCGCAGTTCTATCAATATTACTAATTATACTATCTAATAATACTACTTTAGAAGCTGTTGAGCTGTCTACCGAGCTAACTAAGGGGTCAAAGGTTATAGCGCTAGATAAAAAATGTAGACCTAAGTTTAAACCTACGCTAAATTTAAGTAAGTCTTGTATTTCCTCGTCGGGTTCGGTTTTGCTAAACGAGTCGTCCAGATTCATAAAAACTAATTCAGGAACTTTTAATCCTATGGCGCGCGCTATTTCGCCACCAATAAATTCTGCAATTAATGCTTTTTTCCCTTGTCCAGCTCCTCTAAATTTTAATACGTACAAAAAGCCGTCATCGGCCTTTACTATGGCCGGAAGTGAGCCGCCTTCTCTTAATGGGTGCACATATTGCGTAACATCTACGGTGCGAATATCAATTTTATTCATAAAACTAAAATACTAAAAATGTAATTTATAGAAATATAATAGACTTCTGTTATTTAAGCGCAATTTCGTTTAAATTATATTAAGATATAGAATGTAATTATCCCTTTTTCTAACGTATTGAATGATTTATTTTTGGTAAAGAAAAGAATATACTAGTCCCTTTACCAATTTCACTTTTTACCCAAATTTTTCCTTTGTGGTAATCAATAAAATCTTTGCATAATATTAAACCTAGGCCGGTTCCGCTCTCGTCGTTTGTACCAGCTGTTGAGTAAGATCTGTCTATTTTAAATAGCTTTTCAAGGTTGTCTTGCGGGATACCAACACCATTATCTGTAATAGAGATTATGTGTTCAGTATTTTTTTCTTCTGCATGTATTGTAATTACACCGTTTTTAGGAGTGAATTTTAAGGCATTAGAGATGATATTTCTCAGCACTGTTTCTATCATCTCTTTATCTGCATATATAATAATGTTAGCGGGTGTATTCAGGTTAATATTAATTTGTTTTTGTTCGGCTGAAGTTTTTAGTAATTCTACAGTAGTTTGAGTTAAGGCAATTAAATCGATATACTGTGGATTAAATTTAATTTGCCCAGATTGAGATCTAGACCATTCCATTAAGTTGGATAGTAGAGCCATGGCATGTTCCGACGAGGTTTGGATAATCTCGGCGTATTCATCGATATCTTCGTAATTGTTTTCTTTTATTTGTTGACTTAGTATTTGACTAAACCCTATTATGCCATTAAAAGGCGTTCGTAAATCATGAGCAATTATCGAGAAAAATTTATCTTTTGTTGAGTTTAATTCTCTTAAAGTAGCTTCGCTATTTCTTAAATTTAGCTCTGCTTTTTTTCTGTTACTAATGTCGTTAATTACAGAAATAATACAATCTTCATTATTTATATTTATTATTTGTGCAGTAATTAACCCTGGAAATAATTCTCCAGATTTTTTTCGAAACACATATTCGTTATCTTTAACATAACCGTTAGTACTTAGGCTCGATAAGAATTTTTGACGATCACCTTTCTGTCCCCATAAATTTAATTCTTCAGAATTTATACCTATTAAATCTTCTGTTTTGTAGTCGGAAATGGTTTCTAGACTTTTATTAACTTCAAATATTTTACCATTACTAAATTTTGATAGTATAATAACAAAAGGAGCGGCGTGGAAGGCTTTTGAGAACTTTTCTTCTTGTTTGTTTATATTTATAATTAAGCGCTTATTATACATTAAAGTAATGGTATAAGGCATTAGAATGGTGATAATAATCCATGATACAAGAAATAAAGACTCTATCGTTGATGATTTAAAATAATCTGATAGCGTTTCCTCTTTTTGTAAATTGTAAAGAATATGAATGCACTGTATAATAAAAACAGCGCAAAAAAGGTAACCAATAGAGCGTGTTATTCTCCGCATGTTTTCTGGCGTTTTTTTAAACATCAAAAAAGCAATTTGAAAACTAATAATTACATAAGCTACAGCAATATTTATATTTCTAGCATTTAAATTAGGTTCTGCAAAGGTGTAATATGAATGACTTATAACGAAAATAAAAAGGAGTATATAGTTATAAATATGGTTTCCTTTTTCTTTTAGAAATTGTTCTAATCCCATTAATAAAACAATTAAGGATGAAACAAGAAAGAAGTTTCCTAAAGGTATGGAAGCCCAGTCTGGAATATAACCACGAAAGAATACTAAAACATTTCCCGTGGCGCTTAGGCAGAAGTTGATAAGTATTAAAAAAGTGCCAGAAAATCGCTTTCTAACTTGAAAATGCAAGGAGATAATCAATACTATATTAATAATATTAATTAAAGTGCAGCATAAGTAAAGGGTTCGGATATCTATAGGAAACATGCGGCTATCTCATTTAATGCAAATTATTTTTTTGATTTAAATACCATCTAGCTATCGGGCTAGGCTTTCATAATATATTTAATGTCTTAGGCAAAGGTTATTATTTTTTTTCTAAATATTATTTTTTTGTAGGGTAATGTTGAGGTGTATTGTAAATGTACAAAACTTTTCTTGTAAGTAATGGTTTGTGTATGTCTTTGTTTTTTAGTGTTTTTCGAGCCAATTTACATGATGTTTTGTCGCTTTCGATGCCCATTTTTTTGCTCGTGAGCCAAAGCATTCTAAAATGGCATCTACACCAATTATTGTGCCTTTCGCTAGTCTGCCAAGTAATGCTATAGGTGGTTTTTTGTCTAGGTTTTTAGAAACCACATAAGCATATTCATCAGTGTGTACTCCTAACTCATCATGCACGGCTTCAATTAAATCGTTAACGAGCATGTTTTGTATAATGGGTGAGTTTACCATATTTATTTTTGGTGAATCTAGAACGGAATCAATCATAATATTCGCTGTTATTGTATAGCCTTTCTTAGAGAATTTCCAGCCGGTTTTTGTTAATTCGAAATCTGGATTGTTTGCAAATTCTAAATTCATTATACCTGCTTTATGTAGGGCAAGCATTTGTTGAATGCTCTCTACTGGTGGTCCGTAAGAATAGCGTTTTGTGCTTTCGTCTAATTTAATTATTTCAGCAAAAACTTTATCGGTACATTTATTGAACGAGAGCTTATCGTAAATAGAGGGCTGGCAGTGTCTCCAAACTTGACCAATACAATAATCTAGACTAATTGCGTTTTTACCCGTAGCCATACCAACAAAATCTTGCATACTTTGGTTTGCAGATTGGTATTGAGGTACAATAACTTGATGTTGATAGGTTTGATCTAGCAACCATGTTTTGGTAATTGTTTCAATATCTTTAATAGATAATTTGGGTAAATATGTATTAGGAAGTTCATTGTATATTTTGGCTATAATGGGTGTAATGGCTTCAATTAAAAATAACGGACCGTTTGCTTTTTTTTGAATTGAGGTGTTTTTTATAATATTTTCAAATTCTGAAATTTGTTTTTTAGATGGTTTAAACCAATCGTCTATTTCTGCATTTAGGGGTTTCGGGGCAGGTGGTAACCCATCCAGAGAAAAGGGAATAAACAAATTTGTGATGGCATAATCTGTTTTGTAGATGCAGGCTCGTGTTTCATTGTTTTCTATACTGAAATCTCCAAATTTATTTGCAATACTTCTAGCAACATCTATCATGGCTAATCCAAATCCACGAATTCCTATGGAGCTTTGAGAAGTGATGCTTTCAGTATTTAAAAATTGCTTTATAGGGTAAGGTGAAGTAAATAAACTAATATTTGATTCTCCTGATGCGAAAGCGCTCCAAGTCTTTATTTGTTTTGATAGAAAAGTGGGTTGGTGTCCAATGGTTAGTAATACCTCGTCTATATTTTTGTAGGTGTTTAAATTAGTTTTTAAAACTATTTTGCCAGTAATTTCTACAGCGGTTACTTGCTCTTCTAATAATGAAATAATTTCGGCTTTTAAAAGAGGTGCTGCTAATGTTTGAAACCGTTGTTTTAAATACTCGCCAACCTGTGCTCGTGGCGGATAAGTATCTGCTTCCTCTTTGGTTATTTTATTAAAATCTTTGTCTATCCATTCGTGGTAAGAAGGGAATTCCGGTATTTTAATTTCATCTATATTAATGGCTTCACGTTTATCTAAATGTAGAATTCTTTCATTTATGTTTATCCAGTTGCTTTTAGTTTGATTTGTGTTATAAACTTGGCCATTTCCAAATAGAGCAGTTTCTTCAAAGAGTAATACATGGATGTTTTTTAAACTGTTTTTTTTTACGAGTTCTAAAATTAGATTCTCTAAGGCGTATCCGCCTCTTGGTCCTGTGCCTATAATTGCTAAAACTCTTATATTGGTCATTGATATATCTTTTTATGCGAACTTTAAGGTTCTGCAAATGAATGTTCTGTACTTATTGATAAGGTAAGTTTAAAAATAGTGAAATTTTTAAAAGAGCTAATCTTTCAGAAACCGAAACAGTCCATTTTTTATTGGATAGATATAAATATCAATTTAATTAGGAAGAAATGTTAGGTAAATTGGCTAAAAAACTGCCTTAAGCTATCAAAATCTAAGTCGATTAACTGAAATAGCTCATCAACCTTACCGTGATCCATAAATTTATCGGGAATTCCAAGGGTTTTAATAGTGTTTTTATAATTGTGCTCTGCAGCAAATTCTAAAACAGCCGATCCAAAACCACCAGCAATGCTGTTATCTTCAATGGTAATAATTGTTGTGTTTTTTGTAAATATACTATGGAGTAATTTAGCGTCTAAAGGTTTTACAAAACGCATATCAAAATGAGAAATATTTAGATTTTTAATGGCCTCACTTACATTTTTAGAGATACTTCCAATACTTAAAACGGCTAGGTTTTCCCCTTCTTTTAATTGAATGCCTTCACCAATTTTAATTTTAGAAAATGGTTGTTTCCAATCTATAGTTATACCTCGTCCTCTTGGATATCTTATAGCAATAGGAAGCTCCAGTCCTAATTGAGCTGTGAACATAATGTTTCGTAATTCAATTTCATTTCTAGGAGCGAAAATTATTAAATTGGGAATGCACCTTAAATACGCTAAATCGAAAACACCATGGTGTGTAGCGCCATCTTCACCAACTAAACCAGATCGATCTAAGCAAAAAATAACGGGTAGTTTTTGTATTGCTACATCATGAATTATTTGATCGTAAGCGCGTTGTAAAAATGTTGAGTAAATATTACAAAATACAGTTAAGCCTTGTGTTGCCATACCAGCAGCTAGTGTTACTGCGTGTTGCTCAGCAATTCCAACATCAAAAGCGCGATCAGGCATTTCGCTCATCATGTATTTTAAAGAGCTTCCAGTAGGCATGGCCGGCGTAATGCCGACTATGTTTTTGTTTGTTTTGGCTAGCTCTACAATGGTATGGCCAAAAACATCTTGATATTTAGGTGGCTCAATAGTTGGTTTTTTTATATTTAAATCACCGGTTTTTGCATTAAATTTTCCTGGTGCGTGGTATTTTACCTGGTCTTCTTCGGCTTGTTTTAAACCTTTACCTTTGGTTGTTATAACGTGTAAAAATTTTGGGCCATCAACCGTTTTTAAACGCTCTAATTCTGCTATTAGCTTTGGTAAATTGTGTCCGTCTACGGGACCGGAATAGTTGAAATTCAAAGCTTCAAAAATGTTGTCTTGCTTTTGTGTTCCTTTTTTAACATTAGTTAAGTATTGCTTTAGGGCCCCAACGCTTGGGTCGATACCAATAGCGTTATCATTTAAAATAACAAGTAAATTAGTGTCGGTAACACCAGCATGGTTTAGACCTTCAAAGGCCATGCCGCCCGCAATACTTGCGTCTCCAATTACTGCAATGTGTTGTCTCTTGAAATCTCCTTTCAATTTTGAAGCAATTGCCATACCTAAAGCCGCCGAAATAGAGGTGGAAGCGTGCCCAACTCCAAAAGTATCGTAAATACTTTCACTTCGTTTTGGAAAACCACTTATGCCGTTTATCTGTCTGTTGGTGTGGAAGTTTTTACGACGTTCGGTTAATATTTTATGACCGTAAGCTTGGTGGCCTACATCCCAAATAAGTTGGTCGTCTGGCGTATTAAAAACGTAGTGTAATGCAATAGTCAATTCAACTACGCCTAAGCTCGCACCTAGATGTCCTTCTTTGGTTGCAACAATATTAATAATAAACTCACGTAATTCTCGAGCAAGTTGAGGTAGATCTTTTTGGTTTAAAAGACGAAGATCTTCAGGCGAATTTATGTGGTTTAAAAGTTTGCTTTTCACGTGGCAAAAGTAGCATTTATCTTTATGTAATAATAAATAATAGAGAGTTCTTATATTAATATCTAAATGGCTCTTGGTTTATAATTAATGAGAAAGTTGAATGTGCTAGGGTGTTTTTCTTATGTAAAAATAAGGTTTTTACTTCTACATAAATGAGTGTTTTGTATTTATATAATTGGTTTTCAATTAGTTAGTTTTGGGTATCGCTAAATTAATTAACTTTAAAATCTATAATTATGTCAAAAGGAGAAAACAATTTAAAAGCTATTCAGGGCGCCATTAAAGAAGATGGAGCTGAATGGCAAGCCGGTAGTTCAGAAATTTTAGAAATGGATGATCAGGAACAAGATTTAAGACTTGGGTATGTCCCTGGTGATAATGAACCATCATTGAAAGAAAAGGAAGAGGCTGCAAAAATTAATTTGCAAGAGTATTTAGCTTCCAGTTCATCCGATGCTTTTGGGGCTCCAACAAGTTATGATTTGAGAAACGTTGGAGGCAAAAACTTTATTACAGCTGTTAAAAACCAAGGGAGTTGTGGGTCTTGTGTTAGCTTTGGTGCCGTGGCAACGGTTGAAGGAACTTTACGAAGATTAAAGAACAATCCCAACCTTAACGTAGACCTATCTGAAGCTCATTTGTTTTACTGCCACGCACGTTCTGAAGGAAGAAATTGTGGAAACGGTTGGTGGGTAACACCAGCAATGAACGCTTTTAAAAGTAAAGGAGTTACAGATGAGACACATTACCCATACACATCGGTAGACCAAAACTGTACAGGTTTACGCTCCGGTTGGGAATCTGCATTAATGAAAATTAGCGGATTTAAAAAAATTACTTCAATAGCTCAAATGAAAACTTGGCTATCTACAAAGGGGCCTTTAACTGCTTGTTTTACGGTTTATAGCGATTTTTTTGGTTACCGATCAGGCGTTTATCGTAAAACAGCAGCTGCAACTAATAGAGGAGGTCACTGCGTAACCATGGTTGGTTATAGTGATAGCGGACGCTATTGGATATGTAAAAATAGTTGGGGCACAAATTGGGGAGATAATGGGTATTTTAAAATTGCTTATGGTGAGGTTGGTATTGATAATGAAGTTTGGGGTGTTGAAGGAATTGTAGATACAGGATGGGTTACCGCTAAAGTTACTGGCTTATGGGCAAATCAAGCTCCAAAAAATGCCTTTGTACATATTGTAGGTGAGGGGTGGAAAAGAATTTCGCCTAAGAGTGAAACAACCTTTTATATTATGCTTACCCAGTTAGCCGCAGCTAAGGGTGCTAATAAAAATGTACGCGTATACAAAAATAACGGTGTCATCGTGGAGGTGTATGTACTTTAAAAATAAATAATAATTCACTAAATTTAATATTATGAAAACAGATAAAGATTGTAATTGCCCAGAAAATATAGATAACATTCAAGTTAATGAGGTTGAGAGTGTTGAGTCGCAACCCAACGCCTTAGACGAAAATTTAGAAGTTGTAGGAGAGGATTTTGATAGACCAATGGAAACACCACCATTTCAAGATGAATTTCAAGAAAATTCGGAGGCCTTTGGAGCAGGAGTTTGGCATGATACTAAAAAAGTAACAGGACTTTGGTCTAAAGATGAAACAAGAAATTCTTGGGCAGCAATAAATGGTTTGGGTTGGAAAAAACTGAATAACACAAATAACTCATCTTGTGTTGCTTTAACCATTTTGAGTGCGCACGCAAAACAGTACAATAAAAATGTGAAACTAAATATTGATAATAATCAAATTAAAGAAATGTATGTTTGGTAATTTATTAGAAATGTTCTAAACTAATATGCTAGGTCGTTGTTTTTTAAATGACACCTAGCATTTTTTAATAAATTCAATAACAATTACCTTTTGAAAATGTAATAATATGAAAGAAATACTTTTGACAATAGCTGATACTGGAAGTGAAAAAAATATAGGTATAGGTGATAGCGTAAAACTTGTTTTAGAAGAAGTTTCTACTTCTGGCTATGTTTGGGAAATAGATGGAGAATTACCCGAACAGCTCAAGATGACGCAAACCGAATATAGCTTAAAACACGGCAACACTATTGGAGGTAGTGGTAATAGTATTCTTAATCTTCAAGCAGTTGAAAAAGGATGTGCTGTTCTTCAATTAAAGTATTGGCAACCATGGAATGGAGAGGCTTCTGTTGAAAATCGATTTAATATTTCATTTGTTATAGAATAACACCCTAATTTATCTGCTTTTAAAAAATGTAAAGAGTATAAACCATTGAAATAGGTTTGTTTATGGCTATATCCAAAAAAACGTTTTTTTTGCATAAATTATAATGGATAAATAGCTTGTTTTAATAAATATTTTAAATTTTTATGCTTAAGCTTAAATGAATTATTTCAAATTGTATTTTTGCTTTTATGATACAACCTTTCGATGATACATATTTTATGAAAAAAGCACTTCAGGAAGCTGAGGCTGCTTATAAAAATGGTGAAATTCCTGTTGGAGCTGTTATTGTTATTGATAATAAAATTATTGCTCGCGGACATAATTTAACTGAGACCCTGAACGATGTTACAGCACATGCAGAAATGCAGGCTATTACTGCCGCTGCAAATTTTTTAGGAGGTAAGTATTTACAAAAATGTACTTTGTATGTTACGCTAGAGCCTTGCCAAATGTGCGGCGGTGCTTTGTATTGGAGTCAGATTTCTAATATTGTTTATGGTGCTCGTGATATGGAGCGTGGTTGTATTAACTTAAACACCAAGCTACACCCTAAAACAACTATAAAAGGCGGTGTTTTAGCAGAAGAAGCTTCGGCGCTTATGAAACAGTTTTTTATAGAAAGAAGAAATTTAAACTAAGCGTTTTATATGCTTGAAATGTTTAATGATTTAAAGGATTGTAGCCTAAATATGGTACTTCTTTTTCATTAAAGGTAATTCCGAAATCTTGTAACTCTTTCAAAATAGGCGTGTAAACTTCTTTACTAATTGGAAGTTGCACACCAGGTGTTGTAATCTTTTTATTTAACATAGCGAGTGCGGCAATGGCAACAGGTAGACCAACGGTTTTAGCCATGGCTGTATAAGTTTGGTCTTGTCCAATGGTAACCATATTAGCTTCTATTTGATAGTTTTTTCCAGCTTTTTCATAACCAAATTTATGATACATAACAATCATGTCTTTATCATTTTGAGATAGTGTCCAACTATCCATAAGTATTTTTTGTAGTATTTGTGCTGGTGTTGCTTTTTTTAAACTAACCTTTTTATTTGGGTTAAAAATATCGAGTTCAATGAGTTTATTCCAAACAATATCATCTTGATCTATTTTAAGTTGATAGCGGAGTTTAAGTTCTACGGAATCTGTTGGGCTGTATGGTAAAAAGGAATTTACAAAATCGCGATAGCTCATGTTTTCGCTATCATCAATGGTATAGCTATCATCAGTCATACCTAGCGATACAAATATGTGCCATGCTTTACTAAACCCAACGCGACGCATAGTACCACGGTAAAGCGTTTTTATATTTTGAAGGCCATAGATGGTTTGGTATTTTAAGGAGTCTCGGTTGGCGTAAACTTCAAAACGGCCAAAGTTTTCAATTTCTAAAAATTCAGTTCTTCTAAATAATCGGTTATATGGAATGTATTTATATGTACCCTCTTGTAAAAATTTTGCTGCACCACCTTGGCCGGCTGTTACTACATTTCTTGGGTTCCAAGTGAATTTATAATTCCATAAATTAGTATCACTTTCTGGAGCTACTAACCCACCGGTGAAAGATTCAAAAAGTATAATGTTTCCACCGTCTTCTCTAATTTTGTCTATTACTTGCATAGCGCTCATATGGTCTATGCCGGGGTCTACACCAATTTCATTCATTAAAATTACACCTTTTTTTATAGCGTCTTGGTGCAGTTCTTGCATGTCGTTACTTATGTAAGATGCCGTTACCATATGCTTACCATAAAATATACAGTCTTTTGCAACTTCAATATGGAAGCGTGCAGGAAGCATGGATATTACTATGTCAGCATTTTCAATAGCTGCTTTTCTAGAGGTTTCATCAAAAACATCTAGTTTTATAATTTTTGCATTTTTATGGCCGTTTGTTAATTTTTGGGCGTGTTCAACATTTAAATCGCCTATGGTGATAAATATGTTTTCTTCTTCAGATTTATCTAATAAATATTTTAGAAGATAAGAAGTAGATTTTCCTGAACCAATGATTAAAATTTTTCGCATTTTGAGTTTAGTTGAGTAGTTTTGTTTGGTAGTCGATTGTAGGTAAAAGGTGGTTTCGACTTTACTAATTTAATGAATATTTAAAAGATTTTTAAGGATATGAACAGAACTATTTTATTAACAGCTGCTATTTTAGGTGTTACAAGTATTATTTTAGGGGCTTTTGGGGCGCATGGTTTAAAGGCTTTAATTTCTCCAGAATCTGTACAAACTTTTGAAACGGGTGTGCGTTACCAAATGTATCATGCTTTGTTTCTTTTATTTGTTGGAAGCACAACTTATATTTCTGTAAAATCTAAAGCTAAAATATTCTATTTAGTAGTGGTTGGGCTGCTCTTCTTTTCGGGGTCTATCTATGGTTTGTCAACCAATGTGTTAACTGGTTTCGATTTTAAAACCATTGGTGTAATTACACCTGTTGGCGGACTACTTTTAATAGTGGCTTGGGTGCTTGTGTTTATTGATTTCTTAAAAAAACAAAACTAATTTTGAATTTAATTTAAAGAAAATTCGATTTATTTGTTTTAAATTTACAGGATAATTAATTTAACATCGAAATATGAGTAATTACGCACAATTTACGAAAACGTTTGAGTTAGAAACTTATGGTATAAAAAATGCCAAAGTTCATTATCAATTATCACCAGAAGAACTGCACCATATTGCTATAAAAAAAGGGCAAGCTGTAGAAGCTTCATCGGGAGCTTTAGCAGTAAATACAGGAGAATTTACTGGACGATCTCCAAAAGATCGATTTATTGTTAAAGATGATATTACAAAGGATAAAATTTGGTGGGGTGATGTCAATATTCCGTTCGATGCGGATAAATTTGATAAATTATATGATAAGGTTGTTGTTTATCTTTCTGGTAAGGAAGTTTTTGTTCGTGATAGTTATGCTTGCGCAGATGAAAATTATAAGTTAAATATTAGAATTATTAATGAGTTTTCGTGGAGCAATCAGTTTGCATATAATATGTTTTTACGTCCAACTGAAGCGGAATTAGAAAACTTTACTCCAGAATGGACTATTGTAAATGCACCGGGATTTATGGCAGTTGCAGATGAGGATGGAACAAGGCAACATAATTTTGCAATATTAAATTTCTCTAAAAAGATTGCATTAATTGGAGGTACGGGATATACAGGAGAAATTAAAAAAGGTATATTTTCTGCATTAAACTTCATTTTACCTGTATTTAAAAATACGTTACCAATGCACTGTAGTGCCAATGTTGGTAGAGATGGAGATACCGCTATTTTCTTTGGGCTTTCTGGAACCGGAAAAACAACACTTTCTACCGACCCAAATAGAAGTTTAATTGGAGATGATGAGCATGGTTGGACCGAAGAAAACTCGGTTTTCAATTTTGAAGGTGGTTGTTATGCTAAAGTTATCAATTTAGATAAGGATCATGAGCCTGAGATTTTCGCTGCTATTAAAAAAGGAGCGATTTTAGAAAATGTTATTTTAGATGAAAACGGACACGTTAACTTTGCTGATACATCGATAACTCAAAATACGCGAGTAAGTTACCCAATAGATCACATTGAAAATATTAGAAAACCATCTATAGGAAAGAACCCGAAAAATATTTTCTTTTTAACGGCTGATGCTTTTGGAGTTTTGCCTCCAATTTCTAAGCTTACACCAAGCCAGGCGGCTTATCACTTTATTTCTGGATATACTGCTAAAGTTGCCGGAACAGAAGCGGGAGTTGTAGAGCCCACACCATCATTTTCTGCTTGTTTTGGAGCGCCATTTATGCCTTTGCATCCTTCGAAATATGCCGAAATGTTAAGTAAAAAAATGATTGATGCTAATGTAAATGTTTGGTTAGTTAATACAGGTTGGACTGGTGGTCCTTACGGTATTGGAACTCGCATGAAACTTAAATATACACGTGCTATGATTAATGCAGTTTTAAATGGAGATTTAGGACTGTATTCTTACGATAAATACCATATTCACTCGGTATTTGGTGTGGCACAACCAAGAGAGTGTCCTGGAGTACCAACTAAGGTTTTAAGTCCGAGAGCAACTTGGAATGACGATGAAGCATATTATAAAACAGCTTTTAAACTGACCAATGCGTTTCGTGAAAACTTCAAAAAGTTTGAAGCACATTGTAGTGAAGAAATTAGACGAGGCGGACCACAGCGTTACGCGTTTTAAAATAAAATAGCATAAAAAAAGCTCTGATAATTTATCAGAGCTTTTTTATTTTACAACAGTAATGCTGCTATATTTTTTTATCATGCACTTTTACGTGTTTACCGCCATTCCAAAGTGTTAAAATATCGGTAGCTACATGTGCGCCACTTCCAGAAGCTATAGCAAACTGACTGCGCCATCCTGCTAAAGTACCCGCTACATAAAGATTTTCTTCAATTAAATGGTCTGTGTTTTTAAGCCAAATACGGTCTTTTTCGATAGCTGCTCTCGGGTGCGGTTCTATAAAAGTTTCTAAGCCTTTTATATTTAATAAATTAGTGTAACCTACTGCAATAACTACTATTTTAGTATTGTAGGTAGTTTTATTTGTTAAAATTTTAAATGCTTCGTTTTGTTTCTCAATTTCTAAAACCTTTTCAAGGTCTATTTGCTCAACATGCGGGTATAGTGAAGCGAGTTGTGTTTTGCCTTGTTCTAAAATAGATTCGCCAGTGGTTTCCGGAGCTAAACCTAAAACATTGTTGAATAGAGCAGTTTGTAGATGAGATGTTTTTTGGTGTGTAATAATTGCAATCTTTTTATTCTGTGCAAAGGCTTTGTTTTGGGCAGAACCCAAAACTAATGCGCAAGATAGGCCTGCTGCGCCACCACCAACTATTAAAGCATCGTACATGTTATTTATGGTTTTTTACTTTTTGCTCAATTTTTTTCGAGACTCCTAAAATTAACATCAATAATATTGCGCAAAGTGATGCTACTATAGTAATAATGGCAATCATACTTTGGCCTTTAAAAGGATTGTTGAAATTTATTTGAGTAAAATTAAAAATAATAAGTCCTAATGCGATAATACTTAAAACTACAGATAAAATTTTCATACTATATAATGTTTATATCACTTCAAATAGAGCTTTAATATTGTGCGCAAATAGTTTTACAGCAATCGCTAGTAAAATAACACCAAATATTTTACGTATAATATTAATGCCGTTTTGGCCTATTATACTTTCTATTTTAGCAGATGTTTTTAAAACTATAAAAATAATAATAACATTCATTAAAACAGCAACAATAATGTTTTCAGTTCTAAATTCTGCTCTTAAAGATAATAAAGTGGTTAAACTACCTGGTCCGGCAATAAGCGGAAATGCTAATGGAAACACAGCTGTTGTCATCGAGGCTTCTTCCTCTTGTTTGTAAAGTGTAATGCCAAGTATCATTTCTAAAGCAATGAAAAACAGAATGAAAGCACCAGCTACGGCAAACGAGTTTACATCAATCCCAATAAGATTTAAAATACTTTTTCCTAAAAACAGAAAAACAATTAGAATAACCCCAGCAATTATTGAGGCTTTTTCACTTTGTATATGGCCTACTTTTTTACGTAAGTCAATAACAATAGGGATATTACCTATAATATCGATTACTGCGAATAATACCATAAAGGCTGTGAATATTTCTTTAAAATTAAATTGCATGTCTTTTTTAAAATTTAGTAAATCGTAATATTGTTTACGTTTTTCTTAGTAAAATCTGTATAAACTGAGAAATCTCAATTTTTCGGCAAAAGTAGATTATTAAATTAATTAATTTCAATTTAAGATTAACTATTTTTGCACTTTATAATGTAAAATATAATATGTTTCAATTAGGTAAGACCATTATTTCTGAGGATATAATTAAAAAAGATTTTTTATGTAACCTTTCGGCATGTAAAGGTGCTTGTTGTATCGATGGCGATGCTGGAGCTCCTTTGGAAGAAGACGAACTCAAAATCATGGAAGCTATTTATCCTAAAGTGAAACCCTTTTTGCGTCAGGAAGGTATTGATGCTATAGAAGCTCAGGGTACTTATACAACCACGGAAGATGGAGAGTTTGAAACACCTCTTATTAATGGTGCCGATTGTGCATATGTTATTTTTGATGAAAAAAATGTGGCGCTTTGTGCTATTGAAGAAGCTTACAATCAAGGCGAGGTCGATTGGAAAAAACCAGTATCTTGCCATTTGTATCCGGTAAGGATTCAGGATTATTCTGAGTTTTCTGCTGTTAATTATCATAAATGGCAAATTTGTGATGATGCTTGTACGCTTGGTGAGGAATTAGGTGTGCCTGTTTATAAATTTGTAAAAGAAGCTTTAATTAGAAAATTTGGTGAAGATTGGTATGCTGAATTAGAAAAAGTAGGGGAGACAATGTAAAAAGATTTTTAAAATACCAGAATTGGATATAAAAAAATGAAGCTCTAAAGGCTTCATTTTTTTTGTGAACTAAAAATAAATTTTTCAAAATATTTTTCAGAAAAAAAATAAAAAAAGAAGGTTGAATATTTTGATTTTTAAAAAATAATAGGTTCTGTTTTGTAAAATTTATGTTTCAGTTATTTGTGAAAATTAGACCTAAAATTGAGCTTGGTGATATGGTATCAACAAGTGTAAAATAAGGGGGTTTAAGGTGAATTGGTGTAGTGAAATTTTGGGTTAAAGTTTGATTTTTTTGATTTATAATAATTTGATATTCAATAAAGTAAGAATCTCATAAAATAAGTAGCCCTTTTTTGCGAGATTGCATAATTGTTAAAAACTTGTTGACAATGTTTATAAAATACCCTTTCATTTTCAGCAACAATTGTCAATCTTTGTTATCGGCAAAAAAGGCATAACTTTTCTATTCAATTTTATTTAGAAAAGCGATGCAAAACAGGCCTCTTTTTATTTCTCTTAAAGAAAAATATAACACAATTTTACAGATTAAGTAATAGAATTTTGCACTAACAACATGATTCTAAATAACTGTCTAGCTATTAACAAAACATAATTATGGAGATTACACAAATTATAAAAAGAGATTACGAAACAAGCCCTTTTGTTTTGAGTAAAATTTCTAGTGCTGTTGAAAAAGCGATGCTTTCGGTTGGTAACGGTAATAAACAAGATGCAGAAACGGTTGCGGTAAAAGTTTTACAAACATTATTAGAGAGAAAATCAAAAGATATTAATTACTTGCCAAACGTAGAGCAAGTTCAGGATCTTGTTGAAGATAAATTAATGGAGAGTTCTTTCCACGATGTAGCAAAAGCTTACATATTATATAGAAACGAACAAGCTAGAGGTAGAAAAACAAATATTTTCGAAAAACGTATTAACTTAAAACCTTACGAATATCCTGCACTTAATGATTATGTAGATGCTATCCGTCACTCATACTGGATTCATTCGGAATTCAATTTCACTAGCGATATACAAGATTTTAAAACAAGACTAACTCCTATTGAGCAAAATGCTATAAAGAATACGATGTTGGCTATTTCTCAAATTGAGGTAGCGGTAAAAAGTTTCTGGGGAGATATTTATAATAAAATGCCAAAACCAGAAATTGGATCGGTAGGAGCAACCTTTGCAGAAAGTGAAGTGCGCCACCACGATGCATATTCTCATTTATTAGAAATATTAGGTCTTAATAACGAGTTTAAAAACTTAAAAAAGAAACCAGTAATAATGAGACGGGTTCATTATTTAGAAACCGCCTTAAAAAACGCAAAAAGTGAAAATAATAAAGATTACGCAGAATCTATTTTGTTATTTTCTTTATTTATCGAACACGTGTCTTTATTTTCTCAGTTTTTAATCATAATGGCATTTAATAAGCATAAAAATATGCTTAAAGGTGTTTCTAATGTGGTTGAGGCAACTTCTAAGGAAGAGCAAATTCATGGTGATTTCGGTATCGATATTATTAAAATTATAAAAGAAGAGAACCCAACGTGGTTTGACGACGAGCATGCAGACTTAATTAAAAAGTTATGTATTGAAGCTTTCGAATCTGAAAGTGATATTGTAGACTGGATTTTCGAAGATGGTGAATTAGATTTCTTGCCAAAAAATGTGGTAAATGAGTTTATTAAAAACCGTTTCAACAACTCTTTAGAAAGTATTGGTATTGAAAAAGTATTTGAAGTTAATGAAGATTTAGTGCAAAAAACCGAATGGTTTGACGATGAAATAATCGGTACAAAACACGGTGATTTCTTCGTGAAACGCTCCATAAACTACAGTAAAAGAACAAAAAGTATAACTAGCGACGACCTATTTTAAAAAATGAACAATCAGACAAAAAACCAAACCGACACGAGTTTAAATGAAAACACCAAATCATCTAACTACGATGATTTAAAAAGAGCAAGAAAAGAAGCTAGAAAAGAAATTGGAAAACAGCCAGAAATAAAATGGTTAACCGAAAATAGTCGTCAATTTTTGGCTTCTGGATATTTAACAGGTGATACAACACCTGAGGTAAGAATTAGAGAAATAGCCGAACGTGCTGAAACTATTTTAAAAATAGATGGTTTTGCCGATAAATTTTATGGCTACATGGCAGAAGGGTATTACTCTTTGGCTTCACCAGTATGGTCTAACTTTGGCAAGCGTCGTGGCTTACCAATTAGTTGTTTTGGTTCACACATTTCTGATGATATGGGAGATATTTTATATACCCAATCGGAAGTTGGAATGATGTCTAAACTTGGTGGTGGTACATCAGGTTATTTCGGGAAATTGCGCCATAGAGGTGCGCCTGTAAAAAATAACGGAGAGTCTTCTGGTGCAGTTCACATCATGCAACTTTTCGAAAAAATGGTAGATGTTGTAAGTCAAGGCTCTGTACGTCGTGGTCGTTTCTCACCGTATTTACCAATAGAACACCAAGATATTCACGAGTTTTTAGAAATAGGAACAGAAGGAAATCCAATTCAAGAATTAACGCATGGGGTTACTGTAAGTAACGAATGGATGCAAGAAATGATTGACGGTGATAGCGATAAAAGAGCCATTTGGGCAAAAGTATTACAACGTAGAGGAGAAATAGGATATCCGTATATCTTCTTTAGAGATAATGCAAACAATAACGCTCCAGATGTTTATAAAGATAAAGACCATGAGATTTACGCAAGTAACTTATGTTCGGAAATTATGCTACCTACAAACGATCGTTGGTCTTTTGTGTGTGTACTATCTTCTATAAACTTATTACATTACGATAAGTGGAAAGATACCGATGCTGTAGAAACTATGGTGTACTTTTTAGATGCAGTATTAGAAGAGTTTATTACAAAATTAGAAGTTTATAGAGATTCTGATAATAGAGATGATAGGCAAACATTCATGTTTATGGAAAAAGCTTATACATTCGCAAAAGAAAACAGAGCTTTAGGAATGGGAGCCTTAGGATGGCATTCATTATTACAATCTAAAATGGTAGGTTTTGATAGTCAAGAAGCTTTCGATTTAAACAGCGAAATCTTTAAAACTATTAAAGAAAAATCGGTTAAAGCATCTAAAGAGTTAGCAGTTTTATTTGGTGAGCCAGAAGTGTTAAAAGGTTATGGTAGACGTAACACAACCCTTAATGCTGTTGCGCCAACAACATCTTCAGCATTTATTTTAGGACAAGTTTCTCAAGGTATCGAGCCAATTTGGTCTAACAGTTACGTAAAAGATATTGCTAAGATTAAAACAACTATAAAGAATCCGTTTTTATTAGATCTTTTAAAAGAAAAAGGAATTAATACTAGCGAAATTTGGAAATCTATTCGTGATAACGATGGTTCTGTTCAACATTTAGAAGAACTTACCGATCATGAAAAAGATGTGTTTAAAACCTATTCTGAAATCGACCAGATGACTATTATTTATCAGGCTGCTAACAGACAAAACCATATCGATCAGGCACAATCTTTAAACATTATGGTGCATCCAGATATGCCTGTAAAAGAGATTAATAAAATATATGTTACTGCTTGGCAATTAGGTGTTAAGTCTTTATACTACCAACACAGTATGAATGCCGCACAAAAATTTAAGCAAAAGAAAGAATGTAAAAGTTGTGAAGGTTAAAATTCACTAAAAATATAGTGTTAAGTAAATCCTACAGTAGTAGGTAAGTGTTAATAAAAAAGCATCTCTTCGGAGATGTTTTTTTTTGTTCAAAATCTTGTGTTTAAAAATTTACGTATATTTAATTCGCCATTAAATCTGTTTTTAATAAGAAGAATAGGTTTTTAACCCCAGATATGCTTAAATACCTATTTTTAATTACCCTTCATTGTGCATTATTTTCTTTTGAAGGAAGTAGTCAAACTAAAGAAAGTGCTTCGTTATTTAACGAAGCCGATTTATTGAAACATTTAAAGTCTTTATCATCTGATGCTTTTGAAGGCAGACGGACAGGAACCCAAGGTGCAGAAAAAGCTAGAAAATATATTATAAATCAATTCCATGCCTTAGAAGTTTTACCCTTTGCAAAAAACTACGAGCAAGAGTTTACTTTTTATAAAAAACGACAAAACTTTAGTGCTGTTAATGTTTTAGGGATGATAAAAGGAAGTGAATCACCCAAAAAATATATTGTAATCAGCGCGCATTACGATCATGAAGGTATAAAAATGGGTAAGATTTATAATGGTGCCGATGATAACGCTTCTGGACTCAGCGCTTTGTTTAGCTTTGCAGAGTATTTTCAGAAAAATCCGCCAAAGCATTCTGTTGTTTTAGCAGCTTTCGATGGTGAGGAATTGGGTTTACAAGGTTCTAAATATTTTGTGCAGAGCGGTGTTTTGTTGCATACGAGTATAGGTTGCAATTTAAATATGGATATGATAAGCCGGAGTGATAAAAAAGAGTTATTTGCCGTTGGTACAGCTTATAATGAAACTTTAAAAAGCATTGTATCAACAACTAAAAGAATAGAGGGCTTTAACCTTGTTGCAGGACATGACGGTTATGATGGCATGGCAAATTGGACCTATTCATCAGATCATGGTAATTTTCATAAAAAGGATATTCCATTTTTGTATTTTGGAGTAGACGATCATAAAGACTATCACGAACCAACTGATGATTTCGAAAATATTCACCCAGAGTTTTATATCAATGCGGTAAAAACTATTATTTCTGTTTTTGAGCAAGTCGATACGAGTAAATCGTTCTAAAAATAGGCTTTCAATTGAAAAGAACCTGTATGTATAGTTTTATTAGATTCTGCTTTTCTTCCGAAATAACTAAAATTTAAATCTAAAAAGTTGGTTAATTTTTTCTGGGCAAGTAAGGTCCACGTAAAGTTTTTTCCTGGCTGTAAACCTTCTAGTATTTGGTAAGCTACAGGTGTGCCGATAGATCCTTCAAATGTATTAGATAAAAAGTTAAATTCGCCATTTAAAGCCCCTTTTTCTTTATTGTTTAACGTGAACGATGCTCCGTATTTTTGTTGCTGCAAGGCTTCTAGATCGCCTATGGTGTTTGTTTTGTCTTCATATTGATAAAAGATATCAAAGCTAGAATTATCGTTAAATAGATATGATAATTTGGGGTTGAAGCGGGTTTCATTAAAATCGTAATTTCTGCTAGAATAATTTTCACTAGCACTAGCGTTATTTTCTATAGTTGAAACCAAATTTATTAACCAATTGCCCGATAGTTTGTGGTTAAAACTAAGCTGATGACTTTGTATACTGTTTTCTATATACCCAATAGATAAAACACTTCTAGTGGTATTATCTAAAAAGGTGTACGATGTGGTGTATTTTTGTTTTCCGCGATTAAAAAATAACACATTTCTAAAATTAAGTTGTAGACCTAATTGATCGTCTGCATTTTTTTTAAAAGGATTTAAGTTAAATTTATTACCATCACGCCTGGTTTTTCGATCTATTAAATAAGCTGTTTGATTATAAAAGTGAGACCAAAATTGCTCTGATTTCTTTTTGGAAACCGACCATGTCGATGGGTTAAAGGTTACAGTTTGGCTTAATCTGTTTTGGTGCGTTTTTATGTAAACTTGGTTTGGTAATAATACCCGAACGTATTTCCCTTGATCTTGAAATTGTGCAATTTCGAACTCGTCTAGTTCTTGGATACCGTTACTATTATAATCTACCCAAGTGTAAGTGCCAAGGCCTGCTTCTACTTCTATATAAGTGAAATCTTGTTGAGGTAAGGTGCCAGAATTGGTTTCAAAAATAGTATTCCATTGAACGAGTTGTTTAAATAGTTTTTGGTTGAATTGTAATCGTGAGTTCAAAGATTGTTCGTCGGGAATTACAGGGTCTTCACTTTTTAAAGTTCTGTAGTTTGCAAATAGTGATAGGTTAGTATTTTTGTTTTGAACTAATTTCGAGTCTAAATAAAAGGTGTTAGATGTATTTACTTTTTCTAAACTATTATTTCTAATACTATCGTTTACCCTATTTTTATACCCTATTTCAGCAAAAACTTGGGTGCTGTCTCCAACACCAAAAAACATTTCGTACGATTTAAATTTTTGGCTTAGTTCTGTTAATTCTTGGGTTGTTAAATTGGTTTGTTCATTATCTTCAATGGCTAATTTCGCACCAATCCAACTCGATTTTAAACTATAAGAAATTCGATTATACGATCTTAAAAAAGTGGAGATAGAGCTGTTAGAATTGGCATTTAAAAAACTTGAACTAGATGACAGTCTTAATTTATTAAACACCAAATTGGCAGTAGCAACATGACGATTTCCATTAAAACCATCAGAAAAATTTAAATGTTCAAATTGGTAGTTTAAAACTCCTTTTTCTTGATGAAACATACTAAAACCAGAATTAACTAGTATTTGGTTACCTAAATTACCACCAATACCATTGAGGTTGGTTAAATCTAAATTCCAATCTCTATTAAATTCGGGATTGTATAGGCCTTCAATATTTCTGAAATCGGTACTAATGTAATCTGAATTAAAAATCGCATTTAGATTCCAAAGGCTATCGGTTTTAATAAGTTGCTTTTCAATATTTAATTTTCCTGCAAAGCCATCGTTATTTTGATCATCGGAGTTAGAAAATAGGTTTAAATCGTTTTTGCTTCCAGCAAGTTCAAAATTAATATTTGTTTTTTCCGAAGGATGATAAGTACCATTAACCACGGCAAGCTGTAATTTGGTAGGGGCAATTAATTGGATAATAGGAGCGTAGTTACCTTGTAAAACACCGGCGTATTCGTAAATGTTGTTAATGGCAGTGCTGCTACTCAATATGTAATCACCAAGGTTTTCGCCAACTCGAGAGAAAGTTACGCGGTAAAGTTCATCCTCTTCACTATTAGAAAACACAAAAATTTCAGCACCATCAATAAGTTCTTTTTTATATAAAATTCTATTTTCATTTAAGGCCTCTTGCACTTCAGAAGGTGCCACCATTAATGATTGATCATCGCCAGCATCGGCTAAAATTTGTACTTGCTCTTCAGAGAGGTTTTGTTGTAAGGGTTGGTTTTTTGAATCGTTTTCTGAATAAACCGAAACTCCAATTTTTAGTTTTTCATTTTCGAATTTACCACCGCCATAAGCTACAAAGCGAGAATAGTTTCTATCACTAAATTGATAATCTACTGTAATTCGCATTTCGGAAGTTATCGGGAACGTGGAGTTGAAAATAATTTCGCCTGCATTATAGTCAATAATATAATCTTGATCTTCACCACGTTTTACAGCGGTTCCATTTACATATACGGTTTCACTTCCCGAAACAATAAGTACAAACAATTCACCATTGGTGCCTTGCAGTTTATAAGGGCCTTGGTTACCTTCTTGGGCCGTAAATTGGCTAGTTGTAAATTGCCCGCGAACCAAAGCGCCTGCCGCAAATAAATCGGTTTGTTGGCTATCGTCTCCAAGCTTTAAATTAAAATTTAACCCTTGTACACGTTTAGAAAAACTAGCGAAATAAGAGTCTGTATTTGTTAAATCGATATCACCAGCCCTAATATTCCATTCTTCGGTAAAAAGCTCTATAAAAACTTGGTCGAACTCATCTAAACGTTGGCTATAGCCACTCTCTTGTAACGGAATGTTGGCGTCTTGTATAGAAGCGCGAAGCGAAACTTTATCATTTAATTTTCCAGTAATTTGAAGATCGAGTTCGCTATTTAGAACCGAGTTTTGGTTATTACCAATGGTAACACCACGAGAAATACTACCCGATGTGGTTAAGCCATCAAAAGGAACACTGTTTTTTTCTGTATTAGGTTGCGATAGTTTGTATAATTTCTGGAGGTTGTCTGTGTTTTTTACAATAATATTTTCGTCTAGCTGTTTGTAGGTTCTCGTTAAGAAATCAGGAAACTTCAAATAGTTAATAATTATAGAATCGGTTTCTAAGGGTTGCTTAAAAGTTAATAAAGCTTTAGGGAAGTTTATTTTGTAAAGGCTGGTGTCTATAACAGTACCATCTATATTTTTAATGGAAAATTGACTCGAATTAATACTCACACTATCAATAACTATCACTTGTTTTACAGCAACTGTTTTAGTTTTGTAGATAGTGGTTTGCTCTTGCGAAAATCCGCAAAAACCCACTAAAACTAAAATTATGCTTATAACAAACTTCATTGACACACTTAAACTACAAAAACATTAAAATATTTTGTTGATAGCTTCGTTAAAACTCCTGCTGTAAATTTTAGTGTAAAAGTAGCGTATTATTTATTTTAGCTGAAATTAGATTTATTGTGAAATAAATTGAGTTAAGCAAAGGTGTAAAACTTTGTAAATAATATCATAATTTAAACAAAATCCTTCAACATTTGTATTGAGGTAAAGCATAAGACATGAAAATTATATCATATAACGTAAATGGCATTCGGGCCGCATTAAAAAAGGATTTTATTGGTTGGTTAAAAAGCGCAAACCCAGATGTTATTTGTTTGCAAGAAACCAAAGCTATGAAGGAGCAGTTGGATTTAGAGGTTTTCGAAGAAGCCGGATATATTTATAATTATTGGTATAGTGCACAAAAAAAAGGATATAGCGGGGTTGCAATTTTAAGTAAAATTGAGCCTAATCACGTTGAGTTTGGCACAGGAATTGAGTCGATGGACTTCGAAGGTCGAAATATTCGAGCAGATTTTGATGGCGTTTCGGTAATGAGCCTATATTTGCCATCGGGAACAAACAGTGCACGATTGAGCCATAAATTTGAATACATGGATATGTTTCAAGAGTATATCAACAACTTAAAAGAGGAAATACCGAATCTAGTTATTTGTGGCGATTATAACATTTGTCATGAAGAAATCGATATTCATAACCCTAAAATGAAAGGTGTATCTGGTTTTTTACCAGAAGAACGTGAGTGGTTAGGGCAGTTTATTGATAGTGGTTTTACAGATTCTTTTCGTTACCTACACCCAGAAACTCAAACTTTTAGTTGGTGGAGTTACCGTGCAAATTCGCGGGCAAATAATAAAGGCTGGCGATTAGATTATGCTTTAGTTTCTCAGCCCTTACAAGAAAACATTAAAAGAGCCGTTATACTTACCGAGGCTGTGCATAGCGATCACTGTCCAATTTTAGTAGAAATAGAACAATAGAAAAACAACCAAAATTATAATCTCAGTAAAAATGATTAAAAAAACCGCACTCACGCTTTTAACACTGGCCGTTTTAACCAGTTGTGTCTCTCCAAAAGTTTATAAGGAACTTGAAAGTAAATACGCAAAACTTAAACAACAAAACCGAAAACTGACAGACGCTAACGAAGTTCTTTTAAGTGAGAAAGCCGCAGCGAAAAACGAGTTAAAACAACTCCATACAGCTTATGATGAGGCTGTAGCGCAACGCGATCAATTACAAGCCGATTATAATTCAACAAAATCTAATTACGATAATTTAAAGAATTCTTACGATGCTTTAGAAAAAAACAGCTCGGCGTCTATTGCTGCTAACTCTCAGAAAAACCGCGAGTTATTAGCACAGTTAGAAGCGAAAGAACAAGCGTTATCAGCAGAGAATGCGCGATTAGAAAAACTTAAGGCAGAGTTAGAAAATAGATCTAACCGTGTTGCAGAATTAGAAAGCGTAATAGCGGCCAAAGACGCTGCCATGACGGCTTTAAAAGATGCCATTTCTAAAGCTTTAACAGATTTTGAAGGTAAAGGATTAACGGTAGAGCAACGCGACGGGAAAGTCTATGTTTCTATGGAAAATAAGCTACTTTTTAGCTCGGGAAGCTGGGCAGTAGGAACAGAGGGTAAGCGTGCAGTAAAACAATTAGGTAGTGTGCTTGGCGACAATCCAGATATTGCAGTTTTAATCGAAGGCCATACCGATAACGTACCTTATAAAGGCAACGGAATTCTTACCAGTAACTGGGATTTATCAACAAAACGTGCTACAGCTATTGTAACAATTTTACGCGAAAATACAGATATCAATGCAGAAAATTTAACGGCAGCAGGTCGTGGAGAATTTGCACCAGTAGCATCGAACGAAACATCAGAAGGGAAAGCAAAAAACCGTCGTATCGAGGTGATTTTAACACCAAAATTAGATGAGCTTTCAAAACTTTTAAACGATAATTAAAAAAATTTTTTGGGCGTTACTCCTGCTGCGCTTTGCTGGCGAAGCAGGAGTCGGGCTTTCTCTACTCGCTCCCTTCCTTTGGTCGGGGAGCTTAAACAAGCCGTTCAATCCCTAACGCAACTATCCGCAATGTTAGGTGCCTAAAACTGCATAATTCCCATTTATACGGCCATTGTAATCAAAAACATCTGAAACCCTTTCATTTTACAAGGAAATTATTATTTTTACCTTTTAAATCGAAACAGATAGGGGATGAAATCAAAAGACAAAGCCGTTAGTATAGACGGAATCGACAAAAAAATACTGAGAACTTTAATGGAAGATGCCAGAATTCCAATTCTGGAAATTGCAAGAAATGTAGATATTTCTGGAGCAGCCATACACCAGCGTTTACGTAAACTAGAAAAGTCTGGAATTATATCGGGTTCAAAATTTGTTATAAACCCCAAAATGTTAGGTTACGAAACCGTAGCTTTTATTGGTGTTTATTTGGATAAGGCTATACAAAACCCAGAAGCTATTAAACAATTAAAAAAAGTGCCAGAAGTTTTAGAATGTCACTACACTACAGGAAATTGGAACGTGTTAATCAAAATTTTGTGTAAAGATAATGCGCATTTAATGCATTTACTTAATAACGAAATTCAGACTATTTCGGGTGTTTCTCGTACAGAAACTTTTATCTCTCTAGATCAACAAATAGATAGACAAATTACTATTTAGTTTATTTGTTTAAGAAGTGATATGGAATGATTGTTGATTCAAACTAGAATCATTAATCAAAACCTATTCTTATGAAAAAAAAGTATTTAATACTTGTGTTGCTAGCGGTAGTTTCAGTAACGGCCAATGCTCAAAAAGCGAGTGTGGAACAATCAACTTACGGAATTCAAACTGGAGTATTAGGCCTTTGGGCACATCGTGAAGTAAAACTCTCTAATGAAATTGCGCTTCGTGCAGAAGTTGGAATGGATTTAGGTTTATGGGGCGGTTCATTTTATCCAAAATCATGATATTTGTTAGCGCCAGTAATTCGTTTAGAACCTAGATGGTATTACAATTTAGATAAACGAGTTTCAAAATCTCGAAGTATCTCTGGGAATGCTGGTAACTTTTTGGCGTTACAAATAAGTTTTCATCCTAATTGGTTTACAATTTCTAATTACGATAATGTTGAGGTTGTTAACCAGGTTTCAATGATACCAACTTGGGGTATAAAAAGAAATATAGGTAAACATTTTAATTACGAAACGGGAATAGGGATCGGTTATATTTATTATTTCGCAAAAAGTGCTGGTTACTCAGAAAATTTAGGAGAAACAGTTGTAAATCTTCATTTAAGAATTGGTTATCGCTTTTAGTGTACAATAAAACTAGAGTAAATAGAAACATAATTCATAAAAAAATCCCGAACTGCTAATAGTTCGGGATTTTTTATAATTTATTTATCTGAGTATTACATTTTCATTAACCAAGTACGTACATCAACTTCTTGTTTAATAATTTTTTGTAAATCGTCGATATTAACACGTTCCTGTTCCATAGAATCTCTATGTCTAATAGTAACGGTGTTGTCGTTTAAAGTATCGTGGTCTACGGTAATACAAAATGGTGTTCCATTGGCATCTTGTCTTCTGTAACGACGTCCAACGGCATCCTTTTCATCATAAATCACATTGAAATCCCATTTGAGCTCCTCTACAATTTTACGAGCAACTTCTGGTAAGCCATCTTTTTTAACTAATGGTAAAATAGCAGCTTTTACTGGTGCTAAAACACTTGGTAATTTTAAAACGGTTCTTGTAGTTCCGTTTTCTAATTCTTCTTCTTGTAACGCATTAGAGAACACAGCTAAAAACATACGGTCTAAACCAATAGAGGTTTCTAAAACGTAAGGTACATAGCTCTTGTTTTCTTCATGATCGAAATATTGTAATTTTTTTCCAGAGAATTCTTCGTGTGCTTTTAAATCGAAATCAGTTCTAGAGTGAATCCCTTCTAGTTCTTTAAACCCGAATGGGAATTTAAATTCAATATCGGCAGCAGCATCAGCATAATGTGCTAATTTATCGTGGTCATGAAAACGATAGTTATCGGCTCCCATTCCTAAAGATAAGTGCCATTTCATACGAGTTTCTTTCCAGTGCTCGTACCATTCTTTTTGTGTGCCAGGCTTAATGAAAAATTGCATTTCCATTTGTTCAAACTCACGCATTCTAAAAATAAACTGTCTTGCAACAATTTCATTTCTAAAGGCTTTTCCGGTTTGTGCAATTCCAAAAGGAATTTTCATTCGTCCCGTTTTCTGAACATTCAAAAAGTTAACAAAAATACCTTGCGCTGTTTCTGGACGTAAATATAAATCCATTGCGGACTCTGCAGAAGCACCAAGCTTTGTTCCAAACATCAAGTTAAATTGCTTAACATCGGTCCAGTTTCTACTTCCTGTTAAAGGATCTGCAATTTCTAATTCTTCAATTAGAGCTTTTACATCGGCAAGATCTTCTTTTTCCAAAGATTGCCCCATTCGCGAAAGCGTTGTATTTATTTTTTCTTGGTATCCAACAACACGTCCGTTTGTTGCTAAAAACTCTTCCTTATTAAAGGCTTCACCAAAACGTTTTGCAGCTTTAGCGACTTCTTTATCAATTTTAGCTTCAATTTTAGCACAATAATCTTCAATTAAAACATCGGCGCGGTAACGCTTTTTTGAGTCTTTATTGTCAATTAATGGGTCGTTAAACGCATCAACGTGTCCAGATGCTTTCCAAGTTGTAGGATGCATAAATATTGCGGCATCAATACCAACAATATTTTCGTTCATCTGTACCATGGCTTTCCACCAGTAGTCACGTATGTTTTTCTTTAACTCAGCACCATTTTGGGCGTAGTCGTAAACGGCGCTTAAACCGTCGTATATTTCGCTACTTTGAAATACATATCCGTATTCCTTTGCGTGCGATATTACCTTTTTAAATTTATCGTCTTGATTTGCCATGCTGCAAAAATAAAAAAGCGTTTGAAACTATTCGTTATAATTAACTAAATTTACAGAACTACTTTTAATTTAAATGTTTAAATCTCTTGTAAATATATTTTTTCCAAAGGTGTGCTATGCCTGTCTTGGCACATTGGACGATAATGAAGATACTATTTGCGTAGATTGTAGACACGATTTACCGGTTACTAATTTTCATTTTGATAATAGTGATGCTATTCAAAAAGTGCTTTACGGGCGCTGTAAAATAGAACATGGTACAGCGCTATTTAGGTTTGAAAAAAAGAGTTTAGTGCAACAGCTAATCCATGGGTTAAAATATAGAGGCTATGAAAATATTGGTTTTGTATTAGGAAATTGGTTAGGGGGCGAGCTACAAGACTTAGAGGTTTATCGCGATATTGATGTGGTAATACCTGTGCCATTGCATAAAAAAAAGATTAGATCTAGAGGTTTTAATCAAGTTGAAAAGTTTGGGCAGCAAATAGCAGAAGCTCTCGACGCCGAATATTTAGATAATGTATTGGTGAAAATTTCTAACAATAAATCGCAAACCACAAAAGGAAGAATTGCACGTTTAATTAATAGTGATGAGTTGTTTGCTTTAGAGAATAACGCGCTTATTGAAAATAAGCATATTTTAATTGTAGACGATCTTATTACTACAGGTGCAACTTTAGAAGCTTGTGTTTTAATTTTAAATCAGGCAAAAAATATAAAAATAAGTATTGCTACTATGGCAATTGCTTAGGGTTTTAAGCGTTATATCTTTAAAATTATGTAGGTTTGTGAAAATTTTTAATAGGTAATGAATAAAACGCTTTCAAATTTTATTTTAGCTGCAGTTATTGGTGTTATTTTTATAAATTGTGCCAATCGAGGAACGCCAGATGGTGGTCCAAAAGACGTGACGCCGCCTGTTATTGTTAAAGCGGAACCTGCAAATTTAACAACCAATTTTAAGGGCGATGAAATAAAAATTTATTTTGACGAATACGTTAAAATGAAAGATTTAAACAAGCAGCTTATTATTTCGCCACCCATGAAAAACCAACCCGAAATTACACCTTTGGGAACTGCTAGTAAATACATTACCATTAAAATTCACGATACATTACAGCCTAATACCACTTACGCTTTTAATTTTGGGAATAGTATACAAGATAATAACGAAGGTAATCCATATCCTTACTATCGCTACGTGTTTTCTACAGGAAACTATATAGATTCGCTTAATGTAAAAGGAAGCGTTGTAGATGCTTTAAAACCAAAACCAGACACCTTTGTTTCGGTAATGTTGTACGAGGTAGACTCTACGTTTACAGATTCTATTGTTTATAAAGAAACTCCAAAATATATTACTAATACTTTAGATAGTCTTACTACATTTTCGGTTGATAATATTAAGGCAGGTAAATACATGCTTTTAGCTTTAAAGGATGGAAATGGAGATAATAAATTTCAACAAAAAACAGATCAAATAGCTTTTCATAAAAGTTTTATTACGGTGCCAAACGATTCGCTGTATACATTGAAGTTGTTTAATGAAGTACTCGATTATAAAGCAACCCGACCAATGATAGTTGCTGGAGAAAAAATTGCTTTTGGGTATGAAGGTGTTTATGATGGGATGACCATTAATTTAAATTCCGATGTACCTGAAGATTTTGAATCTCGTATTGTAAAAGACGCAAAAACAGATACCCTTAACTATTGGTATAAGCCGAAATTAGAAGTAGATTCTTTACTTTTTACAGTTTCGAATACAGACTACGAAAAGGATTATACCGTTAGAATAAGAAAGCTAGAGGCGGATAGCTTAGTAATACAATCTGCACCTTCGGGAACTGTAGGGTATACAGAATCTTTTTATATTAACGGAAGTACGCCGTTTGTTAGTTTCGATGCTGAAAAAATGACCGTTTTAGATAAAGATTCCACGCAGGTTGCTTTTACAACTAAGTTTGATACCATAAATAATACTTATAAATTCGATTTTGAAAAAACAGCAGATAATAGCTATCAAATTCAAATACTGCCAGAAGCATTTATCGACTTTTATGATGATAAGAATGATACCTTAAATTACTCATTTCGAACGAAAAAAGAATCGGAATTTGGTTATGCGCGTTTTACTTTGTTGAATGCCACTTATCCTTTGGTTATACAATTAACCGATGATAAAGGCGAGGTGAAAAGAGAGGAGTTTGCAAAAACCGAAGGTGTTGTCGACTTTTTTAACGTAGCACCAGCAACGTATAAAATACGGGTTATTCATGATGCCAATGGAAATGGGAAATATGATTCGGGTAATTATTTAAAAAAGATACAACCCGAAAAGGTGAGTCATTTTAAGGCGATAGAAATTCGTGCCGATTGGGGGTATCCAGAAACGTTAACGTTTAAATAAAGTCTTACTTTTTTTAAGTAAGAAGTGATAATAAAAACAAAAAGTCTCTAATTTAATTAAATCAGAGACTTTTTATTATTTGTAATAGGCTGTTTTTTAAACTATGCGCAATACAAAATAGTTCTTTTTACCACGCTGAAGGAGTACGAATTTATTATTAATTAAATCGGCAGTTGTAATTGTGTAATCGTCTTTTACTTTTTCTTTATTGACAGAAATAGAATTTTCTTTTAAAGCACGACGGGCTTCACCGTTTGATTTTAAGAAGCCTCCTTTTTCTGCTAATGCAGCTATAATATCTAAACCATTATCAATATCAGCTTGAGATATTTCAGTTAAAGGAACACCATCAAAAACATCTAAAAAGGTTTGTTCGTTTAAGCCTTTTAAATCCTCGCTAGTAGATTTTCCGAATAGAATATTACTTGCTTTTATAGCGTTGTCTAAATCGTCTTTGGAATGCACCATAGTTGTGATTTCTTCAGCCAATCGCTTTTGTAATACACGTAAGTGCGGAGCTTCTTGGTGTTCTGCAATTAAGGCTTCTATTTCTTCTTTTGAGATAAATGTGAAAATTTTAATATATTTTTCAGCATCAACATCACTGGTATTTAACCAGTATTGGTAGAATTTATAAGGTGACGTTCTTTCGCTATCTAACCAAATATTTCCGCCTTCGGTTTTTCCAAATTTAGTGCCATCTGCTTTTGTAATTAATGGCCAAGTTAAGGCATAACCTTTTCCTGCATCAACACGACGAATTAATTCTGTTCCCGTTGTTATGTTTCCCCATTGGTCGCTCCCGCCCATTTGAAGTGTACATTGTTTTTCTCTATATAAATGTAAAAAATCGTAACCTTGAACCATTTGGTAAGTAAATTCTGTAAAACTCATTCCTACAGAAGATTCTGAAGACAAACGTTTCTTTACAGAATCTTTCGCCATCATATAATTTACGGTAATATGTTTACCAACATCTCTAATAAATTCTAAGAATGAAAACTCTTTCATCCAATCGTAATTATTTACTAATATAGCTGCGTTTTCAGCATCACTATCAAAATCTAAAAAACGAGATAACTGTTCTTTTATAGCGTTTTGGTTATGTAAAAGAATATCTTCGGTAAGTAAATTACGCTCGGCGGATTTTCCAGAAGGATCACCAATCATTCCGGTAGCTCCACCAACTAGCGCCACTGGTTTGTGTCCTGATAATTGAAAATGTTTTAAGCCCATAACACCCACAAGATGCCCAATATGTAAGGAGTCGGCTGTAGGGTCTATACCTACATATGCCTTACGCATAGCTTCTAATAAATGCTCTTCCGTTCCTGGCATACTATCTTGTATCATGCCTCTCCACGTTAATTCTTCAACAAAATTCTTTATCATTATTAATTGTATTTAGTAATCTTTGACAAATATAAAAATACGTGTAGAATTTGTTAGGTTTTATGAGGAATTCTTTACGAATTGATTTACTGCTGTTGGGTGGTAATTTCGCAATAGGGATTGCAGCGGCATCCTTTTTTGTGCAAGCCTAATATTGGTAGAGTATGACTTGGAGTTGTGTTTGCGATTTATTAATTAGTAAACGAGAATGTTGTGGCGAAAAAGATATAGCGGAAAGCGTGGTTTATTTTGGTTTTTTTGCCAAAATAAAATTGCCCAAACAAAAAAAAATCCCAAACATTGCTGCTTGGGATTTAATTTATTATTGAGATACTAAAACACGTTCAGTATAAAAAACGATAGTTTTTTAGTATCTGTAATGTTCTGGTTTGTATGGTCCTTCTACGGTTACACCAATATAGCTTGCTTGATCTTCGCGAAGTTCAGTAAGTTCTACACCAATTTTTGCAAGGTGTAATTTAGCTACTTTTTCATCTAAAGCTTTTGGTAACATGTACACATCGTTTCCGTATGCATCAGCGTTTGTCCAAAGTTCTATTTGAGCTAGAGTTTGGTTTGTAAATGAGTTAGACATTACGAAACTTGGGTGACCTGTAGCACAACCTAAGTTTACCAAACGACCTTCTGCAAGGATAATGATATCTTTACCGTCGATAGTATATTTGTCAACTTGTGGTTTAATGGTGTTTTTAGTGTTACCGTGGTTTTTGTTTAACCAAGCCATATCGATTTCGTTGTCAAAATGCCCAATGTTACAAACGATAACTTTATCTTTCATAGCTTCGAAATGACGCCCTTGGATAATATCTTTATTTCCTGTTGTTGTAATAATGATATCGCTATTTGCAATTACAGTTTCTAGCTTTTTAACCTCAAAACCGTCCATTGCTGCTTGAAGCGCACAAATTGGGTCGATTTCTGTTACTGTTACAATAGACCCTGCGCCTTTAAAAGAGGCAGCGGTACCTTTACCAACATCACCATAACCACAAACAGTTACACGTTTACCAGCAAGCATAAGGTCTGTTGCGCGACGAATAGCATCTACTGCAGATTCTTTACAACCGTATTTGTTATCGAATTTAGATTTTGTTACCGAATCGTTAACGTTGATTGCAGGCATTGGTAATGTTCCGTTTTTTACGCGCTCGTAAAGACGGTGAACACCTGTTGTAGTTTCTTCTGAAAGTCCGTTAATTCCTGCTGCTAATTCTGGGTATTTATCTAAAACCATGTTAGTTAAATCGCCACCATCATCAAGAATCATGTTTAAAGGTTTTCTATCTTCTCCAAAGAAAAGAGTTTGCTCGATACACCAATCAAATTCTTCTTCGGTCATGTCTTTCCAAGCGTAAACTGCTGTTCCTGCTTCTGCAATGGCAGCTGCTGCTTGATCTTGTGTAGAAAATATGTTACAAGAACTCCAAGTTACTTCTGCACCTAAAGCTTGTAGCGTTTCTATTAAAACGGCTGTTTGTATCGTCATGTGTAAACATCCTGCAATACGTGCCCCTTTTAGAGGTTGCGAGTTACCGTATTCTTCACGAAGACTCATTAAACCTGGCATTTCGGCTTCGGCTAATTCTATTTCTTTTCGTCCCCATGCTGCAAGAGAAATATCTTTAACTTTGCTAGCTACGTAAGGAATTGTTTTTGTGCTCATATCAATATTCTTTTTTATTTAATAACTTAAACAAGATTGCGATTCGTGTTAAAATGGTTAAATTCGCTCGTCGAAATCGTATAATTTGCTTAAGATTGTGCAAAGATAATCAATAACATTCAGAATATTAAATGCCGCTTTATAAAACCATAACACCAAATTCACAAACTGTTGTTAAAATGTGGAAGATCACGGAGTCTTTCGATGATTTAATGGCTGCTGTAACTTTAAAACCAGAGACTTTAAAACGTGTTCTTGGTATGAAAAGTGAATTGCACCAGCGTGGGTTTTTAAGTGTGCGCAAATTATTGGCTGAGTTTGGTTATACCGATGCCGATTTGATTTATGATAACAATGGAAAGCCCCATTTAAAAGATGGGAGACAGATTTCTATAACGCACTCTTTTAATTTTTCGGCTGTAATTGTTAGCGACCAAGTTATTGGGATTGATATTGAAAAGCAACGCGATAAAATTACAGTAATTGCTCATAAATTTATTGGCTACGAAGCTGATTACCTAGATACAGTACAAACTGATTACATAAAAAAGTTAACAACCATTTGGTGTGTGAAAGAATCTCTTTACAAGCTTTTTGCAACGCCAGGTACCAGTTTTAAGCAGTGTTTTTTGGTAATTCCTTTTGAATTGCAAGATGAAGAAACTATGGCTTGGATAGATTATGAAGATGGGAAATATCGCTACTTAGTGCAGTTTTTTGAGTTTGAAGGTTTTGTTTGTGCGTATGCCATAGGAGAATGAGAGGTGTTTATCAAAACATACAAACCAACACTAAGCAACTAGCGGTTTTAATCGATCCGGATAAATTTTTAGTTAAAAACACAGCGGGTTTTATAGAGAAGGTAAATCGATCTATTGCTACACATATTTTTGTAGGTGGCAGTATAGTAGATATAGATGTTACTGATATTTTAGTTGAAGAAATTAAAAAACACACCCAACTGCCTATTGTTTTATTTCCGGGAGATGTTACTCAAATTACCGAAAAAGCAGATGCCATTTTGTTTTTATCTTTAATTTCTGGTAGAAACCCAGAGTATTTAATAGGGAAACATGTAAAGTCTGTTACTAAATTAAGAAACACAACGCTAGAAGTTATTTCAACAGGTTATATTTTAATTGAAAGCGGAAAAGCAACAGCCGTACAGCAAGTAACTCAAACATTACCACTGGAAAGGGGGGCTATCGATAACATAGTTGATACCGCAAAAGCAGCGCAGTTATTAGGGATGAAGTTAATTTATTTGGAAGCCGGAAGTGGTGCGCGTGTTCCAGTTTCTCAGGCTATTATTGCAAAAGTAAAACAAGAGGTGGAAGTGCCCGTAATTGTTGGTGGTGGTATTAGAAATTTAAAACAATTAGAAAACGCATATGCTTCAGGAGCCGATTTAGTTGTAATCGGTACGGCTTTTGAAGAAGACGAATTTTTTTTTGAGGCGTTAAAAAAATAAACACAGTACAATATTAGAAGCATGGACAGTATTTTCGAATTTTTTTTCAAGCAATACTACGATTATGATACGCTTGATATTGCTCTAGAAGTTATTGCTATAATTTTTGGTTTGTTATCAGTTTGGTACTCCAAACAAAATAAAATCTGGGTGTTTCCTACAGGCATGATAAGTACCGTTATTTTTGTGTATTTATTATACAAATGGGCACTTTTAGGAGATATGATGATAAATGCTTATTATTTTATCATGAGTGTTTATGGCTGGTATATTTGGACTAGAAAAGTAGACGATAGTGCAGTAACACCAATCTCTAAAACAACGTTTAACGAGAAAAAACTGAGTTTAGCTATATTTTTAGCCACCTTAGTTTTTGTTTATTTAGTTTACCATGCATTTGGAAAATGGACCAGTTGGGTAGCGTATATCGATACACTTACAACAGGTATATTTTTTGTTGGTATGTGGCTTATGGCAAAACGGAAAATCGAAAATTGGTTGTTTTGGATTATAGGCGATATTATTTCGGTGCCGCTATATTTTTATAAAGGTTTTACATTTACAAGTTTTCAATATTTTGTATTTACAATTATTGCCATTTATGGCTATTTAGCATGGAAGAAAAATATAGACAAGTCCCTTCAAACTGTATAAAAGTTGTTTTGTTTGGTCCAGAATCTTCTGGAAAAACAACACTATCGCGACAATTGGCGCGCTATTATAATTCCATTTGGGTTCCTGAGTTTGCTCGTGATTATCTACAAGATAAGTGGAATAATGAACGAAAAACATGCGAAGCCGAAGATTTGTTGCCTATAGCTGCAGGACAAATGGTTCTTGAAAATAGGTTAGCGTTAAAAACAGATTCTGTATTAATTTGCGATACCGATTTGTTAGAAACTAAGGTATACTCAGAACAATGTTATAAAAAAACCTGTGATCCCTTACTTAAAAAATTTGCTATAGAAAATACTTACGATTTGTATTTTTTGACTTATATTGATACGCCTTGGGAAGCAGACGATTTACGAGATAAACCAGAGGAGAGATTAGAGATGTTTAATGCTTTTCAAAATGAATTAATAATTAATAAACGACCATATGTGTTGTTAAAAGGCGATAAAAAAACGCGTCTTGCAACAGCCATTAAGCATATAGATCAACTTTTAAATAAAAAATAATGTTTTCTGAACAAGATATTTTACAGATTAAAAATAAAGGTATAACTGAAAAACAAGTTGAAGGACAAGTTTCTCGAATAAAAAACGGGATGTCTTATTCCAATTTAATTGCAGCTGCCAATATTGGTAGTGGCATTGAAAGTTATACACCCGATAAAAGTCGTGAGTATATTGCACTTTTCGAAGCTAGGAAAAACGACTTAAATATTGTGAAATTTGTACCAGCTTCTGGTGCAGCAACGCGCATGTTTAAGTTTTTATTTCAGTTTTTAAAGAAATACGATCCAAACAGAGAATCTATAGAAACTTATATAGAAAGTACGAACGATATTTTAATTGAAACTTTTGTTAAAGGCATTCGAAAGTTTCCTTTTTATGATGAAGTTTTAAAGGAAATTAAATCTGTAAAAGCTAATGTAGATAGTTTAAGCACAGGAGAACTTTGCATAGAGTTTGTTAAAGCTATGCTAGATGAATCTCGATTAAATTATAGTTTTTTTCCAAAAGGGTTGTTGCCCTTTCATACCTATCAAACGGGAACTATAACAGCTTTTCATGAGCATTTATTAGAATCTACTTTATACGCTTCTTCTAACAATAAAGCAAATTTACATTTTACAGTTTCAGAAAAGCATCATAAATATTTTAATACAGAATTAGATAAAATTAAAAATGCTTTAGAGGAAAAAACAAACACCTCGTTTAATGTTTCCTTTTCATATCAAAAAGAAGAAACAGAAACATTAGCCTTAACAACAACTAATGAAATTTATAGACAAGACGATGGTTCTATTCTATTTAGACCAGCAGGTCATGGTGCTTTGTTAGAAAATTTAAATGATTTAGATAGTGATGTTATTTTTATTAAAAACATCGATAATATTGTTGTTTTCGAGAATAATAAGAAAGTATCCGAGTATAAAAAAATGCTTGCAGGTGTTTTAATTGAAGTACAAGAGCGTGCGTTTAAATTCTTAGAAGAATTGGATAAAGACGAGGTTTCAGAAGCAGAATTGCTTGCTATAGCAATGTATGTTTCAAAAAAAATGAATGTATCTTTGATTGACGATTTTGATGATTTTTCTTCCGAAGAAAAGAAAAACTATTTAAAAAGTAAGTTGAATAAACCTATTCGTGTTTGCGGTATGGTTAAAAATGAAGGTGAACCTGGTGGTGGTCCATTTTGGGTAAAAGACTACAATGGTGAGGTGTCTTTACAAATTGTGGAGTTTGCTCAAATAGATATTGCCAATGATTCTCAATCTAAAATTGTAGAAAATGCAACACATTTTAATCCAACCGATTTGGTTTGTGGTGTTAAAGATTATAAAGGCGAAAAGTTCAATTTACTAGAATATGTAGATCCAGAAGCTGCTTTTATTACCATGAAAACACAAAACGGAACCGATATTCAAGCTTTAGAACTTCCCGGTTTATGGAATGGAAGTATGGCAGATTGGATCACTGTTTTTGTTGAGGTGCCTTTAAATACTTTTAGCCCAGTTAAAACGGTTAACGATCTTTTAAAACCGGAACATCAAGGGTAATATGTTTAGTGAGGCCGCATTATTTCAAGAATTACAATTTAAAGCAGTAAGAAGCTCTGGTGCGGGCGGGCAACATGTAAATAAAGTGTCTTCCAAAATCGAGCTGAGTTTTGATTTAGTAAATTCGATGGTTTTTTCTGAAACACAAAAAGAGCGTCTGTTGGTTAAACTGCAACATCGTTTAACCAATAGCGGCGTACTTTTAATGCAATGTGGCGAGAGTAGAAGTCAGCATAAAAATAAAGACCTTATTATAAAACGTTTTTTTACTCTTATTAAAGCGTCGCTTGTTATTCCTAAAAAACGTATTCGAACCAAAGTACCAAAATCGGTTATTAGAAAACGATTAAAAAATAAAAAGAACATTTCTGACAAAAAAGCAAATAGGCGTAAACCAGATATAGAATGAAAAGAATTATTTCATTCTATACGGTTAATTCTAAATTGTTAATTACTTTTGCAGCGTTCTCAAAAAAGGGGTGCCTAATATCGGCTGAGATCATACCCATTGAACCTAGAACAGGTAATGCTGTTTAGGAAATCTTACATCATGTAAATGTTGTAAATAGTTATGCTTGGCTTGTCTGAGTATTTCGGAAACTAATTAATTTTTTAAAGAATAATGACCTCTTTTTATTCGATTATAAATATAGTCGTAATGAAAAACAATTTTCTTTTTTTAGCACTTCTAGTGTTATCAATGTGTGCTAATGCACAACAAAATCCTGTGCAACAAGATTCTACTAAAACAGAAACCCTCGATGAGGTTTTAGTAAAGGCAGTGCGTGTAAGTGCCGATTCGCCAATTACACACTCCAATCTTTCTAAAGAAGAACTTGCAAAACGTAATTTAGGGCAAGATATTCCTACGCTTATTAACTTTTTACCATCTGTAGTTACTACAAGTGATGCTGGGGCGGGTATTGGTTATTCAAGTATTCGTGTGCGTGGTACCGATGGAACACGCGTTAATGTTACTATTAATGGGATTCCTTATAACGATCCCGAAAGTCAGGGCACATTTTTTGTGAATTTAGGCGATTTTGCATCGTCTACAGAGAGTTTACAGTTGCAGCGTGGTGTTGGTACATCAACCAATGGTTCTGGTGCTTTTGGAGCGAGTTTAAACTTGTTAACCGATGCGTATTCTGATGAAGCTTCAGGTGAAATTTCTAATAGTTTTGGAAGTTTTGGCACACGAAAGCATACCGTGAAACTAAGTACAGGCTTGCTGAATGATCATTTTGAAATTTCTGGTCGTTTTTCAAAATTAAAATCCGATGGTTATGTAGATCGCGCTTTTACCGATCTAAAATCTTATTTCTTACAAGGAATTTATAAGGATGGTAACACCTTAATAAAAGCTTTAACTTTTGGAAATGAAGAGCGTACCTACCAAGCTTGGTATGGCTTAACTGCCGATGAACTTAAAGAAAATCGTAGACAAAACCCATATACTTATGATAATGAAACCGATAATTACTGGCAGGATCATTACCAATTGCATTGGAATGAACGTTTTGATAATAACTGGTCTACCAACTTAGGTTTAAACTATACTAAGGGAAAAGGGTATTTTGAGCAGTATAAATCTGAAGAATCTGCTGCCGATTTTAATAATTTAATAGAAGAAGACTCTGATGTAATTGTGCGTCGTTGGTTGGATAATAATTTCTACATTGTTAATGCCAATGTTACTTATAAGAATAACATAGTTGAAGTGATTTCTGGATTGTCATACAGTTCTTATGATGGCGATCATTTTGGAGAAGTTATTTGGGGTAGTGATTTAGCTGCAAATGCAAATATTAGAGATCATTATTACGATGGTGATGCTACTAAAAATGATTTTAGTGTGTTCTCTAAGGCAACCGTTAGATTTAGTGATCAACTTATTGGTTTTTTAGATTTACAAGGTCGTTTTGTAGATTATAAAACAGGCGGATTAAATTCTGATCGTATTGATTTTAATACCGATGCTAGTTTTAGTTTCTTTAACCCTAAAGTAGGTTTAACTTATAAAAACTCTGAGTTTAGTAGTTTTTACACGTCGTTTGCTGTGGCGAATAGAGAACCTAATCGCGATGATTTTGAAGCTGGAGTTACCAAAAATGAAACACTTAGAGATATTGAGTTAGGTTGGCGTTTTAATCAAAATAAGGTAAGTGTAAATTCTAATTTATACTACATGTTTTATAAAAATCAATTGGTTTTAACAGGAGAACTTGACGATGTTGGAAGCCCTATTAGAGCAACCAGTGGTAAAAGTTATAGACTAGGGTTAGAAGTTGATGCTAATATTCAGTTTAGTAAAAAGTTTAGCGTAGCTGCTAATTTCGCCTTGAGCACTAATAAAAACAAAAACTTTAATTCGTCTATAAATGGTGAAGTGGTCGATTTAGGGAGTACGAATATTTCGTTTTCACCTGAAGTTGTTGTGGGTAGTGCTATTAACTTTTCTCCTATAGAAAATTTGCAACTATCACTTTTAAGTAAGTTTGTTGGCAAGCAATATATGGGGAATATTGATAATGAAGATTCTGTTCTTAGCGATTATTTTGTAAACGATATTAGTGTAAACTACCTTATTAAAACGAATAAGATATTTAAGTCAATTACTTTGTCTGCATTGGCAAACAACATATTGAATAGAAAATATGTGTCTAACGGATACTTTGGTTCTTATGATTATGACGATTCGGGTAGTCAAACAGGTACAACTACAGGTTACTACGCAGGCTATTATCCGCAAGCTACATCTAACTTTTTAATAGGTGCTACATTAAAGTTTTAATAAAATATAGATTAGACACTTTTCTAAATCTTACAAGAGGTTTAGAAAGGTGTTAATTTGAAATAAGCAAAGTATTGCCATTTACCTGAACTCTGTAAAACTGTAGAGTACATGGCAAATTACCGTCGCCTAAAGCTTGCCCTGTTACTAAGCTATATTCATTTTGATCGGCACAACTACTAGTGGCAGTTAACCCAGAGTTTACTAACACAGAACAAGCGCTAGGTATGCGGTTTGGGTCTGCAGCATCCCAAGCATAATAATCTACACCAGTACTCGCTACAATAATTCCGCCATTTCCAGCATTAGGCAAATACACCGAGTTTCCTGCAAATTGCAGTTGGCTATATTGTGGTAAATTTAAGTTAACAACTTCATTTATACTTAAGTCTAGGAGAAATTGGCAGTTAGGATTATCTATCGAGTTATCATTACAAGAAGTTAAAACTAAGGTAGCTATTAAAAGAAATATGAATCGCATAGTTAAGGGAAAAATTGATTTGCAATTTACAACAAAAAGCAAATTGAGTTAATTATTTTGTATATTTGTTTTCGAATCTCGTGTGAACGGGATTTTTTTATTCCGAATGCTTTAATAATTGTTATTAAATCGTATTTCGGAATCTTTTTTTATTAAGTAAACGATGAAGTTATGAGTAAAGTATCTTACTATACACCTGAAGGACTAAAAAGATTAAGAGCAGAGCTTAAGCAATTAAAAGATGTGGAACGCGTAAAAGCTTCTAGAGCTATTGCAGAAGCAAGAGATAAAGGCGATTTAAGTGAAAATGCAGAATACGATGCCGCTAAAGAAGCACAAGGTATGTTGGAAATGAGAATTTCTAAGTTGGAAGATGCTTTGGCTGGCGCTCGAGTTATCGATGAATCGCAATTAGATAACTCTAAAATTTTAGTATTATCTAAGGTGAAAATTAAAAATCAAACCAATGGTATGGAAATGAATTATACTTTGGTTGCCGATGGTGAAGCAGATTTAGCTACCGGAAAAATATCGGTAAACTCACCAATTGGAAAAGGTTTGCTAGGTAAATCGGTTGGAGATGTTGCAGAAATTCAAGTGCCAAATGGCGTTATGAAGTTTGATATTGTTGAAATTTCTAGATAAACTAATTCTTTTTTATTTCCGCGAAAGCGAAACCCTCAATTAAAAAAAACAAATTATGGCATCTATTTTTACTAAAATTATAAATGGCGAAATTCCTTGTTACAAAGTAGCGGAAACTGATGATTTTTTGGCGTTTTTAGATGTTAACCCAAATGCAAAAGGGCATACGCTTTGTATACCTAAACAGGAGGTTGATAAAATTTTTGATTTAGACGAAGCTACTTATAATGGTTTAATGTCTTTTTCAAGAAAGGTAGCCTTAGCTCTTGAAAAGGCGGTGGCGTGTAAACGTATTGGTGTTTCTGTAATTGGTTTAGAAGTGCCGCATGCTCACGTACATTTAATTCCGTTGCAATCTATGGAAGATGCCCGCTTTATTCAGAAACAAAAATTATCTACAGAAGAGTTTATTGCTATTGCCGAAGCTATTAAGGCAAATTTATAATCTTTTTATAAATTAAAAGGGTAACAATCACCGCTACAATTGCTATACCGAGTAAAGCAAAAATTAAATATGCTGGTTTTTTAAATTGGCGAGATGCTTTTTTAGGAACAAAAGCTCTTTTTTGATATTCGAAAACACGTTCAATATGTTCATCCCATTGTACCGGATAAATTATAGAATCACAAGTTTTACATAAAAGAATATGTTTAATATCGTTGGTAATGCTTTTGTAAAAGATGGTTTCAATAAAGCGCTGCTTAAAAGTGAGTTGCAAACCGTCGTTACTATAACACTCCGGGCAATTGTTTTTTAAAAGAACTTCTTTTACAGTAATATGTTTATATTGTTTATTCATGAGAGGCGCGTTTTAAGGTGATTAAAAACGTAGTGCCTATACCTTTTTCCGATTGTAATACTTTTATTTTTCCGTTATGGAAATCTTCAATAATACGTTTAGTAAGCGATAAGCCTAAGCCCCAACCACGTTTTTTTGTGGTGTAACCAGGTTCGAATACTTTATTAAAATCCTTTTTTGCAATACCTTTTCCGGTATCTGTAATGCTTATTTTAACTTGTAATTCTAGTTGCGATATTTCAATTTTAAGTTTGCCTCGACCTTTCATCGCGTCAATAGCATTTTTAACTAAGTTCTCTATAGTCCAGCTGTAAAGCTGTTTGTTTAAATTTACTGGAATTGGTTCTACAGGCGTTTTTATTTCAAACTCTATTAATTTAGATGATCGTGATTTTAAATAATCGAAAGACTCTAAGGTTTCTTTTATAATATCGGCGAGTTCTAGAGTAGGTAGGGAGCCAATTTTGCTAAAACGCTCGGTTATGGTTTGCAGTCTGTCTATGTCTTTTTCAATTTCAAGAATATAATCGGGATTTACACTTTCGGTTTTTAAAATTTCAGTCCAACCAATTAAGGAGGAAAGCGGAGTGCCAATTTGGTGTGCGGTTTCTTTGGCCATACCGGACCATAATTTGTTTTGAACAGCGTTTTTGTTACTACTATAAAAAAAGTAAATCACTGCCGAAAACAGAAAAATAATAAGCAATAAAGCTAGCGGGTAATATTTTAATTTATTTAGTAAAGGCGAGTTCCCATAGTAAATGGTGCTCACAATAGTGTTGCCCATTTTTACATGTTTTGGCGCGTTTTCTTCTTTAAATTTAGCTATTAATTTTTGAACATAAACGGAGTCTGAAATCTTTGTTTCATCAATGTTATTATAACTACCAAGGCTCCCATCTTCATTTATAACAAGCATTGGAGTAGTTTTGTTACTGCTTAAAATTTTGAGAGTAAGTTCTAAATCGCCATTGGTTTCATCGTTTATAAAATCGGTTTGGGCAAAAGACCAATTTTCCATTTTAATACTTTCTTCCTTTTTAAAATGTTGGAAAAACTCGTAGGTATTCCAAAGAATGAGAGAGACAATAATGAATGATGTCGCTATCATTACCCAACGGAATGCAGTATTATATTTGGTGAAAATCATGTTATAATTAATTATCAAGTAATATAATGCAAATCTGTTAATATTATTGTTCAAAGTTGTTAGTAAATCTGTTTTTAGTTCCAAAAGAGAATAGTTACCTTTGTCCAAATTAAAACTTAATGGTATCTATAGACCCTAAAAGTGTTCCAACAAGTAAATTGCATAGCTATTTGTTAAGTGCGGTAGCGCCCAGACCAATAGCTTTTGCTAGTACTATGGATGCAGAAGGTAAGCCTAATTTATCACCGTTTAGTTTTTTTAATGTGTTTAGCGCAAAGCCACCAATATTAATTTTTTCACCTGCCAGACGTGTTAGAGATAATACCGAAAAGCATACGTTGCTAAATATTGAAGCAACAAAAGAGGTGGTAATTAATGTGGTTAATTTTGATTTAGTTCATCAAATGTCATTATCAAGTACGGAGTATGCAGATGGTGTTAACGAATTTGATAAAGCTGGGTTAACCATGTTGAAATCGGATATAGTGAAGCCGTTTCGAGTAGCCGAATCGCCTATACAGATAGAATGTAAGGTGAATGAAGTTGTTAGGTTAGGGCATGAAGGTGGTGCTGGTAATTTGGTGATTTGTGAGGTTGTAAAATTGCATATTGATGATGCTGTTTTAAATGAGGATGATACCATAAACCAAGAAAAGTTAGATTTAGTTGCCAGAGCAGGTGGTAGTTATTATAGCCGCGCTAAAGCTGGGTTTTTTGAAATACCAAAACCTATTGCAACTAAAGGAATTGGAGTAGATAGTTTTCCTGATGCGATTAAAAAAAGCATGATTTTAACAGGAAATAATTTAGGTATGTTGGGTAATGTGGAAGCTTTGCCAACTGCCGAAAGTGTTGAGGCTTTTGTTAGTGGCTTGGAGATGAGCACTCTAAATATCAAAGAAGCAACGGACGAGCAAAAACATAAACTAGCTCAAGATTATTTGGGGTTAGGTAATGTTGAAAATGCTTGGAAAATATTACTGTCTTAATAAAGGCATTTTAAATTTACGAATACTAATAAATATATAAAATGGAAGTTCAAGGAAGAGTAAAAATGGTTGGAGAAACTCAAACGTTCGGTGGAAATGGGTTTAGAAAAAGAGAGATTGTAGTGACAACAGAAGAGCAATATCCACAACACATTATGGTGGAATTTGTACAAGATAAAACAGATTTATTAAATAGTTATAAAGAAGGCCAACAAGTTAAAATTAGCATTAACTTACGTGGTAGAGAATGGGTTAATCCACAAGGAGAAACTAAATATTTCAACTCAATTCAAGGATGGAGAATTGAAGCTGTACAAGCAGAAGGAGCTGCAGCAGGTATGCCAGCTGTACCACCAGCAGATGCTTTTGAACCAGCAGGAGATTTAAAAGAAGAAGATCACGACGATTTACCTTTCTAGATAAAGATTTTTGTATATCCGTTTAAGCGCGGATATCGAATAAAAAAAAACCTCAATGTTTTATTTAAAATGTTGAGGTTTTTTATTTTTACAATTAATAGAATCTCTTTTGGTTTGTTTAAAGAGTTTTTTGTTTTATAACATTTATTAAATGTACTATTTAAACGAAAACATACGATTTCCCGATGTCTCGGAAGCGTCTCCCGAAGGTGTACTTGCTATTGGTGGCGATTTATCCGTAGAACGCTTAATATTGGCTTATAAAACGGGTATATTTCCTTGGTTCGATGATGTCGAGCCTATTGTATGGTGGTCTCCAAATCCGCGTTTTGTTTTGTTTCCGGAGAAACTTAAAGTTTCTAAAAGTATGCGGCAGGTTTTGAGAAATTCCGATTTTGAAGTCACCGTAAATAAAGACTTTAAAACTGTAATTACCGAATGTGCCAAAATGAAACGAGAAGGCCAAGCTGGCACTTGGATTACACAACACATGATCGATGCTTACATAGAACTGCACAAGCAAGGTTATGCAAAGTCTATTGAGGTTTGGCAAAATGATAAGCTTGTTGCTGGGCTTTACGGAGTTGATTTGGGTAATGGTGTTTTTTGTGGAGAAAGCATGTTTACCAAGGTGAGTAATGCAAGTAAAGTAGGTTTAATTACATTTATTCAAAACACAAATTATAAGCTTATTGATTGCCAAGTTTACACCAATCATTTAGAAAGTTTAGGAGCGGAAGAAGTTGATCGAGAGTTTTTCATATCGTGTTTATAATTGGTAAAAAATCTTAATAACCGATTTTGAGAGGTTAACTAAATTTGGATTTGGATATTTAACCGGAAAAATAGTTTTGTTTGTGGTGTTTGTTCTAGTTACCTACTTCACTAGAAAAAAGAATGTTAAAGCTACTGCCTAAAAAACGAATAGCTTTTTTATTCAGTATTATACAAAAAAAAGGCAGTAAATTAAATTACTACCTTTTATTGTGGAAAAAGTTTTTAAGGGTTCACATCCTTAAAACACTAACTAATTTACACCTTGAGCATCGCTAATAACACGATCTATAAAATCGGTGTTAATATATAATAGCCTTGCCAAATTGTGTAAAACATTAATTTCGCTATCATCTATTTCTCCATCGGCATAGGATATAATAGATAAATCTCTAAGAATATTTAGTTTTTGCATTACAGATAGTACGATATCCAAATCTTTGGTAAGTTGTTTTACCTCGTCTATCATTTCATCTTCTGTAAGGCCTTTGATAGTCATCATACAATTAGCGAAAATTTTAGGAGCAACAATACTACTTAATGCTTGTATTTCAGAATCGTCTACAACGCCGTCTGCATTCGAAATTAAGTAACCACCTAAGAACATTAATCGTTGAATTTTTTCAGAATGTTCGCTTTCATCATCTAGGTTTTCAGGTTCCATTAACGACATAATACGTTTAATTTCAACCTCCATAGCTTCCTCTGTGATTTCACCGGTAATGTTCGGGTTAAATTCAGCATAGGTTTCACTTTTGTTAAAAAGCTCCAAAGCTTTAATTCGTAAAGGACTAAATGGATGACTGCTATACCAATCGGAAGGGTCGTGGTTAGCATCGTTTAAAACTTCTTCGAGATCTACAAATTGTTCGATGTAAGCATTAAGTTGAAAATCTAAAGAATCTGTTGTAACTCCAGAAGATAATTTGAAGAATGTACGGCCTACAGCTTCAAAATCTTGACAGCATAATAACCCGGCTCTATCTGCACTTATTTCTGCATTTCTATTCCATGCATATAATTTCATGGCGTGTATTGGCGCCAAGTGGTTCTCGCCTTCATCTAAAATTTGACGTACTGGGTAATCAAAATGCTCGAAAAGTACATGTCCGATTTCGTGACCAACAACAAAAATTAATTCTTCTTTAGAAAAACGTTCTAAAATTCCTGAAGATAAAATTATGTATAATTTATTATCGTCTGGCGGATAGCATGATGCGTTAAAGATGTCGCTTTGGTATACAAAAAACTCAATGTCAGCCTTTAATTTTAGAGTGTTTTTACAATGCTCTCCAATGTCGTGAAGCATTGGTGCCAAGGTTTTAGTAAGTCTTAAACTCGATTTTAATAAGTGTTTTCTAGACTTAAATTTACCACTGTTTTCGTTTACACGTTTTAAAGTTTCTTGTATTAATTCGTCTTTTTGAAATTCAATAACAAAGTCTCTATCTCCATCATAAACCAGTAAGTTTAAATCGATGTTCGCACGGTTGTTAGTATAGATTTGTGGCTCGTTATCTGCCACAACTTTATGGTTTAGCGCATTAATTTCTTCAATACGTTTGGTGTATTCTTGAGCTAGCTCTGTTGTTATATTTTGAAATTCAACACTGGCTTCTTGTATTTTACTGTGATCTCCTGAAGTTTGTGCTTCATTTAAATCTGCCATCATTTTTTCCTGCGCTGTATTTAAAGCTGCTTGATGTTCTTGTTCTAGATCCGAAATAGTTTCTGATGTATATGTCATAATATATTAAGCTTGAACTGTTATTTTAGAATTAGAAATTTTCATGAGTCTTCCTTTTAAATCGAAAATCCCAAGAATTTGATCAGCATCTTTTTTAGCGACAATATTATTTCCTGGTAGGTCTACTTCGTAACCTTTTGCTTTTAAGTAAAAGTACAAGCTGTATTTATGAGGGAACTTGTAGCTTGCTGCAACTTGCGTAAAATGAGAGCAAATTAAAGCAGGGACAGTTCGGGCTTTATCATCGGCTTCTATAGAGTTGACAGTAACATAAACGGTTAGGCCTTTAAAAGTTAATGGTACGTAGCAACTCTCTTTTAACATAGAAGACGCTATAGTTGAAAAATAAGCACCTGGATCAGAGTCTAATTCTGTTTTAGGGTTTGTTAAATCATCTATTTGGTAAGCTTCACCTATAGCCTTCATGGCTAAAGAAGTTTGTGTAAACTTTTCTGGAATACCACTTTGAGTGTTTGCCCATGCCCATAACCAACTTTTTTCATTTTCAGCATATGTTCCTATAACTTGAATATCAAAAACCTGATTGTCGCCATAAGTTAATTTACCTTCAAGCATATCGCAGCTCCATCCTAAGCCTTCTACCATTTCACTAAAAATCTCTTGTTTTTCTAGAGAAAGTACTAACGATTGATTATACAATTCTTGTATTGTCATTTTGTTAGGAGCTTCTGTTGCTTCTTGTTTCTTTTCGGTCGCAGGAGAAGAAGTAGAAGTTTCTGTAGTTGCTGTATCAGGAGTTCCTTCAGCAAATTCTTCTAGTTTATCTTCTAATAAAGAAATAATGCGTGCTGCTCTATCTTCAACCTTATCGGCATTAATAACTGGGCTGTGGTTTATTTTTAGTACACCAGCTTCAAAAGTAATGGCGCGTTCTATATTATGCTCGTTGTTTTCGTTTATAATAACCACATCTTTCAATCCTGTTTGTAAAAGTTCAATCCCCATAGAATCTACACAAATGGCTTTAAAAGCTTCTATTAATGGAAGAAAATATATTTTTGGAAACGTCTCGTTGTATATGTGAGAAAAGCGATCTTCCATAAGGGTGTTCCATGAAATATTTAAAGGTACAGTGTAACCTGCAGCTGTGTTAATTTCAGTTTCTAATGCTGGAAATAAATCGTTTTGAAAGGCTTGGATAATTCTTTTTTCTTTAAGTCCCATAATTTTATTCTTTAAGATTGTATTTTATTTTTGAATGAATTTTTTATAATATTTGAAGAAGCTTTTCTTCTAAAGTATTAGCTAGGTTTTCAGGCAAAGCCTTATCTATAGCTAGAGATATGGTTAAAGTTTTAGATTGAATTTTGAGTTTAAGTGTTTCCGTTTGCTCGAATACAATAGTGTCTAGCACTTGATAAGCTTGCTTACCTAAGTTATCTGTAGTGATATTGTTTACAGCTTTTTGTAGTGCAGTAAATACGTCTTGAACATTCAATCTATTATTTAATTCTTTTAAATTGAGTGTGTCTATTTTTAAATCATTTATTCGATTTCCCAATAGCGATTTTTCATTATTTAACCAGCGTTTAAGTTGTAAAACCGTTAGTTCTTGATTGGTAGATGATAATGGCCTGCTGATAGCGCCTTTGGATAATTCTACAACCATTTTTTTAGGTTGTTTTACCGTTATAACAGTAATGTCGCGTATCTTAAAAAATGATACGTTATCGTTTTCTGAAAGTATACAAACCGATTTGTGATGCTTGTTTTCTTCTGAAATATCTAGAAGCGTACCTTCCATATAACTGCCGTTGGTTAAAGAAATGGAAATTAAAATAGGGTCTTCTTTTTTAAAAATAGATTGTAGGATATCCTCGGGCGTTTGGGCTACAAACGCTTTATAATAAGATGTTTTTTCCATGATGTAAATTGGTGTTATGGGTGTTCTATAAGAAATTGATAATCTTCTGGTAATTGATCCATAAGTGAAAAGAAGACACCGTCTCGAGGTGTGGTTTTGTAATCGTAATATTTTAAGGTTTTCATGTCTAGGTTTGGATAGTTCATTTTTACCATATACACGCCAACAGCTTCTGTTATGTGTCTATTTCCCTCAGCTTGTTTTAATGGCTCGTGTTTTTCAAAAGCAATATAAAAACTGTTTAATTTTGATTGATTTAACCAAATATGATTTAAGTAAATCGGTGAGTTTGGTGTAGCGAATTCAAGTTGAATAACACTATCAATATGTTCTGCTTTTTTTGAACCCGTGTTATTTGCAACAATAGCATTTGAGTAATATCTATACGTTAGGTTACTATCGTTATAAGTATTCGGTTTTACAATAAGTTCGTAAAAACCTTTCTTTTCACCTTTAAGTTTAAAATCTACATGTGCTTCTCGGGTCCAAGTGTTCGGGTAGTCTTGCAAAACATAACGTATTTTTCTTGAAAATTTTTCAAAATCCTTCTGCGTTGGCTCTTTTTCTAAGGTTACGCTTATGTTATGGTTAAACACATTAACATCCATATCCAAAACGTCGGCATCTAAGGTTTCATGCATTTCTTTTCTTAAAACAATTTCTTGTTTTTGATATTGTGTTAGCGATTTAATACTAAGGTCTTGCCTATTGTGAGACGATATGTATAGTGCTTTATTTTTTGCGTTCCAATCAAAACTTATAATGATATCTGGATTTTCTTTTAGTTTGAGCTCTACCCAAAATAAATCGGGGTTCATGCTTGCAGCATTAAAGTCTCTTTTAAAAGTAAGTACGTCATACTTGTTTTTATGATGCATTTTTAAATAGGCGATAAGCCCTTTTTTAGCTTCTATTCCAGAAACACCGCAGCTAAAAAGCGATAAAAACAATCCGATTAAAATAATATAAAAAATAGATCTATACATATCAATAACTATTACCAATTAAACAACAGATTAAAACGCTTACTTATAGATTGTTTTCTAACAAATCAACGAGCACTTTGGTGCGGCTATCTACATCGTCGGCATTAAGAATCGGGCTATGGTCTAGAGTTAAAATTCCGTTAGAAAAACTAAAGGCATTACTAGGGTTGTGGTGATCTTGAGTATTTGTAATATGTATTTCTTTTAAGCTTTCAGCAAGGGCTTCTTTGCCCATATCATCTGCAGTAATAGATTTAAAGGCTTCAATAAATGGTAGGAAATAAATTTTAGGGTAAGAGTCGTTGTAAAGATGTAAAAAGCGGTCTTCGAATAAGTTAGCCCACTCAATATTTAAAGGTACATTGAAACCCGCAGCTTCAATTATTTGAGCTTTTAATTGAGGAAATTGTTCGTCTTGAAAAGTTTTAGAAAATCGGTTTTCTTTTAATCCCATGATTTTTAAATTTTAAGGTTATTTGTTTATTTACCTCAAAACTAAGACTAGAATACGATGATTTTAAAACCGTTTTATATGTGCCGTTTTACGTTTTGTATTTGCATTTATAGTGCGTCTAAAAGTTGTTTTAAATACGATTTTTTTCGTGTAGCGACAGGTATTTTTTCGTTGTTTGTTAGGGAGACTGTGTTGTTGGTGCTAATCGTTTTTATGTATTTTATATTTACTAAATGCGATTGGTGTACGCGAACAAAAGTGTGTTCGCTTAAAATGTTTTCGTAGTATTTTAGATTGCGCGCACTCATTATTTTTTTGTCTGTGGTATGGAATGTAGTATAAGCACCATCAGCCTGGCAACGTACTATATCTTTTATTTGAAGAAAGTGTTGAGCGTCTGCAGTTTTAATTAAAAGCGTTTGCTGGTTTTCTTTTTCGTTAATTTCCGAAACTTTATCTATTGCCTTCTTGTAAACCTGTTCTTTTTTAAAAGCAACTCTAAAACGGTCTATACATTCTGATAATTCTTCCGAATCTATTGGTTTTAGTAAGTAATCTATAGTGTCGAATTTAATGGCTTTTATTGCAAATTCGTCATAGGCTGTTGTGAAAATTATTTTAAAAGCAATACTCTCTAAAGCTTCTAAAATTTGAAAGGCATTGCCGCCAATTAACTCTATGTCTAGAAAAACAAGATCTGGTGTTTGACTTTTTAAAAATGTTATGGCATCGGTAACATTATCGATTTTAGCAATAACCTCAATATCTTTTTGGGTATATTTAATAAGCTTATCTAATGTGTTCTGCGCATTAAACTCATCTTCTATTATAATTGCTTTTATCATTAAAATTTCAATTTAAAAATTACTTCAGTGCCTGTTGGGGTGTTGTTTTTATCAAGTAAATCCTTGATTTTAAAAGTTTTTTCTTCACCCTTTTTTCTCATTTTTAAACGCTCTATAAAAATAGATGTGGCATGTAACTCTTCGGTAATTTTTTCTTGTTTTGCTTTTACAGAGCGACCTAATCCGTTATCTAGAATTATAAATACCAAGTCTTTTGGCTCTTTTTCGATTTTTATAGTCAGTTTACCGTCTTCTTTTTTTTCTTTTAAGCCATATTCTATAGCGTTTTCAACAAAAGGTTGTAATAGCATTGGTGGTACTTTTATTTCAGATTTATTTAAGGCATCATCAATCTCTATGGTGTAAGTAAAGGCATTATTAAAACGTAATTGTTGCGTTTCAATGTAATTAGAAATCATGGCAACTTCTTTATCTAGCGCAATAGATTCTTTTTTAACGTAGTCGAAATTTTGCCTAATTAATTTAGAGAATTTCGCGATGTAATTAGACGATTTTATGGGGTTGCCTTCCAGAGTTATATTTTGAATAGCGGCCAAGGTGTTAAATATAAAATGAGGATTCATTTGCACACGCAGTAAGCTTTGTTCTAGTTTAGAAGCTTTATTAGCAGCTCGTAATTTGGTGTTGTATACGTAAAATGCAGTGGCGATAAGTACCATTACACACAGTAAAACTGCGCTAATTAAAAGCCATTGGTTTCTGGAGTTAATTTCTTTTTGATGATTGATTTCGGTTTCTTTTTGTTTTACTTCGTAATTTACGTTTGCAAAGTTTAAAAGTCTATCTTTTTCTATTCGGTTCACGTTTAGTTGCAAGCTATCTCGAACTATTTGGTTGTTTAGAGCTTTAACATAGTCTCCAGCCATAATCGCTATTGCTATGAGTTTATCTCTTACCTCTATTTCCTCTTTAATGTTGCTATTGGCTTTGTAAATTTCTAAAGCTTTTTTAAAATTAGCGGCTGCCGAGTCATTTTTTTTTGTTAGTAAAAACATATTACCTAAACCCTTGTAAGGAGCAGCATTAATAGTGTTTATGTTTTTGTTTAAAGTAATAGAACCTCTTAAAAATTTTTCTGCACTTTCGTATTCACCGGCCTCTATATAGGTGTAGCCAATATTGTTTAAAACACTAACAATGGTTTTCGGGTTGCCTTTAGATTGACTTAAAGCCATAGCTTGCGAGTAGCTGGTTAAGGCCTTGTTGTATTCCTTGAGTTGTAAATAAACACTAGCAATATTGCTTTTTATAGCTATTATAGAAGTGGTATCTGTGGTTTTGGAGTAAAGGCTGTCGGTTGCTTTAATGTAATGCAATGCTTTATCGTAATCTTTTAATTTGAAATGTAAACTAAATAGTTGATTATAAGCTTTGCCTTCTATGCGTTTATCACCTATTATTTGCGCTATATGCAAGGCTTTTAGGGCGTAAACTTGGGAGGTTTCAATATCACCCATATGTAAGGCTGCACCACTTAATGTAATTAAGGATCGTCCTTGGTTGAAGTTATCTTTTAATTCAGAAAATAAGGCGTAAGCTTGTAAATGTATATTAAGTGCTTCATGATATTTATCGTTTAGGTATAAAGCTTCCCCTTTATTAAATAATAACATACCACGCTCGAGCGTAGTTAAATTATTGTTATCAAGTAATAGGCTGTCTAATTCTAGAAGTGATTGTTCGGGCTGTAATTGGGAGAGGGTATCTAATACCGCAAGTCTATTTTTTATGTCAGGACGAAGCGTATCTTGCCTAGAACAAGTAGAAAAAAGTATAAAAAAAGAAATGACAACGCTAAGTTGCCAAAGGCTTTTGTATGTTGAAATCATAAAAGCAAAGCTCGGTGTTATTTGGATGAGCTAAAGTAAGGAATCATAAAGGCTTATTAAAGGAATTTAGCTTTATGTTTTCTCTGATATTTTTAAATTCTTAAAGTTGCAGATGTTAGTATGAATAAATTATTTTTTGCTTCTAAATTAAATGCTTCAAGCCTATGCTCTAATCCTGTTTTTAATTTTAAATCTTCAGTAATTTGCCAGCCAATTTGTGTTGTTAATCTAACATCTGTTTCTGGCTTTTGCAATTTGCTCAAACTTAATAATCCTTCAAGGTAGCTTATCAAAAAAGTTTCTCCTATGTCTATGGTTTCACCGCATAAGGGAATGCTTGTAGAAAACCGGTAACGTTCTCTGTAAATGGTTTTAGCTTTTAGAAAACGTTGTTCAGTTCTAAATCGATGACCATATTTAAGTCTCTTTTTTTGTTTATTGTAGCTGTATTGCTGCATAATGCGCAACTCGTTGCTACCACTGTTAAAAGGCGTTCGTGTTCTGTAATACACACCTAAACTAAGCGAATTATGCTTGTTTAATTTTAATTTTGAAAAATGAAAGGCGTCAATTTGTTGCTGTTGGTATTGGGTGTTAGTGTTTTGGTATAAAAAATAACGAGATCTTAGTGTGAAATTTAGAGTGTAGTCTTTAGATATACCTTTATTTAGGCTGAATGCCGTCTCTCCTAAGGCGCTAAAATTTTCTTGACCAAAACCATTACATGTTACAAACAGGAATATTAGAGAAGGTATGATTTTTAAATGAAAAGTGCTTGACATTTGGTAATTCTATTTTTTTATAAAAATGATTTTAGAAATCATACTTCGGAATATCTAAAACATTTAGTTTCATGGTCGTTAATCATTCCGGTAGCTTGCATGTGTGCATAAACAACAGTAGAACCAACAAATTTAAAACCACGCTTTTTTAAGTCTTTACTTAAAGCATCGCTAATTACTGTGTTTGCTGGTGCATTTTTATAATAATCAACACTGTTTTTTATAGGTTTTCCATCTACAAATGCCCAAATGTATTTACTGAAACTTCCAAATTCTTCTTGGATTTTGATAAAAGCCTGAGCATTAGTAACAGTGGCCTTCACTTTTAGTTTATTGCGAATTATACCAGCATCTAGAAGTAAATCGTCTATTTTGTTTTGGTTATACGCTGCAATTTTTTTATAATCAAAATTATCAAAAGCTTTTCTGAAATTTTCTCGTTTCCGTAATATCGTAATCCAGCTCAAGCCCGCCTGAAAAGTTTCTAATATTAAAAACTCAAAGAGCGTACTGTCATCATAAACGGGAACACCCCATTCTTCATCATGATAGGCTTCATATAAAGTATCTCCTTCGCACCATCTGCACCGGTGTTTTGTCATTTTAATTTTGAATTTAAATGTATTATCTCTTTGTACTACACGAATGTTTAAAATTTTAAAAGAACAGGCAAAATACAAAATGATATTTAAGGCCCATAGATTGTAGTGATAAAGATTTTTTACGAGTTTTATGTTTTCTTATAGATTAACGTGTTCTATAACAAAAACCACAATAAAGAGCATAATAAAAGCAATGAGCAAAAGCCTTAAATTTTTTAGCTAATTCAAAATAGTGTAAGTTTTGTAATTAAAACATGACAAAAGTCAGCATAAATCAACATACAAGATACTAATTTTGTAATAGTTAAAAAAAGAATATTATGAGTAATTCAATTATAAATTCCGGACTTAAAAACAGTATAACCTACCAAGTATATAGAGATTTGGTTAAAAAATTGGTGGACCAAAACGCAAGTACGGGCCCCGTGCAAAATGACGATTTAGCTAATTATACGAAACTTAATGATCGTAGAATGAAACGTTGGGATAAAACGATTAAAGTTAGCGAGGACGATAGAAAGCGTATTGAATCTTTCGGAAAAAAGACCACTTGGCTAGTTATTACAGAGAGTTGGTGTGGAGATGCAGCGCATGTTTTACCAGCAGTAAATAAAATTGCAGAGTTGAACGATAATATAAAGATGAAAGTAGTACTTCGGGATGAAAACTTGGAGCTTATGGATACGTTTTTAACCAATGGTGGTCGCGCAATACCTAAAGTTATTATGATAGATGATGCTACAGGTGAAGTTTTAAATACTTTTGGACCAAGACCAAGCGAGGCAACTAATCTAGTGAATAGATTTAAGGCTGAAAATGGAGGTTTAACTCCGGAGTTTAAAGAAGATCTGCAGTACTGGTACAATAAAGATAAAGGTCAAAATATAATAAAAGATATTACTAAAACACTCTCGGAAGTAGCTTCTGCATCTGCAGTTTAATGCTTCCCAATAAAATTGAAGGTAATACTTCCAATTTGAGATGCCTTGGAACCATCGCTATTAAATCTCGATTTTTTAGCGTATTCCAAGGCATGTTTTATTAAACAATCGTTGGAAGAGTTTGAGGAGGTGTTTAAGTAGGCATCAGTAACATTTCCGCTAGAATTTACCGTAATATTAATAACCACTTTACCATCTACTTCACAAAGATAAACAGGGATAGGTATGTAGATTTTTTTTCTATTAGTTAGTGAAAAGCTTATAGTGCTTTTAGAGTTGTTATCCGTTTCGTTTTGTTTTTTTAGTAAATCGTTTACTTTATCGAAAGAAGAGCGTTGGTCTTTGTTTAGCTTCGATTCTATGGGCTCGTATTTTTTTGCGTAAGATTCTGTGGTGTTTGGGCCGTTAGTTTGGCTTTGTGGTACATAATCTTCTGGAGGAGCAACCGTTTTATAAGCCTGCGCAAAATGTTTGCTTTTTTGAGTTTCATTAAAAGCAGAATTAGTTTCTGCTTTAGTATTGTTAAGCTTTTCCAGAGTTTCAATCATTTTAACTTCCTCTTCGGTAACTTCTTTTTCAGGTTCTAGCTCGTAGTAACTTTCGGCTGCTAATTCGTTTTGCTGTTTTAGCCCCATATTGAAAACAGTAAGCACTACGGTTCCAGAAATTAGAAGCGTAATAAGTAGAGCTTTATGTTGATCTGTTAGGTTCAAATCGATGGATTTAAGAGCAAATATTTAATAAATATACGGAAAAGTAGCGAATCTAGACTTTTAACGAAGCGATGAAGTCGTCAATAGAGACACCGTTTTCAACATTAAAGTCTCCAATTTTTGTTCTTCGTAAAGCCGATAAATGAGCGCCAGATTGAAGTGCTTTTCCAAAATCGTGTGCCAAAGAACGTATGTAAGTGCCTTTACTACACACTATTCTAAAATCGATATTTAAACCATCAATTTTTGTGATTTCGAATTCAGAAACATGCACGGTTCTTGATTTTATCTCAACAGTTTCGCCCGCGCGAGCATATTCATATAAACGTTTTCCGTCTTTTTTTAGTGCTGAAAATATAGGAGGAAATTGCTCAATATCTCCGGTGAATTGTGTTGTAGTACTATGAATTAAACCCTTAGTGATATGTTTCGTTTCAAAAACTTCATTCACTTCAGTTTCCAAATCGTAAGATGGTGTTGTGCCTCCTAAAACAAAGGTGCCTGTATATTCTTTTATTTGACCTTGGAAGGTATCTATTTGTTTGGTCATTTTTCCCGTACAAATAACCAATAATCCTGTTGCTAAAGGGTCTAAAGTTCCGGCATGACCAACTTTTATTTTTTTAATGTTGAAAGCTTGGCGAATTTCCCAACGTAGTTTATTAACCACCTGAAAAGAGGTCCACGTTAAAGGCTTGTCAATAAGTAGAACTTGACCCGCTTGATATTCTTCGGCTGTTTTCATTTTAATTTAATAAAGCGTAAATAATAGCAATAACTCCAACAACTAAGCAATAAATAGCAAAGTATGACAGTTTGCTTTTCTTTACTAAAGAAATCATCCAAGTACATGCAAAAAGCCCAGCAATAAATGCTGCTACAAAACCAATAGAAAGCGCTGTAAAGTTTCCACTATCATAAGTTAAATCACCACTTAAAACATCTTTGGCAATTTTACCAAAAATTAAAGGTACTACCATTAAAAATGAAAAACGAGCTGCTTTTGTTTTATCGTTTCCTAATAAAACCGATGTAGAAATAGTAGCTCCAGACCGAGAAATACCTGGTAACATAGCTATAGCTTGGGAAATACCAATAATAAACGCATTTTTAAAAGTTACGTTTTTGTTGGTGTCCTTGGCTTTATCGGCTAAATAAAGTAAAACAGCAGTAATAATAAGCATGCAGCCTACGAGCAAAATATTTCCACCAAAAAGAGATTCTAGTTGTTCTTCAAAAAATAAGCCAACGATTACGGCTGGAATCATGGAAACTGCAATTTTTGCTATAAACTGTAAATCGTCGTTCCACTCAAATTTTAAAGCTCCCGTTATAAGGCTCAAAATATCTTTTCTAAAAACAACTATAGTACTTAAAGCTGTTGCAAAGTGTAATACTACAGTGAAAAGTAAACTTTCTTCGGGTACTGAGTTATCGCCTAAAATGGCTTTTCCTAACTCTAAATGTCCGCTTGACGAAACGGGTAAAAATTCGGTAAGTCCCTGAATAATACCTAGTATAATTGCATCTATTATTTCCATGGCGCAAAAATATTAAAATTGAAGTAGTAAAGGGATAAACTTTTAAAAATTTTAAACTTTAAAAGTGGAATCTCTTATTATTAAAGTTCCTTTTATTTCAATTAATTTATTCGATACGCTCTCTTCTTGGTTTTCAATTTCATCTATTAAATATTTTACAGCATTTTTACCAATAGTTTCTCCGGGTTGATCTACGGTTGTAAGGTTCGGTTCTATAACAGTAGACCTTCTTGAATTACTAAAACCCACTACAGCAATTTCTTCTGGAATTTTAATGTTGAATTTTTTAAGTGTTTGTATTACGCCAATAGCAGCACTATCGGTAATTGCAAAAATAGCGTCTGGCGGGTTTTTTATACTCAATAAATGGTTTGTCATTTGGTTTCCATGGTCAGTTGAAATATCATCTACGCTTATAATTAATTTCTCGTCAATTTCTAATTGGTTTTCTTTTAAAGCCGATAAGTATCCTGCATAGCGCTTTTCTGAAGTATAGGAGAAATCACGTTCCTTAATAATAGCAATACGTTTTTTGCCAATATTTATTAAGTGCTCAACAGCGTCATGGGCAGCTTCTTCATCATTTATAGTAATTTGAGTACAAGGTATTTTATTCGACACTTTGTCAAATAGAATAAGCGGAATTTTATTCAGTATTTTTAAAACATCATCTATATCTCGCGTCATTTTAGTTAGAGATACCAAGATGCCATCAACCCCAAATTGTAGCATAGTGTTTAGCATTTCTGTTTGCTTAATCGGGTCGTTGTTTGATTCTGAAATAATAACACGATAACCTTTAATAGCAGCTTCTTCTAAAATTCCCCTTACCATGGTTGTTGTAAAATAATGGGTAATGTTAGGCACAACCACACCAATAATTTTGGTTTTTCTATTTCTAAAACCTTGTGCAAAGATGTTGGGGACATAATTTAAGGAATCAGCAAGCTTTTTTACTTTCACTTTAGTTTCTTCACTTATATCAGGATGATTGCTTAGTGCTCTTGAAACTGTAGATGTCGACAAACCAAGCATTTGCGCTAATTTTTTTAATGTTATAGCTTGCTTTTTCATTTAAATTTTATCTTTTTATCAAAAATATACAAAAAACAAACGTTCCCGCAACCGTTTGCGTGAAAATATGATAATTTTTTGGAACTTTTTATGTGTATATCGTTATAAATTTGGTTAAAAATTAACTAAAACTAAATATTATGACCAAATTAATTTACACACTACTATGTGTTTTTAGTATTTCTACAGTGTTTGCACAAACAGACATTGCGGGAACAGTAAAAGACAATTCGGGTGTTCCTGTAACTGGAGCAAACGTTTTAATTGAAGGAAGCTCTTCAGGAGCCACTACCGATTTTGATGGTAATTATAGTTTCACCACGAGCACTTCTGGAGCTCAAACTATTGTCGTATCTTTTTTAGGGTATGAAACGTTAAGGCAAGCCGTAACCTTGAGCGGAGGTGCAATGACTCTGGATTTTGTTATGGTTGAAGGTGGAAACACTTTAGATGAAGTTGTATTAACGGCATCTTCTACATTTAGGTCTCAGAAAGAAACACCAAATTCAATTTCATCTTTAAAGGCTCAAGAATTAACGCGCTTGAATGCGAATAGCCAAGCAGATATTGTGGCGTCTATTCCAGGTATTGTTGCCGATGGTGGAGGTGGTGAAGCTGCTACAAATATATTTGTTAGAGGATTGCCTTCAGGAGGACAGAACGATTTTTCTCCAATACAATATGATGGATTAACTTTGGCTGGTTATGGATTAAGTTCTACAGCTGGTGATGTGTATGCTAAAGTGGATCAAGGTGTTAAAGGTGTCGAGTTTGTACGTGGTGGTTCTTCTATTTTATATGGTGCAGGTTCTACTGCAGGTGTAATGAATTACATTTCGAAAACAGGAGATACTAACGACGAAAATATTATAAATTTTGAGGTTGCTACAAAAGGAAGAATAAAAGGTGAGTTTTATTCTGGTGGTAAAGTAGGAGGCGAAGATTCCAATACATACTATGCTGTTTCTGGATTTGTGCGTAAAGATGATGGTCCTTTAGATTTTGGATTACCAACAAAAGGGTACCAACTTAGAGGGAATTTGAAAAAGAAATTTGAAAACGGATCTTTTACATTCTATACGCAGTTTATTGATGATAAAGCACAGTTTTTATTAGGTCTTCCATTGGATGGTGATTCTAGAGAGCGAATAGCTGGTAATGATGGTGAAACTGTTTATCAATTAAATTCTTCTCACGTTAGAAATATTAGTTTTTTAACACCTGCTGGAGAGTACAGAAGTCCAATTGGAGATGGTGTACATACTAAAGGTTTTTATGCTATGGGTGTTTTTGATTATGACTTAGGAAACGATTGGAAAATTAATTCTAAAGTAAAAGTTTCCGATTATGTTAACAATTTTGGATTATATGTTGCTGCCAATGGTACTGTAAATGCGCCTGCTAATTTAAGTGATTATTTAGATGCTTATGGGTATAGTGGTGCAACAAATATTAATGCATCTTACGTTGGAGGAACAGCGCTTGCTGCAAACGATAGGGTAATCGATAATTTAAATATTGATAGAAACAGACCTATTACAGACTTAACAGGAGAGTTTAGTATTACTAAAAAATTAGCTGGTGATAAAGTTGAGCACAATATTACTTTAGGTACGTATTTAACATCTTCGCAAGGAGAGGATAATAACTGGCAGTATAGAACATTGTCTGCTTTTAATGATGCTCCAGAGTTAGTAAACCTTTCGTTTACTGATGTTAATGGAAATGATGTTACTCTAGCACAAAATGGATTAACTGCGAGATTAGGACGTACGGCTGCCACTTTTCTTACTCAAGATAGAACTGCGTTTTATTTAACCGATGAGATGGTTTTAGATAAATGGCGTATTGATGTTGGTTTACGTGTTGAAAATCAAAAAGCAAGTAGAGAAATTGGAAGTATAGCAACGCAACAAGTGTATACAGATGCTGGTTTAACTTCTGCATTGCAAAATGTGGGTTATGCAACAGGCGAATACAGAAGAGCTGAGGTAAATACTACCGGTTTTGCTGCGTCTTTAGCTGCACTTTATAAAATTAACGACAAGTTAAATGCTTATGCAAACATGTCTAAAGGGTATTTTTTTCCGCTTACTAGAAGTATAAATGTTATAAGTAATGATGTTATAGCAGGAGATTATAAGCCTGAAAACATTTACCAAGTGGAGACAGGTTTAAAATATGGGAGCAGTAAGTTTTCTGGAACCTTTGCCGCTTATTACACCACACTTGTAGATCGTGTTGCTATTCAGAGATTAAATTACGGTGGAACTATAGGGACAGTAGATGGAATAAAAACAATTCAAGACACAAAAACACTTGGTATGGAAGTATCATGGTTATGGAAGTTTGCCGAAAACCTTTCGTTTAACGGAAACTTTACATACCAAGGTCACGAGCTTAAAAAAGATGAAAGAACAGTATTACAATCCGGTACTGTAGATGGTGTAGTTTTAGTTGAAGGCGATGTTACAAACGGAGCAAATGTTGGAAAGCAATTAAGAAGACAGCCAACTGCATTATCAACATTACGTTTTGATTACGATAATAAAAAGTTAGATGCTTTTGCTTCAGCAAACATTAGGGGTAGCCAATTTAATGATGATGCCAATTTAGTTGAGTTAGATGGCTTTACTGTATTAAGAATTGGTGCTGGATACACTATAGGTTTTGAAGATGATAAAAAATTAAGATTTGGTTTTTCAGTTTATAACTTAGGAGATAGTCAAGGTTTATCAGAAGGAGATCCTAGAGCATTTTCGCAATCAACAACACAAGACTTTTTTGTTGGTCGCCCAATATTACCAAGACGAGCATTTTTCAACGCTACGTTAACGTTCTAAACGTTTAGTTTGTTTTAACCTTTAGTTAATAGGTTAATTTAGTTACTCACCACTTATTGGTTAAGTGTTTAAGTGGTGGGTTTTTTAAAAAAATAAAATATGAAAGCATTACAAGAGAGAGCTCAGGCAGTTCTAAACAACAATTTTAAAGAAGGATTTAGTATACCTTGCGCAAAATTATACCCATTTCAATGGTTTTGGGATTCAGGCTTAATTGCTATTGGTTTTGCACATTTCGATATGCAAAAAGCAGAACAAGAAATATCAACACTGTTAGACGCACAATGGGAAAATGGCTTTATTCCGCATATTATTTTCCATACAGATACCGATACGTATTTTCCTGGACCAGATTTTCATAGGTCTGATTTACATCCTCAATCTTCTAAAAAATATAAATCTACAGGGATGACACAGCCACCTGTTACAGGTTTTGTTTTAGAGGAAATGTATAGAGTAAGTGAAAATAAAGTGGCTACATTAAAGTATATTCAAACAGTCATCGATAAAGTTTTCGATAACCATAATTACTTTTTTACAAAGCGTGACCCGCAAAATGAGGGCTTAGTTTATATTTACCATAACTGGGAGTCAGGCACCGATAATTCTCCTATTTGGGATGATATTTGGGAAACTATGGATCCGCCAGAATATACTTTCGAACGTCGAGATACTACACATGTTGATGCTGCTGAAAGACCATCGAAAAGGGAATATGATCATTATTTATACATTATTGATATTGCTAAAGAACATAATTATAGCGATGAGAAAATAGCTGAATTATCACCGTTTTTAGTACAAGACCCTTTGTTTAACGCGATACTGATTAAATCGAATCAAAGTTTAATTAATTTGTACGAATTATTGGGAGATTATTCTAAAGCGGAACAACTTAAACAATGGCAAAATAAAAGTGTAAAAGCTTTTAATAATAAGTTGTTTGATAAGGAGCTAGGTGCTTATATTCATTACGATTTACGGAATGAAAAACCACTGCGCTATTTATCATCTTCATCATTTTCACCTTTATTTGCAAACATTCCAAGTAAAGAGCGTGCAGATGCTATGGTGAAAGTTATGATGGACAAATTTGGAGGAGATCAGCAATATTTATGTGCTTCTTTCGACCCAACGAGTGAGCGTTTCAACCCTAAAAAATACTGGAGAGGTCCTGTATGGATAAATTTAAACTGGATGCTATATAAAGGTTTAAAGCAATATGGTTTTTCTGAAATAGCAGAACGCGTAAAACAAGATACCATTGAAATTATTGAGAAAAATGGATTTTATGAGTATTTTGATTCACGAAAAGATATGCATAAAGAAGGAAAAGCAGGTTACGGAGGAAACGATTTTTCTTGGAGTGCCGCATTACTTATAGATTTATTGAACGACTAATTAAAATGCTTCGATTATCTTAAAAAAAACAAACTAATAAGACATTTGAAAATAAAGGGTTTTAGTTATAAATTAAAACCCTTAATTGCATAAACCAACTAACCACAAAAACTAACATTATGAATTGGCTTGATTATAGTATCATCATATTTTATATCGTATTCTTTTTAGGAATGGGCTTTTTCTTCAAAGACAATAAAGATTCGAAAGATTATTTTTTAGGTGGCAAAAGCATGGGCTGGTTCCCTTTAAGTCTTTCAACTATGGCTACCCAGCTTTCTGCAATTAGTTTTATTTCGGCCCCAGCATTTGTAGGGTTAAAATTAAATGGCGGCATGAAATGGTTAACCTTTGAATTTGCAGTTCCGTTGGCGATGATATTTATAATGATTGTAATAATTCCGCCTTTATTCAGGTCTGGGGTTGTTAGTATTTATGAGTTTGTAGAAAAGCGTTTTAGCACCTCCACAAGGTTAATTCTAAGTATCGTTTTTCAAATAAGTAGAGCATTAGGAACCGGAGTTATGGTTTATACTATTGCCATTATTCTGCAAGCTGTATTAAATATCGATTTTGTTTACACAATTTTAATTATTAGTGTTATTACTATTATTTATTCGTGGCAGGGCGGCATGAAGGCTGTCGTTTGGGGCGATGCTATACAGATGATTATTTTATTCGCGGGTTTAATTATATGTCTGTATTATGGATGGAATTTATTACAAGAACACGGTGGTTTAGAAGCTGGATTCGATCCTGAAAGGTTAAAAGTTGTCGATTACAATTTAGGCGTAGGTGAAGGGAATGAATATGGTTTATTACCGATGATTCTTGGTGGGTTCTTTTTATACGCGTCTTATTATGGATGCGATCAAACGCAAGCACAGCGTATGCTATCTGCTAAAGACGAAAAAACCATTAGAAGCCTTTTATTGGCCAACGGGCTTTTAAGATTTCCGGTTGTTTTAGTATATTGTATCATGGGCTTAGTAATTGGTGGGTTAATTACACTTGCTCCAGATTTTCTAACTGAAATTGCAGATACAACTCAAAGACACTTTCCAGATGAATTTGCGCAGCACGGTATAAAAGCCGATTTAATGGTTCCGGTGTTTATTCTTAAATATTTACCACATGGTTTAATTGGGATATTAATGGTAGGTATCTTATCAGCGGCCATGTCGTCTTTAAGTTCAACAGTTAATTCACTTTCCGCAGTGACCGTAGAAGATTTTTTTAACCGTGGTGATGTAAAATTAAGTACGAAAAAATACATGATGATTTCAAAAGGGTCTGTTGTGTTTTGGGGCGTAGTTTGTATTGCAAGTGCCTTTCTTTTTGGGGGTAGTAAAAATGCCGTTATAGAAATAATTAATGCTATCGGTTCTGTTTTTTATGGTCCGGTATTGGTAACGTTCTTTTTAGCATTCTTTTCAAAAAAAGTGAATCATATAGGTATGAATGCGGGTATTATTTCGGCAGTTTTAATTAACTTAATGTTTTCAAAAACAATTCAAGAGTTGTTTCATATCGATTTAGGCTTTAATATTTTTTGGATTTGGTTAAACTTTACAGGCGTTATCATCGCGCTGGTTGTAGCTTATGTAGTAAGTGCATTAACTAGTAAAACTAAAGTAAAAACCATTTCTAATTTTAATGTGAGTATTAAAAAAGAAGATTTTATGATTAAAGAGGTTTATATACTTCTAGTGTTTTTCGTTTTTATACTTGGTTTAAGCTTTTTTCTTCCTTCAATTTTAAGTTAAATATTTAGATTATGAAAATTGTACTCGCACCAGATAAATTTAAAAACTCTTTAACCGGCATGGCGTTTTGTGAAGCGGTAGAATTAGGTGTTAATGCCGTGAATCCTGATGTAGATATTTTAAAATTGCCTCTCGCCGACGGTGGTGATGGCACAATTGAAGTGGTTAATTTTTACTTAAAAGGTGATGTGGTTGAGGTTGATGTGAGTAATCCGTTTTTTCAGCCAATAAAAGCCAATTATTTATATGCTGAAACATCTAAAACAGCTTTTATTGAAATGGCGGAAGCTTCTGGCTTAAAACTTCTAAAACGTAAGGATTTTGATTGTAAAAATGCAACCACATTAGGTACTGGCGATATGATTTTGGATGCCATAAATAAAGGGGCACGAACCATTATTTTGGGTATAGGAGGTAGTGCTACTAATGATTGTGGGATTGGTATGGCAACAGCTTTAGGCTATCGTTTTTTAGATGAAAAAGGGAAAGAAGTTACACCTACGGGAATCAATTTATTAAATATCAAATCTATTGATGCTACAAACGTACACCCAAATATTAGCGAAGTCAATTTTAAAATAGCCTGCGATGTTACTAATCCTTTATATGGTGAAAACGGTGCAGCTTATGTTTATGCTGCCCAAAAAGGAGCGAAGACTAGGGATATCACTTTGTTAGATGAGGGTTTAAAATCTTTTTCTAAGATAATACAAGCCGTTTTTGGTGTAAACGCGCAAGAGATTCAAGGGGCAGGTGCAGCCGGTGGAATGGGTATAGCTTCTAAAGTGTTTTTAAAAGGCACTTTAGAGCGTGGTATTGAGCTTATAAAAGACTTAGCTCAGTTTGATGAGCAATTACAGGGTGCCGATTGGATAATTACGGGAGAAGGCAAGCTAGATACACAAACCATGTCTGGGAAAACCATACAGGGCGTGCTATCTTCCGCGAAAGCGAAACAAATAAAAGTCGCTGCCTTTTGCGGGGCTATAGATTTAGAAAATAATAAAGCGAAAGATTTCGGCATAGAATATACCGATGCCGTTGTTAATTATTCAAAGAATTTAAATGACGCTATGAGAAATTCTAAAGATTATGTAGAAAAAATGGCTAAAAAGTTTGCTCAACAATTATAGAAAGGCGCTTTTGTTTATAAACCTATTATTTCCACGATAGTAGAAATAACATTATTAAATACTAAAAATTTAATTTTTATCAGGATTCAATAAAATAGCATAAACCTGAATGCCAAACCCAAGAAGAATTAGCATTGGTGCTAAACGTATACGTCTCCAACTAAAAATTTCTGGATTAAAAACTGCAGGGTCGTCGCTACCACCACCAGACATTAAAATAAAACCAAGAGCAATAATTGCTAAACCAATAAACATGAATTTATAGTTTTTCTTGCCAAATACAAAGGTGGCTTTTGCTACTTCTTTTTGTTTTTTATTTTCCATAATGTTTGTAAGTGCTGCAAATTAACAGAATTAATTCAGAATTTCTGTTAATGTTGTTTTAAATTTCTTGAGCCTAATAATACAGTTCGTCCGTTTTTAAATTCAAGAAGCGCTGTGTTGCAAAATGTGTGCTTATCCAAGTTATTAAAATACCAAGACCAAAAATGGCACCAAATAGAATGGCTATTAAAATTGGGTTGCTTAGTAATTCTAATTCGGCAAAAGTTCTGTTTAAATAATAAAGAACAACCGCCATTCCAATTATTGCTATAATAGCACCAATAATACCTAAACGAACGCTTTTCCATATAAATGGGCGTCTAATAAAACGTTTTGTTGCTCCAACCATTTGCATGGTTTTAATAGTAAATCGTTTAGAATATACGGCCAAACGGATAGAACTATTTATCAATAATACCGCTATAAGCGTAAAAATACCACTGATGACTAATACCCAAAAACTAATTTTTTTAACGTTGTCGTTCATGAGGTTTACTAGGTCGTTATCATAAGTCACTTCTTCTACAAAGTTTTTATTTAACGCTTCCGCTGAAATTTTTTCCAGATGTTCCGAGGTTACAAAATCGGCTTTTAAATGTACATCAATCGAGTTTTGCAATGGGTTATAACCAACAAAATCCATAAAGTCTTCGCCGTTTTCAGCTTTCATAAATTCGGCAGCTTGTTCTTTAGATACGTATTCGGTTGTTTTTACATAATCGGCCATAGCCAAACTTTTTTCAAGCTGTTTGGTTTCAACATCTTTAGCCGAATCTTTCAAATAAATGGTAAGCACCACTTGTTCTTTAAAATGATCGGATACTTTTTTAGCATTTAATACCAACATACCTAGCAAGCCTAGTAAAAATAATACTAAAGCAATACTTAACACTACAGAGAAATACGATGAAATTAGTCTGCGTTTTTGATGTTTTTCAAAAGATGAACTCATAAAAGGTGGTGATTAATGCTGTAAAAATAATAAAGAATAAGCAATCTTCATTTATATAAACAGAAACATATTGAAATTGTTGCTATTAACAATCAATTCATTTAAAATAAAAGCATGTTATACTAGTTTTTTAGGTGGTTTGCTAATAATATAAACGCCAATAACGACCATAATACAGCTTAGTATTTTTACAAGGTTAATATCTTGTGCGTATTCCGCTTTCATTAGTACAAAAGCATAAATACTTACCATTATAAAACTAATTACTGGTTGTAAATAAATGTAACTACTAGTTACGGATGGCATTACGTGGTTTAGCGCATACAAATTAAGTAAATAGGTAGTAAAGGTGGTAAATAAAACCACAAACCCAATAACTAAATAAGTGTTGGTTGTAAAGGCGTCAAAATCGGTTTCCATTATGGGTTTAATTGAAAACGGAGAAACAAAAAGAAGACCAAACAAAAACATCCAACAAATAACAGTAAGTGCATTATATTTTTTCATTAAAGTTTTGGCAAGTACCAAATAAAGTCCGTAAGAAAGTGCGTTACAAAACACCAAGAAATTACCAAGTAGCGAACTTGTGCCTTCCGCTTTATTGCCATATGCAATTAGAAAAATAGCAGCAACACCGGCAATAACAGTGCCTATAAATTTATTCTTTGTCATGCGTTCTTTCAAAATAAAAAAGCTAAAAATAAATACCAAAACGGGTGTAATCGTCATAATAATAGAGGCGTCTACGGGCGAGGTTTTATTAATGCCATGAAAGAAAAAGAGCATGTTTGCTGCTGCACCTAGTAAACCACAAATGGCTAAGCGAAAAAAATCTTTACGTTCTACTTTTTCTTTAACAAATAGAAATTTGAGTACCCAGAAAAGTACAACACAACAAACCAAACGAATAAATACAAAGGCTGTTGGACTAATTTTATGAGGCATAATACCTTTGGCGATTATGTAATTTAGTCCGTAAATAACATTGGCGCCAAAAAGGGCAAAATGGGCTTTGTAGATTTTCGCGTTCAAAGAGTTGTGTTTTTAGCGTGCAAAAGTAAATGTATCTCTTTGAAATAGCATGTTTTTTATCTGTTTTAACTTATAAAAATAAAAGATTTTTAAGTTGATTTATAAACCGTAAATTTGCGCCGAATATGGCGGTTTTAAAAACAGCCTGGTAGTAATTCGAAAATAATAAATAAGGATGATATACGATTTCAATAAAATCGAAGAAAAGTGGCAGAAATATTGGGCAACAAACCAAACTTTTAAAGCCGAAAACCAAAGCGAAAAACCAAAGTATTATGTGTTAGATATGTTCCCTTACCCAAGTGGAGCAGGTTTACACGTTGGGCATCCGTTAGGGTATATCGCATCCGATATTTATGCGCGTTACAAACGTCACCAAGGTTTTAATGTATTGCATCCGCAAGGGTACGATAGTTTTGGTTTACCTGCCGAGCAATACGCGATCCAAACGGGGCAGCATCCTGCGGTTACCACTAAGGAGAATATTGCGACATACCGTCGTCAACTCGATCAAATTGGGTTTTCATTCGATTGGTCTCGTGAAGTAAGAACATCAGATCCTCAATATTACAAATGGACCCAATGGATTTTTATTCAATTATTTAATTCTTGGTTTAATAAGGATAATGATAAAGCTGAAGATATTTCTACTTTAGTAAGCATTTTTGAAACTGAAGGTAATGCGACAGTAAATGCCGTTTGTGATGATAATATTGCGCCATTTACAGCAGCCGAGTGGAAGGGGTACACAAGTAAAGAACAACAAGCCATTTTATTACAATATAGATTAACTTATTTAGCCGAAACGGAAGTAAACTGGTGCCCAGAATTAGGAACGGTTTTAGCGAACGATGAAATAGTAAACGGTGTATCCGAACGTGGAGGTCACCCTGTTATTCGTAAAAAAATGACACAATGGAGTATGCGTATTTCTGCTTACGCGGAACGTTTGCTTCAAGGTTTAGATAAAATTGATTGGACAGATTCTCTAAAGGAAAGCCAACGTAACTGGATTGGGAAATCGGTTGGAGCATCTGTTACTTTTAATGTCAAGGATAGCAATGCTGTTATTGATGTCTTCACAACTAGACCCGATACTATTTTTGGTGTAAGCTTCATGACGCTTGCTCCAGAACATGAATTAGTGTCTCAATTAACAACGCCAGAGCAAAAAGCTGAGGTAGATGCCTATATTTTAGCAACAGCAAAGCGTAGCGAACGCGATAGAATGGCCGATGTAAAAACCATTTCTGGTGCATTTACAGGAGCTTATGCCGAGCACCCGTTTACTAAAGAACCTATTCCGGTTTGGATTGGCGATTACGTTTTAGCGGGTTATGGTACCGGAGCAGTTATGTCTGTGCCTTGCGGAGATGAAAGAGATTATGCGTTTGCGAATCATTTCAATATTCCAATTATTAATATTTTTGATGGTGCCGATATTTCGGAAGCAGCCTTTACAGATAAAGAAAAAACCGTTATCGGGAACAGTGATTTCCTTGACGGCATGAACTATAAAAAAGCTACTAAACGTGCTATTTTCGAATTAGAAAAAATAGGGCAAGGTGAAGGAAAAACCAATTACCGTTTGCGCGATGCTGTATTTAGTCGTCAGCGTTATTGGGGCGAGCCATTCCCGGTATATTATGTAGATGGTATGCCACAAATGATTGCTGCCGAACATTTACCAATTACATTACCAGAAGTAGAAAAATATTTACCAACCGAAACCGGCGAGCCTCCATTAGGTAATGCTACCGTTTGGGCTTGGGACACTAATAAAAATGAAGTGGTTTCAAACGATTTAATCGATAATGAAACCATCCATCCGCTAGAATTAAACACTATGCCAGGTTGGGCAGGGAGTTCTTGGTATTTTAACCGCTATATGGATTCTACAAACACCGAAGAATTCGCGAGTAAAGAAGCGATGGATTACTGGAAAGATGTCGATTTATACATTGGCGGAAGCGAGCATGCTACCGGACATTTACTATATTCTCGTTTTTGGCAGAAATTCTTGTTCGATAAAGGTGTTGTGCCTGTTGATGAGTTTGCTAAGAAACTGATTAACCAAGGAATGATTTTGGGGACTAGTGCTTTTGTAAGAAGACTTGATGGTTTTAAATATGAAAAAGGAAAATTTGGAAGTCCTGGTTATATGTCAGGAGCTTATGATGTAAAATCAAATATATTGGTTTCAGAAAATCGTGCAAATGATCAAGAGTTTCTTAAGGAGTTAATTGTAAAATATAAGCCAGAAACTGAGAATTCTATGAAATCATATGATAAGATAATTGAAAGTCTTGATGAATTTAAAATTGAATTGCGTCAGGGTATTCACGCTGATGTCGCTTTTGTGAATTCTTCAGATGAATTAGATACTGAAGCTTTTAAGAATTGGAGAGAAGAGTATAAGAATTCTGAATTTATTTATGAAGAAAATGGAACTTTTAAAGTAGGCCGCGAAGTCGAAAAAATGTCGAAATCGAAATACAACGTCGTAAACCCTGATAACATTGTTTCAGATTACGGAGCAGACAGTCTGCGTTTATACGAAATGTTTCTTGGGCCACTTGAGCAATACAAACCATGGAATACGGCCGGAATTACAGGCGTGCACAACTTCCTTAAAAAACTTTGGAAATTGTATGTGGATGATAACGGATTGAAAGTTACAGACCAAGCAGCAACAAAAGACAATTTAAAAACACTTCATAAAACTATTAAAAAAGTTCAAGAAGATATCGAGAATTTCTCGTTCAATACATCAGTTTCAACGTTTATGATTGCCGTTAATGAGTTAACAACTCAAAAATGTACATCTAAAGCTATTTTAGAACCATTATTGGTATTGTTATCACCTTATGCGCCACATATTGCAGAAGAGTTATGGAACCAATTAGGGAATAGCGAATCTATTTCTACAGCGGCTTTTCCAGCATTCGATGCCAGCCACTTGGTAGAAAGCAGTAAAAACTATCCTATTTCCTTTAACGGGAAAATGCGTTTTACCTTAGAGTTACCAATGGATATGAGCAAAGAAGAGATAGAAAAAACCGTTTTAGCACACGAAAAAACAAAGGAACAGTTAGGCGACCGAACACCTAAAAAGGTAATTGTAGTCCCAGGTAAAATTGTAAACATTGTTGGCTAAGTCCAAATAACATATAGAAATAAGCCATCTTATTTTACAAGGTGGCTTTTTTAGTTTAACTCAAATAGTACAATCTCGTAAAAATTATGTTCGAAATTCAACCCATGGAAATAGTAGGTTTGGTTGCAGCCACTTTAACGACTGCGTCATTTGTTCCGCAGGTGTATAAAGCCTATAAAACTAAAGATGTAGAAGGAGTATCATTAACCATGTTTTTAGCCATGTTTGTTGGTGTATTACTTTGGTTGGTTTATGGTTTCTATTTAAAAAGTTTATCTATGGTAATTGCTAATGTAATTACCTCAGTACTATGTTTAATGATTTTAATTCTTAAAATTAAACATAAAAAAAAGTAATATAAAACGAGTCAAAATAAGCTTAAAATTGGGTAAAGCAAAATCATTCAAAATTTCTATATTTTCAAAAAAACGAGTCTTTTTTTATCAATTAGAATTAAAAATGAGTGTTTTTAGAGCTGTTTTAATCAAAAAGGCGGTTTCCTATTAAATTGATGTGAATTACATATTTTTTGGTGTTCGCGTGTTTTAGGTGAAAATATATTAACAATAAGTCAGTTTTGATTATAATATTAAAATTTTTGTATTAATTTTGCTTTAGTTTAAATCTATAAAAAAGCTTAATACATGAAAATTGGAGTTCCTATTGAGATTAAAAATAGCGAGAACAGAGTTGGTATGATACCTTCTGGAGTTTTCGAATTAACCAAAAGAAACCACGAAGTTTATATACAAACAAATGCAGGTTTTAACAGTGGTTTTCTTGATGAAGAATATATTGAGGCAGGTGCGACTATTTTAGATAGCATAGAAGCTGTTTACGATATTGCCGATATGATAGTAAAAGTAAAAGAACCTATCGAGCCAGAATACAAGTTAATTAAGGAAAACCAAGTGGTCTTTACGTATTTCCATTTTGCATCTAGTGAGCCATTAACTATGGCCATGATAGAGAATAAATCTATATGTATTGCTTACGAAACTGTAGAAGATAACGATGGGTCCTTACCGCTTTTAATTCCAATGTCTGAGGTTGCAGGTCGTATGTCTGTGCAACAAGGAGCAAAATACTTAGAGAAACCAATTAAAGGTCGAGGTATTTTACTAGGCGGAATTCCAGGAGTGCCACCAGCAAAAGTACTTATTTTAGGTGCAGGTATTGTTGGTTACCAAGCCGCAAAAATGGCTTCTGGTTTAGGTGCGCAAGTTACTATTATGGATATAAACATGAAGGCCTTACGTTACGTAAGTGACTCTATGCCAAACAACGTAGTAAGCGAGTTTTCTAGTGAATACAACATCCGTAAACACATAGCAGATGCCGATTTAATTATTGGTGGTGTATTATTAAAAGGAGCAAAAGCGCCAAAATTAATAACACGCGATATGCTAAAAGAAATGCGCCCAGGTACCGTAATGGTAGATGTGGCTGTAGATCAAGGTGGTTGCTTCGAAACTACACACCCAACAACACACCAAGATCCAACTTATATTATAGACGAGGTTGTACATTACACCGTGGCAAACATGCCAGGAGCTGTGCCTTATACATCAACTATGGGGTTAACCAATGTAACTTTGCCATATGTAATTAAATTGGCAAACGAAGGTTGGGAGAAAGCATGCGAAAGCAGTGCGCCACTAGCTAAGGGTTTAAACATTGTAAAAGGAAAAATAGTGTATAAAGAAATAGCCGAAGCTTTCGATATGGAGCTAGAAACAGCATAATTTCTTTTTAAATACAAATAATAAATCTGGTTTTAGCATCACGTCTAGAACCAGATTTTTTTTGTGCTAAATGTTTTGGGCGTTACCCGAAAAGGGTCGGGCTTTCACTACTCGCTCCTCCTAAGGTCGGGAGCTCAAACAGGCCGTTCTATCCCTAACGCGGGTTTAGGCTGTGGTTATGTTTTAACTATAAAAACAGTGTTTTTAAGTTAAATTACCCGATTTCTGTTTTATAATTTCTAGTATTTGGTTTCTATCATTCTCAGAAAGAACCTCAAGAAAAACTCTGTGACTTGTAGTTTCTCTCGATGTGCTATTAACGATATCTAGATAATACCCTTTATTTGTAATTTTATTTTTTTGGTAAACATTAGAAATGTCTCTAAAATTAAACTCATAGCTTCCTAAATTATTTAAGGCTATCCTAAGGAGAATAAATATTCTAAACATTCCAAAATTAACAGTGGGGTATTTGGGTAAAATAATTTTAGAAGGTTGTACTTCTGCTATTTTTCCGAAGTTTAGTTTATTCAATAACATTTTAAATAATACCGATGCAATAATCGTGTATAATATTAATTTAATTCCACCACCAAATTGCGATTTAAACAAGAACAAAACAATAAATACAGCTAGTAAAATTGAGAAGATATAAGTAATATTACTATTAACGTAGTATGTTTTTCCATTTTTTAAAATATGTGGAATTTCAAAAGAGTTCATAAAGGCTATATTCTCTTTTGTAAATATGTCGTTTTTGTTTCCTTGTTTTTTGTTTTCCTGTTGTGTGTTGTTCTTTTTTGTGTTTTTTTCTTGTTCATCTGCCAACGAAATATTTCTTTTTTGTAATTCGGCCTCAAGAATTGGTAACACTTCTTTTCTTAAAGATTTTATGTCTTTGGTGGCTATTTCTATTAGTTTTTCATCATCAAAGTTTTCGTAATTTCTTTTTATATCTTCTAAGTTCATGCAATAAAGAAAGGTTTGTTAGTATAAGAAGGTTTTTTTGGTTGTATGTAAATCTTTTTTATAATGCCTTATTCTGTTAAAGCCTTCAGCATACCTTTAAAAATAAATCCGTGAAAAGGTAAAACGGCGTACCAGTATAATCGACCTGCTAAGCCAAGCGGTCTAAATGTTGCGGTTTGTATAAGCTTATCGTCAACAACTTTAAATTCTAGCCAAGCTTCTCCTGGGAGCTTCATTTCGGCAAATAAAAGTAAGCGGCCTTCAGTTTTATTGGCATATAAAACACGCCAAAAATCTATAGAATCTCCAACATTTATGGTTATAGGGTTTGTTCGTCCGCGTCTTAATCCAACACCTCCAAATAATTTATCCATGTAGCCTCTAATTTTCCAAAGCCATGTACCATAATACCAACCTGTATTTCCTCCAATAGCCCAAATTTTGTTTATGGAAACCTCTCGGTTCTCTATAGTTTTACTTCTACTATCTTTAAAACAACCATAGGAAGGCACGTTAATAAATTCTGATATATTGAAGTTTAATCCACTACTAGAATAAGCATCTTTCCAACTCGAAAGAATTTCGTTGTTTTCAATTTTACTAAAAGCACGTTTTAATGCTTCATTATAGCTTAAGGGTTTAATGCCTAGAATGTCGTTAATACGATTGTCTCGGCAAACTACTTCTACTTTCATACTATGCACTAAAGATGTTGCGAGTTTGTATGAGGTTGAGGTTACAAAATAAAGCCAATAAGATGATAGTTTGGGCGTCATTACAGGTACCGTATAAATGTAACGTTTTAAGTTCCGGGCTTTTCCAAAATTTAAAAGCATCTCTTTGTAGGTTAGAATGTCTGGACCGCCAATATCAAAATTCGCATTATAGGTTTCTGGATTAAAGAGCGCCTTAGATAAAAAAGCCATAACATCAGATATGCCTATAGGTTGACATTTTGTGTTAAGCCATCTTGGAGTTATCATAACAGGGAGTTTTTCAACTAAATCCCTTATGATTTCAAAAGAAGCACTACCCGAACCTATAATTATTCCGGCACGTAAAGCCGTAAAATTGTAATCGCCTTTCGCAAGTTCAATTTCAACATTTTTTCTAGAACTTAAGTGTTTAGAAAGTTCGGTTTCGTTAACAATACCACTTAAATAAATAACATGGTTTACGTTTGTGTTTTTAAGAGCTTGTCTAAAATTTTGAGCCGATGTTTCTTCTAAAGATTTGTAATCGCCTTCCGAAGACATAGAGTGAACTAGATAAAAAGCCGCATCAATATCTTTTGGGATATGTTCTAAAGAGGCTTTGTCTAAAAGATCTAATTGGAGTACTGTAATGCTTTTTGCTAAGGATTGTGGTGGATTGAATCTTTTTGGGTCTCTAACGCAACAAATAACTTCGTGCCCAGCTTCAACTAGAACAGGAATGAGTCGTTTGCCAATATAACCTGTTGAGCCTGTAAGTAGTATTTTCATTTTAATGGATAAGATTGTTGAAGTTTGGTACAAAACGAAGTTAACCATTTTTTTGTTAAGCGAGTTTATTTAGATTTATGCCTTTATTAGACTAAAATGTAACTGACAAACTAGCACAAATTAGAATTGGCTTTATTTTTGATATATTTACATTAGAATTTTAAAACGTAAACAAAATGATTGGATATTATATATTATTAGGAGCCATAAGCCTTGTGAGCTGGTTGGTGAGTAGTACCTTAAAAAGGAAGTTTGCCAAATACTCTAAAATACACTTGCGAAATGGCATGAGTGGTGCAGAGATTGCAGAAAAAATGTTAGCAGATAATGGTATTAGAGATGTTGAGGTGATTTCTACACCAGGGCAATTAACAGATCATTATAACCCACAAAATAAAACGGTAAACTTAAGCGAATCTGTTTACAACCAACGTAACGCAGCAGCAGCAGCTGTTGCAGCACATGAATGTGGACATGCTGTGCAACATGCTCAAGCTTATAAGTGGTTAGGGATGCGCTCTAAATTGGTGCCTGTTGTTAGTGTTACATCTAATATATCTCAATGGGTTGTTATTGGAGGTTTAATGTTAGGAGCAGCAGCTGGTTTAGGTTTGGGGTATTGGGTAGCTGTTGCCGGATTGGTAATGATGGGGTTTGCAACTTTATTTAGTTTTGTAACCTTACCTGTAGAATACGATGCTAGTAACCGAGCTCTGGCTTGGTTAAAAAACAAAAACATGTTATCTCAAGAGGAATATGCAGGATCTGAGGATGCTTTAAAATGGGCAGCTAGAACATATTTAGTTGCTGCAATAGGCTCTTTGGCATCTTTGGTATATTGGGCTTTTCAGGTTTTTGGAGGCTCTAGAGATTAATACATACCTATAAATAATTTATAAATCAATTTAGACCCAAATTTATGCATCAAACATTTAATAATAAGTTAATGGTAAGTCAGCTCTCTGAAGTTGATAGAGTCTCTTTTTACAAAAAAACATATTCGCATGTTGCTGGTGGTGTTTTAGTATTTATTCTTTTTGAATATTTATTACTACAAAGTGATACTATTGTGGAGTTTGCATTATCGATGACGCAGGGTTGGCGTTGGTTAATTATGCTTGGTGGTTTTATGTTTATTACCAATTACGCCGAAGGTATGGCGCTTAAAACTCCCGATAAGAATAAACAGTATTTAGCTTATGGTATTTACATTTTAGCGGAAGCTTTTATTTTTGTGCCGCTTATTTATATGGCTGCATTCTATATGGAATCTGGGCCAGCTATTTTAAATCAAGCAGCAATTGTAACCTTGGCGTTATTTACTGGTTTATCGGCTATTGTTTTTGTGACTAAAAAAGATTTTTCATTTTTAAGAGCAGGTTTAACTGTAGGTTTTTTTATAGCTATAGGTTTAGTTATTGCCGGAAGTATTTTTGGCTTTAATTTAGGACTTTGGTTTTCGGTAGGTATGTGTCTTTTAGCAGCTGGATCTATTTTATACCAAACATCTAATTTAGTTAATAAATATGGTGTGGAAGATTATATTCCTGCGGCTCTTGGCTTATTTGCTTCGTTAATGTTACTGTTTTGGTATATATTACGAATTTTTATGTCTAGAGATTAAGTATAATATATAAATGGTTTTAAAATTTTGAATGTAATTTAAAACTTAGTTAAAAAGAGAGCTCTGAAAAATAAACTTCGGAGCTTTTTTGTTTCTTTACCTTTTCAATTAAATAAAATGAGAGTAAATAATATAGCATACTACAAAGAACATCTAGAAAAATACAAAACCGAAGCGCAAAAGCTACATAAGCAAATGATAACCCTTAGTATGCTGAGGTTATTGGTGTTTGTGGCTATGGGGTTTGGTATTTATTTTACGTTCCAAAATTGGCAAGTAGCTTTAGTTATTGCTGTTTTGGGGATTGTGATTTTTCTTTTTTTACTATCAAAGTACAACAATATTAAGCGTGTGCATAGTTTTAATAAAGCACTTGTATCTATAAACGAAGAAGAAATTGAAATTGAAGCTGGTAATTTCCATAATCGGGATGCGGGTTTACAGTTTCAAGACCCCAATCATTTTTACAGTTTAGATATTGACTTATTTGGTCGTGGATCGTTTTTTCAGTTTATGAATAGAACCACCATTCTTGAAGGTCAAGAAAAACTTGCCGAATTACTGAAAGCAAACAATAAAGAAGCAATTGTTTCTCGCCAAAAGGCTATAGAAGAATTAAGTAATAAACCAGAATGGCGTCAGTATTATGCGGCAAATTCTAGCTTAATTGATACAGAAACATCCGCTAAGCATATTGTGGGTTGGCTAAAAAACTACAAAACCTTTTTACCTAAAGCAATGCAGTGGTTACCGCTTGTGTTTACCATGGTTTCGGTATTGTTATTTGGTTTAACTATATTAGAAATGGTGAGCCAGGAACTTGTTGGGTATTGGTTGCTTATCGGTTTAGGGTTTACGGGTTTGTATGTGAAGAAAGTAAATCTGCTATCATCTGGCGCTGATAAAGTAAAAGATACGTTTAGGCAGTATGCTATGCTTTTGGATTTAATAGAAAATGAAACGTTTACTTCCGAATTACTTCAAGAAAAGCAAGAGCAAATTCAATCTGAACATAAAAAGGCATCATTAATTTTTAAAGAGTTGTCTAAAGGTTTGGATGCTTTGGATAATAGAAACAATATTATTTCTGCCATTTTTGCAAATGGTTTATTCTTATCGGATATTAAAAACAGTTACCGTATTGAAAAATGGATAAATGAATTTGGAGATAAAGTTGAAGATTGGTTTGAGGTGGTTTCCTTTTTTGATGCTTACAATTCTTTGGGTGGCTTCCATTTTAATCATTCAGAGTTTGTTTTTCCTAAAATAGTTAAAGGTGGCGCTATCGTGAAAGCGAAAAGCTTAGGGCACCCTTTATTAAATAAAAACAAGCGTGTAGATAGCGATGTTACCATGGAAAACGAACAGTTTTTTATTGTTACTGGTGCAAATATGGCTGGAAAAAGTACTTTTTTACGTACCATGTCTTTACATATTGTTATGGCAAATGTCGGTTTGCCTGTTTGCGCTAAAGCAAGTGAGTATTCGCCTGTAAAATTGATTACAAGTATGCGTACAACAGATTCTTTAACCGATGATAGTTCGTATTTCTTTTCAGAATTAACACGTTTAAAATATATTGTAGATGCCATTGAAAAAGAACCCTATTTTATTATTTTAGATGAAATTTTAAAAGGAACAAATAGTACCGATAAGGCTATTGGCTCTCGTAAATTTGTAGAAAAATTAGTGGCTTCTAACGCTACAGGAATTATTGCTACACACGATTTAAGTTTATGTGAAATTGAAAAAGAATTACCTCAGGTGAAAAATTACTATTTCGATGCTGAAATTATAAACGACGAGCTTCATTTTGATTACACGCTAAAAAATGGTGTTTGTAAAAATATGAATGCATCCTTCTTATTGAAGAAAATGGAAATAGTTTAGTTTAATCCATGATAAAGGTTTCCTTTTAGATATTTAATGTAAAAATAATTCTCACCTTTTAGTTAGTGTGGCTTATTACTACTTTATTTTAGTATACGCTTCTCATGTTCTAAATAGCTAATGTGCTGTATATCGCCGTATTGCATAAAGTATGTGAATCAATACACTATACTTTTGTTAAAAGCGCGTTAAGCCCGTGACTAACCCTTAATTTTGTGTCTAAAAAGAAGAGAATCTTAAAAAAGATAAAGAATATGAAGATGATAAAAATAATTCCGATAGCATTGATAGGTTTATGCATGTCTTGCGGAAGTGGAGAACGAGTTGTAATGAAAGAAGGAGCTGTATATAAAGTGAAAAATGATAACTTTTACAGTAACGGTAAAGATGTTACAGAGTTGCTATCGAAAAACGAGAAAGAAGATATAAAGGCCACGTTAAAAAAACGTTTAGAAGCAGAACGTATTGCTGAAGATAAAAAAGAAAAGCTAGAGAAAGAGCAGAAAAAGGTAGAGGAGATCATAAAGAAAGCTAAGAAAAAACAAGAGGCTTTGGAGGAAAGTCAAAAGAAAATAGAAGAAAAACAAGAGGCAATAGAAGATGCACGAGACGATTTTTTAAAGGCTAAAGAGAAATTAGCGAGTAAGCAAGAAAAGTATAACAAACTAAAGGAAAAAGGTAAGCTATCGCCTAGTGATGAAGAGAAGTGGCAAGGCCGTTTTGAAGACTTAGAAGCAAAAATAAAAGAATATAACACTATTTATAAAAACTTAAAATAAAATAATTATGAAAAATATATTTGTAGCGCTAATCTTATTTGGATTTTGTTTAACCATTAATGCCCAGGAGGTTGTATTTAAAGAATCAACTTACAAAGTTAAAGGGGAGAAGATTTTAAAAGATGGTGAAGATGTGACAAAAACATTATCTCTAGAAGATCAGAAGCATATAAAAGATGCATATAGTGTTAAAAAAGTAGAATTAGAAAAAGCGAAAGCACAGGCTAAAGCAGAGGAGGCGCAAGTAAAAGCAAAAGAGAAAGCTGTTAAAAAGGAAGAAAAGGCAAAAAAAGAGCAAGAAAAAGCATTAAAAAATGCTCAAAAAGAACAGAAGAAAGCTGAAAAAGCGTTGAAAGCTAAAGAGAAAGCAAAATCTAATTTTGACAAGGCAGGAAAAAAGCATAAAGATGCCGTTGCTAAATACGAAAAGTTAAAAAATAAAGGTAAATTGTCTCCGGTTGATGAAAAGAAGTCTCTAGAGAAAATTGAAAAGCTTAGAGAAAAAGTAGAAAAAACAAAGCGTAAATTATAAAACGAATGTCACGGTATGGAAAATGAACTTAAGGTTGCATTAATTCAAGCAGATTTAATTTGGGAAAATCCTAAAGCAAACCGTGAACAGTTTACAGAAAAAATAAAGCAAATTTCAGGCAGTATAAATCTAATTATACTGCCTGAAATGTTTACAAGTGGTTTTACCATGAATGCCGAAATGGTTGCCGAAACCATGCAGGGTAAAACTGTATCATGGATGCTTGATATTGCTGAGGAAAAAAACGCAGCAATTGTAGGGAGTTTGGTTATTAAAGAAAACAAGAAGTACTACAATAGATTATTGTTTGTAGAACCTTCAGGTCAAATTACTGTTTATAATAAACGACATGCGTTTACATTAGTTGGTGAAGAAAAAATATATACTGAAGGAGCCGAAAAAGTGATAATAGATTATAAAGGTTGGAAAATTTGCCCTTTAATATGTTACGATTTGCGTTTTCCAGTTTGGGCAAGAAACACCGAAGATTATGATGTTTTAATTTATGTCGCCAATTGGCCGAAGCCTAGAATTTCTGCTTGGGATACTTTATTACAAGCAAGAGCTATAGAAAACATGAGTTATTGTGTTGGAGTTAATAGGGTTGGCGTAGATGGTGTTAATAGTGAATATACAGGGCATTCTGCTGTGTATGATGTTTTAGGGAATAAAATATCGGCGTTTGCAGAGAATGAACAAGGATTTAAAATAGTTACTTTAGAAAAACGTCATGTAGAAGCTTACAGGAATAAGTTTAAATTTTTAAATGATCGAGATAGTTTCTCGATCGATTAGTTTACTTATTTAAGAATAAAAGCCCGATTTTTACGTCGGGCTTAATAGATTAACCAAATTTATTACTAATCATTCTTTTTCTTAGCAAAGGTTCAGTCGTTTATATTTTTAATTACTTACATTTTTTTTTGAGGTTATAAAACCATTAAGTTGCAGCCACGAATATCAGAGTTGTCGAACCGTCCAATAACTTCAAAAGATCCGTCTGGGTTTAGTCTGCCTAAATCTTGGGTTGCAATAAAGGCGCAAGAATTAATATTTGCTAAGTCAATAACGTTAATTCCTCCCGCTTTACCATTTGTGGTTATGGTTAGTGCATCTTCAGTATCTCGCGTTAATACTTTCATCCAGTTAGGGCATTTAAAGGTGCCACTGCCTTGAGAGTAACCTTGGCTTAATAATTCCGTCATGCCATATTCACTATGTATACGGTCAACACCAAAACCTGCTTTTAGTTGTTTGTGTAATTCTTCTCGAATTAACTCTTTTCGGCGTCCTTTCATACCGCCAGTTTCCATAATAATAGTGTTTTTTAAATCAAATTGATGCATTTCAATTAAATCTAGTAAAGCAAAAGAAACTCCAATAAGTAACACTTTTTTTTTCTCGGCATCAACTTTTAATAATGTGTTTTTTAATTCAGAAATGTTATTTAAGTAAAACCCACTTTCAGCATGTTTCGATTTAGAAATCATGGCATCCACCATATATATTAACGAAGATCCTTCGCGTTCTAAATAAGAAGGGAGTAGGCCTAAAATCACATAATCTTCAATAGGTCCATAAAAATGTTGGAAGCCTTTATTAAAGCTTTCCTCGTAAACGCTTAAATCGGTTACTAAGTGCTTGCTTGTTGCACTTCCTGTAGTTCCAGAACTTGTAAATATTGTTTTTACATCATCTTTAGAACTTAAAATATCTCGTGTTTTAAAAAACTGGATAGGTAAAAAAGGAATGTCGTTAATGCTCTTTACGTCGGTAGGGTGTTTGTATAATAAATCACAAAATGAACGGTAAACTCTATTGTTTTTAAACTGATATTTAAAAACGTCTAGAGCCACAGCTTGAAACTCTTCTGGAGAGTTAATGTTGAAAATGGCTTTTTTATCTATCAATGTGCTATTAGTTTAATAAAGGCAAAAGTATATAAAATAAGAAAGCGCCACCAATTGGTAACGCTATTATATATGTGTATGTTTTAATTTTATTGAATGACCAACTTGCGGGTTTCACTAATGTTGTTTTCTGTGATATTTAAAATATAAACGCCTTTGTTTAATCTAGAAATATTTAAGGCTTTACCAACAAGTTTCGTGGAAAGGACTTGTTTGCCTAATACACTAAAAATTTTGATATTTTTGGTTAAGTTTTGTTTTGATGATATGTAAACTACATCGTGTTGCGTAGCAACTGGGTTTGGATAAATACTCAGACCTTCAATTTTATCTTTAGCCTCAAAAAAAGCATTTTTGTTTTGAGCATCAAACGGGGTAAATACAAGCAAAGTGTATAAAGCGAAAAATATTAAAAAGTATTGTTTCTTCATATCTGAATATTAATTAATTCAAAACTAGAATAATACTAGCAATTTTAATGCCAAAAAATAGTTAAGATTATTATTAAGAAAACAAAAGTTTAAGGATTTGTTTATAGATTGTTACCTTAATGTTATTAAATTTAGTAATTTCATAAAATTATGTTATTAGCTTTATCTTTACCTCAACAAACAGATTTTTTTTACAGATGAAAAAAAAAGACATTAAAATTTTATTGGTTGATGATGAACCAGATATTTTAGAAATTGTAGGTTACAATTTAGCTAGTGAAGGTTACCAAGTACTTAAGGCTGAAAATGGTGCGGAAGGTGTAAAGGTTGCTAAAAAGGAATTACCTCAATTAATAATTCTAGATGTTATGATGCCTGAGATGGATGGTATTGAAGCTTGTGAATTAATTAGAAAGCATCCCGATTTATCAAATACCATTGTTACTTTTCTAACCGCTCGTGGTGAAGATTACAGTCAGGTAGCAGGTTTTGATGCTGGTGCAGACGATTATATTACTAAGCCAATAAAGCCAAAAGTTCTTGTTAGTAAGGTAAAAGCGCTTTTACGTCGTTTTAAAGAAGAAGATGTTGCCGATACCATGAAAATAGGATCATTGGTTATTAATAGAGATGAATATAAAATTACTTCTAAAGGGAAAGAAATTATTTTGCCAAGAAAAGAATTTGAATTATTATCCTTATTAGCATCTAAGCCAGGAAAAGTTTTTAAACGCGACGAAATTTTAGATACCGTTTGGGGTAATGAAGTAGTTGTTGGCGGACGTACTATTGATGTACACATTAGAAAGTTACGCGAGAAACTTGGTGATAAAAGTTTTAAAACCGTAAAAGGTGTAGGTTATAAGTTTGTAGAGTAATTTGTAATGAAAGAAACTAAGTTTAAAAAATCGTATCGATTTGCCAAAATCACTTCGTTTTATATTACCTTATATATAACGCTCTTATTGAGCGTTTTTTTATTTTATTTCTCTAATATAGAGTTTTGGGAAGTATTAGTGCTTGCTTTTAGTACCTACATTTTTTGTTTTGTTGTTATTCAATACAGGGTAGAGCGGTTTATTTACCGACGCGTAAAAAAAATATACGACGATTTAACCTTGTTAGAATCTGCAAAACTTACAAAAGGAGCTATAACCACCGATATGCATACCCTTACTCAAGAAATAGATAGGTTTGCTCGAAATAAAAAATTAGAAATAGAAACCCTTAAAGTTAGGGAGCAATATCGAAAGGAGTTTTTAGGCAATGTCTCTCACGAGTTGAAAACGCCGTTGTTTACAGTACAAGGTTATATTTTAACTTTGCTCGATGGTGCTATGGATAATAAAGAAATTCGCGAAAAATATCTAGAACGCGCGAGCAAAGGGATTGAGCGATTAAGTTATATCGTTGAAGATTTGGATATGATTACTAAATTGGAAGTTGGTGATTTAAGACTTAAAATAGAAACTTTTGATATTGTAGAGTTAGTGAAAACCATTTTCGATATGCTGGAAATGAAAGCAGCAAAAAAGAAAATTACGCTAACTTTCGATCTGAATTACAAAAAAGCAATTTTTGTAAAGGCTGATAAAGAGCGTATACAGCAGGTTTTAATTAATCTTATAGTTAACTCTATTAAATATGGCAGCGAAAAAGGAACTACCGAAATCAGTATCGAGAATTTAATAAAGAACAAAATTATTGTCAGGGTAACCGATAACGGAGAAGGTATCACAACATCACATTTACCAAGGTTATTCGAGCGCTTTTATAGAGTGGATAAAACTGGGTCAAGAAAAGAAGGAGGTTCGGGACTTGGTCTTTCTATAGTTAAGCACATTATTGAAGCGCATCACGAAAAAATTTATGTAGAAAGTGAGTATAGTGTAGGTAGTGAGTTCTCATTCACCCTAGAAAAGGCTTAATAAGTCTTTAAAATTAACCTCGTAGTCAAAAGCCTTTAAACCTGCATAACCAGAAATGTTTTCTAACATTTTCAAATTAAAATCATCTTGCGAGCATGTTGGAACTAACCGCATGTCACTAAGTCGTTCTGCTAAGTATTCTTGCTCAAATTGGCCAGGTGTTGGTATAAAAAATGCTTTTTTGTTCAGTTTAGCTAAATCCATCACAGTGGTGTAGCCCGAACGTGAAACAATCAATTCGCTTTCGTTTATGGCTTGTTCTAACAAGTTAGACGTCATAAAATTATAAATCGTCAAATTGCCTTTTATTTCCTTGGTTTGTTTTTTTTCCATAAGGCCTTTAACAAAAACTACGCGACCCTTATAATATTTTAATTCCTCTAAAAGACGCTTTTCTAACATAGTGCGTTGTGGCTCAGGGCCAGAGATTAATACCATTAAATCGTTTTTGATTTTGGTTTCTTTTTTTGTGAACCGACTTAATGGCCCAATATAGGTTGTTGGAATTTCAAAGTGTTTAACATGACCCAGTTTTCCACTTAAGTTAATTTCCCCTGGTGTGTCTGGCACCCAACAAGCATCAAACTTATTAATAATTTTTTGATGCATTTTAGTGCTCAGCCAAGTGGTATTGCCACTCAAAACATTTAATTGATGTGTAATAAAAATAGAAGGTATTTTTTTACTTCTAACACCCAAGCGGTTGTCCGATATAATGCCAGAAATGTTCTCGGAGTCCACGAGGTGCTTAATAGCTTTTTTTTCAGCATTAATAGCCTTCATTAGTTTTGGAGAATCCTTAATAAGTTTTAACTTAAAATGCTTGCCATTCTTTGCGTACGTTACATTGTACGAAGGCAATTCAATACATTTTAAATCAGGAAACTCTTTTTTTAATAAGGATAAAGCTACGCCATCACTGGCGATAATAGGCTCAAAATTATTTAAAATTAACGCATTAATAATTGGCATACATCGTGTTGCATGGCCTAAACCCCAGTTTAAAGGAGCGACTAAAATTCGTTTTTTCATCAATTAAATATCTAAATAAAAAGCAATATTTTGGCGTTACCACAAGGGTCGGGCTTTCCGCTATATCTTTTTTTGAACTTTTAATTAAGTCATTTTATTAAACAACAGAAAACCTAAGTGGTTACTATCTGTTTTAAAACGTAATCTAGCACAAAAAAAGGATGCCGCATCAATCCCTAACGCACTTTTAAGCAAATTCAAAGGTAAGCATATAAAGACTTGGGTATATTTCCGTAATTTTACCAATTCAAAACTAATAATAACAAATAGTTAATATACTGTGGGTAGTAAAAATAAACTGAAACGATTTAGAGAAAACGAGACTTTTTCCAACGTATTTCAACCATCAAGAGAAGAATTGGTAGAGTCAACTTTTAGTCTAAAAGGTGAATGGCGTTCTAAGGTTTTCAAAAACGATAATCCTTTAGTGCTTGAATTAGGCTGTGGAAAAGGGGAATATTCGGTTGCATTAGCGCAAAAATATCCTAATAAAAATTTTATTGGAGTAGATATCAAAGGTGCTAGGTTTTGGAGAGGGGCAAAAACAGCCATAGAAGAAAATATACCTAATGTGGCTTTTCTGCGCACGCAAATAGAACTTATCGATCATGCTTTTGCGAACAATGAGGTTGATGAAATTTGGATAACATTCCCAGATCCGCAAATAAAGTATAAACGTACCAAACACCGCATGACAAATGCTGTTTTTTTAGAGCGTTACAAACAAATTCTAAAACCAGATGGTGTTATGAATTTAAAAACCGATAGCGAATTTATGCACGGTTATACGCTTGGTTTGCTGCACGGCGCAGGTCACGAGGTGTTGTATGCCAACCATAATGTTTATAAACAAGAAGGTAGCCCAGAAGAGGTTACTAGTATTCAAACCTTTTACGAGTCCCAGTATTTAGAGAAAAATAAGCCTATCACCTATATTAAATTTAAAATTAAATAGTTTTGAACATTACTTTTATCTTTTTTTTAGGGTTGGTTTTTGCGCTTGTGGGTGTTATTCCGCCAGGATTACTAAACATGACGGCTGCAAAAATTAGTCTAAAAGAAGGGCACGTGCGCGGCATAATGTTTTCTATTGGCGCCTGTGTAGTTGTAGTTATTCAAACCTCTATTGCTGCTGTTTTTGCTCGTTATTTGAGTAAAAATCACGATGTAATTGATGTCCTGCAGCGTGTAGCTTTTGTTATTTTTGTTTTAATTAGTATCTATTTTTTATTTATTGCGAAGTCCGAACCTAAAGAGCAGGTAGAGCCTAAAATAAGAAGTAAGGGGAGCCGTTTTTTTCAAGGATTATTTTTATCCGGAATTAATGTGTTTCCAATACCTTACCAGGCTTACATGACCATTACTTTGGCGTCTTTTGGTTGGTTAGATTTTAGCGAAACAAGTATTATATCTTATGTCGCTGGTGCAGCTATGGGTACTTTTGTTACTTTGTATATGTATATTTTCTTTTTTGATAAAATAAAGAGTAAAACACTCACATCTCAAAAAAACATGAACCGTATTATAGGTGGTATTACTGGTGTTATCGCTGTAGTAACGTTAATAAATATTATTAGGGAAATATAAATATGAAGCCGGAAACACTTAATTTTTTTGATAAAGTTTATGAGGTTGCTAAGCAAATTCCATTTGGTCGTGTTACTAGTTATGGCGCTATTGCCAAATATTTAGGTGCTGCAAAAAGTGCTAGAATGGTTGGCTATGCCATGAACGGTTCTCACGGGAAAGATGTTCCTGCTCATCGTGTGGTGAATAGAAAGGGTTTACTCACTGGTAAGCATCATTTTGATGGAACAAACCTCATGCAACAGCTTTTGGAAAGCGAAGGAATTGAAGTGGTTGATAATCAAATTCAGAATTTAGACCTTGTTTATTGGGATCCTTCAGAATACCTGTAACCTTTGTGATTTTAGAGGAAGTAGCCTTAAATAGCAGTGTGATAAACCATGTAGGCGAAGATAAATGCGTTAATTTTCAGCTCAAAACATCCTGTTTTTATTCCATTTCTTGATAATAACTATTTTCAATCATAACATAAGTAAAACTTCTAACTTAGGTCTTCCCACTTCCATCGATATTATTTATCTTTGTAAATTATAATTATTCTCAATTAAGTGGTGGTCAAATATGCCGGCTACCAATATTATTACACAAGCAATGAAATTAAACAAACAAGATATATTAAAAGCACTTGAAACTATTACTGTTCCTGGTGAAGGACAAAATATGGTGGAAAGTGGAGCCGTAAAAAATGTGGTAACTTTTGGAGATGAAGTTATTGTAGATATCACGATTAATAACCCAAGTTTACAAGCAAAAAAACGAACGGAAGTTGATGTTTTAAAAACGATACACGAGCACGTTTACGAAAAAGCCAAAATCACGGTTAATGTAAAAGTAGACGCGCCTGCTAAGCCAAAAGCGAATGTAATAAAAGGAAAACCAGTTCCTGGAATTCAAAATATAGTAGCAATTGCTTCCGGTAAGGGTGGTGTAGGTAAATCTACAGTTACTGCAAACTTAGCTGTAACTCTTGCAAAAATGGGTTTTAAAGTTGGTATTTTAGATGCTGATATTTATGGACCATCTATTCCAATTATGTTCGACGTGGCTAACGAAAAACCTTTGGCAGTAAATGTTGAAGGTAAATCGAAAATGAAGCCTGTTGAGAATTATGGGGTTAAAGTGTTGTCTATTGGTTTCTTTACACAACCTGATCAAGCTGTTGTTTGGAGAGGTCCAATGGCAGCAAAAGCGCTAAATCAAATGATTTTTGATGCACATTGGGGCGATTTAGATTTTTTACTTTTGGATTTACCTCCAGGAACCGGAGATATTCATTTAAGTTTAATGCAATCGCTACCAATTACTGGGGCCGTTGTGGTGAGTACTCCTCAAAATGTGGCTTTGGCAGATGCTAAAAAAGGTGTAGCTATGTTTCAACAAGAAAGCATAAATGTTCCTGTTTTAGGTATTATTGAAAATATGGCGTACTTTACTCCCGCAGAATTACCAGATGACAAATATTTTATCTTCGGAAAAGAAGGAGCTAAAAACTTGGCAGAAGATTTAAATGTACCATTTTTGGGAGAACTTCCATTGGTGCAAAGTATTCGTGAAGCCGGTGATGTTGGACGCCCTGCGGCTATGCAAAAAGGAACTCCTTTAGAGCAAGCCTTTGAAAAATTAACGCAAAATGTAGTGCAGGAAGTTGTTAGAAGAAATGACGATTTACCTCCTACAGAAGCAATTAAAATTACAACAATGGCTGGATGTTCTGCCGTAAAAAAATAAGATATGACCAGCGAAGAAGTAAGATTAAATGTTGAAAAAGCATTAGAAGAAATTCGTCCGTTTTTACAAAGTGATGGCGGCGATATTTCATTATTATCTATTGAAGATAATGATACTTTGGTAAAAGTACAATTGCAAGGCGCTTGTGTAGGATGTTCTGTGAATCAAATGACACTAAAATCCGGTGTTGAGATGACTATAAAAAAATATGCACCACAGATTGAAAAAGTGCTAAATATTGATGTTTAATAGGTTAATATCGATATAATTTAAAAATAAAGAATCTTCAATTTAAAAAAATTGAAGATTCTTTATTTTTTTGTAATCGTTTCTATTTTCCCTTAGAAAAGTATTAAAATTAAAGACACAAAACTTAAATTTGTGGCACGACTTATGACGTATCACTAATTGAATTACAAAATAGTACCATGCAAGACATAAATATTAAAATCACAGATAGAGACGGTGTAAAACACGAAATTGTTGCTCCAACAGATATGGCAATGAATTTAATGGAGGTTGTTCGTTCTTACGAATTGGCGCCAGAAGGAACTATAGGTGTTTGTGGCGGTATGGCTATGTGTGCTTCTTGCCAATGTTATGTTTTAAGTGATACAGAATTACCTGAAATGGGTGATGACGAAGAAGCAATGCTATCTGAAGCTTTTGACGTTAAGGATAACAGTCGTTTAGGTTGTCAGATACAAATGACGCCCGAAATGGAAGGTTTGGAAGTAGAGCTTGCTCCGGAAAGTTAATACCAATTATTATATTTCACGAATTTCTTTACAGGTTCTAAAGTAACTCAGTACGTTTTAATGGGTTGTGACTTGTATTAATTTGTGACTTTATTTCGGTTTAAGTGTCTAATATTAAACGTTATAGTTTAATTCTCTCAAAATGGCACTTTTCAAAATTTATACAGATAACAATGGTTTGTATCGGTTTTTTTTAAAAACTGATGCTAAGCATATTAGTTTTATAAGCACAGGATTTTCTTCAAAGTTTATTTGTTTAAGGAAACTTCAATTATTTAGGCAACAGGCTGTAAACAATAAATATTATCTTCGTCTTACTTCTACGGAAGGCCATCCATATTTTAAATTTAAAAAAGCCTTGTCTCAAGATATCATTGGGTTTAGTGAGCTTTTTTTAAATCATGAAGCTATGGAAGAAAAAATAGATGAAATAAAAAAAGTTGTCGTATTTGCGAAAATAGACAACTTAGTTTATGGGGTTTGAAACATGTAATAGTTTTATTTTTTCTCTTTCTTAGGTTTAAAAATAAAAGCACTCGGAAATTTTTTCTTAATTTTTTTAAGAGCCCGATCTGCTTCTAAACGTGTGCTAAAGTTACCCGCCCAAATTTTAAAATTTGGTGTTTCATATTCTATAGTCGGATTCCATTCTGAGAACGATTGGTTAAAATCGGCTTTTGCGTTTTGAGCAGCAGAGCGATTTCCAGAGTAGATTTGTATTTTGTAACGATCGGAATCATGTTCGTTTTTGTTCATTTCCTTTTTTAAATCTAGTAAAACAGCAATGTTTTGGTCTTGATTTATAGAAACATGGCCTTCTTGTGAAAAACTTATTGCAGATGTAAGCAACAGTGCTAAAAGGGGTAACAAAGTTAATTTTGTTTTCAATGGGTTCATTTTCAAATTATTTTGTGCAAAGATATACGTTGCAATCAAATTATTAGTTGTTTTCTTTATTTAGAATCTCTCTAAATTATCAATTATACCTGCGCTATCATTTCTAAAATCGACTTTTAATATTACTTTTGCGAGAGATTTTTTTAACTGTATTTTTTTTCAATTATTAGTAATGAAAAAATCATACCAAAGTTTAGAAGTTAATTTAACCAACAATATGAGACAGGTGATTCACCGTATATTAAGTAAAAACACTCTTAGTTTCAGCTTAATTATTTTATTAGCGTTTACATCAGTCCTTTCTGCTCAGGAAGGCGATCCAGCGAAAGGAAAATCTTTATTCAATGCCAATTGTGCGGCTTGTCATCAATTAGACAAGAAAATGACCGGTCCGGCTTTACGTAATGTAGAGGCGCGTTTGTCTGACGAGCAAGGTTTAGATCGTGACTGGATTCAAGCATGGATTCGTAACAGTTCAGGGCTTATTAAATCAGGAGACTCTTATGCGAATAAGGTTTACAACGAGTATGGTGGTGCTGCCATGACGGCTTTCCCACAATTATCCGATGATGATATCAGCAACATTTTGGCATACACTGCTGAAGAAAAGAAAGCGCCAGTTGCACCTGCAGGTGGAGCGGTTGTTACTCAAGCATCAGAATCATCAGGAGGAATTTCAAATGAAATTATTTTAGGAGCATTGGCTATTTTGTTTATGCTTTTAGCTGCTGGTTTATATTTAGTAAATAAAACATTACGTCGTTATGCCGTAGCCTCGAATATAGAATTGCCAGAAGACTCACAAAGAACTCCAATTTGGAAGGCATTTGTACAAAACCAATTTTTGGTAATGGTGGTTACCATCTTCTTTTTACTATCGAGTGCTTATTTTGTTTATGGTTATTTATCTCAGATAGGGGTAGATCAAGGATATCAACCTGTACAACCTATTCATTTCTCGCACAAAATACATGCTGGTGATAACGGTGTAGATTGTAAATACTGTCATTCTTCTGCTAGGGTTAGTAAAACTTCAGGTATTCCTTCATTAAATGTTTGTATGAACTGTCATAAATCTATTTACGAATACAACGGCGAAACAACTCCGGAGTACTCTAAAGATTTTTACGATGGTGAAATCAAAAAATTATACGCTGCTGCAGGATGGGATGATGCTGAGCAAAAATATACAGGTGAATCTAGTCCAGTAAAATGGGTTCGTATTCACAATTTGCCAGATTTTGCATACTTTAACCACTCGCAACACGTAACAGTTGCAGGTGTTGAGTGTCAAACATGCCATGGTCCTGTTGAAGAAATGGAAGTTGTTTATCAACATGCTCCTTTAACAATGGGCTGGTGTATCAATTGTCACAGAGAAACAGATGTTAACGTTAAAGACAATGCTTACTATACTAAAATTCATGATGAATTATCTAAGAAGTATGGCGTGGATAAGTTAACAGCTGCTCAAATGGGCGGGTTAGAATGTGGTAAGTGTCACTACTAAAAAAACAGTTTTTCTTTTCTGCTAAGGCAGAGATTTTTAAAAAATTAATAAGAAGTAATTCAATTATATAATATGTCATCAAACAAGAAATACTGGAAAAGTGTTGAAGAGCTAAACGAAAATAGCTCTATTGTTGAGACGCTTAAACAAAACGAGTTTGTAGCTGAAATTCCTACTGATGAATTTTTAGGAGATAAAGATACATTAGAAGAAAGCTCTACAACGCGTCGCGATTTCTTAAAGTATGTTGGGTTTAGTACAGCTGCTGCTACTTTAGCTGCTTGTGAGGGTCCTGTTAAAAAGTCGATACCTTATGTAGTACAACCAACAGAAATTATTCCTGGTGTTGCTAACTATTACGCAACTACTATAGCGAATGGTTTTGATTTTGCTAGTGTTTTAGTAAAAACTCGTGAGGGTCGTCCAATTAAAATTCAGAATAATGTGATGGCTTCTACCAATGGTAGTGCTAACGCAAGAGTTAATGCTTCTGTATTGGGATTGTATGATAGTTTAAGAGTTCAAGGTCCCAAAAAGGCTGGAGGTTCTATTTCTTGGGATACATTTGATAATGAAACAACTAAGAAATTAACAGAGTTAGCTGCGGCAAACAAGAATATTGTGTTGTTAACACAAACTTTTGCTAGTCCTTCTACTGATAAGTTAATCTCTGAGTTTAAAAATAAGTATGGCAATGTAAACCACGTGGTTTATGATGCAATATCAGAATCTGCTGCTCTTGATGCTTACCAAGCTAAATATGGTGAGCGCGGGTTAGCAAATTACGATTTTTCTAAAGCAATGACTATCGTTTCTATTGGAGCTGATTTCTTAGGAGATTGGCAAGGTGGAGGTTTTGATTCAGGATATGCGAAAAACAAAGTGCCTAATCACGGTAAAATGTCTCGTCATATTCAGTTTGAATCGAATATGTCTCTTACTGGTGCAAATGCTGATAAGCGTGTGCCATTAACTCCATCAGAACAAAAAATAGCTTTAGCTAAATTATATAGTTATGTTGTTGGAGGTTCTGTTTCTGGAACATTGCCTGCGAAAATTGACGAAGCTGTTAAAAATGCAGCATCTCAAATTAAGAAGGCAGGAAGTAACGCTGTTGTAATTACTGGCATTCAAGATGTGAATGCTCAAACTATTGCTTTAGAAATAAACGCAGCATTACAGAGTAAAGCTTTCGATCCTAGTACTCCAATAAAGACTAGACAAGGTAGCGATAAAGCAGTGACTAAATTAGTCGCAGATATGAAAGCTGGGAAAGTTGGTGCGGTTATCATGAGCGGGGTTAATCCGGTTTATAGCTTAGCAAACGCTTCAGACTTTTCAGAAGGATTAAAGAACGTTGAATTGTCAATCGCTTTTTCTTTAAAGGAAGATGAGACTTCAACTCAAACAGAATATATAGCGGCAGCGCCACATTACTTAGAGTCTTGGGGAGATGTTGAAATCAAAAAAGGTCATTATTCTTTAATGCAACCCACTATCCGCCCATTATTTGATACGCGTCAGTTTCAAGATGCTTTATTAAAATGGACAGGTAATGAAGATACTTTTCACGATTATATTAAGAACAATTGGAATTCTAGCGTATTAGGTGGGAATTCGTTCAATCAAGCATTACACGATGGTGTTTTTGTATACGGTTCTTCTATTGGAGGTTTAAATGAAGCTTCAACTAAAACGGTATCAACATCAACAACAGAATTAAAGGATAAGAAAGATCGAACTTTGGTTGGTGGACTTATTCATGATGTAGCTGTAGGAGTTGGTATTAAAAAGGAAGATAAAGATGAATACATTACAACAACATCTACTTCAACGGTAAATACTAGTAATAGTGTTAATGGAGTTTCTGTAATTGGAGGTGTAGCTGCAGCGAAAGCTTTAGTGTCTTCTGCTACTTCAAACGGATTAGAATTATCACTATATACAAAAGTAGGTATGGGAGATGGGCAACAAGCCAACAACCCATGGTTACAAGAGTTTCCAGATCCAATTACTAGAACATCTTGGGATAACTATTTAACAGTTTCTAAAGCTGATGCGGAAGCATTAGGTTTAATGAACAAGCACGTTGCCAATGGCGCGTTAAATGGTAGTTATGCAAATGTGACTGTTAATGGTGTCAGTTTAACTATACCAGTTTTAATACAACCAGGACAAGCTAAAGGTTCTGTTGGATTATCTTTTGGTTACGGTAAAACAAAAGGATTAAAAGAAGAGATGCAAACAGGTGTAAATGCCTTTGCTTTCTATCATAACTTCAATACAGTACAAAACGTAACTGTTGAGGCTGCAGCTGGTGAGCATGAATTTGCTTCAGTACAATTGCACAATACTTTAATGGGGCGTGGAGATATTATTAAAGAAACTTCTTTAGAAATATTTAATACTAAAGATAAACAAGAGTGGAACCCTATGGCTATGGTTTCTTTAAATCATAAAGAAACTGCTGTTACAGATCCGAAAGTTGATTTATGGGATGAGTTTGATCGTTCTATTGGTCATCACTTCAACTTATCTATAGACTTAAATTCTTGTACAGGTTGTGGGGCATGTGTTATAGCTTGTCATGCAGAAAACAATGTACCAGTAGTTGGTAAGTCTGAGGTACGTAGAAGTCGCGATATGCACTGGTTACGTATCGATAGATATTATTCGTCAGAAGAATCTTTTGATGGTGATAACGAAAAGAAAGAGAATATTTCTGGTTTAGGAAGTTCATTAAGTGAGTTTGGTGAAATGGAGCATCCTTCAGAGAATCCTCAAGTCGCTTTCCAACCAATCATGTGTCAACATTGTAACCACGCACCTTGTGAAACTGTATGCCCTGTGGCAGCAACATCACACGGTCGTCAGGGTCAAAACCACATGGCTTATAACCGTTGTGTAGGTACAAGATATTGTGCTAACAACTGCCCTTATAAAGTGCGTCGTTTTAACTGGTTCTTATATAATGGAAACGATGAGTTCGATTATCATATGAATGATGATTTAGGACGTATGGTATTAAATCCAGATGTTGTAGTACGTTCTCGTGGTGTTATGGAAAAATGTTCTATGTGTATACAAATGACACAAAAAACTATTCTTGATGCTAAACGTGATGGACGTGTTATTAAAGATGGTGAGTTCCAAACAGCTTGTTCTGCTGCTTGTAGTAGTGGTGCAATGGTATTTGGAGATATCAATGATGAAGAAAGTCAAGTTGCAAAACTTAAAGAAGATAACCGTATGTATCACTTGTTAGAACACGTTGGCACAAAGCCTAATGTGCAATATCATACAAAAGTGAGAAATACAACCGAAGCATAAATCTAATTAAAGAATCAATTATATAATTATGGCGTCTCATTACGAAGCACCTATTAGAAGACCTTTAGTTACAGGCGAAAAATCATACCATGATGTTACTGTGGATGTGGCCAAGCCTGTAGAAGGAAAAGCAAATAAGCAATGGTGGATAGTTTTTTCTATAGCATTAGCAGCTTTCCTTTGGGGTATAGGATGTATTATTTATACCATTTCAACAGGTATTGGAACTTGGGGTTTGAACAAAACCGTAGGTTGGGCTTGGGATATTACTAACTTCGTTTGGTGGGTTGGTATTGGTCACGCAGGAACACTTATTTCTGCAGTACTATTATTGTTCCGTCAAAAATGGAGAATGGCCATTAACCGTTCTGCGGAAGCGATGACTATTTTCTCTGTTGTACAGGCAGGTTTATTCCCTGTAATTCACATGGGTCGTCCATGGTTAGGATATTGGGTGTTACCTATACCGAATCAATTTGGTTCATTATGGGTTAACTTTAACTCTCCGTTACTTTGGGATGTATTTGCAATCTCTACGTACTTATCAGTATCATTAGTGTTCTGGTGGACAGGTTTACTTCCTGATTTTGCTATGCTAAGGGATCGTGCAGTAAAGCCTTTTCAAAAGAAAATTTACGCTTTATTAAGTTTCGGTTGGTCTGGTAGAGCAAAAGATTGGCAACGTTTTGAAGAAGTATCTTTGGTACTTGCTGGTTTAGCAACGCCGTTAGTACTTTCTGTACATACTATTGTATCTTTCGATTTTGCCACATCGGTTATACCAGGGTGGCATACTACCATTTTTCCGCCATACTTTGTCGCTGGTGCGGTATTCTCTGGATTTGCTATGGTAAATACCCTTCTTATTATTATGAGAAAGGTATGTAACCTTGAAGATTATATTACAGTACAACACATCGAATTAATGAACATTGTAATTATGATTACGGGTTCTATCGTTGGTGTAGCATATATTACTGAGTTATTTATTGCATGGTATTCAGGTGTAGAGTACGAACAATATGCGTTCTTAAACAGAGCAACTGGACCTTACTGGTGGGCATATTGGGCAATGATGTCTTGTAACGTATTCTCGCCACAGTTTATGTGGTTTAAAAAACTTAGAACAAGTATTATGTTCTCTTTCTTTATCTCTATTGTTGTAAACATAGGAATGTGGTTCGAACGTTTTGTAATTATTGTAACATCGTTGCATAGAGATTACTTACCATCATCATGGACAATGTTTTCACCAACATTTGTTGATATTGGAATATTCGTAGGAACTATTGGATTCTTCTTTGTATTATTCTTATTATATTCAAGAACATTCCCTGTAATTGCGCAAGCAGAGGTTAAAACTATTTTGAAATCTTCTGGTGAACGTTACAAGAACATTAGAGAAAGAGGTGATAGTTTAGCAGGAACAGGTGCTGATGCTAGAACATCTGGTCCAGTAGTAAAGACTGAAGTTGTTATTGAACCACCTGTTGAAGCGGTTCAGGAAGATACTTCTGAAAAGGTTAATAACCTATTAGGTAGTATTGGGGCTTTTGACGCTAATACTCAAACAGCCGATGACTTGAAGAAAGTTAATGGTATTGGCCCTAAAATGGAAGAAGTATTAAATAGTATTGGTATTTATACATTCCTTCAGGTTAGTAAGATGACAAAAAATGAGTATGACTTGTTAGATTCAATTACAGGTTCTTTCCCAGGAAGAGCAGAACGTGATGATTGGTCAGGACAAGCTAAAAATTTAATAAACTAAATATAGTCAATGGAAGCTTCAAAAGTTATTCACGCTATTTATACAGATGATGATGTATTAATGTCTGCTGTTAAAAAAGTTAAGGCAGAGAGATTTCACATCGAAGAAATATATACGCCTTTTCCAGTTCACGGACTAGACAAAGCCATGGGATTAGCGCCTACACGTATCGCTATTACAGCGTTCATTTATGGTTTAATTGGTTTAACTGTAGCAACGGTTATGATGAATTTCATTATGATTGAAGATTGGCCTCAAAACATCGGTGGTAAGCCTAGTTTTAGCTATATTGAAAATATGCCTGCTTTCGTACCAATTATGTTCGAACTTACGGTGTTTTTCTCAGCACACTTAATGGTACTTACTTTTTACTTAAGAAGTAGAATGTGGCCATTTAAAAATGCAGAAAACCCTGATCCAAGAACAACAGATGATCATTTCTTAATGGAAATTGCTGTTAATGGAAATGAAAAGGAGCTACAGGATTTATTAGCAGGAACAGGAGCAGTAGAAATTAATTTAGTTGATAAAGCACATTAATTTAAAGTATGAAAAGCTTAATTAAAATATTAGTAATTGCAGTTGTCTTACTTGCTGTTTCTTGTAAAAAAGATACAGCACCTAATTATCAGTTCATGCCAAATATGTATGAATCTGCTGGTTATGAAACTTATGGTGAAGCGGCTTTTAAGGATGGAGTAGAGGCTCAAATACCTGTTGAAGGTTCGGTAGCAAGAGGACATGTACCTTTTGATATTGAAAATTCTACAGCTGGATATGAGCTAGCTAAAGCTACATTGAAAAGTCCTTTAAGAGCAGAAGATATCGACGCTGAAAGAGGAAAAGAGTTATACAATATTTACTGTGGAATCTGTCATGGTACAAAAGGTAACGGACAAGGAAACTTAGTAAAGCGTGAAAAAATCTTGGGTATACCAAGTTATGATGACGCTGGTAGAGCAATAAATGCTGGAAGTATTTATCATACAATTTATTATGGTAAAAATGCGATGGGATCGTATGCTAACCAAATTAACGAAGAGGAACGCTGGCAAGTAGTTGACTATGTTTTAACCTTGAAGGCAGATTTAGAAAAGTAAGATTGATAAGATTATTATAGATATGTACACATTTTCAAATAAATTAAAGACATTCTCTTTCATTCTAATGCTTTTAGGAGCAATAGGAGTTGGTTATGGTTTTTTTACATCTCATTTATCTTTTGAAGAGGTTGAAACCTTAATAGCAGAAGAAGCGCATCACGGTGGAGGACATGGTGAGGAAGTAGCTCACGCGGCACCAGCTCATGATGCACATGCAGAAGAAAACGCACATGGCGAGACGGCTCATGCTAAATCTGGAGAACATCAGGTTGATGCGCATAAAGAGCATATTGAGCACGTGCAACACCAAATAGCCAATAGACCTTGGTCTGCATTATATGTGGCGGCATTTTTCTTTATGATGATAGCTTTGGGAGTTTTAGCTTTTTATGCTATTCAAATTGCTGCTCAAGCAGGATGGTCACCAGTATTATTTAGAGTAATGGAAGGTATTACAGCTTACTTGTTACCTGGAGCATTAATTGTTCTTGCAATAGCAGTAGCTTCTGGTACAATAGGGCATTATAATATTTTTATGTGGATGAATCCTGAGGTAACTAACCCAGAAAGTCATCATTACGATAAATTAATTGATGGAAAATCTAGCTGGTTAAATATTGGTTGGTTTGCTGTAAGAGGTTTAATTTTCATTGCAGGATGGAGTTTATACCGTCACTTTGCACGTAAATTTTCTATTGCGCAAGATACAGCCGAAGATAACAGTAACTTTAAAAAGTCTTTCCGTATTTCTGCGGCATTCTTAGTATTCTTTATTTATTCGGAATCTATAATGTCTTGGGATTGGATTATGAGTGTTGATCCGCACTGGTTCTCAACGTTGTTTGGATGGTATGTATTTGCAAGTATGTTTGTAAGTGGAATTACTGTAATAGCGTTAATCACTATTTACTTAAAAGCTAAAGGCTTTTTAGAATTTGTAAACGAAAACCATTTACATGATGTTGCGAAATTTATGTTTGCGATTAGTATTTTCTGGACTTATTTATGGTTCTCTCAATTCATGTTAATTTGGTATTCAAATATACCTGAAGAGGTAACGTATTTTGTAACGCGTTTCCAAGATTATCAATTGCCTTTCCTAGGTATGGTTGTACTTAATTTTTTATTCCCATTATTACTTTTAATGAATGCAGATTACAAACGAATCCCATGGTTTGTTGTTATGACTGGATTGGTTATATTATTTGGGCATTATATAGATATTTTCAATATGATTATGCCTGCAACAGTGGGAGATAGATGGTTTATTGGGATTCCTGAGCTAGCTTCTATCATGTTATTTGCTGGGTTGTTTATATTTGTGGTATTCACGGCTTTAACCAAAGCACCACTATTAGTAAAAGGTTATCCTTTTAGAAAAGAAAGTGAAGATTTTCATTATTAATTTAGAAATAAATAAAGACGAACGATACCAATGACTGCTTTATTAACAATTATAGTTTTAGTATTTATTTTAGTTGCCATATGGCAAATGGTTAAAATTTTCGATTTAGCTCAGGCTAAAGGTGAAAACAGTGCTGTTGCCACAGACAAAGACAACACAATGAATGCATATTTAATGATGGGCTTTTTAGCTTTCATTTATATCATTACCGTTGTATGTTTTGTTAAATGGGGAGATTTGCCATTAATGTCAAATTCTGCTTCTGCGCATGGCCCAATCATTGATAACTTAATGGTGATTTCAATGGTGCTTATTTTCTTTGTACAAACTGTAACTCAGTTTTTACTTCACTACTTCGCTTTTAAGTATAAGGGTGAAAAAGGTAAGAAAGCATTATTCTTTGCTGATAATAACAAGTTAGAGTTTATATGGACTATTATTCCTGTAATTGTTTTAGCGGGTTTAATTATATATGGATTAAGTACTTGGATTAATATTACTAGTGTTGACGAAAGTGATGATCCTTTAGTAATTGAATTGTATGCACAACAGTTTAACTGGAAGGCGAGATATTCTGGAGCGGATAATACTTTAGGTAAAGCTAACGTACGTTTAATTGATATAGACAGAGCTAATATTTTAGGTTTGGACGAAGCTGACCCAAATGCACAGGATGATATTATTACTACAGAGTTGCATCTACCTGTTGGGAAGCCAGTGTTATTTAAAATGCGTTCACAAGATGTATTACACTCAGCATACATGCCTCATTTTAGAGCACAAATGAACTGTGTTCCTGGTATGATAACTCAGTTTGGATTTACACCGACAGTAACTACTGTTGATATGCGTCAAACGGAACAAATGCAAGAGAAAGTTACAAATATTAACGAGATAAGAGTTGAGAAAAGTAAAGCTTTAATAGCCAAAGGTGAAGAGGCTTTAGAGCGCTACGAATTTGACTACCTGTTGCTTTGTAACAAAATTTGTGGAAAATCGCACTACAATATGCAAATGAAAATTATTGTAGAAACACAAGAAGAATATGATGCTTGGATTAAGGAGCAGAAAGAATTCAAAAACTCTCTAATTAACTAATTAAAAAGATAAAAACGATATAAGATTATGTCAGCACACGCAGATACTCACGCTCACGACGACGACCACGGACATCATCATAAAGAAACGTTTGTTACTAAATATATATTTAGTCAAGACCATAAAATGATCGCTAAGCAGTACCTTGTAACTGGTACGTTTATGGGGATTATTGGAATTTTGATGTCTTTAATGTTTCGTATGCAAATTGCATGGCCAGAGGAGCCAAATGTATTATTTGAGGCGTTATTAGGTAAATGGGCTCCTGGAGGAGTTATGGACGCGGATATTTATTTGGCATTAGTAACTATTCATGGTACCATTATGGTATTTTTTGTACTTACTGCTGGATTAAGTGGTACGTTTAGTAATTTGTTAATTCCACTGCAAATTGGTGCTCGTGATATGGCATCAGGTTTTTTAAACATGGTTTCATATTGGTTATTTTTTGTATCATGTGTAATCATGGTTATTTCATTATTTGTTGAAGCAGGGCCTGCTGCAGCTGGTTGGACAATTTACCCTCCTTTAAGTGCTTTGCCAATGGCTCAAGGTGGTTCTGGTATGGGAATGACTTTATGGTTAGTTGCTATGGCAATTTTTATAGCATCTTCATTGATGGGATCTCTTAATTACGTTGTAACGGTTATTAACCTGCGTACAAAAGGAATGTCAATGACAAGATTACCTTTAACGATATGGGCGTTTTTTATTACCGCTGTAATCGGGATAATTTCTTTCCCTGTTTTATTATCTGCTTGTTTGTTATTAATTATGGATAGAAGTTTTGGAACATCATTCTTCTTATCAGATATATTTATTCAAGGTGAAGTATTACACTATCAAGGTGGTTCGCCGGTATTATTTGAACACTTATTTTGGTTCTTAGGTCACCCTGAGGTATATATAGTAATTTTACCAGCAATGGGATTAGTATCCGAAATTATGGCTTCTAATTCGCGTAAACCAATTTTTGGTTACCGTGCGATGATTGCATCAATTCTGGCTATTGCTTTCCTTTCAACAATTGTTTGGGGACACCATATGTTTATTTCAGGAATGAATCCTTTCTTAGGATCTGTATTTACATTCACAACTTTATTGATTGCTATTCCTTCTGCTGTAAAGGCGTTCAACTGGATAACAACATTATGGAAAGGTAATTTACAGATGAACCCAGCTATGTTATTTTCAATCGGTTTTGTCTCAACTTTCATTACTGGTGGTTTAACGGGTATTATTTTAGGAGATAGTGCGTTAGATATAAATGTTCACGATACATATTTTGTAGTAGCTCACTTCCACTTAGTAATGGGTATATCTGCTCTTTACGGTATGTTTGCGGGTATCTATCATTGGTATCCAAAAATGTACGGTCGTATGTTGAATAAGAATTTAGGTTATATTCACTTTTGGATAACTGCTGTTTGTGCGTACGGAGTGTTTTTTCCAATGCATTTTATAGGTATGGCAGGTTTACCACGTCGTTACTATACAAACTCGAACTTTCCATTGTTTGATGATTTAGCCAATGTAAATGTAGTGATTACAATTTTCGCTTTAGTTGGTGGTGTTGTTCAATTAATTTACCTATACAACTTCTTCGTAAGTATGTATTATGGGAAAAAAGCAACTCAAAATCCTTGGAAATCTACTACTTTAGAATGGACAACGCCTGTGGAACATATTCATGGAAACTGGCCAGGAGATATTCCTCATGTACACCGTTGGGCTTACGATTACAGTAAACCGGGTCATGATGTAGATTTTGTACCTCAAGATGTGCCTTTAATGGAGGGTGAAGAGGAACTACAACACTAAAAACTATTGCCTTTTTTAAGGTATATCTTAAAAGAGAAATTTATATAAATAAAAGCCTTTCCAATTTGGAGAGGCTTTTTATTTATATTTGCTATATTGTTTCATTCACGTTTGGAACTTATCTTTAGCTTTAAAATATATTTGATTAATGAATGAAAATTTAGATCCTAGCGACGAGCATTTTTCACCTGAAGAATTAGATGTTGAAAAACAATTAAGGCCCCTGTCATTTGATGATTTTACGGGGCAGGATCAGGTTCTAGAAAATCTTCAAATATTTGTACAAGCAGCTAATAAACGTGGTGAAGCATTAGATCATGCTTTATTTCATGGACCTCCAGGTCTTGGGAAAACAACTTTAGCAAATATTTTGGCTAACGAATTAAATGTAGGTATTAAAATAACTTCTGGACCGGTGTTGGATAAACCAGGTGATTTAGCGGGCTTGCTTACTAATTTGGACGAACGTGATGTTCTGTTTATAGATGAAATTCATCGATTAAGCCCAATTGTTGAAGAGTATTTATACTCGGCCATGGAAGATTATAAAATTGATATCATGATTGAAACAGGGCCAAATGCGCGCTCCGTACAGATTAATTTGAATCCTTTCACTTTGGTTGGTGCTACAACGCGTTCAGGGCTTCTTACAGCACCTATGAGAGCTCGTTTTGGTATTCAGAGTAGACTACAATATTACAAAACAGATTTACTTACCAATATAGTTCAACGCAGTGCAAGTATTTTAGATGTTCCTATCTCTATGGAAGCAGCTATTGAAATAGCAGGTCGTAGTCGTGGTACACCTAGAATAGCCAATGCTCTGTTACGTCGCGTTAGAGATTTTGCTCAAATAAAGGGTAATGGTAGTATTGATATTACCATTGCTAAATATGCGCTAGAGGCGTTGCATGTGGATGCACATGGTTTAGATGAAATGGATAATAAAATACTAACTACCATTATCGATAAGTTTAAAGGTGGTCCGGTTGGTATATCTACAATTGCAACGGCAGTTAGTGAAAGCTCGGAAACTATTGAAGAAGTTTATGAGCCTTTTCTTATTCAGCAAGGTTTTATTATGCGTACGCCGCGAGGAAGAGAAGTTACGGAACAGGCGTATAAACATTTAGGTCGTGTTAAGGGACCAATTCAAGGCGGACTTTTTTAAATATTTAATATACAATATATACTATCATTCGTTTATGTGTAGATAAAAACGTTCTGCGTTATGGCATTTGCATGTTATCTAATTTATGAGAATTTTAACAAAATTTTTGTAAGGTTGTTTAAGTTGTAGTTATGTTTGGGGCGGTTTAATATTATTTAGGCTCCCAATCAAATTATTATGAAGAACTTACCGCTATTAAGTCTATCTATTTTAACGACTTTTATTTTTATTACATCGTGTGCAAAAAATAATGATGAGTATATTGAAATGCCGTTACAAAGTGTTTTAGAAAATCAAATTAATGCCACAGCAGGGTCAAAAGCTGCTTTATTGCTTCCTGCCTCCAATGATTTTATTACTATTCCTGGTGATATAAATAATAATATTACAGTTTCTAAAGTTGAGTTGGGTAAACTATTATTCCATGAAACTATAATTGCTGAAAATTCTACAAAGGAACAAGGGAAAGATACTTACTCTTGTGCTAGTTGCCATCATGCTGCAGCTGGTTTTCAAAGTGGACTTTTACAGGGTATAGGTGAAGGTGGTATTGGTTTTGGTTCTAAAGGTGAAGGACGCTCCAAAAATCCCAATTACCTAGAGTCAGAATTGGATATGCAACCAATTAGAAGCCCAAGTATTTTAAATGTCGCTTATCAAGAGGTTATGCTATGGAATGGTCAATTTGGTGCAACAGGTTATAATCAAGGCACTGAGTCTAGTTGGGTAGATGGTACTCCAATTGCAACTAATAACTTAGGTTTCGAAGGCGTAGAGACGCAGGCTATAGCTGGTATGGATGTACACCGGTTGGCTATTGATGAAGACTATATATTAAATTGCTCATATAAAGGGATGTTTGATGAAGCTTTTCCTGATGTTCCTGTTAGTGAAAGATATAATAAATTGACGGCAGGTTTGGCCATAGCGGCTTATGAAAGGACGGTGTTATCAAACGAAGCACCATTTCAAAAATGGTTAAGTGGAGATGGAATGGCTATGGAGGATGATGAATTGGAAGGTGCTACTTTATTCTTCGGAAAAGGGCAATGTTACTCTTGTCATTCAGGGCCTGGGTTAAATGGAATGAGTTTTCATGCTTTAGGTATGAATGATTTAGCTGGTGAGAGTATTTTAACAATTGTAGATGAAACAACAAAAAAAGGTCGTGGTGGTTTTACAAAAAATAGCGAAGACGATTATAAATTTAAAACTCCGCAGTTATATAACCTGAAAGATGTAAGATTCTATGGGCATGGTGGTAGTTTTTCTTCTGTTAGAGATGTTATTAGCTACAAAAATGAAGCGAAACATGAGAATAAAGAAGTGTTAGAAAACCAATTAGACGATGCTTTTCAACCTTTAAATTTATCAGAAAAAGAAATTGATTTAATTACGTTATTTGTAGAAAACTCTTTATACGATCCAAATTTAAAACGGTATCAACCAACAACATTACCAAGTGGTAGTTGTGTTATAAATGCCGATTCTCAGTCGTCTATCGATATGGGGTGCAATTAATTTTTATTAAAAATAAAACGTAAAATAAAAACTTAATTGTAGTTTAGATGTTTTCATAAATTAAGTGAATAAACAAAAGTATACTCAACTCATTAAAGCCGAAGCCAAACGCCTTGGTTTTTTGTCTTGTGGTATAAGCAAAGCTCAATTTTTAGAAGAAGAAGCACCACGCTTAGAAAATTATCTTAATAAAAACATGAATGGGCAAATGCGCTACATGGAAAATCATTTCGATAAGCGACTAAACCCCACTTTACTGGTAGAAGATTCTAAAAGTGTTGTATCTTTATTATTGAACTATTTCCCTCCGAAAGTTCAACAAGATTCTAACGCACCTAAATTGAGTAAGTATGCCTATGGACATGATTACCATCATATAATAAAGGATAAATTAAAGCATCTTTTACATTTTATTCAAGATGAAATAGGCGAAGTAAGTGGTAGAGCATTTGTAGATTCAGCACCTGTTTTAGATAAAGCTTGGGCCGCTAAGTCAGGTTTGGGCTGGGTTGGCAAGCATAGTAATTTAATAACGCAGCAAGTGGGCTCATTCTATTTTATAGCCGAACTTATTATCGATTTAGAATTGGAGCACGATTCGCCGACTACAGACCATTGTGGTAGCTGCACGGCTTGTATAGATTCTTGCCCTACGGAGGCTATTGTTGAGCCATACGTTGTAGATGGAAGTAAATGCATTTCATACTTAACCATTGAACTCAAGGAAAACCTTCCGAATTCGTTCAAGGGAAAAATGGACGATTGGATGTTTGGTTGCGATGTTTGTCAAGATGTTTGCCCATGGAATAGGTTCTCTAAAGCTCATAATGAACCGCTATTCAATCCGCATCCAGAATTACTCTCGATGACTAAAAAAGACTGGGAAGAAATTACTGAGGACACCTTCAAAAAAGTATTTCAAAAATCTGCGGTTAAGCGTACAAAATTTGCTGGATTAAAAAGGAATATAGAGTTTCTAAAGTAAGATTTTTTTAATGTTAAGTAATCTTTGAATAGCTGTAAATGCTTTATATAAAGAATTTTAACAGTTTATTATGGGTTTATTTAATCGGTATGAAGTAATTTGCTATAATCTTAAATTTAATTATTATGGTTATCCCAAATATACCAGAAAACGAAACTGAAAGGCTTAAAAATCTAGAGTCGTATAATATTCTGGATACACTCCCCGAAACCGATTATGATAATATTACTACCATTGCGGCCGAAATATGCGGTACACCAATAGCTTTAATCACTTTGTTGGATAATAAGCGTCAATGGTTTAAATCACATCATGGTATAGACGTTAAAGAAACACCGAAGGAACAATCTTTTTGTGCTCATGCTATCAATGATAATGATGGCATTTTTATTGTTCCGGATACCCGCGAAGATTTTCGTTTTCATGATAATCCCTTGGTAACCGGAGATTCTAATGCTGTTTTTTACGCGGGAGCACCACTTACAAGTAAAAATGGCTTACCCTTGGGAACCCTATGTGTTATCGATCATAAACCAAATATTTTAAGCAAGACACAAATAAATTCACTATCCGCCCTTTCAAATCAGGTTATGAATTTGTTAGAGCTTCGTAAAAACAAATTTTTATTAGAAAAAACGTTAAAAGATTTAGAAGACAAGAATCATGAACTTGAGCGTTTCGCATATATTGCTGCGCACGATTTAAAATCTCCTTTAATTAATATCTCTAGTTTAGCACAAATATTTATTGAAGATTATAAGTTAAGTATAGACGCAGAAGGTTTAGAACTTTTAGAATTAATTATAAGTTCAACAGATAGTCTTCGTGAGCTAGTAGATGGCTTGCTTAGCTATAGCAAAAGTGATGGACTTGCAGAAGAAGAGAAATCTACCATTAATTTAGAAGCATTAATTACCGAAATAACTCAGTTATTTAATTCGGATCATCATGTTAAAATGGTTTTAGAATCGCCTTTAGAAGCTATTTTTATCAATAAAACGGCCATTCATCATATTTTAATGAATTTAGTTAGTAATGCTATTAAGTACAGCGATAAAGATGATGTTCTTATTGAAATGAATGTAAAAGAAACCGATACTCATTATAATTTTTTTATTAAAGATAACGGGCCAGGCATTGATAAAAGTGATCAAACCAAAATATTTAAATTATTTACTAAAATAGCTCATCAGGATAAGTTTGGGCAAGCTGGACATGGTATTGGCTTGGCGACGGTAAAAAAAATTGTTGAAAAACTAGGTGGAACAATTAGTGTGAATTCAGAATTAGGAAAAGGGGCGACATTCAATTTTTCAATTAGGAAAGAGTATTAGCACTTAAAATTTTACAAACAAATAAATTTTTTTGAAATGCTCGAGGTGTTGTCTCGACTAATATAAATTAATCAATAAAAAGAATATAATACAATGAGAACATCTTATAAACTTTTAAGTTTATTTTTAGTATTAACTATTATTGCTTGTAAGCAAACTAATAAAGTAGAACCTGTTGCCAATCTACAAGTTGAACCTATTGAAGAAGAATACGATATTCCAGTATCTTGGGTAGAAAAAAGAGTTGAATCTGCCAATAAAAAACTTAATGCTACCGAAGCAGGAAAAGTGCTATGGAGCGCAATGGAAGCTCATGGTGGATTAGCTAAATGGTTCTCAAACGGTTATCTTTCATTTCAATTTAATTACCAACCTTTAAACGGGAAAACAGCTAGGAATTCTTATCAAACTATTGATACTTGGAGTAATAAAGCAAGGCATAACAGTGTTACAGATACCGAATCAATTTTTGGTTGGGATGGTAAAGAAGCTTGGTTGAAGGCTAAGGATAGTACATCTTTTGCTTACGACACGCAATTTTGGGCATTAACGCCTTTATATTTTTCTGGTCAACCTTTTGTTTTAGATGGAGAAGGTGTAAATCTAGAATTATTACCAGAACTAGAATTTCAAGGGGCCACTCAAAAAGTGATAAAAGCAACTTATGATGCTGGAATTGGATCTGCCCCAGATGATTATTATGTTTTGTACGTAAATGCAGAAACTAATTTGGTAGATGCATTTAAATATATTGTGTCTTACCCAGATTACTTTCCAAACGGTGGTCATGCTCCAGAGAAAATTACAGTAACACAAGGCACAACTACTGTAGACGGTATTGTGTTTGCAACTGGTTTTAAAACATATTGGTCTACTAATGATAAAGATGGACTAGGTGAGTACATAACTAAAATAGATGTTAGCGATATTAGTTTCTCTCCAACTGTAGAAGATAATTTCTTTTCTAAACCAGAAGGTGCAGCAGTACTGAATAAATAACATAATAGTATAAATATTTAAAAAGCCTTAGTTGTCTCAAGTGGATAACTAAGGCTTTTCTATTTGTTTTAGTTCGCAAGATGTATTCTGTTCAACTGTAACATTCTCATAAAAGATGTTTTTAATTTAAAATAAACATCAATTTTTTAAAAGAATAGCAGTTTGCTTGGTAGGATTATTATATTTGTAAGTTAGAAGTAAGCCCTTTTAAGTTATTAAAAGACTTCAAATAATTTCGAGTCGTTTTAAAACCTAAAAGCTTAATAATAAATAAAATATCCATCTATATGAGTGAAGAAAGCAAGCGTAGAGAAGCCCTTATTTATCACGCAAAACCAACTCCAGGTAAAATAGCAGTTGTTCCAACAAAAAAATATGCTACCCAACGCGATTTATCTTTAGCCTATTCGCCAGGTGTTGCTGCCCCATGTTTAGAAATTGAAAAAGATAAAGAAGCGGCTTATAAATATACAGCTAAAGGAAATTTAGTAGCCGTAATATCTAACGGAACGGCCGTTTTAGGACTAGGAAATATTGGTCCTGAAGCCTCGAAACCCGTAATGGAAGGTAAAGGTTTATTGTTCAAAATTTTCGCAGATATCGATGTGTTCGATATTGAAGTTGATACGGAAAATGTTGATGAATTTATCGAAACAGTAAAAAATATAGCCCCAACTTTTGGAGGTATTAATCTAGAAGATATAAAAGCTCCTGAAGCTTTTGAAATCGAGCGTCGTTTAAAGGAAGAATTAGATATTCCTGTAATGCATGACGATCAGCATGGAACAGCAATTATTTCGGCAGCAGCCTTATTAAATGCGGTAGAAATTGCTGGCAAAAAATTAGACGATATAAAAATAGTAATTAGTGGTGCTGGTGCGGCAGCTATTTCATGTTCGCGTTTATATCAAGCCTGTGGTGCAAAGCGCGAAAACATGGTAATGCTAGATAGTAAAGGTGTAATTCGCGATGATAGAGAAGTATTATCAGACGAAAAAGCAGAATTTGCAACGCACAGAAAAATTGATACTTTACTCGAAGCTATGCAGGACGCCGATGTATTTATTGGTTTATCTATGGCAGATATTGTAACACCAGAGATGCTATTGGTAATGGCAGAAAACCCGATTGTTTTTGCAATGGCAAACCCTAATCCGGAAATAAAATACCAATTAGCCGTAGATACTAGAAAAGATATTATTATGGCAACAGGCCGTAGCGATCATCCTAACCAGGTTAATAATGTACTAGGTTTTCCTTTTATTTTTAGAGGTGCTTTAGATGTACGTGCTACTAAAATTAACGAAGCCATGAAAATGGCTGCGGTAAGAGCTTTAGCTAAATTAGCAAAAGAGCCCGTGCCAGAGCAAGTTAATATTGCCTACGGAGAAACACGTTTAACCTTTGGTAAAAATTATATTATTCCAAAACCATTCGATCCGCGTTTAATAGCAGAAGTACCGCCAGCAGTTGCAAAAGCGGCTATGGAAAGTGGTGTGGCAAAACAACCAATTACAGATTGGGAACGCTATAAAGATAGTTTATTACAACGTTTAGGGTCTGATAATAAATTAGTTCGTTTATTATTAAACAGAGCTAAATTGGCACCAAAACGTATTGTTTTTGCAGAAGCCGATCAATTAGATGTTCTAAAAGCAGCACAGATTGTGTATGATGAAGGTATAGCTATTCCTATTTTATTAGGAAGAAAAGAAACTATACTATCGTTAATGAAAGAAATTGAGTTCGATGCTGATATTTTAATTGTCGATCCAAAAGAAGAAGAAGAAAACGAGCGTAAAAATAAATATGCAAAAGTATACTGGGAGCAACGTAAGCGTCGCGGTGTAACATATTATTCTGCTCAACGATTAATGCGTGAGCGAAATTATTTCGCTGCTATGATGGTGAACGAAGGTGATGCCGACGGATTAATTTCTGGATATTCTAGAAACTATCCAACGGTGGTAAAACCGATGTTAGAGTTAATTGGTTTAGCAAAAGGCATTTCGCGTGCTGCAACTACTAATTTAATGATGACTAAACGCGGACCTTTATTTTTAAGTGATACCTCAATAAACATCGATCCAACAGCTAAGGATTTGGCTAAAATTACTCAAATGACCTCTAAGGTGGTTCAAATGTTTGGTTTAGAGCCTGTAATGGCTTTGGTGTCTTATTCTAACTTTGGCTCGTCTGCAAACGATCGAGCTTCAAAAGTAAGAGAGGCTGTTTCCTTTTTGCATAGACATCATCCAGAAATGATTGTTGATGGTGAATTACAAACAGATTTTGCTTTAAATGATGAAATGCTTAGTGAGAAGTTCCCGTTTTCTAAGTTAGTAGGTAAAAAAGTAAACACTTTAATTTTTCCGAATTTAGATTCAGCTAACATTACATATAAATTATTAAAAGAATTAAACGAAGCCGAATCTATAGGACCAATAATGATGGGAATGCGCAAACCAGTGCATATTCTTCAGCTTGGTGCAAATGTTGACGAAATTGTTAATATGGCTGCAATTGCTGTAATAGACGCTCAGCATAAAGAGAAGTGGGAAGTAGAACATGCCGAGCTAAAATAATTTTATTACATTTGGAAGGGACCAAAAACCTGTTATGATAACACACATTCAAGGTAAATTAGTAGAAAAAAACCCAACACATGTTGTAATAGACTGCAATGGTGTTGGTTATATGTTAAATATATCGTTACATACATTTTCAAATATACCAGATGCGGAACAATTAAAATTGTTTACGCATCTTCAGGTTAAAGAGGATTCGCATACATTGTATGGGTTTTCCTCAATAGCCGAGCGAGAAATGTTTAGGTTATTGTTGTCGGTTAGTGGTATTGGGGCAAGTATTGCGCGAACCATGCTGTCTTCATTAACACCAAAACAAGTTCGAGAAGGTATTGCTACTGGAGATGTGGCGCTTATTCAATCTATTAAAGGGATTGGAGCAAAAACAGCGCAGCGTGTTATACTCGACTTGAAAGATAAAGTATTGAAAATTTATGATATAGACGAAGTTTCTGTTTCTAAAGGCAATACCAATAAGGATGAAGCGTTATCTGCTTTAGAAGTACTTGGTTTTGTTAAAAAACAAGCCGAACGTGTTGTGGAAAAAATTGTAATGGCCGAACCAGATGCCTCGGTAGAATCTATTATAAAACAAGCCCTAAAAAAATTATAGTACATTTTGAAAAGAACTAACCTTTATTTTTATAAATCAATAAAACGCTCGGCTCTTTTGTTGTCCATGCTGTTTTTTTCAATAATATCTTGGGGACAAGAAAAAGAACAAGATTCTGTAAAAAAAGGGTATCAGCAAGGAGAAATAAAGACATCGCGACCAAATAGTATTGAATCTAAGTACACTTATGATGCTTTAACCGATAGGTATATTTACACTGAAAAAATTGGGCAATTCAATATTAATTATCCGGTAATTTTAACTCCAAAGGAGTATTATGCTTTGGTTGCAAAACAAAACTTAAGCAGTTATTATAAGGAAAAGGTCGATGCGTTTTCAGGGAACAAAGAAGGGGCGGAGGATGCTCAAAAAAACCTTCTGCCTGAATTTTATGTTAAATCCGATTTTTTTGAATCTATTTTTGGAGGTAGTACTATCGAGGTGATTCCTCAAGGTTCGGTAGAAATGGATTTGGGTGTTTTATTTTCAAAACAAGATAATCCATCATTTTCACCAAGAAATAGAAGTAATTTCACTTTCGATTTCGATCAACGTATCAGTTTAAGTTTATTGGGGAAAGTGGGAACACGTCTTCAGATTAATGCAAATTATGATACACAATCAACCTTCGATTTTCAAAATCTTATAAAATTAGAATATACACCAACCGAGGACGATATTCTTCAGAAAATAGAAGTTGGTAATGTAAGTATGCCTTTAAATAGTTCCTTGATTACAGGAGCACAGAGTTTATTTGGAGTAAAAGCACAATTGCAATTTGGAAAAACAACCATTACTGGCGTGTTTTCTGAGCAGCGTTCTGAGTCTAATACTGTTGTAGCGCAAAGTGGTGGAACGCTTGAAGATTTCGAATTGTTTATTCGAGATTACGATGAGAATAGACACTTTTTCTTGGCACAGTATTTTCGAGATAATTATGATAAAGCATTAAAAACCTACCCATATTTAGATACAAGAGGTTTACAAATTACTAGAATTGAAGTTTGGATTACTAACAGAAGTAATAGAACCGACAACGTAAGAAATATTGTTGCCCTTCAGGATTTAGGTGAAAGTGATAAAGTGTACTCTGCTGTAAATGTTTTTGGAGCTGTTGGAGGACTTCCTAGAAATAGTAATAACGCATTCGATCCAACTAAAATAACTCAGTCCGGATCAACATCTCAGTTAAACACAAGTATCCGTGATGTGGCGACTATAAAGTCGGGTATTGAAGTGTCGGGTACCAATGAAGGTTTTGATTATGCAACTTTAGAAAATGCAAGAAAATTAACGAGTGGCTCGGAATATAATTTAAATTCTGAGTTAGGTTACATTTCATTAAACCAGCGTTTAAATAGCGATGAAGTATTAGCTGTTGCCTTTCAATATACAATAGGTGGCGAGGTGTATCAGGTTGGTGAGTTTGCTAATGATGGGGTTTCTGCTACCGATGTTACAACTAATACAAATGGAGATGTTACTCAGGTTGTAAATAGTAATTTAGTTGTAAAACTATTAAAAAGTAGTATTACCAATGTCGATCTTCCTATTTGGGATTTAATGATGAAAAACATCTACGATACGGGAGCCTATAATTTAAGTTCGGAAGATTTTAAATTGAATATTTTTTACAATGAAGCTTCACCTTTAAATTACATTACACCTGCTGGAACAACACCTTTTCCTGATCCTTTGCCTGGTGAAAAGCCATTAAATGAACAACCACTTTTACGTGTTTTTAATTTAGATAAATTAAATTATAACAACGATCCACAAACAAGTGGTGACGGTTTTTTCGATTATGTAGAAGGGATTACAGTGCTTTCGCAAAACGGACAAATTATTTTTCCGAATGCAGAACCATTTGGTGAATATTTATTTGATGTTTTAGGTGGTGGTGATTATGAAAATGATGCATCATATAATGAAAATCAGGAAAAATATGTTTACGATGTACTCTATAAAAGTACAAAAACAAAAGCTTTAGACGAAAACGAAAAAAATAAATTTAAATTAAAGGGGCGTTATAAATCATCGGGTAGTGATGGTATTTCTATTGGTGGATTTAATCTTTCGCCGGGATCTGTAAGAGTTACGGCTGGCGGGCGTGTTTTGATAGAAGGTATAGATTATACTGTAAATTATCAATTGGGGCAAGTTCAAATTTTAGATGAATCCCTAAAAGCATCTAACACACCTATTGAAGTTTCAACCGAAAATAACTCTGTTTTTGGACAGCAAACTAAACGTTTTACAGGCTTAAATGTAGAACATAAGTTTAACGAAAATTTTGTTTTAGGCGGAACGTTTTTAAATTTAAATGAACGACCAATTACTCAAAAAGCTAATTATGGTACCGAGCCTATAAACAATACTATTATTGGTTTTAATGGAAATTACGCTACAAAGGTTCCGTTTTTAACACGTTTAGTTAATAAGTTGCCAAATATAGATACCGATGCAGAGTCTAACTTTTCTGTCCGTGGTGAAGTTGCTTATTTACTACCAGGTTCTCCTAGCGGAACTGACTTAAATGGCGAAGCAACATCCTATATAGACGATTTTGAAGGTTCGCAAAATGCAATTGATTTACGTTCGCAACAATCTTGGTTTTTATCTAGTAGACCTATTGGTTTAAATACACCATCTAACGGAAATGAGGATGATAATGGTATTCAAAATGGTTATCAACGTGCCATGTTAAACTGGTATTCTATAGACCCTATATTTTATACAAGTCAAAGACCAGATGATATTACAGATGAAGATATGTCTAGCCTTTATACAAGTCGTGTTTTTATTAACGAGTTGTTTCCAGATCGAGATTTAGTTCAAGGTCAAAATTCTGTAATTTACACGTTAGATTTAGCATATTACCCACAAGAGCGTGGACCTTATAATTACGATCCTGCTGCTGCCGATGGTATTGATAATGTAGAGGCTAGAGATAGTTGGGCGGGTATTACACGCCAGTTAACTTCAACAGATTTTGAACAGCAAAATGTAGAGTATATCGAGTTTTGGTTACAAGATCCCTTTCAGGATAATCCATCAAACCCAGGTGGTAAATTGGTTTTTAATTTAGGGAATATATCCGAAGATGTTATAAAAGATGGTAGAAAGTTATATGAAAATGGATTGCCTGATGATGGTAATATTGATTTACTTCAAAAAACAACTTGGGGAACTGTAGTGCCTCAAAACCAGTCGTTAATTTATGCCTTCGATTCTACGGGAGATGAGCGTACTAATCAAGATGTTGGTTACGATGGATATCCCGATTCTGGAGAAACACCAACAATAGATGGTGATCCAGAGCTTACGGCTATTTACGCTAATTATAGTGGTTTAGATGATCCTGCAAATGATAACTACGAGTATTTTTTAAATGCTGAAGGAGATATTTTCGATCGTTATAAAAGGTATAATGGTGTTGAAGGTAACACGCCAGATACGTTTAGCAATACCGATAGAGGCGCCAATACACAGCCTGACGTAGAAGATATTAATCGTGATAATACCATGAATACGATTGATAGTTATTACGAATATGAATTAGATATTCAACCACAATATTTACCACGAACTAGAGCCGATTTTGATAATATTTCAGATAGTAATCCTTTAAAAGAATATTTAAGAGATTTTAAAGATCAACCTAGAGCTTTACCAAATGGTGAAAGTATAAATGTAAGATGGTATCAAGTTCGAATTCCTGTTGAAGGAAATGATAGAGTTCCCGTTGGTGGTATTAGTGATTTGCGTTCGGTACGTTTTTCAAGAATATATCTTAAAGATTTTGTTCAACCAACGATTTTCCGTTTTGGAACTTTAGACTTAGTTAGAAGTGATTGGCGAAGATATTCTCAGGCTTTGGATGCAGACGATCCAACTCCTGCAGATCCACAAACCGATTTTACAGTTGAAATTATTGGAACTATTGAAAATGATGGTAGTTATGAAAGACCTCCGGGAATTGAACCCGAAGAGCTTTATAATAACAATACAGTAGTTCAGCAAAATGAACAGTCGTTGGTGCTTAAGGCTTGTGGTTTAGAGGCTGAAGATGCTAGAGCTGTTTATAAAAATGTGAGTTTTGATATGCGCCAATATAAACGTTTAAGAATGTTTATGCATGCCGATGATGACGATTCTGGTAATTTAAATGATGAGGAACTCGTCGGTTTTATTAGAATGGGTAATGATTTAACAGAGAATTACTATCAAATAGAAATACCATTACAAGTTTCACAGTCTACTACAAGAGAAGGTTTATGGCCAACAGCGAATGAAATTAATATACCTATTGAGATTTTAGGTAAAGTTAAAGCAAAAGGAATTTTGGACATGACATTGTCGAACGAAGATCCAACGTTTTATGATGTAATAGGAGACGATATTCAAATAGCGTCTGATCCATATGGAGGTTACACTTTAGGGCAACATCGTGTAGGTATCAAAGGAAACCCTAATTATGGTGATATTAGAACTTTAATGGTGGGTGTTAAAAATATTGCTCAAGATAAAGGTGATGTTTGTGGTGCGGTTTGGTTTAATGAAATGCGTTTATCCGATATGGATAACGAAGGAGGTTGGGCAGCTGTAGTTAGTATGGATACTAACTTTGCCGATTTTGCTAGTATTAGTGCTACAGGAAGTCAAAGCACCTCTGGTTTTGGATCTATAGAGCAAGGGCCAAGCCAGCGTAGTTTGGAGGATGTTAAGCAGTACGATGTTGTAACTAACGTTAATGTTGGGCAATTGCTTCCAGAAAAATGGGGCATTCAAATACCATTTAATTACGGGCAAAGTGAAGAGTTAATTACGCCAAAATACGATCAATTCTACGAAGATTTAACTTTAGATTCTAGATTAGACGCTGCCGTAACTGAGGTGGATAAAGATAAAATTAAAAAGCAATCTGAAGATTATACTAAACGCCAAAGTATTAATTTAATTGGTGTTCGAAAGAATAGAACAGGTGAAGCAAAACCACGTTTTTACGATGTAGAGAATGTTACTTTAAATTATTCTTATAATAAAGTTGAACATCGCGATTTCGAAATAGAAAACTCGGTTAATAAAACGGTGCGTGTTGGTGCCAATTATGCCCACAATTTTAATCCAGTCACTATTCAACCTTTTAAAAAGAACGATTCATTATTTACCGGAAAATATTGGAAAATTTTAAAAGACTTCAACTTAAATTTATTGCCTTCTAGTTTTACAATTAATACAGATTTAAACCGTCAGTTTAATAGACAAAAATTTAGAGATGCCGATTTATCAGGAGGTTCTAATATTGAAATAGAAGAGCTATTTAGAAGAAACTATACGTTCGATTTTCAGTATACTGTAAATTACAATTTAACCGAGTCGCTTCAGTTTAATTTTACAGCTTCAAATAATAACATTGTCCGCAATTATTTTGTAGATAATATTATTAACGGAGAGCAAGACCCAACTTTAGACGTCTGGGATGGCTTTTTAGATTTTGGAGATCCAAACAGGCAAATGCAAAACTTGGGGCTAACCTATCAATTACCAATTAATAAAATTCCAGTATTTAGTTTTGTTAATGCTACTTACCAATATACAGGTAACTTTCAATGGCAAAAAGGATCAGATTTATATGGTAGTCTTGAACTAGATGGTGAAACTTACGATTTGGGTAACACCATTCAGAACGCCAATACACATAATATTAATACATCTTTAGATATGAATAAGTTGTATAAATATATTGGGTTGGTTAAAAAACCAATACGTAGAGTACGCACGAGAACAGTAGGGCCTCAATCTAATCGAGGATCTGCAAAAGATAAAAAACAACCTAAAGCTAAAAGTCAAGCCACTACCAAATTATTAAACGCGGGTATTGATATATTAACAGCAGTAAAAAGGGTGCAGTTTAATTATTCTGAAAATAATGGAACGTACTTACCGGGTTATACGCAAACTCCTGGTTTTTTAGGTACGCTTAAACCAACGTTTGGATATACTTTTGGTAGCCAAAGTGATATTAGGAGTTTAGCGGCGCGAAATGGTTGGTTGACTTTGTATCAGGATTTTAATCAACAGTTTACATCTACCAATACTAAACAATTAGATGTGTCTGCAAGTTTAGAGCCTGTAAAAGATTTAAAAATTGATATTGTTGGTAATAGAACTTACTATAAGAATTTTACCGAAAATTATAGAGTTGATGTAAATAATGATAATCAATATATTGGTTTAACTCCAAATACGTTTGGAAACTTTAATATATCTACACTTTTAATTAAAACAGCTTTTAGTAAAAGCAACGAAACCGTTTCTGATGCATTTAACGATTTTAGAAGTAATAGGCTTATTATTGCACGTCGTTTAGCAGCTCAAAACGGTGCAGATGTAAATGATTTGGATGATGATGGTTATCCAAAAGGTTTTGGTAAAAACAACCAAAATGTATTACTACCTGCGTTTTTAGCAGCTTATACAGGCACAGATGCAAGTAAAGTAAACACAAGTGCTTTTAGAGATGTTCCAATTCCAAACTGGGATTTAAAATATTCTGGTTTCATGAAAATGGCATGGTTTAAAAAGCGCTTCAAACGTTTCTCATTAACTCATGGTTACCGTTCAACTTATACCATCAATCAATTCCAGTCTAATTTAGATTATAATGAAGTAGACTTTTCTTTACCTTATGATGATCAGCCAGACGATACCAAGGATCAGTCAGGAAACTATAAAAACGAGCGTCTATTCAGTAACATTAACTTAACGGAAATGTTTAGTCCGTTAATGCGAATAGATTTAGAAATGAAAAATTCAGTAAAAATTCTAGCTGAAATAAAGAAGGATCGTTTATTATCATTAAGTTTTGATAATAACTTAATGACAGAAATTATCGGTAACGAATACATTATAGGGTTAGGTTATAGAATAAAAGATTTAAGAATTAGATCTAAACTTGCTGGTCCACAAAAGCGTATTGTTAGTGATTTAAACATGAAGGCAGATATATCTGTTCGCGATAATAAAACCATTATTCGTTACTTAGATCTAGAAAATAACCAAGTAACATCTGGGCAAACCATCTGGGGGTTAAAGTACTCGGCAGATTATGCCTTTAGCAAAAACCTAACAGGTATCTTTTATTTCGATTACTCGTTCTCTGAATATGCTATTTCTACAGCGTTTCCATTAACAACTATTCGTTCTGGATTCACTATTAGATATAATTTTGGGAATTAACAATTAATCTATTTGAAAATCAATCTTGAATAAATACATTTGTGGAAACTTATATAAATCAGTTTACATATTAATCGTATTTAATAAATCAAATTAAAATGAATATTCCATCAGAATTAAAATACACTAAAGACCACGAGTGGATAAAAGTTAACGGCGATATTGTTACAATTGGTATTACCGATTTTGCACAAAGCGAATTAGGCGATATTGTTTATGTTGAAGTAGAGACTTTAGACGAAACTTTAGAAGCTGAAGAGGTTTTCGGAACTGTAGAAGCTGTTAAAACAGTTTCAGATTTATTTTTACCAGTTTCAGGTGAAATTATTGAGTTCAATGAAGCTTTAGAAGATGAACCAGAAAATGTGAATACTGATCCTTACGGAGACGGATGGATGATTAAAGTAAAATGTTCTGATATTTCTCAAATAGATGGGTTAATGTCTGCTGATGATTATAAAGCCTTAATTGGTGCTTAAAAAGTCGGCAATAGTCCTAGCGGTATTATATACTGTTGCTTTGGTAACAGTTTGTTTAATATCTCTCGAAGATATGCCAAAAGTAGACGTTTCTAATGGAGATAAAATTTTCCATTTTGGAGCTTATGCGGTTTTTACTGTTTTATGGTACGGTGCTTTTATGTTTAACTTCAAGTTAGAAAAAATGAAAGCTTTATTATACGCAACCATCTTTGCAGTACTATTTGGTATAGTTATTGAGGTGTTACAAGATACTATGACGGACTATCGCGCAATGGATATCTATGATGCAGTAGCAAACTCCTTGGGAGCTTTACTCACAGCTTTGATATTGTGGCGAATAAACAAATTACAAGTTAAAAAGCAATAAAGACTTGTTTTTTTGAATAATAAATAGTTATTTTAGCAATCTTGATAAACTAATTAAATTTATGGAACCTAAAAAAAATCCTAAAGCAAATGTTGGACGTAACAGTTCTCTGTATTTTGCAATCGGCTTAGCGTTAATGTTATTCTTAACGAACTATGCTATTAATTTTAAAACTTATGATGAAGTAGTTACCGACATAGGAGTGGTAAGTATGGATGAAATAGAAGAGGAAGAAATTCCAATTACAAATTTAATGCAAACGCCACCACCACCACCACCACCACCAGCAGCACCAGATGTTATTGAAATCGTGGAAGATGAAGTGGAAATCGAGGAAACTATTATAGAGTCTACTGAGGTTGATCAAGAAACAGAAATTGTTGAGGTTGAAGAAGTAGAAGTTGTAGAAGTTGAAGAGGATATCGAAGTACCTTTTGCTGTTATTGAAAACGTTCCTGTTTTTCCTGGTTGTGAAAAAGGAAACAACGCAGCTAAAAAAGCTTGTATGTCTGAGAAAATTCAAAAATTTGTAACTAAAAAATTCAATACCGAATTAGCTAGTGAATTAGGTTTATCTGGAAGACAACGTATTAACGTAATTTTCAAAATAGATAAAACAGGAAATGTTGTTGGAGTACGTTCAAGAGCACCACACCCAGGTTTAGAAAAAGAAGCAGCACGTGTTATTAACATGTTGCCAAAAATGAAACCAGGTATGCAACGTGGAAAAGCCGTAACAGTACCTTACTCTTTACCTATCGTATTTCAAGTTCAAGATTAAATTTCTTTATCGCTGTTAATCAACAGCATTGTAAATATAAAATCCCGTTACATTTCTGTAACGGGATTTCTTTTTTGGTATGCTTATTGATATTTTATCATAATATTAACATTTAAATTTTAATAATTATGAGTAATCCAAAGAAAACTCACGAACTCATTCGGCAAAATGAGCAAATCGTGAAAAAATCTCAAAAGCATGATGCAAATTTACAAAAAAACTCCACGCTTTACTTTCAAGTGGGGTTAATCGTCTGTTTGTTTATGGTGTATGGGCTTTTTGAAATGAAATTTGAGTCGGAAATCCCTAAAGAGAGTGGTTTTGTTTTTGAACCAGAATCTGAAGAAATTCGAATTGAAAACTACCAGGTTTATGTTGAACCTGTAAAAGAGATTCAGGCAGAACCTCAGAAATCAACTAAATTAATAAATAAGGTTATTGAAATTGAAAACGGTGCTCCGCTTAAAGAAGCTCTAAACATTAAAACGGCCGACGAGAATATAACTTCTAAAGCTGTCGCTATAGGTGATGTTATTGTTGAAGGGCCTCCAATTGAAGAACCTCCAGTAGATTTTATTAGTGTTGAAGAGGTGCCTATATACCCGGGTTGTGAAAATAAAAAATCGAACTTAGATAAACGAAAATGTATGTCTGAGAAAATAACAAAGCTAGTTCAGAAAAAATTTGATACCGATTTAGGGAGTAAGCTTGGCCTATCTGGTAAGCAAGTGATTAGAACCCAGTTTAAAATTGACAAAACCGGGCGTGTTACTGAGATTAAAACACGCGGTACCCATCCAGATTTGGAAAAAGAAGCTGAACGTGTAATTAATAAAATACCAGAAATGACACCAGGAAAACAACGTGATAAAAATGTAGGTGTTATTTATACCTTGCCAATAGTCTTTAGTGTGCAAGAATAAATTACTCAATATAATTGTATAAGAGCCGTTAACCTATATAAGTTAACGGCTTTTTTTGTTTAAAAGGAACTTTTGGAGTTGCCGTGTCGAATCTAAAAAATATAGTATCTTTCGATCTTAAATATTTGTTATACTATTTATCAATCCCCAATTAAGTGATGAAGCAATTTCTTTTCCTAGTATTTATTTTGGTTCAATATCTGGGCTATGCTCAAGCTAATTCTTATTCAGAAAAACCACCAGTGTTTTCGGCTTGCGATAGTGTTTCTTTTAATAATCAGCAAAAGTGTTTTGATAATCAAGTTCATTCATATATCTACAATAACTTTAAGACACCTTTAAAGGTGAAAAATGAAAATTATAAAGGAGAAGTTGTGGTGCTATTTGAAGTAGATACAACGGGTCGTTTTAAAGTAATTTATGTTGATGCTGTATATAGTGAATTGAAAGAAGAGGCAACTCGTGTATTTTCAAGTCTTCCAAAAATAAAGCCGGCAACTTATAATGGTCGTTCTACGTTTAAGCAATATTCTTTGGGAATCAAAATTCCTTTGGAGGATATTGGAATTTATAACGAACAAAATGAAACCATTAAATCAGTTTCTAAGTTAGAACAAAAAGCAAAGCAAGAATATGATCAGGTGGATAATGATTTAAAAGCCTTTGAAAATAAGGTATATAGAAGTCAATTAAACATTCAGTTTACACATAGTGACTATGCGAAGTTTGATAGACAAATGAATGCTGTGGGAACAAATAGCCATACCGCGTCAAAACCCTTTGTTTATGATGATGTGGCGAGCTATTACGACTTTGAAGCCGAAAATGAGGCCCTGCAGCGTGAAACCAAAACTTGGGCCGGACAGAAGCTTTGGAATGAACATTTGGTTCAATTGCAAAGTGATGATTATTGGTTTACTATAGATCCCATTTTTGATTTAGAAGTTGGTAAAGATACCGACGCTGAATTTAGCTCAACTTATAATAATACACGTGGCTTTCTAGTGCAAGGTGGCTTGGGTGAAAAGTTTAATTTTTATGCATCCGTTTTTGAAAGTCAAGGACGTTTTGCCGATTATGTAAATAGGTATGCAGAAACTTTAAAGGCTTTTGGCCCCGATCCCGCTATTATTCCCGGTCGAGGTATTGCAAAGAGGTTTAAAACCGATTCTTATGATTATCCAGTAGCCGAAGCATACATGTCGTATGCGCCTGCAAAATTTGTAAATGTCCAGTTTGGACATGGTAAAAATTTTATAGGCGACGGATACCGTTCTTTGCTATTGAGTGATGTTGCTAGCCCACACCCGTTTCTTAAGTTAAATACTAAGTTCTGGAAAATTAAATATACCAATACTTGGATGTGGTTAAGAGATGTGCGCCCAGAAGTTACGGAAGATGGTGCGTTTTTAACGAAATACATGGCTAATCATTATTTAAGCTGGAATGTATCTAAACGCTTTAACTTAGGTTTGTTTGAGTCGGTAATTTGGACCAGTTCGAATAATCGTGGTTTTGATGTTAATTACTTAAACCCAATTATTTTTTACAGAGCTATAGAGTTCGAAACCGGGCAAGATGCTGGTAATGCTGTTATTGGGGCAACAGCAAAATATAAGTGGAACGATAATGTTAATTTATATAGCCAATTTGTGTTAGATGAATTTTCTTTGGCCGATGTAAAAGCTGGAGAAAAGAGTTGGAAAAACAAATTTGGTTATCAATTGGGGGTTAATTATTTTAATGCTTTTAAGGTTGAAAATTTATTGCTTCAGTTTGAGTATAATCGCGTTAGGCCCTATACATATTCACATAATACTATAGCCACAAATTATGGGCATAATAATCAATCTATGGCGCACCTTTGGGGAGCTAATTTTAGTGAAGCTATATTTATAGGTCGCTATCATTACAAGCGATGGTTTGCCGATGCTAAGTTAGTTTTTGGGGTTCGTGGTTTAGATTTTAATACCGATACAGACACGTTTAGTTATGGTGCCGATATTTATAAAAATTATAACGATCGTCCTTTCGATTCTGGAGTAGAGGTAGGACAAGGTCTGAAAACAAAAATTTTTAATGGCAATTTGCAAGCCGGTTATGTATTAAATCCTGCGTCTAATCTAAAATTGTTTACAGATATTACGGTAAGGAATTTTAATCCAGATGCTACTACAGATGCCACTTTCAAAAATAGTACAGTTTGGTTTAACTTCGGTATTAGAACCGACTTGTTTAATTGGTATTTCGATTACTAATTTTCTTCTAAAATAGAGGGTTGTTTTCATTTTATCAACGGCCTAGCTCGAGGGTTTAACCTGTTTTAGCTGCATGTTTAATGAAGTTATTGTGCAATCAATAGAAATTTGGTGTCAATAATAATCTAAATCACACTGTACTAGTGCTTTATTTTTCATTGACTAAGAGCTTGTATCAATTGTTTTTTCTTCGTTTATTCTTTTTTCTATGGCATTTTAACCATAATTGATGTTTAATTATCAAATTTTCTGTTAAAATAATTTGCTTACCTCGAAATTATGCATATATTTGGAAAACCAATCTGGTTAACCAATTTGGTTTTCCAGAAAAACAATCCACCTAAACTAAGCTAGATATAAAACAAAGGTGTTTTTTCTTTTTTTAGTTACGTTATGGTTAAATGTTAAATTAATATCTTTTCGAGATGTTTTTAAAGCAGGATGAAATACAGAAAAAAATAGATATTTCAAGTTTAATCCATGGTTTTTGTCTTTTTGAAATAAACCAATTAAAAGAAAGCTTGAACAAAATAAATTATAGTTGAGTAGTTAGTTGTTTTTAAAAAGAAGGTCTTTTGTTGTAATTGGCCTTCTTTTTATTATTTTAAATGTATCAAAAACGTTTTTATGAATAAGTTGTTTAGCCTTTTTTTGGTAGTAGTCTTTTGTTTTTCTTGTAACGAAAAAGTTAAAAACTCAGGTGCTTTAGTAAACACCAATGAGGAATTGTATGAGGCTATTAAAAATGCCAAAGCTGGAGATAATATTGTTTTGGCAAATGGTACGTGGGAGAATGTAGAAATAAAGTTTGTAGCAGAAGGTACTGAGGGTTCTCCAATTACGTTACGAGCAGAAACTCCAGGACAAGTATTTATTGAAGGTGTTTCTAATTTAGAAATTTCGGGACATTACTTAGTTGTTGAAGGCTTGTTTTTTAGAAATGGATACACGCCAACAAGCAACGTTATTGCGTTTAGAACAAGTGAAGAAACTGTTGCTAACCATTGTAGAGTGACTAATTGCGTAATTCTAGATTACAACCAAAAACATCGTGATAATGATGATTTGTGGATTCAACTTTTTGGAAAACACAATAAAGTAGATCATTGTTATATAGCTGGTAAAACTAACGGCGGTCCAACACTTAGGGTGGACTTAAAAGGGAATCAGAGTATTAGAAATTATCATCAAATTGTTAATAATCATTTTGGGCCAAGACCTAGAAAAGGTGGTGCCAGAGGCGAGTCTATTCAATTAGGTAGTAGTTTTACGTCTATGTCTCCTAGTAACACAACTATTGCTAATAACTTATTTGAAGAATGTAATGGTGAAGTTGAAGTTATTTCTAGTAAAACAAATTTTAACGAAATTAGAAATAATGTATTCTATAAAAGTGAAGGTTCTGTAGTAACACGCCATGGTAACTATGCTGTTATTGACGGTAATTATTTTATAGGTGATGGTGTAAATAAAAATTACGGTGGAATTAGATTAGTAAATACCGGACATTGGGTTGTAAATAATTATTTCTATAACATTATTGGTGAAAACTTTAGAAGCCCGCTAGCCGTAATGAACGGAATCCCAAAGTCCCCATTAAATAGATACAACCAAGTTACCGACGTAGTAGTTGCTTATAATACTTATGTAGATTGTAAGTCGCCGTGGCAGTTTGGTGTGGGTACCAACATAGCGCAAGCCGATGTTTTACCAATATCAGAAATCCGATCAGCAAGACCTATTAGAACAACAGTTGCTAATAACGTTATTTATAACACAGTTGGAGATAATGAACCAGTGATTGAGCATGATAAGGCCGATGGTGTTTTGTTTAAAAGTAACGTTATAGATAATAGTGGCGTAAAATTTAATGAATTTAACGGAGGTTTGGTATCAGCTAAATTAGAACTAAAAACTATCTCAAAAAATATTGCGATTCCAACAGGTATTCCGAGTTCTGTTGAGCCTTATGTAGGTTTCGAGTTTAATACTATAACTAAAGATTTGGCAGGAAATTCTAGGGCTGATCAAAATAAAATTGGAGCTTTTGTAAATTCAGAAATGGGAGATCCAAATATTTTAGATAAATCAAAATATGGAGCAAGTTGGTATTCTAATGTTATAGAAAAAAAAGCACCAAACACACATGTGGTTTCTAAAGCTGAAGAGCTTCAATCACAAATTGATAAGGCTAATAATGGTGATATCATTGCTTTGAATTCAGGAGTTTTTGAAATTAAAGAATCTATTATCATCAATAAAAATATTACTATACAGTCTAAAGAAGAGGCGAAGGCTCAAATTATATTTTCAGGTAAGGTCGATACTCCATTATTTTCTTTACATCCTAAAGGAATTCTTTCTATAAAAAATGTGAGTTTAAAAGGAAACAATACAAACTATGCTTTTGCTACTTTAAAAGAAGATATGTCCAATCATTTCGGCTTATCGGTATCAGCTTGTGATATAAGTGACTTTAATTATGCTTTAAAAGTATACAAGGAGTCTTTTTCAGAAGCAATTACATTTGAAAGTACATCTATTTCAAATTGTGAAAACGGTTTAGAATTATCTGAAGAGACAAACGATAGAGGTGATTATAACACCGAATATTTAACAGTAAATAACTGTATATTCAATAACGTGAAGCAAAATGTTATTGATTATTATCGCGGTGGTTATGATGAGTCTACTATTGGTGGCAATCTATTAGTTGCTAATAGTACTTTTACTAATTGTGGTGCTAATGAGCCTAACAAAATGCTGTTAAATCACAGAGGGATTGTTTACGTTAACATTAATAAAAACACATTTAAAAACAATGCTGTAGATTATGTTTCTATACTTTGGGGAGCAAAGGAAAATTATGAATTAGATAACGTAATTACTAATTCCGGAAAAATAAAAACCGAAGAAAATTTAAAAATGAAATTAATGTATTAACCCATATATTAATTTGAAATAATAAATACAATGTTTTATTCTCAACTTTCACTAAAAAGAGATATTACAACAGTTAAAAAGCAGCATTTAAATTTAATTTTAATGCTGTTTTTTGTTGGTGTAATATTTCCTTTCTATGCTCAAAATATCTCATCTACGGAGATTATTAATAATAAAGAATTACCTAATTATTTAACAGAATCTGCTCGGGCAGAGTTAGGTATTAATGGAGATATATCAAAAGAAGTTTTAGCAAGTTATTTAAGAGAGAAGTTTTCTGAGCGCTATTTTTTCAATTGGAAAAACAAAGACAAACGTTTTTTAGAATATAAAAGACTTTATGCTTCCGCGGAAAAATCTCATGTTGAAAATGCAAAAGACCATATGGAGAAATTTCCTGATGTTGCACAATGGAAATTACCCTTTAATTACAAGAATGGAGAGCCTGTAAACGCTTATGCATTGCGACATTTGGCACGTCAGCACAAAATGGTCGACATTGCTTATTTATACCATTACAAGAATAAAGATACTACTTATTTAAACTATTTTAAAAACCAATTACAATCGTTAAATGCTGCACTAGCTGTAAATAAATATGAAGTTATTCAAGATGGTAATGGTGTTTTCGAATCTTTTAGGTCGGGATATCGCGTTTTAAATTGGTTGCAAATTCATAATTTGTTTTTAGGCGACGCTGCTTATACTGATGATGATCAACTAACAACAATAGCAACGCTTTTGCAGCATGGAGCGCATTTGTATGAGCATAACACAAAGTTTCATGCGGGTAATCACCAAACAAGAGGTTTATCTGCTTTAGCCATGCTGTCTATATTGCTTAGAGACTTTGAGGGAGCCAATGTGTGGTACAATCATGCCATGAAACTTTTAGAAGAACATTTATCGAAAGAAATTAACGACGATGGTTTTCAATTTGAGCGCACGGTGCATTACCACATGAGTGATATTGGAAATTATTATTACGTGTATCAGCTTGCTAAAACGAGTAATCTCAAAGTGAATTCTTATTGGAAAGATAGGTTAAAATCTCTTTTTGAAACCTTAACCAAAATAGCATATCCTGATAAAACAGCTCCTGTATTATCCGATGATACCGATAACCCTTGGGGAGAGAAAAATGATATTTCAGGAGCACTAACGTTGGGTTATCTTTTGTTCGATTCGCCAAAGATGGGGTATTTCGCAAATAATAAAGTAGATTCTCGAATGTACTGGTTTGTTAACGAGAAACAATTGACAATGCTCAATAATATTCAGTCGAAATCTCCAACCATGAAATCGGTTGAGTTCCCGGATACAGGTTATTACATTATGCGAGAGGGTTGGAAGGAGAAAGATAAAATGATGATTATTTCATCGGGTTTAGATGCCAATAAACCAGATCATCAACATGGAGATATGCTTGGTGTGCAGGCTATGGCAAATGGAAAAGTAATTTTGCCTAATTACCAAGTGCGCTATTCTTTAAAAGATTTGGAACTTTTTAAAAATTCATTGACCAAAAATGTAGCTTTGGTTGATCATGAATTAATTGGTAAAGAATATACCTCTAATAAAGGCGGAAGTGGTTTTGGAAAATTTTTAAATTTACCAAAACCAACAACTATAGTTTGGCAGAAAAATAAGGATTTGGATGTTTTTATTGGAAGTCATGATGGTTTTGGAAATATAGGAGTTGGGTATCATAGACAAGTATTATATTTAAAGGATGATTTCTGGGTTGTAAAAGATAATTTTACTTCGGATAAAAGCCATGTTTATAAACAAGTTTGGCAAGGTCATTATAGTTTAGAAGAAGGTGCGAGTTTAATTCGTTCTTCTTTTGATGATGCTTCTGGCCTTGACATTTTTCAAATGAATAAAGTGGATACAGTGGTAAACTCGGGGCAACGTGGTAAGCAGTGGTCTATAGTTTCAAAATCTGGATTAAGTAATTTCAGTTTTATAACGATTTTATATCCTTATTCGGGTTACAGTAACCGCATAGATGAAGATAGTAAAAAAACTAAAGTGAAAGGTTGGATGCTAAATGCTTCTGATGTTGTAATAAAAGGGGATCACGCTTACAGTTTATCCAAATCAAATAAAGTATTATTATTTGGAGTAAAATCTGTAAAATGGAACGATATTGAAATTCAGTTTTCTGAAATTTCCGATATGTTTATCAAGACTAGTAATACTGAAGTAACAATACAATCGTTAACAAATAAATATGTTAAGGTTGTATTGAAGACTAATAAAATGAAAAAAGCAATTTCTCTAAAACCAGGAGAGGCTGCTTTACTTAAAATGTAGTAAACTTATGAAGTCTTTAGTTCCTTCAGTCTTATTAATGTTTCTAAAAAATAATAATCTCCGTATACGATAGGTTCGTCCATTTCATCTTTTTTAGGCCAATTACCAGTGCTGTGATCTAAAATAAAAGGCGCTTCAATATTTTCATTTAAAAGGTAGTTTTTGGAGTTTAAACTGTTTACTACTTTTTTACTATAGTTTAAATAGTCTTCATTTTTTGTATATCCAAATAATTCTACCAAAGCAGATGAAACTAAGGCTCCAGCTGAGACATCTTTTGGTGCGTTTGGAATAGAAGGATCGTTAAAATCCCAATATGGAATGCCATCTTTAGGTAGGTTTTCGTGGTTTATAAAGAAGTTTGCTGTAGCTTCTGCGCGGTCGAGGTACTTTTTATCTTGGGTATAGCGATAAGCCATGGTGTAACCGTAAATAGCCCAACCCTGGCCGCGTGCCCAAGAAGATTCGTTAGCGAATCCTTGGTGTGTCACCTTCATTCTTGGTTGATAGGTAATAGTATCATAGTCTACAACGTGATAACAGCTATTATTAGGTCTAAAATGGTTTTTTAAGGTGTTATTAGCGTGTTTTACAGCTAAGTGATGATAACTGCTATCTAAAGATATTTTAGTAGCTTCAAACAGTAATTCTAAATTCATCATATTATCTATAATGACTGGAAATTGCCAAACATCTTTGTTGAAATCCCACGAGCGAATGCTACTTATGTTTGTATTAAAGCGTGTACTAAGTGTTTTGGCGCTTTCAACAATTATTTGTTTGTAGTCATCATTGTCTTCATATTTTAGGCCATTACCGAAACTGCAGAAAATTTTGAAACCCATATCATGGGTTCGGTTGTTAAATTTTTCATTTTCAATATAAGCTGTCCATTCTTTGGCTTTGTTTTTATAAGCTTCGTTTCCTGTTAAGTCGTAAATCTGCCAAAGATTTCCAGGAAAAAAACCACTGCACCAATCTTTGGGTAGTACCTTTTTTAGAGTATTGGTTTTTAAGTTTACGCTACGCGGAAAGGCTAAGGAGTCTAAAGGGTATTCTAGTAGTTTTTTATATCGAGCGTTTAATGATTCTTTGGCAGTTTTTACAGACGTAATTTCTGTACTACTTTTATTTTTGCAGCTTATAAGGTTTATTATTATAACGATAAGTAGTATGTGTTTTTTCATCGAGGTATCATTTAAGTATTGGTAAATTAAATAAAAAAAACCTCAAATCAATAAATGATTCGAGGTTTTAAAGCTAGAAGCGACTAATATGCTTCATATAAAATTGGTGCTAAACTTATAGATTTGGGTTTCTCTCTTGTTCTACTTCTGGAATAGCAATAAGGTAGTTGTCTTCGCTAAAAGATTTAGCTCCCTCTAGACCAGATGCACTAAATACCTGTGTACCCAATTTTCTTCTGGCAATATCGTACCATCTTTTAAGTTCAAAAGCAAGTTCTAATCTGCGTTCCTCTAATACCATGTCTGTAAAAGCAGCGCCAGATAATCCAGAAACATCTGCTGGTGATGCACTTGGCGTACTTCCTGTAGCACCATCTCTAGCTCTTTCTCTTACTTCGTTTACCCAGTCGTGAGCTTCTTGACTTCCAGGAGTAACCTCGTTAGCAGCTTCTGCTGCAATTAAAAGTACTTCAGCATAACGCATAAGTGAGTAAGCATGGCTAGATGCTCTACCATTTCCTCCAGATTCTCCTCTAAAACGTGTGTATTTTGCACAGTATGGTTGGTTTTTGTTTCTGGCATCAAACGAGTTAAATTTGGTATAAGGCTCTTCAACACCATCAAAAACTCCTGTGGTGTTAAAACTAACAGCTCTTCTGTAATCGTTTTCATCCCACGTTGTAAATGCTTTAAGTGGTGGAACTAGAACTGCCCAACCTTCTTGACCAGAACCAAATTGGTCATCTGCTCTAATTCCAGTAAATGGTACAAGATAATCTGTACTATAATTTCCAAGAGACGTGTCGCCAATATAATCTAATGTAAAAATTGGTTCTTTTGAATCACGAGCTAAGGCTGAATTAAATAAATTTTGAAAATCTGGTTCTAAATCATACCCATAAGTGTTCTTTTTATTAATAACATCTTTAGCTTCTGCATAAGCCATTGGATAGTTGCCTATAGTTAAATAAACTGAAGCCAAATAAGAACTCGCTGCTCCTGCAGATGGTATAGATCTTGTTGCTTGCGTTGTAGGTAGCCATGTTTTTGCAAAGGTAAAGTCTGCAATAATGTTTGTGTAAACGTCTGCCGCTGCTGTTTTTTCTATATTATTACCTTCTTCTACATTGGTTACTGGTTCACTTAAGTAAGGAATGTCTCCAAATTGTCTCACTAAATGATAGTATGCTAATGCTCTTGCAAAATAAGCTTGAGCAACAACAGCATTTACTTCTGCTTCATCTGCATTTATAGTTTCTGCTCCTGCAATAGCTTGATTAGCTGCAGAAATTATTTGATACATTATTGGCCAACTTACTCTAGTTTGCCCATTGTCATCTAGATCCGTGAACTCATCATGGTCAATTCTTTCTTGTCTTGTGTTAGGGTCTGAAATTTCAATCATATCACTACGAAGCATAAGCGTCATTCCAGTTTCTCTAGTTAGGAAATAGCGATTATGCATATAACCATAAGCACCATTAACTGCTACTTGTAATTTGTCTATAGACGTAAAGTAGGTTGTAGGTGATAATAACCCTACTGGCTCCTCTTCTAAGTCTGAACAGCCTATCATTGATAATCCTATCAATAAAAATAAATATTTATATGTTTTCATTATGTCTGTTTTAGTTTATTATTAAAATTTCAAATTAAGGCTCATAGTGACTGATTTCACTGTTGGGTAATTACCAAAGTCAAATCCTTGAGTTGTGTTAGCCTTAGAATCGTTGCTTCCACCAGAACCAGAATAACTAACTTCAGGGTCTAAACCAGAATAGTTTGTAAAGGTTAATAAGTTTTGTCCACTTACAGATAATCTAAGGTTATCTAAACCTAATTTCTCTGTTATGTTTGCAGGTAAGTTGTAGCCTAAAGCAATATTTTTTAGTCTAATATAACTTCCATCTTCTACAAATCTAGAAGTTGAGCGTCTTACACCAGAAACTGTAGGAATATTGGAGTCTGTATTAGTTGGCGACCAAGCATTTAAAACATCTCTAGTTGTGTTAGAATCTCCAACATTAGCCTGTAGCTTTGTTAGGTTGTAGATATCGCCACCTTGAACACCTTGAAAGAAGATATTTAAATCGAAATCTTTGTATGAGAAGTTATTATTTATACCTAAAGTCCAATCTGGATTTGGATCACCTATTAATTTTTGATCGTCGGTATTAATTAATCCATCTCTAGCACCTGAGGCATCAGCCATGTCTGTGTACAAAGCATCTCCAGCAACGGCACCACTAAAGACGGCTGTTCCTGCAGGAATGTTAGTACCATCATATACACCTCGGTATTCATATCCATAAAATACACCAATAGCTTCACCTTCTCTTAAAACGTGAGTACTACCACCTAATGATAAATAACTTGGCGCTGCATTTAGAAATACATCTTGACCGTTTAATAATTTTTTAAATTCATTTTTATTTGTAGACCAGTTAAAATCTGTTGTCCAAGTAAAATTATCGTTTGTAATATTTCTAGTGTTTAATGATATTTCAAATCCTTGATTGTTTACCTCTCCTACGTTTCTTAAACTAGCAGCGGTAAGAAACCCTAAATATTGAGCTTGACTTCCGTCTTCCATTAAAAGATCTTTAGTGTCAATGTTGTAATAATCTAATGATAAAGATATTTTGCTATTAAATAAACCTAAGTCTATACCAATATTAGTTTGGTAAGATGTTTCCCATTTCAAATCATTATTAGCAGCTTGATCAGGTACAACAGCATTTACAACACTTCCTCCGTATAATCCGTTAATATTATCAAATTTGGCTAAGGATTGGTAAGAATCAATTGCTTGGTTACCTGTTAAGCCATAACTCGCTCTTAATTTTAAGTTTGATATGGTTTCGTGATCCATTAAAAAGTTTTCATTAGATACTTTCCAACCAATAGCTCCTGAAGGAAAAATAGCGTATTTTTCGTTTGAAGCAAAGTTAGAAGCTCCATCACGTCTAACAGTAGCTGTTATTAAGTACTTGTCGTCCCAGTCGTAATTAACTCTACCAAACTGTGATTGAATTTCAGATTCTACTATCGAAGAGTCCGGAATTAAAGGCGTATCTCCACCAGATAAGTTGTAGAAAGAGAAATCGTCATCAATTAAGTTTTGTACTCCGGCTGAAAATCTTGTTGTTGTATTTTTTTGATATGAATACCCTCCTAATAAGGTTAAACTACCTTTACCAATTTCGGTCTTATAAGTTAAGTAATTCTCACTTAATAAGGTTGTAGATTGTCTGTTATTAATCTCTGCAGTACCGTTGTTTCCTCCATCGGTAATTAGTAATGTTTTTGGAATATATGTGCCTACGTTTTCGTTAAAGGTGCTGTAACCAAAAGTTGTTTTAAAAGCAAAGTTTTCTGTAATATCATAGTTGGCATATAAGTTTGCTCTATATCTGTCAGACTTTGTTTCATTTATACGTTCTGTGGCAACGGCATAAGGGTTGTCTACATTATCTCCAACAGAGTTAACAGTATAATCACCATTTTCATCGAAAATGCCTAAGTCTGGAGAAAACCTAACTAATAGTGAAATAACATCATCTCCACCTCCATTAGCAGTTTCACCTGTAGATTGTGTAGAAACTCCATTTTTAGTGGCTCTACTTCCAAAAAGGTTAAACCCTAATTTTAATTTATCTGTTACTTGAGCATCAATATTTGATAAGAATGTCATTTTTTCGAAGTCGGAATTTACAATAACACCTTCTTGTTGAAAATAGTTTGCAGAAGCATAAAAATTTATATTATCGCTTCCTCCAGAAAAAGAAAACTGATGATTTTGTGTATGCCCTGTTTTGTATAGTAGGTCTTGCCAGTCTGTATTTTCAGTTCCTTGTACATAAGACGGGTTTCTTAATTGTTGGTAAGCTGCAAATTCTTCTGCATTTAATAAATCTAGTTTATCTCCCGTGCTTTGCATAGCGTAATTAGTATTAACTTCTATAGTTAATTTACCGCTTCTACCTTTCTTTGTTGTTACTAATACCACACCATTTGAACCTCTAGATCCATAAATAGCGGTTGCAGAGGCATCTTTTAATACCTCCATTGATTGAATATCATTTGGCTGTGGCATACTCGCACCTACAAAACCATCGACTACAATAAGAGGACTACTACTTGCGTTGATAGATGTATTACCTCTAATTTTAATGTTAATAGGAGCTCCCGGCTCACCACCATTATTAGATTGTACTACTACACCAGCTGCACGACCTTGAAGAGCTTGTTCTGCATTTAGTACAGGAAATGCATTTAATTCTTCTGCTTTAACTGAAGATACAGCACCTGTTAAGTCGCTCTTTTTACGAGCACCGTAACCTACAACTACAACTTCTTCTAAAGCACTTACGTCTTCTGCTAAAGCTACATTTATTTTAGATTGTGCTCCAACAGTCACTGTTTTTTGAACAAATCCTACGTAACTAAAACTTAATTCAACACCGCTTCCTTCAACAGTGACAGAGTAATTACCATCAAAATCTGTAGAAGCACCTGTGTTAGTTCCTTTCACAATAACGTTAACACCTGGTAGGGGTTGGTTATCGGTTGCCGAGGTTACTGTACCTGTTATTGTTTTTTGTTGAGCGTTTACTGTAAATGCAAAACAAAAGGCTAATAATAAAAGGTATACCTTTTTAAATCGCTTGTTTTTTTTCATTAGTTTAATAATTAATTTAGTTTAAAATAAATTTCAAGATATATGCTGTTCCTAGTGGTGATACAAATAATATCTTGGCGTGTGTTTGTTTTTTTTGTTTGCTTTTTCTTTTTAGTTTTTCATTTCTGTTTTTCGTGTGTTTTGTAGTATTAGTTTATTTTTTAGGTGAAAAAAGCCCAATTTTAAACTGCCAAACCACTTTGGTTTACCACTTTGGTTTACCAAATATAGTTAAATATTTCATAAAAACAAGAGGCGATAATTTTGTTTTAGATTGGTAGTGTTAATAAATCGTTAAGAAACCTAGATTACTCTTAGGATTCGGCTGTTTTATGTACAAGGCAAAATATGTGTTAATTTTTTAGTAAATTGAAATAAATCATGCTTGTTTTTTGATTTTTTGATCAAAATAGGTTTTGTGATTAAGGGTTATGTGGCTTTGATTTGATGAAAGTGTTTGCTTTATTTTAGTTAGTACATGTGTTTTGAAATAAAACTGAATACATAAATTGTTTTATTTAAGGATTAAGATTTTTTTTAAAATTAATTACGTGTGCGTTTTTTAATCTTTAATCTTACACTTCTAATGTAAGAAAATATTTAACAATAAAGTTGAAATTTATTTCTTTTTTAAATGGCAACTTTAAAATCTGTTTGCTTGATTTCTTAGATTGGTTTAGATTATGATGTTTTAACGCGCAATATTTTTCACTTTTGAACCATTTGTGTTAGTTTTCTAATAAATGTTTTGGATGTAAAATTATTTTTAACTCGCAGGTACTAACCTTGCGTTGTTTAGCTGAAAAATCTTGCTGTATGCAACAAAACTTATGTTTTTTTGGATTGTTAAAATCTGGGATTTGTTAGTCATTCTTTTGTGTAAGTGATAATTATGTCTATATTTGGTAAACCAATTTGGTAAACCAATTAAACCAATTCTAATAAAATGAAAAAATCAGGAGTCAATTTACTCAGTTTAATACTCGTTTTAGTTTCGATGTTCTCTTGTAAGGAGCAGGTATCGAATGAGAAAAGTGAAATGATTTCTACTGAGACCGAAGGAGGTCATCCTAGTTTAATTCTTACAAAAAAAGGAGTTGCGGATATTAGAGCGCAGTTAGGTAATATTCCAATTTTTGATAATACCTTAAAAGAAGTTCAAGAAGAAATTGATGCCGAAATTGAGTTAGGTATTGATACACCAACACCTAAAGATTATTCTGGGGGTTACACCCATGTGCGTCATAAACGTAACATGATTGTTTTACAAAAAGCGGGAGTTTTATATCAAATTTTAGATGATGAAAAATATGCGAAGTATGTTAAAGATATGCTTATGCAGTACGAGGGTATGTATAAAGGATTGCCTAAGCATCCTAAAACAAGATCTTACGCGAGAGGCAAGTTGTTTTGGCAATGTTTAAACGATTCTAACTGGTTGGTGTATGTGAGTCAGGCTTATGATTGTGTTTATAATTACTTAACTGAAGAGGAAAGAAATAAGCTAGAAACTAACTTGTTTAAACCATTTGCTGATTATATTTCTATAGAAAATCCACAATTTTATAATAGAGTGCATAACCATAGTACATGGGGGAATGCAGCGGTTGGAATGATAGGTTTGGTTATGAATGATGAAGAGTTAATCAATCGCGCTTTGTACGGAATTAAGGATTTAGAAATGGACAAAACCGCTAAAGATGATGACGGTGGGTATATTAATAAGGACGGGAAAGCTGGATTTTTGGCTAACATAGAAGAGCCTTTTTCACCTGATGGCTATTATAATGAAGGACCATATTATCAAAGATATGCCATGTATCCGTTTTTAATTTTTGCTGAAGGCTTGCATAATGTAAGGCCAGATGTAAAGATTTTTGAATATAAAGAAGGCGTACTTTTAAAATCAATAAATGCGCTTTTAAATTTATCTGATGCCGATGGTGACTTTTTTCCACTTAACGATGGTCAAAAAGGGATGTCTTATTACAATAGTGCTTTAGTAACAGCTGTAGATATTTCGTATCATTTTGGAGGACAAGATTCAGGGCTTTTAAGTATTGCAAAGCAGCAAAATAAAGTGCTGTTGGATGATTCTGGATTAGCTGTAGCACTCGGAATAAAAAATGAAGAAGAAACACCATTTAGCAAAAAGTCTATTAATTTATCAGATGGGCCTAATGGCACTCAAGGAGGTGTAGGTATTTTGCGTAACGAAGGTATGGAACTTGTTTTTAAGTACGCGGCACAAGGTTCAAGTCATGGGCATTACGATAAATTATCATATTCATTATACGAGAATGGCGATGAGGTTATCCAAGATTATGGCTTAGCTCGTTTTGTGAATATTGAACAAAAAGGTGGCGGAAATTATTTAAAAGAAAATAAAACTTGGGCGAAACAAACCATAGCTCATAATACTATAACGCAAAATGAAATATCTCATTTTAATGGCGATTTCGAAACAGGGAATAAATATCATCCAGACCTTAATTATTTTTCTTCAGAGCATGACAATGTACAAGTAGTAAGTGCAAAAGATGTTCATGCCTACGTTGGAACAGAAATGCTTCGTACTATGGCTATTATAAAGGACGAAGATTTTGAAAAACCATATGTTTTGGATATTATGAAGGTAACATCAAATAAGGCTAATCAATATGATTTTCCATATTACTTTTTGGGTCAGGTTTTACAAACTAACTTCGAATATAAAATACCAGCTACATTAAAAACTTTAGGTAATAAGAACGGATATCAGCATTTGTTTGTTGAAGGTTCCGCTAAAGCGCAAAGTGATAATAGTAAATTGTCTTGGTTAAATAAGGGAGCATTTTACACGTTAACAATGGTGACTACTACCGCCGACGATTTGTTGTTTACGCGAATAGGAGCAAACGATCCTTATTTTAATTTAAGACGAGAGGCCGCTTTACTTTTAAGGCGTAAAAATGTAAAGAACACAACGTTTGTGTCTGCGATTGAGGCGCATGGAAGTTATAGTCCAGTAACAGAATCTGCAGTAAACTCTAAAAGTAATATAGCAGAGTTAAAAGTGCTTTTAGATACGGAAGATTATACAGCAATTGTTATTACTAACGTAAAAGGTAATTCTAAATTATTTATTACTGCCAATATCAATTCAGGAAAGGATGCAACACATAAATTGAAAATTAATAATGAGAATTATGAGTGGTCTGGTTCTTATTATTTCAAATAAATAAATCAACTTAAATAAAAAATTATGAAAAGATTAAGTGAAAAGTATGTCATCACAAAAGACATGGAATGGGAAGAACTTGGAGGAGGAGTTTCAAGAAAGTTTTTGGGTTACGATAATCAAATTATGATGGTAAGGGTAAAATTTGAGAAAGGAGCATTAGGTTCTCCTCATCAACACTTTCACACGCAAGCTACTTTTTGTGCTTCAGGTAAATTTGAATTTGAAATTGATGGAGTAAAGCAAATTGTAGAAGCAGGAGATGGTGTATATATTGAGCCGAATTTATTACATAGTGCGGTTTGTCTGGAAGCAGGTGAGTTAATTGACACGTTTAGTCCGGTAAGAGAAGATTTTTTAAGTGGTGATGGTGTGTCTTATTTTGGAGACAAATAATTAAAGTATAAAATCTATTTTGTTATTAAAATGATATTTTTTAACACCTTTTTAGGTAGAGACGATGTTTTATTAGGTGTTTTTATATCAATTCTTTAAAAAACTAAAAAAATGTTTTAACATTTTTTTAGTTAAAATGTATTTAAAGGCTGTAATTAACAAAATTTTATATATATTTGGTAAACCAATCTGGTCAACCAGTTATTGAATTGAATGAAGTAAACCAATACTTATAATAATAGGAAGTAAGGTGAAAGCTTTTTTTAAATAGAATAAAAAAAGGACGGGTGTGCGCCCATCCTTTTTTAGTTGATTTACTTCTTTTAGGAGGGAAGTAAATTAAAAACATGCAATTACAGTATTAAAAACATGTGTTCTACAAAATTACTAAGATTACAGTTAGTTCATATTGTTTTTAGGATTGCTTTAAGAGTTAAATATCTCTTAAAATAATCACGTTTTTTGAACATAAGAGAGTTCAATTAATTCTGGAGTGTGAATTCCAGACCAAACAAAAATTAAACTAAATTGATTATGAATTTAAAGTCTAAACTAATTTTAGTAGTAATGTTGGTTTTCAATATTACTTTATTTGCGCAGAGCAGCATGCAACTGAAAGGTGTTGTTGTTTCAGCGACAGATGGCATTCCTATTCCAGGGGTAAATGTTATCGTTAAAAACACATCAAAAGGAGCGTCTACAGATTTTGATGGTGTTTTCGATATAAAAGTTGAAAAAGGTGATGTTCTTCAGATTTCTTACATAGGGTTTGTGTCTCAAACGATCATCATATCAAATCAGAAAACTCTAAATATTTCACTTAAAGAAGACGTTGCTCAGTTAAATGAGGTTGTTATTATAGGGTATGGCGATCAAAAGCAAAAAACAATAACAAGTGCATTATCGAAAGTATCTGGTAAAGCTCTAGAAGATGTTTCTGTTGCTCGTGTTGAAGATGCACTTCAAGGAAAAGTAGCAGGTCTAAGAATTCAAGTAGGAGCATCAGAGGCTGGTGGAGATCCTAAAATTACCTTAAGAGGTCCTGGGTCTATTACAGGCTCATCATCACCACTAATTGTTGTAGATGGTATTGTTTTAGGTAATGATGCTGATATTTTAGGTTCTATAGATAATAATGATATCGATTCTATAAGTGTTTTAAAAGATGCTTCCTCTGTTGCTATATACGGATCTCGTGGTGCAAACGGTGTGATTTTAGTAACGCTTAAAAAAGGTGTTTCAGGTAAAACTAAGTTTTCTTTTAACTCATTTACCGGATATAAATACGCTAATAAGAACGATAATTTTAACACAAGTATTTCTGACGAAAGAGCTAGGTTAAATGGATTACAAGGTGTTATTAATGATATCTCGGTAGACAGTCCAAATTATGATAGAATTATTGGTGATTACGATTCGGCCTATGCTGAGTTAGATGCTATGGATTTTATTGCTTCTCTTGGAGGTGGTGAAAAAAATTGGCAAGATGAAGTTTTTAATGGCGGAGTAATAACAAGTCATTCTTTAGGTGTTAGAGGAGGAACGGAATTAACTAGTTACACGGCGTCTTTAGGATATCTTGAAGATGAAGGTATTGCATTAACGGATAATTTTAAAAAGTACAATGCTAGAATTAAGGTTGATAGTAAGTCGAAAAACAAAAAGATAAAGTTTGGGGCTAACTTAAATGTAAATTATAATGATCAAAAAAAGTTACCAGCGAGGTTTACAGATCCGTTAAGACAATATGGGCATTTACCTCTTTACTTAAATGAAGACCATTTAGAATATGTAACTAATTTCCCTACAGATGTAGGAACCTCTACAGATGCTGGTAAATTATTTGAAAACCTAGAGGAAGGTAGTTATGGTTTTTCTAGGGCTTTTGATCACGTTTTTACGCAAGATCCAAATAACCCAAGACAAATTTTAAGAGATCCAAATACAGGTCTTCCAGTAGCGAGTGATTTAACTTCAGGCGGGTTAACATTATCTACTACAAAAAATGTACATCCATTAGTTCACTTTTTGGAACGTTCTAGAACAAAAAAGAAGTTAAGTTTAAACGCTTCATCTTACATTGATTTTGAGTTAGCAAAAGGGCTTAATTTTAGACAAACAATTTCTGGTGTTTTTAGACATAACAAGAACAATGATTTCGATTATTTATACGGTCAAGAAAATAGAGATCAAGAAGCTTTTCGTGCAGAAGGAAGAGATGAGCTAAATCAATTTGCATTTGAGTCTCTTGTAAAATACAAGAAAAGTTTTGGTAAGCATGATTTCAATTCCGTATTTGGTTTTGAGTATACTCAAAGGGATTTTTACACACAAGAAACAGAAGCTGTAGGTTACACCAATGATTTCAATAATAACATTGCACTTGCAGATGGAGGAACAACCTATACTGATAACGGAACAGATAAATTGGTTTCGTATTTTGGAAGAATAGATTACAATTATGATGAGAAGTACTTATTTCAAGTATCTGCTCGTACAGATGGAAGTACACGTTTTGGTCCAAACACGCGTTTTGGATTCTTTCCAGCAGCATCTGTTGGTTGGGTTTTATCTAAAGAAAACTTTTTGGAATCTAGTGAAGTCGTAAGCTTTTTAAAATTAAGAGCTAGTTACGGTATTTCTGGATCTAACGAAATATCTAACAATATTTTCGAATCGCTTTACAGGTTTGAAGAAACATTTGGTACTGTTGGCTATAATGGCCAAACGGGAGTTAAAGGTTTAACTTTAGCAAATCAAGATTTAGGTTGGGAAAAACTTGTAGAATTCAACCCAGGACTAGATGTTACTTTCGGTAGGAGTCTATTAAACTTAACTTTAGATTACTATACAAGAACGAGTGAAGATTTAATTCTTTTTGCTCCTGTGCCTGGTACATATGGTGCTGATAATTGGCTTCAAAATATAGGTGAAGTAAAAAATGAAGGTGTTGAAATTGAATTAAACTCAAGACTTATAACTACAGAAGATTTTAGTTGGGCTGCTTCTGGACAGTTTTCTTTAAATAGAAATACGGTACAAAGTTTAGGGAAAAGTGAACAAATTATTTCAGAAATATCTCAAGACACAAGAGCAACACAATTTATAGCTCGTGTGGGACAACCAATAACATCTTTTTATGGTTGGGTTTACGAAAAAGAAATTCCTTTAGAATGGGTTGATAACCCTTTTAATAGATTTAATAATGATTTTGCAGATGTTTATGTTAAGGATTTAAATAATGACGGAATTATTGATGATGAAGATAGAACAGAATTAGGTAGCCCATATCCAGATTTTACTTGGGGTTTCAATTCCGATTTTACTTATAAGGATTTCGATTTTGCTTTTCAATGGCAAGGATCTCATGGCGCAGAAGTTCGTGTAGCCGATTTAGATCAGTTATATTATGCTAGTGAATCTGCAGTTAATGAGTTAGCTAATTTCCCTGATAGAGATTTAACGGTGCACAGAAGGTTTACAGACGATCACATTCAAGATGCTTCTTTTGTTACCTTAAGAAACGTAACACTTGGCTACTCGCTTCCCGATTCATTTACTTCAAGGAATAATATAGACAAACTAAGATTTTATATAACAGGTGAAAACTTATTATTCTTTACAGCAAAAGGGTACGAAGGGTTTAATCCTGATGCATCTGGACAAACATCTGATAATGCCAATACGCCATTAACATCGGGTTACCAAAGAGGAGATGGTCCTGTGGTTAGAACAATTTCAGCAGGGATTAACTTTCAATTTTAATTAATTATGAAAAAGATATATAAAAATATAATACTTTGTTTTTCTTTAGCAGCTTTAGTTACAAGTTGTGAGAAAGAATTAGACCTTAGTAATCCAACGGCACTTTCTATAGAAGAGCTATTGCAGACCAACAATGGATTTGAATTATTGTCAAATGGTGTTTTAGATGCTTATCAAAAAGTGCCAGCAAACGAATTTCTTTTAATAGAATTAAGATCTGATAATGTTAGAGCAAATTCTGAAAACGGAAACTTTCCGGCAATTAATGCCTACAATGTAGATCCTAATAATGGAGATGTATCAACATATTATTCTAACAATATGTCTACCATTAAACATGCTAATACCGTTATTGATAATAGGTTTTTAGCTCCAGAAAATCAGCAATACACCGTGGGTGAAGCTTATTTTATGAGAGCATTATGTCACTTTAACTTAGTAAGAGCATATCAAAATGTACCATTTGTAGATAAGGTTTTAGATATTACTAAAGACGAAGCATTAGATTATCCTCAACTTCCTGAAGCAGATGTTTATGCGAAAATTATTAGCGATTTTAAAACATCAATAGCTTACTTAGATGGTGTTGCACAGAACAGATACCGCCCTTCTAAAGGTGCTGCTATTTGTTTAGCTGCTAAAGCGTATTTAAGTCAGCCTAATCCTAATTACGAAGAGGCAGAATTATTATTAGCTTCAGTTATAGAAAATAATAGTGTATACAACTATGATTTAATATATACAGAACGTGATGCAAGTTTAACCGATCGGGAGTACTATGCAACTTTAGCAGTAGACTACGGTAATGTTTTTGGTAATCAATTTACAGGTGGTTTTTCAGAGTCTGCATTAGCATCAGATCCAGTTCTTGATGGTGACTGGTCTAATAATCCTGGTTTTGAAATCAATGAAGAAGTTATTTTCTCTATAGCTTACGATCTTGTTAGTAGTGATAATTACACTACTAGTGATAGTGGTTTAGGAGATCAAGTTGAAACAGATTCAGAATCTCATAGTTTCGCAATGACGTTGCAAGGTCCTTCTAATGGTGTAAATATCGCTTCTCCTAATTTTTTAGAGATCATGACGCCGGAATTACAGCCTGTAAGATTCCCTGGAACTATTAAAGCATTAGATTATAGTGCTTTTTCAAATGATAATACTGTGGATGTTTTTAATGCTAAATTTCCAACAGATGGTGAAATTGGTGATAATGATTGGATTGTTTTAAGATATGCTGATGTGCTATTATTATATGTAGAAGCTATTTTAGGTACTGATGATAGTACAACAGATTCCAGAGCTATTGATGCATTTAATCAAGTAAGATTAAGAGCGGGCTTAGAGGAAGTCGTTAATGTAACAAAGGACGAATTGTTGGCTGAAAGACAGGTTGAGTTTGTGTACGAAAACCAACGTTTATATGATTTAATTAGGTTTGGTGAAGCCGATAGAGTATTAACTGATTTTTCAACTTTAAATAGTTTGTTTTATACCAACGAGAAGAAATATCTTCCTTTTCCTCAAAGAGAAATAGATAATTTACCAAACTTTTACAAACAAAACAACGGATACTAATACCTCATAATTATGAAAAAATATTTGTTTAATTTAAAATATGTAGTGGTTGGTGCGTTAGTATCTCTAACAGCTTGTGTTAGCGATGATTTAGCTAATGTTGGTGATTTGGAAGATATCACAGGACCAACACCTTTTTATAACTCTACCGATGTAACATCTTCAGAGTTTAATTGCAATAAAGAAGAGCTTTGGGCAAACTATGAAATTAATTTTCAAGCTGGTTCAAACTTAGCTGTAAATGGTACAAATTACGAATGGGTAGTTACACCAGCTGATGGAGTAACTTTAATTAATAAAGATTTGCCAATTTTAGAAAAGTCGATAGAGGCTGAATTAGCTGAAATAGTTGCTATTGAAAAAGAGATTGCTAAGCTTGAATTTAAAGTTCCTTGCGAGAGTAATGCAGAAAAGAAAGCGGTTCTTGAATCTCAAATTACCGATTTCGAAAGCCAATTAGAAACTGCTAACAATAATCTTTCTGATGAAATAAAGCAAAATGTGGCAGATTTAGAAAGTCAAATTGAAAATTTAGAAGCGGCAACCTTACAAGATAGAGAACTTATATTTGGTTTTCCTGGCCCAGGAGATTATACGGTTGGGTTAACGGTAACTGATAATCTTGGTAAGTCGAATTACACAGAAAAGATAATTACCGTAAATCAAGCAGTACCAACAATTCCAATTCCTGAAATAGGCGAGCCTGGTTTTGAAGATAATAGTTTGTTTGATGGATCTGGCGATGGTAGAGACTCTTGGAGATCTCCAAGTAGTTCTAGTTGGGGGTCTGTTTTTCAGATTAATACCGATAGTAACGGTAGAGGTGAAGGAAATGATTTGCCTGAAGGGATTCAAGCAGCAAAGTTCCCTTCAGATGGTACCAGAACGGGCTATCAAGAAATTGAGGTAACGCCAGGTGCAACTTACGTATTATCATATTTTAGTGCTTTTGAAGAAGATACCTTTGGAGACGTAACAGTAGCCATTATAAATACTAATGCTTCCAATCTTGAGGAAGCTAAATTAGAATCGAATATTATTGCGTCTAGAACGGATACAAACGATGGTAGAGTAGCAAATGTATTCAAAAAACACGCCATCACATTCGAAGCAGGAGAGAATGAGAGTGTTATTATCTTACTTACCAACACAGGTGTAGAAAGTAGGTTAGATGCATTTGATATCGTAGTTAAACAATAAAAACCTTCTAAAAATTTAATATTATGAATTATAAATTATTTAAAAAATTAGATAGAAGCGTTTTAGCTTTACTATTCATGTTTTTGGGTCTTATATCTTGTTATGATAGCGGATACGATGAGTTTATACCGCCTACAGGAAATGTAAATAATATACAACCAAATACATTATTTACAACAAGCACAAGTGCAGATGATACTATGTCATTTGTGTTTAGAAGTTATTCAACAGATGCTGCTTCTTATTTATGGGATTTTGGAGATGGTAACACATCTACAGATGCAAATCCAAATTATACTTACGCTGTTGGAGGTCTATATACCGTAAAACTTACCACAAAAAGTTCTGAAGGTTTGGTAGCAGAAGATTCATCGGAAGTAGCTCCCCTTTTTCTTGATTTTGATTTTACAATAGTAGATTCAGAAGTAACTTTTCAAAACCTTAGTTCTGGAGCTAATAGCTTAGTTTGGAATTTTGGTGATGAGGAAACTTTAGAATGGGATTCTGAAGATACTGAAGATGATGCCGATTTTAGTCCTGTACATGTTTATAAAACAGCAGAAACTTTTGTAGCAACGCTTACTGCAACTAATTTTTTAGGAGCAAGTGTTTCTGTATCAAAAAACATCGAAGGCTTGGTTTTATCTACCGTTCCAGATTTTACGTTTGCTGTCTCAGGTTTTACCGTAAATTTCACGGATGCATCAGTTTTAGCAGTTTCTTATAGTTGGGATTTTGGTGATGGTACTACATCAACAGAGCAGAACCCAACACATATTTATGCAGGAGAAGGTAGTTATGATGTAATATTAACAACTACAAATGAAGCAGGTGTATCTAAAAGTATAACAATTGGGGTTCCAGTTGGAGGCATTCAAGCAACCTTTGCAGCCGTTATTCTAAATGGTACAATGGATGAGTTTACAGCTAACAAGGATGATAATAACGATGCATGGGAAACAGATCCTCCAAATAGTTTAAAAGACGGATCGGACAGTCCATACTTATGGGATAATAAAGGTCTTAGAGATGACTTAGGATTAAAAGCTGCTGGAATAACCACATCTGCTAATACCGGTAGCTATGCATTAAAATTTAGTAGTAACGATCGTAGAGCTTATCAACCATTTGCAGTTGAGGTTGGAGTAGAGTACACCGTTTCAATGTTTGTTAGAACAGAAACAGGAGATAATTTTAATGTGTATATGCTTAATAATGAAGCTCAAGATGAGAATGATTTAGCGGGAAATAGTGATGCAGTATATACGGTTTCAGGAAATCCAAACTCATACGTAGAACACACTTTTACTTTCAGAGCAAGTTCTTCAACGGCAGTGTTTTATGCTGTGCCAGACAGTGGAATTAGCGGAGATTCTGAAGTTTATTTAGACGATATATCAATTCAAACACCTGGTTTTGATGCTTCAGGTCAGCCTACTGGAGTTACCGCAACTTTTGCAGCAGCAATTCTTAATGGTACTATGGACGAGTTTACAGCAAATAAAGATGATAATAATGATGCTTGGGAAACAGATCCTCCAAATACATTAAAAGATGGATCGGATAGTCCGTACTTATGGGATAATACGGGACTTAGAGATGGTTTAGGCTTAAAAGCTGCCGGTATTACAACTTCGGCAAATTTTGGTACATACGCTTTAAAATTTAGTAGTAACGACCGTAGGGCTTACCAGCCATTTGCGGTAGAAACTGGAGTAGAGTATACTATAACCATGTATGTTAGAACAGAATCTGCAGATGATTTTAATATATATATATTAAATAATGAAGTTCAAGATGAAAATGATTTAGCAGGAAATAGTGATGTAGTATATACGGTTTCAGGAAATCCAAATTCATATGTAGAACATACATTTAGCTTTATAGCGAGCTCATCTAATGCTGTATTTTATGCCGTACCATCTAGTGGTATAAATGGAGATTCAGAAGTATATTTAGATGATATTTCAATTGAAACTCCTGGGTTTTAATAAAAATATTTTTAGTAAAAATGAAACACTTTAAAAAAGAAATATTAGTAATTATATTAACAGCTTTTCTATCTGGAAACGTTGCTTGTCATGCACAGAAAAGCAACGTTTCAGATTCGGATATTAAAGTTGAAAATAAAAAGAAGAAGAAAAAAAGGAAGAAAAAAATTAAGCTTCCAAATATAGATTTAAGTCATTGGAGTGTTACAACTCCTGAAAAGAATAGTAAGGGTGGCGCAATGAACATTGAGCCTCCAGAGATTTTAGATTACGCCACAGACGAAAGGTTATTACCATATATGTATAATGATTCTACTAGTGGAGCATTGGTTTTTTATTCTTTTCCGAGTAATGCCACAACGGCAAATACAAAGTACACAAGATCTGAATTAAGGGAGCAAATGGTTCCTGGTGATAATAATACGAACTGGACCTTTGCAGATGGTGCTAACATGAAAGGGAAACTAGCCATGGGAGAAACAACAAAAGATTCAGACGGTAAGTATCATAGAACTATTATCATGCAAATTCATGGGCGTTTAACAAATGAACAAAGAGATTTAATTGGTCAAAAAGATAATAACGCACCTCCAATTTTGAAAATATATTGGGATAGAGGTAAAATTAGAGTGAAGACAAAAGTGCTTAAAGATTTAAGCGCAACTGGTGAAGCTTTATTGCATGAAGATGCTTGGGATGATGATGACGGATTTAATTTTGAACAAGAAGTTGGTTTTAGAAAATTTACGTTAGAAGTAAAAGTATCTGAAGGTAAAATGGTTGTTGTATTGAATAATAATGAGTACAAGGTTTATGAAGATATACACATGAGAAAGTGGGGTGTTTTTGAAAACTATTTTAAGGCAGGAAATTATTTTCAATCAAGAGATGAGGGGGCGTATTCTAAAATTAAGTATTACGAACTTGAAGTAAGCCATTAAAGGAATAATAAATAGAAATCTATTTGATCAGGTTATAAAAATATACTAGATAAAACAGGATTAATAACTTAACTGTTTTGTTTAAGTTTAGCACCATTATTTGGTTAATCATAAGTAAGTGTTAACCGGTTGGTAGTCATTAAATTGAAAAAAATATGAAGTTAGAAGTAGTTACATTAAGCGATAGTCAGAAAGCACAAAACGATATAATTGGTAAAATTAGAGATCTAATCAATTTTAAAAACTTAGAGCCTGGAGATAAACTACCTGCAGAGCGAACCTTATCTGAAAAGTTTGAAGTAACACGCTCTAACGTTCGTGATGCTATTCAAAAATTAGAGTTTTACGGCTTATTAAAATCTATTCCTCAAAGTGGCACTTTTGTAGCAAATATAGGTGTAATTGCTATGAACGGAATGATTGATGACATTTTAAGGTTAGAGTCTTCCGATTTTAAATCTTTAGTAGAAACAAGAATTTTGTTGGAATTAAAAACGGTGAGATTAGCGTCTTTACGAAGAACGGAAGAAGATTTAAAAAATATAAAAGCAGCCTTAGATGCTTACAAGGAAAAAGCCTTGTCTGGAGAAGATGCTGTTCAAGAAGATTTACTTTTTCATTTAGCTATAGCAAAAGCAAGTGGAAATAGCACCATAAACATGTTTATGTTAACTATTACACCGCAAATAATTATCGATTTCGGTAAGTACCATGTTTGTAATATAGATCAGGCTGTTGTAGGAATTCAAGAGCATAATGATATTTACGATGCTATAAAAAAGCAAGACCCCGTATTAGCCAAACAAAAAATGAAGGATCATTTTAAGATTCTTTATCAATATTGTTATAAGGTTGAATAAATTGAATCTCATTTGAAAAATAACGTATTCGAATATAATCGAATATTTAAATTAAACTTAATTATAATAAAGTTATGAAAGTAAACGGATTAAGATGGTGGGTTGTAGGACTTGTTGCGTTGGCTGCAGTTATAAACTATATAGATAGGCAAGCTTTTGGAGCGCTTTGGCCTGATATCGCAAACGATTTATTTCCTGAAATGGATAAGGATGGCCATAAAGCTATTTACGGTACCATATCAACTGTATTTATACTTTCATATGCTGGAGGTCAAGCTCTTTTTGGAAAAATTTTCGATTGGATTGGTACCAGAATTGGATTTGCACTTTCAATTGGTGTATGGTCGATTGCTACCTTTTTACACGCATTCGCACAAGGTATGCTAACTTTTTCAATCTTTAGATCAATCTTAGGGATTGCTGAGGCAGGAAATTGGCCTGGAGCGGCTAAAGCTAATGCAGAGTGGTTCCCGACAAAAGAGCGTGCACTTGCTCAGGGAATTTTTAATTCCGGAGCAGCCATTGGAGGTATAGTTGCTTATCCAGTTATTGGGTTGTTATCTGCTTATTTCGATTGGAAAGCTATATTCATAGTTGTTGCAGCTCTTGGATTTTTATGGTTATTACCTTGGTTATTTATTGTTAAGGGGGATCCTAAATCTCACCCTTGGTTATCAGATGAAGAAAAACAATATATTCTTTCTGGACAAAAAAATCAGGATATTGACAATGATGGTACTTACGATGATGGCTATAGTCCTAATACAGGAGAATTGTTAAAGCGTAAAGAGAGTTGGGGTGTTATAATTGCCTCTTCTGCAATCGATCCTATTTGGTGGCTTTTTATTGTTTGGATACCAATTTATCTATCAGAGGTTTTTGGTTTAAATATAAAAGAAATAGCGTTCTCTGCATGGGTACCTTATGTTGGTGCTATGATTGGCGCAATCTCTGGAGGCTTAATTGCTAAAAATAGATTAAACGCCGGATGGTCTGTAGATAAAACTCGTAAAATGACTATCACCTTGGGCTGTTTAATTATGATTCCTTGCTTCTTTCTTTTAAGAGCGCCTGGTACAGCCATCAATGCGGTAATTATTATGGCCGTGCTACTGTTTGGTTTTCAAGTGGCTATTGGAAATATTCAAACACTTCCGAGTGATCTTTACAGTGGAAAAATTGTTGGTACGCTTTCTGGTTTTGCAGGAATGGGAGCTAAATTGGGAGCTGCAGGACTTACTATCTTAGTTACGTTTGTAACTACAGGAGGTAACTATACACCTGCATTTTTAATTGGTGGAGCATTAGCTATAATAGCTTTATCAGCTGTTTGGTTTTTAATTCCTAAAGTACATCCGTTAAAAGAAAAATAAAAAATAAAGCATATAATAATAAAACTTAAATTTAAAAAAGATGAGTGATTCAAAAGTAAAAGTAGCGGTTATAACAGGTGCTACAGGTGGTATTGGTTTTCAAGTAGCAAAAAGATTAGGTCAAGACGGATACACTGTAGTATTAAATGGTATTGAAGATGAAGTAGGTGCACAACGTGTAAAAGAACTTACTGCAGAAGGAATTACTGCTGAATATTTCGGATTTGATATGACAAAAGACGAAGCAGTAACTGAAAACATTACTAAAATTGGTGAAAAATACGGGAAAATTGATGTTCTTGTAAACAACACAGGTGGTATTGGTGTTAGAGCTAGATTTGAAGAAATGACAACTGAACAATACAGATTTGTTATGGCTTTAAACTTAGATTCAGTATTTTTTGCATCAAGAGCAGCTATTCCTTTCCTTAAGAAAAGTGAAAACCCTAGCATAATTAACTATACTTCTAATGCAGCATGGAATGGTGCAGGACCTGGAGCTGGAATTTATTCAGTATCTAAAGGTGGAGTACAATCTATCACTAGAGCTTTAGCTAAAGATTTAGCAGAATACGGAATTAGAGTAAATGCAGTATCACCTGGTACTATTGATACGCCTTTCCACGCACAAATTAAAGCGACTAAACCAGAAGTTTTTGCTTCTTGGGCAAACAGTGTTTTATTAGGTAGATTAGGTCAGCCAGAGGAAGTGTCTGGTGTTATTTCTTTCTTAGCTAGTAAAGATGCATCTTTTATTACAGCTGAAACTATCCAAATTGGTGGTGGACAAGCTTTAGGTATCTAAATAATTATAGATTTAGTCAAAACTTATAAAGCGTCTTTGTTTAATTACAAAGACGCTTTATTGTTTTTTAGAAGAGTCTCTAATAATCAGTTCCGCGTTTAAAATAATCTTGTTTAGTGTTTGGGTAAACGATTCTTTTTTAACGTGCTTTAAAAAGGTTTTAGCAGCAAGTTGGCCAATTTCTGAGCTATGTTGTTCAATACTCGAAATGGTTGGAGAAACTATAGCTGTAAAAGCTTCATTTCCAAAACCAACTAAAGCAATATCTTCAGGCATTTTAATTTTTTGTTCATTTAAAACCTGAAAAGCACCTAAAGCAGCATAATCTCCAGCAACATAAACAGCATCTGGTCTATTGTTTAAAGCTAATAATTGAGTCATTTTTTCTCTACCATCTTCAGTTGTTAGGCTACTTTCAATTAAGAGTTCTGGATCTTGTGGTAAATTATATTTTTTTAAAGCATCCACATAACCACGAATTCTATTGTTAAAAATTCGAGTACGTTTAAAACCTCCAATATGGGCAATGCGTTTACAACCTTGGTTTACCAAGTGCTCCACAATCATATGGCTGCTGTTGTAATCATCAATACCTATATAATCTACGTTTAAATCATTTTCACCACGGTCAAATAAAATTAATGGAATACCTTTCGATTTTATCTTTTCATAATAACTTAAATCTATAGTTTCATTGGCCATTGAAGCAATTATACCATCGACTTGTGTGAATAATAAGGTATCAATATTTGCGCATTCTTTATGATAAGACTCATTAGATTGCGTAATAATAATATTGTAACCGGCCTTATTTAAAACCTCTTCCATATTTTGAATAACTGAAGAGAAGAAGTTGCTATTTGTACGTGGTACGATAACGCCAACTAAATTACTTTTACCGCTTCGTAAAGCACTAGCTAAATGATTGGGTTGGTAGTTTAGGTTTTTTGCAACTTGTTTTACGGCTTTTTTAGTTTTATCACTAATTCTGGAGTCGTCATGAAGTGCTTTTGAAACCGCGGCGGCAGAAATATTTAAAACGTTTGCAATATCTTTTATGGTTGTTTTCTTTTTCACAATGAAATTTTTTATATATTTGCTTAAACGTTTAAGCAAATATACTGAGTTAGTATTTATAATCAAAGCACGATATTTAAAATATAAGGTTTTGATTTATTTTTAATTTTTTGGTTAAACGTTTAAGCAACTTTAATTAAATTAATAAGTATTAAAAAAATGGGTAAAGTAGTAACATTCGGAGAAATCATGTTAAGATTAGCTCCTCAAGGATTTTTAAGATTTTCACAAGCAAATAATTTCGACGCAGTTTATGGTGGTGGAGAGTCTAACGTAGCGGTTTCTTTAGCTAATTACGGTGTAGATGTTGATTTTGTAACACGTTTACCAAAGAATGATATTGGTGAGTGTGCTATGATGGAAATGCGTAAAAGAGGTGTTGGAGTTGATAAAATTGTTTATGGTGGAGATCGTTTAGGAATTTATTTCTTAGAAACTGGAGCTGTATCAAGAGGTTCTAAAGTGGTTTATGATCGTGCTCACTCTGCAATTGCTGAAATTGAATCAGGAATGATTGATTGGGATACTGTTTTTGAAGGATGTGAATGGTTCCATTGGACAGGAATTACACCTGCAATTTCTCAAGGTTCTGCAGATGTATGTTTAGAAGCTGTAAAAGCTGCAAGTGCAAAAGGAATTACTATTTCTACAGATTTAAATTACCGTGCGAAATTATGGAATTACTGTGATGATGCTCATAGAGAAGCTGTGATGACAGAATTAACATCTTACTGTGATATTGTTTTAGGAAATGAAGAAGATGCAGAAATGCACTTTGGTATTAAGCCAGATGGAGCAGCTGTTCAAACAGCAGGACATGATGTTAAAGCAGAAGCTTTCTTATCAGTTTGTAAGCAAATGACAGAAAAATTTCCAAGAGCTAAAAAAGTAATTACTACTTTAAGAGGTTCTATCTCTGCATCTCATAACACATGGGCAGGCGTTTTATATGATGGAAAAGAAATGTTACAAACGCGTCAATACCAAATTACTGATATCGTAGATAGAGTAGGTGGTGGAGATTCGTTCATGGGAGGTTTAATCTACGGATTATTAAAATACCCAGAAGATGATCAAAATGCATTAGACTTTGCAGTTGCTGCATCTTGTTTAAAACACACTATTAAAGGTGATGCAAACTTAGTAACTGTTGCCGAAGTTGAGAAGCTTATGGGTGGAGATGCTTCAGGACGTGTTGCAAGATAATATATAAGTTTATTTGTTAAGCTGTTGAGTCGTTTATTTGCGAATCAACAGCTTAGCAGCTTATTTAACTTAACGAATAAATATAATAAAATGGCACAATTTTCAAGATTAGAAGTGGCGCAAGCCATGAAAGATACAGGGATGATTCCTTTATTTTTTCATAACGATATAGAATTAAGTAAAAACGTATTAAAAGCGTGTTACGATGGTGGAGCAAGATTAATGGAATTTACTGCGCGTGGCGATTTCGCTCACGAAGTTTTTGGTGAATTAACTAAATATGCTATCGCCGAATTACCAGGGATGATTATGGGCGTTGGTTCGGTAACAGATGGTGCTGCAGCTTCACTTTACATGGCTTTAGGAGCAAACTTTATTGTAACTCCAGTTTTAAGAGAAGATATTGCAATTGCTTGTAATCGTAAAAAAGTATTATGGTCTCCAGGATGTGGAACATTGACTGAGATTACTAGAGCAGAAGAATTGGGATGTGAAATTGTAAAACTTTTCCCTGGTGATATCTACGGACCACAATTTGTAAAAGGAATTAAAGGCCCACAACCATGGACAAGCGTTATGCCTACAGGTGGAGTTTCTCCAACTGAAGAAAACCTAAGAGGTTGGTTTGATGCGGGTGTTACTTGTGTTGGTATGGGATCTAAATTAATATCTAAAGATATTATTGCTAATAAAGATTACGCAAAATTAGAGAAAGATGTAAAAGCAGCTTTAGCTATTGTAAAAGCGGTTAGAAAGTAAGTTTTAAATACTGTAAATAAAAAGCCTTCCTTTTTTCTTAATGAAATTGGAAGGCTTTTTACTGTTTTAGCGTAGTCTTCTAAATAAATTTACTGTTTATTAGGGCTTCTAAAACAGTCTCTACTCCTTGATCCATGTTGCTTTTAGTTTCAAAATTAGCTACTTGCTTTACATTAGGATGCGCATTTTGCATAGCATAACTGAAATGTGCTAATTGTAGCATTTGCAAGTCGTTATTATAATCGCCAAAAACCATAGTTTCATTTTTACTAATGCCCATGTCTTTTTGTAGCATATTTAAAGCGTAGCCTTTATTGGCATCTATATGCGAAATATCGAGCCAGTTTTGCCCAGAAACTGTTACTTGATAATCGTTTTCTATTTCTGAAATATGAGGTAAAATATGCTCTTCTGAAGATTTAAAATGGTAAACAGCTATTTTCATAAAATCGTCGTCGGTTACTTTTGTTAAATCTTCAACAATTTTATAAGCAGTGTAATATTCACTGAATTTTGAAATAAATTCAGCGTCATTGGTTTCAATATAAGCGTTTTTTCTTCCGCATAAAACAATATAACAGTCTTTAGTTTTACGGAGTATTTCAATAGATTTCAAAACATCTACATTAGATAATTTTAAAAGCACATTGGTTTCATTTTTGTGCTGCATTAATCCACCGTTTTCTGCAATTATAGAAATATCGTGTTTTATAGAATCGAGCTTATGCACAATGCTTTGGTATTGGCGCCCACTAGCTGCTACAAAATGAATATTTCGTTTTTTAAGTTCTTCAAATTGTTTAAAAAAGCGATTGCTTACTTCACTATTGTTATTTAATAGTGTGCCATCCATATCGGTGACAACGAGTTTTACTTCAGATAAATTCATATAAAATAGTTCTTAGCACAAAAATACAAACTAGAATTGACAGGGATGTTAGTTAAATATTAAAATAAAAAACCTGCAAAATGTTCAAGTCTTGCAGGTTTAATTTTTATTATGAAAGTCATTTATTAAAACTCTTTTTTACCAAATTCACTATCAATAAATTTAGATTTATTTTTAACCGTATTAAAGGTGTACGATAAATTCAAAGATACCATATCAACTTCATATCTGTAATTTGTGGTGGTATAAAATTGGTCTAGTCTAGAAGTTGTAATGCGTTGTTCATTTGTGCTAAGTAATCCCATATCTATGTTCTGCCATTGTAACGTTGCTGTTAAACGATCGTCAAAAAATGTTTTTCTAAATGCTAAATTTGGTGAATAGAATCTAGAGTCTTCGCCCATAGCAGTATTTCTATCGGACAGATAATTGAACGTAAATTGCAGTGATGCATTGTCCCAAAATGAATAGGTTGAATTTAAGTTGAAAGAGTAAATCGTCGACTTTGAATCAATATTGTAACTTCTAGAAACACCATCTCTGTGATTAAAGTTTAGTACACCATCAATAGCATAATTATAGATATTTGCACCAATAACGTTTGTCCAGTTTTTGGTAGGTTTAAGTGTTGCTCCAAACTCTAAGCCTACGGCATTGCTTTTCCCAACGTTAGAATATACACGGTTTATAACACTGTCTATTATGGCACCGTTGGTTTCGTAAGCTAATGTGTTTACTCGGTTTATCACGTTATTCACATGTCTAAAATACGTGGTTGCATAAACGGAATTGCCTCCTTTTAATTTTTTTGTTACGCCCAATTCAACTAAATCTATAAACTCTGGTAATAAGGTATTATCACCTTGCTCAAAAACTTCTGAATGTTCACGCTCGGCAAAACTATTCATTTTTAAAGTGGTGGTGCGCTCTACACGTTTACTGTATGCAGCTTTAATGTTCGTTTTATCATTAATGGCATATTGCACAGATGCAGAAGGAAATAGTTTTACAAAATCGTATTCGTAAACATTTGGAGTTGTTTCACTCTTTAAAGATTCGGTGTACGTTCTATCCATAGATTCTAAACGCACGCCAGCATTATAATCCCAGTTGTCTTTTTTGCCTGTTAATTGTGCATAACCAGCATGAATGGCACGTTTTAATTGGATATCACTAGAGAATTCTGGTACTAAAACGCCATCACGTTCGTAAACAAAATCACCTTTGTGATCAATATCTCGGTATTGGTAGCCGGTTTCAAGTGTTCCGAAAGAGAATGGTTTCCACGCGTAATCTAGGTTGAACCGTGTTCCGTAAAGCGGATTATCATTAGTGTTGTACTCTTGTTGGTAGATAATAGAATTATCAGGATGGCCTAAGTTATCATTCACAGTTGGGCCACCTAAAAAAGTGTATTCATATAAAATAGAAGTGGATAATTTAGAATCGTCATTAAATTTGTGTGCATAATCGAAACTACCTAAAGCGAAATCTCCTTTTCTAATCCTTAAGTTGTGGTTATAATATTCAAAAGTGTATAACCTGTTTTCTGTTCCAATTGGTGAAACGGCGTGGTTATCGTAGTAAACAATATCGGCAAGCCGCTCTTTGGTGTGTTTCCCTGCGAAAAAGCCAAGTGAAAACTCATCATTTTCATTAGGTGTAAAATCGACATTAAAACGGCCATTATAACTAACTTCATCAAAACTACGCTCACCATCCGAAGGTAAAAAGGTGGTTTTGTTTTCGGCTTGGTTTACAATAAACATATCGCCTTCACGACGTCCTGTTTTATCGTTACGTTGGTAACTTGCTCCAAGAGAAATATTCCATTTATCGGTACGTTTATTTACTGTAGCATCTATGCCATAGCGTTTTGCCGGTACTTTAGTATCGTAAGGTTCAATAGAAGGAAATCCACCACGAACATTAAGTTGAGTAAATGTACCGTTTGTAGCTCCTTTTTTTGTTTTAATATTTAAAATTCCACCTTTTCCTTCTGGATCGTATTTTGCAGATGGCGCTGTAATTAGTTCTACGGTTTCTAATGCATTTGCAGGTAATTGTGCTAAAATAGAAGCAGCATCGCCTTGTGTTGGTTTTCCATTTACCAAAACTGTAAATCCTTTACTACCACGAACACTAATTTCACCTTGGCCATCTACGGTAACCGATGGTAAGTTTTTTATAACATCAACGGCATTGCCACCTTCGGCATTTTGATATTTTTTTGTATCGAATACTTGACGGTCAATTTTATGAACAACAGCAGAACGTTCTGCTTTTATCATAACTTCGTTTAATTGGCTTCCTAAAGTTAATTTAATGCGTCCTAAGTTAATAGCTTGTCCTCTTTTATTAACTTGAATAGTTTCCGATTTATAAGAAGTGTATCCCATGAAAGAGGCTTCTATGTAGAACGTGCCCGATTTAATGTTTTCTAAAGAAAAGAGCCCTTCTATATTAGTGACAACACCCGTAATTAAATCACCGTTGGTTTTGTATAGGGCTGCAGTAGCGTACTCTAATGGTTCGTTGGTGTCACCATCAATAATTTTACCGCTTATTTGACTAAAGATAAGTTGGGTTGAAAAGAAAAGCATTGTGAATGCCAAAGAGATTTTAAGTTTCATTTTACTTAATGTTATTTTTTTAGTTCGTTTAATTGTTTGAAGCAAAGCTATAGGTATTGCTTAAAACAAAATGGTGTTTTTGAAAAAATTATGGTATATATCATGTTTTGCTTTTAAACTCGCTAGGCGTTTTTCCAACGTGCCGCTTAAAGTATTTTGTAAAATGTGAATTATCTCTAAAAGAAAGTGTATACGCGATTTGAGATATGTTTTTTTCAGTATATAAGAGTAAACGCTTGGCTTCACTTAAAATAAAATTAGACAAAACTTCGGAAGCTGTTTTATTAGATTCGTTTCTGCAACTTGTGTTCAGGTTTTGCGGACTAGTATTGAGTATGTTTGCATAGTGCTTTACACTATTAGATAGCGTTTCTTGCTGGCTTAATAACACAATAAATTCTTGATAAATGGTTAGGTTACTTGGTGTTTTTTTATTTTCAATTTGAAGAAGTTTACCTAGCAACACCTTTAATAGACCTTCTACAATAGCTTTGTTTTTTTTGTTTTTATTTTCGTGAATTAGAAGTTTAAATAACTGTTCGATAGTTTTATTATCTTTAGTTATCAAGTAAGTAAATGCACTTATGTTTATTAGCTGTTGTTTAATTTTAATATCTAAACATTGCTCTATAAACTCCTCTTTTATAATAATAACGTAGCCTTGAGGTTCTGAGGTTAAATGCCAATAATGAATTTGTTCTTTTCTCACAATAAAAAAGATGGGATGATTTATTTCTATTTTATAGTGATCTATAACATGGAAACCCGTAGCTTTAGTAAAATAAATAAATTCTAAATATTTATTATGCTTGTGCGGCTTGGTTACCCGTGTATGTGTTCTAAAAGGTTCTATTTTTATATATTCTTGAAGACGTGTTTTATCTTTTATGGTGAGTTCTGTCATAATTAATGAGAAAGAATAAAATAGAGACTTATTAATAATTGTCTATTTTACAAATATAAAATAATTGTAACTTATATGTAATAGGTTAAATTGAAAATACTATTTTTGTAAATTGCACTTCTTTATATCTCAAAACTGGTATGGTTACATTAAAACAATTAGCGAAAGAATTAGGCGTTTCAATTTCTACAGTTTCAAAAGCTTTAAATAATAGCGAAGAAATTGGAGAGGATACTGTGAGACGTGTAAAAGAGCTTGCAGAACTGTACAATTACAAACCGAACAAAGTCGCGTTAAGTTTAAAAAATAATAAGACGAAAACCATAGGCGTTATCATCCCAAATATTTTAAACAGAATTTTGGCCAAAGTACTTTTTGGAATCGAAATTGAGGCTGCAAAACATGGCTACAATATTATCACGTGTATATCGAATGAATCGTTAGAAAAAGAAAAACAAAGTCTGCAATTACTTGCCAATGGTAGTGTAGATGGTTTTATTTTATCGGTGGCCGAAGAAACACAAATTAATAATGAAATTGAACACTTCAAAAAAACCATTAGTCAAGGGTTACCAATTGTTATGTTCGATCGGGTTGCTCACGATGTCATGTGCGACAAAGTTATAGTCGATGACTTTGACGCCATGTATAATGCAACTAAGAGTTTATTAAAAGAAAAAAGAAAAAATATTGTCTTTATTAGTAATATTAACGACCTCAGTGTTGGTAAGTTACGTGAGCGCGGATACAATAAAGCAATCTTAGAGCACGGTGTACAAGAGCCACTGGTTTTAAAGATAAAAAAGAAAAAAGACGATCATCAGAAAAAAATAAAATCTTTCTTAAAAAAGAATAGAACCGTTGATGCCGTTATAGCAGCCGATAGTTCGTCTGGAATCATAGCTTTAAACACAGCTATAAACTTAGGACTAAAAGTACCAAAAGATTTCTCTGTAATTGCTTTTGCAAGTAAATCAGATTCTAATCATACCATCCCAAAATTAACAACTATTCGTCAACATGCAAAAGAGATTGGAGTAAGTGCTGCTCAAATGTTAATTACTCGAATGCAAAATTTACCTGCTAATGCAGATGTGAAAACTAAGATTGTAAAGACGAGTATTGTCAAAAATAAATCCACTTTATAGCTAAAAATAGCTTTTTTTGTAGAATTTTACTTTCAATTTGTTTTTTTTTAATGCCTTTGTCGCGACTGATTATCGACGTAATGCATTCTACGCAAGAATAACCTTATTTTTACGGTAAGGCTAAGCCTTTTTATGCATGTTTTTTACGGGAAATCCTTTTTTTACTGAAAATTTAAAAAAATTCTTCTGTACTTTTGCTTCACTGATCTTAAGATAATTACCAGTTTTTTACCCTTTAATTCGTACAAATTATCGGGCCAGGATTCCATTTGCCAATTTTTAAAATTAACCTTAAAAACACAAAACAATGAAAGCATTAAAAATTACATTATTAGTAGCAGTATTAGCAACAGCATTCGCATCATGCACAGAGCAAGATTTAAATGATGATGAAATTCTAGGAAATGACGAAGCAACGAGCGCGTATTATACAGGCGGCGACATCGACGAATAGATAACAAACAAATAGCGAAACAATTCACATTAAAAACACAGAATAATGAAAGCATTAAAAATCACATTCATATTAGCCTTATTAGTAACAATATTTACATCATGCACAGAGCAAGACTTAAACGATGATAGCGTATTAGCAGGAAATCAAACCGAGAACACAGATACAGGCGGAGATATTGATGAATTCACAGGCGGCGACATCGACGAATAGATAACAAACAAATAGCGAAACAATTCACTTTAAACACACAAAATAATGAAAGCATTAAAAATCACATTCATATTAGCCTTATTAGTAACAGTATTTACATCATGCACAGAGCAAGACTTAAACGATGATAGCGTATTAGCAGGAAATCAAACCGAGAACACAGATACA